>NZ_JANLNL010000009.1:0-239202 GCF_027568365.1 Niveispirillum sp. BGYR6 | reverse complement strand
TCGCGCAATCTGCCGCCTCATTCGCGCCGCCATCCTCATCGGCTCACCCAAAACACCAATCGCCGCCTGAAATCACCAAAAACAAAACCCCGCCGAATTTCGACGGGGTTTGTCAGCAGTCTGGGGCGGCCCTCTCCAGGCCGCCCTTCTTGCTTGGGCGCGCCCGGCGGGGTAAGCCTTGCCGGAACGGAACTGTCATTGCCGATCCTTGAAGACCAAGCCAGGGGGAAACACCATGCGTCGCATCGCTGTCATCGGGGCCGGGGCCTGGGGCACAGCGCTGGCCATGGCCGCCGCCCGCGCCGGGGCCGAGGTGGTGTTGCAGGCGCGTGAAGCGGAACTGGTAGACACCATCAACCGCAGCCGGGAAAACAATATCTACCTGCCCGGAATCCATCTGGACCCGGCGATCCGCGCCACCCAGGATATGGCCGATGCGGCATCCTGTGATGCCGTGCTGCTGGTGACGCCGGCCCAGCATCTGCGCACTGCCTGCCGCACCCTGAAGCCCCTGCTGGCACCGGGGACGCCGGTGATCATCTGCGCCAAGGGCATTGAGATTGAAACCGGCGCGTTGATGAGCGAGGCGGCAGAGGCCGAACTGGGCGGGCAGCCGCTGGCCGTGCTGTCCGGCCCCACCTTCGCCGCGGAAGTGGCCAAGGGCCTGCCCACGGCGGTGACCCTGGCCATCACGGATGAAGCGCTGGGCCGCCGCATCGTGGCCGCCATCGGCGGCCGTACCTTCCGCCCCTATCTGTCCGACGATCTGATCGGGGCACAGGTGGGCGGGGCGGTGAAGAATGTGCTGGCCATTGCCTGCGGCGTCGTCCATGGCCGCTCGCTGGGCGATAATGCCCGCGCCGCCCTGATCACCCGTGGTCTGGCGGAAATCGCCCGGCTGGGGATGACGCTGGGCGCGCGGCCGGAAACCCTGATGGGCCTGTCCGGCCTGGGCGATCTGACACTGACCTGTTCATCCCTGCAATCGCGCAACATGTCACTGGGGGCCGCCCTGGGCCAGGGCCGCACCCTGGAACAGGTGCTGGGCGAACGCCGCTCCGTGGCGGAGGGGGTCTTTACCGCCCGCGCCGTGGTGAAGCTGGCGGCAACCAAGGGCGTGGACATGCCGCTATGCCAAGCGGTAGACGCCCTGTTGAACCATGGCGCCAGCCTGGACAGCGTGATTGACGGGCTGATGACTCGCCCCTTCAAGCACGAGATGCTGTGAGGCGGACGCGTTCACCGCAGCAGCGGCAACAGCGCCACGCCGCCAATCACCAGCCCTAGGAACCCCAGGCTGACATAAAGCGTCACCTTGCGGCCGGTGGACATGGGCGTTACGGCAGCGGCATCATCGGGCAGCTTGCGCGCCTTGAAATAGCCGATGACGCCCATCACCAACATGGCACCGATCACCGATCCCAGAATGGTGGTCACCATCGCCCCCAGGTCGCCGCCCTTAGCACCCCCCAGCCGGACCACGGCCACCACCATGCCGATGATGAAACCGATCAGCGCGTGTTTGATGATGGTCAGCGTACTGGTCTTCATATCCCACCCCCACTCGCGTTTTTGGATGGGATAAATTTACCTCTGCTATTTACCACTCTCTATCCACAATAAAGGGGGGAGCCCGCCGCAGGATTGCTTACCCCCAAAGAAAAAGGGGTGATCCAATCGGACCACCCCTTCCCTATAAGCAGCGATTTATCGCTGCTTACTCAGCGCTCAACCGTTCCGGGGCCGTCACCGGCACCGCCAGACGGTGCAGCATTTCCTTCGGCACCACCTGCCAGAACTGGCCGCGCACCAGTTCCCAGTCGTTCAACAACTGGGCGGCCCAGCGGCTGCCGGTTTCGTCCACATGCTCCTGGATCAGCGCCTTCAGCTGTTCCTCGTAATGCGGCACTTCCAGACGCTGATAGATGACGCTTTCCGGGTTCACATAGAGCGGGAAGCGGTTCTCCTCGTCATAGACATAGGCCATGCCGCCCGTCATGCCGGCGCCGAAATTATCGCCGACCGACCCCAGAATGACGGCCAGACCGCCCGTCATATATTCACAACCGTTGGAGCCGCAGCCTTCCACCACCACGGTGGCGCCGGAATTGCGCACCGCGAACCGTTCCCCCGCCTGACCAGCGGCGAACAGCTTGCCGGCGGTGGCACCGTACAGAACGGTGTTGCCGATGATGGTGTTCTCATTGGTCTTCAGCGGGCTGGCCGTCAGTGGACGCACCACGATGGTGCCGCCCGACAGGCCCTTGCCAACATAGTCATTGGCATCGCCGAACACTTCCAGCTTCAGCCCCTGCACCGCGAAGGCACCCAGGCTCTGCCCGGCAGAACCGCGCAGCCGCACCGTGGCGTGGCCCGGCTGCAGGCCCTTCATGCCGAACTTGCGGGTGATCATGCCCGACAGCGCCGTGCCGATGGCACGGTGCGTGTTCTGGGCATGATACTGCATCTGGGTCTTTTCGCCATCCTCGAACAGGGCGCGGGCGTCCTTGATCATCTGGGCGTCCAGCGTGTCCGGCACCTCATTACGGCCTTCCAGCGTGCAGTAACGGGCATATTCACCGGGGTCGGCCACGGACAACAGCGGGTTCAGGTCCAGATCGTCCAGATGGGCGGCACCACGGCTGACCTGATGCAGCAGGTCCGACCGGCCCACCACTTCGCGCAGCTCACGGAAGCCCAGGTTGGCCAGGATCTCACGCACCTCCTCAGCGATGAAGCTGAACAGGTTCACCACCTTTTCCGGCGTGCCGGTGAACTTCTTGCGCAGTTCCTCATCCTGCACGCAGACGCCAACCGGGCAGGTGTTGGAATGGCACTGGCGGACCATGATGCAGCCCATGGCGACGAGCGCCGCCGTACCGATGCCGAATTCCTCCGCCCCCAACATGGCGGCCATCACGATGTCACGGCCGGTCTTCAGGCCGCCATCGGTACGCAGGGTGACGCGGTGGCGCAGACGGTTCAGCGTCAGGACCTGCTGCACCTCCGACAGGCCCATTTCCCACGGCACGCCAGCATATTTCACCGACGTCTGCGGGGAGGCACCGGTGCCGCCATTATGGCCGGCGACCAGAATGATATCCGCACCCGCCTTGGCCACACCGGCGGCGATGGTGCCGATGCCGGAGCGCGACACCAGCTTCACGCAGACCTTGGCGATCGGGTTGACCTGCTTCAGGTCATAGATCAACTGCGCCAGATCTTCGATGGAATAGATGTCATGGTGCGGCGGCGGGCTGATCAGCATCACGCCCGGCGTGGAATGGCGCAGCTTGGCGATCAGTTCGGTGACCTTGAAGCCGGGCAACTGCCCGCCTTCACCGGGCTTGGCGCCCTGGGCCACCTTGATCTCGATCTCCCGGCACTGGTTCAGATATTCCGCCGTCACGCCGAAGCGGCCAGAGGCCACCTGCTTGATGGCGCTGTTCCAGTTATCGCCATTGGCATCCGGCTTGAAGCGCGCCGGGTCTTCCCCGCCCTCCCCGCTGACCGAGCGGGCGCCGATGCGGTTCATCGCCACGTTCAGCGTGCCATGCGCTTCGGGCGACAGGGCCCCCAGCGACATGCCCGGCGTGATGAAACGCTTGCGCAGGCTCGTGATGCTTTCCACCTCATCCACCGGCACGGCCTTTTCCGCCGGCTTGAAATCCAGCAGGTCGCGCAGGTTGATGGGCGGACGCTTGTGCAGCGCCTCGGAATATTTCTTGAAGGTGGAGAAGCTGTCCGTCGATACAGCGGTCTGCATCATATGGATCAGGCCGCCTTCCCAGGCGTGGCGGTCGCCACCCTTGCGGAAGCGGTAGAAACCGCCGACCGGCAGGGCCACCACGTCTTCGTCATAGGCCATCTTATGCTGGCCCAGCACTTCTTCCTGGATGCCCAGCAGGCCCAGGCCGGAGATGCGGGACGGCAGACCGGGGAAATATTCCGCCGCCAGCGAACGCGACAGGCCAATCGCCTCAAAATTCAGGCCACCACGGTAGCTGCTGATGATGGAGATGCCCATCTTGGACATCACCTTCAGCAACCCGTCATTGATCGCCTTCTTGTAGCGCTTCAGGCATTCCTCCAGGCTCATCTGCCCGAACAGGCCACGGCGGTGGCGGTCGGCGATGGCTTCCTGGGCGATATAGGCGTTGACCGTGGTGGCACCGACACCGATCAGCACCGCGAAATAATGCACGTCCAGGCATTCGCCCGACCGGACATTCAAGCTGGTGAAGGTGCGCAACTGCTGGCGGATCAGGTGGGTATGCACCGCCCCGGTGGCCAGGATCATCGGCATGGGCGCGCGGGTGCCGCTCATCGCCTCATCGGTCAGGATGACATGGGTGGCACCGCCCCGCACGGCATCCTCTGCCTCCTGGCGGATACGGCGCAGGCCATCGCGCAACGCGTTGGGGCCGGCACCGGCATCGAAGGTGCAGTCGATCTCTGCCGCCGTCGTCCCCATATATTTACGCATGGCGCGGAATTCTGCCGTGGTCAGCACGGGGCTTTCCAGCTGCAGCAGGCGGCACTGGCCGGCATCTTCGTCCAGAATGTTACCCAGATTGCCCAGCCGGGTCTTCAGCGACATGACGCGGGTTTCGCGCAGACTGTCGATGGGCGGGTTGGTGACCTGGGCGAAGTTCTGGCGGAAATAATGGTGCAGGCCGCGATACTTGTCCGACAGCACGGCGATGGGGCTGTCATCGCCCATGGAGCCGACCGCCTCCTTGGCGTCATCGACCATCGGCTGCAGGATCAGTTCCAGATCCTCCATGGTGATGCCATAGGCCAGCTGGCGGCGGCGCAGCTCATCCTTGGACAGTTCCGCCGGTTCCACCGGGGCCTTCTTCACCAGATCGTCCAGCACGGTGATGTTGCCGATCCAGTTGCCATAGGGACGCTGGGCGGCCAGATTGTCCTTGATCTCCCGATCATGGAACAGCCTGCCTTCCACCAGATCGACGGCAATCATCTGCCCCGGACCCAGGCGGCCCTTTTCCACCACGGCCTGTTCGTTGATCTTCACCATGCCGGCTTCGGAACCGCCGATGATCAGCCCGTCGCCGGTGATGACATAGCGCAGCGGGCGCAGGCCGTTACGGTCCACACCGCCAACAACCCAGCGACCATCATAGATCGCCAGGGCGGCCGGGCCGTCCCACGGTTCCATCACGGAATTGGCGTAGGAATAAAGGTCGCGGTGGGCCTGCGGCATCACCTCCTTGTTCGACCAGGCTTCCGGCACCAGCATGGTCTTCACCATGGGGGCGGAACGGCCGGCCTTCACCATCAGCTCAAACACGGCATCCAGTGCGCCGCTATCCGAGGAGCCGACGGGGATGATGGGCTTCAGGTCTTCGACATTGGCGCCGAACACCTCATGATCCATGCGGGTTTCGTGCGCCTTCATCCAGTTGACATTGCCGCGCAGCGTGTTGATCTCGCCATTATGGGCGAGCGTGCGGAACGGCTGGGCCAACTGCCAAGTCGGGAAGGTGTTGGTGGAATAGCGCTGGTGATAGACGGCGAAATTGCTCTCAAACCGCTCATCCAGCAGGTCGGGATAAAAGGCCGTCAACTGTTCGGCCAGGAACATGCCCTTATAGATGATGGAGCGGGCGGACAGCGTACAGATATAGAAGCCGCCGATCTGCTCACCGGCCACCGCCTTTTCGATGCGGCGGCGGATGATATAAAGGTCGCGCTCGAACTGGTCTTCCGGCACCTGCTTGGGGTTGCCGACCATGATCTGTTCAATCTCGGGGCGGGTGGCGTTGGCCTTCTCCCCGATGATCGAAATGTCGATCGGTACCTGACGCCAGCCATAGATCGTGTAGCCCCAGTTGAGCACTTCCGTCTCAACAATGGCGCGGCAGCGTTCCTGCGCCGACAGGTCGGTGCGCGGCAGGAAGACCTGGCCGACGGCGATCAGGCCCTTGGGCTCCGGATGGCCGGTGCGCACGACATGTTCGCGGAAGAAGGCCTGCGGCAGCTGCACATGGATGCCGGCGCCGTCGCCGGTCTTGCCATCGGCATCCACCGCGCCGCGGTGCCACAGGGCGCGCAGCGCCTCCACAGCCTTTTCCACCACCTCGCGCCGGGGCTTGCCATCAATGGCCGCCACAAAGCCGACGCCGCAGGCATCATGCTGTTCGGTATCAACGAAGGCAGTATTGTCCAGCAGGGCCTTGTTGGCGGTGTACTCAGCCGCAAAAATCTCACCGGCGTGGAGGTTGGCGTCGGTCATGTCATGGCCCTCGGTGTTCGAAAACGAATGAAATTCGCGTATCGGGTCGGTTATTCGGCAGCGACGTCGGGATAGTCGCGTTTCAGATCATCAGGGTGGGTGCGGTACCAGAGGCTGTCGGCACTGAAATCAATCTCCACCGGCCAGCCCAGATAATAGCCGTCTTCGGCCACGTAGAGCTTACCGGTGAAGAAGGCGACATCGGCCAAAGGGGTGAATACCTTGCCCTTGGCGATGGTCGGCTTGAAATCGACAATGCTGGTCGGACCGTGTTGCCATTCAATGGTAACGGTAAAGTCCGGATTGGCGGTTGCCTTGGCGATGTAATACATGGGGTCAGCCTCCGATCCTGGGTGGCGTTTCGCCATCCTGCACCATATTCCAGGCCCTATACAGGGCCGGCAGATGGCGGCGCGCCCAATCCCGGATCGCCCGGATTTCAGCCGGCCTCAGCTGCCCCTTGATTTCCACCAGCGTCAGTTCCGCCAGATCGAACTTTGCCTCCACACCCTTGCCGCGCACATGGAAATGGGGCGGCGCATGGTCTTCAAAGAAGAAGACGATCGCATATCCCAGGATCCAGGCGACGGTCGGCATCCTTACTCCGCCGCCACAGCCACTGGCTGGGCAGCCTTGGCCTGGATGAATTTGTGGATGCCCTCGGCGGCGTCGCGGCCATCCTTGATGCCCCACACCACCAGCGAGGCACCGCGCACGATGTCGCCGGCGGCAAACACGCCATCCAGGTTGGTCATCATGGTGCCATACTTCACCTGCACCGTGCCCCAGCGGCTGACCTTCAGTTCCGGCGCGCCGAACAGGGTGGGGATTTCCTCCGGGTCGAAGCCCAGGGCCTTTACCACCAGATCGGCCTCAATCGTGTAGCCGGACCCTTCGATGGGCAGCGGGGTCTGACGGCCGGTGGCATCGGCCACGCCCATATGCATCTTGAAGACCTTGACGCCGGTAACATGCGCATCGCCGGTGAACCCGTCCGGCGCCGTCTGCCAGACGAATTCCACGCCCTCTTCCTCCGCATTCGCGGTTTCGCGCTGCGAACCCGGCATGTTCTTGCGGTCGCGGCGATAGAGGCACTTCACCGACTTGGCGCCCTGGCGGATGGCGGTGCGCACGCAATCCATTGCCGTGTCGCCACCGCCGATCACCACCACATTCTTGCCCTTGGCGTTCAGCTTGCCGGTCTCAAAATCCAGCACCGTGTCGCCCAGGCTCTTGCGGTTGCTGGCGGTCAGGTAATCCAGTGCGGCAACAATGCCGTCCAGCCCGGAACCAGGCCCGCCCAGATCGCGGGCCTTGTACACGCCGGTGGCGATCAGCACGGCGTCGTGCTGCGAACGCAGGGTGCGCAGGTCGATATTGCGGCCAACCTCCACGCCCAGATGGAACTCAACGCCCGATTCCTCCAGCTGCTTCCAGCGGCGGATGACGACTTCCTTATCCAGCTTGAAGCCGGGAATGCCATAGATCAGCAGGCCGCCCACGCGGTCATAGCGATCATAGACATGAACCTTATAGCCCTTCTGGCGCAGCTGGGCGGCGGCGGCCAGACCGGCGGGGCCGGCACCGATGATGCCGACGGACTGGTCACGCTCCACGCGCGGAACAATGGGCTTCACCCAGCCGCGTTCCCACGCCGTGTCGGTGATGTATTTTTCCACCGCACCGATGGTGACCGTGCCGTGGGTCGACTGCTCAATCGTGCAGTTGCCTTCGCACAGACGGTCCTGCGGGCAGATGCGGCCGCAGATTTCCGGGAAATTATTGGTGGCCTGGGACAGCTCATACGCCTCTTCCAGCCGGCCTTCGCGCGTCAGCTTCAGCCAGTCGGGGATATTGTTGCTGACCGGGCAATGCACCTGACAGAAGGGCACACCACACTGGGAGCAGCGGCCCGCCTGTTCGGATGCACCCTGATCGCTGAAGCGGGCATAGATCTCATCAAAGTCCTGGCGACGCAGCGCCGGTTCCCGTTTATCGGGCATCCGCTGTTCGGTATGGACAAACCCGAGCATATTCTGCTGCGCCATGGAACCAATCCTCATTCCCACCTGAAACCCAGCCGGCGGACGGGTAATTCCCTTATCCTCCAGCGGCGGAGAACGATCATATAAAGTGCTGAAAGACGCTGTTCCAGCAGTTTTTGAGCGATAGGTCAGCATTGCTGCCTATTTTTCAGCGCATAAGTCCTGTGCTTTCGGCGCAACCTCAGTTAAGAACCATTCTCAATCGTCAAAATAGGTCCGTTTCGGACCTTTCCATGTCAGAACCATTGCAAAAGCGCGATTCCGGGTGACACGCCCAACCGGGCGCCCATGTCGCAGTCGCCAGGGCGGGGAGCGGCTGCTATACAGGCGCCGCCGATCCCCCTCCGATTGTCCCAAGGGAACCGCCATTTTGATCGCTGAAACCACCCCCTTTTTCGATGCCATCCTGCTGGGTCTGCTGGAAGGGTTGACGGAATTCATCCCCGTCTCCTCCACCGGCCATCTGATCATGCTCAGCGAGGTGCTGGGCTTCAAAGGTCAGGCCGAAGACCTGTTCAAGGTGGTGATCCAGTTGGGCGCCATCCTGGCCATCCTGCTGGTTTATTTCAGCAAGCTGTGGGGCGTGCTGACCGGCCTGTTCCGGGGCGACAAGGCGGCGGTGGGCTTCACCGCCGCCATCCTGCTGGCCTTCCTGCCCGCCGCCGGCATCGGCGTGGTGGCGCATGATTATATCAAGAGTGTGCTGTTCAACCCGACCGTGGTGTCCATCGCCCTGATCGTTGGCGGCATCATCATTCTGGTGGCGGAAAAGCTGGTGAAAAGCCCGCGTTATTTCGCGGTCGAAAATTTCCCGGCCCGGCTGTCGCTGTCCATCGGCTTCATCCAGTGTCTGGCCATGATCCCCGGCGTTTCCCGCTCCGGTGCCACCATCATCGGATCGCTGCTGATGGGGGTGGAGCGCAAGGCGGCAGCCGAGTTCAGCTTCTTCGTCGCCATCCCCACCATGCTGGGCGCGGCCGTCTATGATCTCTACAAGAACCGCGATGTGCTGGCTGTCGACTCGGTCAGCCTGATCGCCGTGGGCTTCGGTGTGGCCTTCCTGTCCGCCCTGGTGGTGGTGCGCTGGCTGGTGGATTTCGTCAGCCGGCACGGCTTCACGCCCTTTGCCTGGTACCGCATCGCCATCGGCACCATCATGCTGTCCTATCTCACCTTCTTCGCCGCCTGATTGCTTTCATGATTGACCAGCCAAAGCCGCGCCCCACCCTGCGCCTGAAACCACCGGCCCCGCCGCCGTCCAAGCCGGCGCGGCGCAAGCCTTTCCGTGTGGCCGGCTGGCCAGCAGTGGCGGCCCTGTTCGCGCGCGATCCGGACCGGGTGGAGCGGCTTTATTTCGATGAGCGGTTCCGTGCCGAGACCGGCCCCTTCTGCGCGCGGCTGGCCGAACAGCGCAGGCCTTACCGGATGGTGCCGGCGGCGGAACTGGAGAAGATTGCCGGGTCGGCCATGCATGGCGGCATCGTGGCCGAAGCGCAGCCGCGCCCCGTGCTGGCCTATGATCCGGCGATGGCCGGCCAGTGGCGGGCGGAAGGCCGCCGTCTGTTGATTCTGGATGGGGTTTCCAACCCGCATAATCTGGGTGCCATCATCCGCACCGCCGCCTTTTTCGGTATCGACCGGGTGCTGATCTCCGACCATAAGGGCCAGGCCCTGCCGTCAGAGGCAGCCTATCGCGTGGCCGAAGGCGGGTTCGAATATGTGGAGCTCTATCAGGCCCACGGCTTTGCGGCGGCCCTGGGGGCCTTGCGCCCGCATTACCGCACCGTGGGCACGGCGCTGGGCGATTTCCCCGGCCTGGATGCCCTGGCCCCCAGCGCCGACGGGCGGCCCACCGCCTTTGTGATGGGGAATGAAGAACATGGAATGCCGCCGGAAAGCCAGGCCGCCTGCGAAGCGCTGGTGACGATTCGGGGCAGTGGCTGGGTGCAGTCGCTGAACGTATCCGCCACCACGGCCATCCTGGCCTTCCTGCTGGCCCGCTAAGCGGCTCCACATACCCCTTCCATTCGCGGAAGGGAGCGCCTATATAGGGCGTGTCGGGTTCGCCCGACTATGGGGATAAACGCGGTGTGGAATAGACGTTGCGGACCCGGGGGCGGTACCCGGCGCCTCCACCATTCCCCCATCGGTCTGGCCGGTATCGCGGCAGCCAATGGGTTCATGGGGGCGAACTAGGATCGACGCGCGTAATAAAGGCATAGTCTTCTCCCGGCATGATACCGCCGTTATCGGGTCAAACCTTATAGATGCCAACGATAACTCGGCGTCTGACCTTCGCATGGCTGCCTAATTCCCCCTAAAGGGCGTTAGTCAGTTAGCTTAGTTCGCAGCCCGGGGGGAGCTGGGCAACAGAATCCCCCCACCTTATTTTCAGACATTGTCGGGTTTTGGCGCGCGACCTTGGGCGACAGGGTGGCGTGTTTTGTCGCTTGTGCTTTATCGGCCAAGGTCAGCTTTGCCGCTTTTGTGCCTCCCCCGCGAAAGCGGGGGTCCAGGGGCCACAAGGACCAGCATTTCGGTTCCATCGGCCCCTGGACCCCCGCTTACGCGGGGGAGGCATGAGAGGTGAAACCGGATACCTTGCAAAAATGTTCAGAGAGAGGGCGACGCCGCGCCCCTTCAGTGATGCCCCACCGTCGGCACGGCGGCGGCGTCGGGGATGCCCCAATGGTGGCAGGCCACGCGGTGGCCCGGCATCTTTTCTTCCAGCACCGGCACTTGCCCGGCGCAAATGTCGCTGGCCTTGGGACAGCGGGTGCGGAAGACACAGCCCGAGGGCGGCTTCATCGGGCTGGGCAGGTCGCCGCCCAGCACAATGCGCTGCTTGTTCTTCTCAATATCCGGGTCCGGCACCGGCACCGCGGAAATCAGCGCCTGGGTATAGGGGTGCAACGGCGCCTCATAGATGGCGTCGCGCTCGGCGATCTCCATCACCTTGCCCAGATACAGCACCATCACCCGATGGCTGACATGGCGCACCACCGACAGATCGTGGCTGATGAACAGCAGCGACAGGCCGAATTCCTTTTGCAGATCCATCAGCAGATTGACGATCTGCGCCTGGATCGACACGTCCAACGCCGATACCGGCTCGTCACAAATCACCAGCTTCGGGTTCAGGATCATGGCGCGGGCAATGCCGATGCGCTGACACTGGCCGCCGGAAAATTCGTGCGGATAGCGGTTAATCATCTGCGGCAGCAGGCCGACCTTGGCCATCAGGGCGCGGACCTTGGCCTTGCGCTCCTCTGCCTTCATCTTGGGGAAGAAGACGGTCAGCGGTTCGCCGATAATGTCGCCCACGGTCATACGCGGGTTCAGGCTGGCCAGCGGGTCCTGGAAGACGATCTGCATGTCGGCGCGCTTCTGGCGGATCACCTCCGCGCCGACGCCGGTCAGTTCCGACCCCATGAACACGACCTTGCCATCGGTCGGCTTGATCAGTTGCAGCACGGCACGGCCCAGCGTGGATTTGCCACAGCCGCTCTCGCCCACGATGCCCAGCGTCTCCCCCTCATTCAGGGTGAAGGAGACGCCATCCACCGCCTTCAGCGGGGTATATTGGCCGATCAGGATGCCCCCGGTGCGGATGGGGAAATGCACCTTCAGCCCTTCGACGCGGAGAAGTTCTTTCGACATATCAGGCGCTCCGGGCTTCAGCGGCAACCTTCAGCGAAGGGGCCTTGGGGTCGCTGACGGGGTTGGCGAGGCTCAGCAGATGGCAGGCCTTGGCATGGCCCGGCGTCACATCGCGCAGCAGCGGCAATTCATCCACGCAGCGTTCATGCACATAGTCACAGCGTTCCTGGAACGGGCAGGCCTTGGGCAGACGTTGCAGGTTGGGCGGCTGGCCGGGAATGGCATAGAGCTTTTCCCGCCGCCCCTCCGTCAGGCGCGGCATGGAGGCCAGCAGGCCCGCCGTGTAAGGATGGGCGGGTTGATAGAAAATTTCCTGCACGCTGCCGGTTTCCATGAACCGGCCGCCATACATCACCTGCACCTTGTCGCACAGGCCGGCCACGGTGCCCAGATCATGGGTGATCAGCACGATGGCGGCCTTGGTGACGCGCTTCAGATCGGCCATCAGGTCCAGAATCTGGGCCTGCACCGTCACGTCAAGCGCCGTTGTCGGCTCATCCGCGATCAGCAGTTCCGGTTCGCACAGCAGCGCCATGGCGATCATGATGCGCTGGCGCATCCCGCCGGACAGTTCATGCGGGTACTGCGCCAGCCGGCGCGCCGCCTCCGGGATGCGGACCAAGTTCAGCATCTCCAGCGCCCGCTTCACGGCGGCCGCCTCGCCCATGCCCTTGTGCTGCACCAACACTTCGGTCATCTGCTTGCCGATGCGCAGATGCGGGGTCAGGCCGGTCATGCTGTCCTGGAAGATCATGGCGATCTTGTCGCCGCGGATCTTGTTGAGATCCTTCACCGGCATCCCGACCAGCTCAGTCCCGCGATATTTGGCGGAACCCAGCGTGCGGCCATTCTTGGCCAGCAGCCCCATGACGGACATGAAAAGCTGGCTTTTGCCCGAGCCGCTTTCACCGACAATGCCGACGCACTCCCCCTCATTCACATCGAAGGAGACGCCATTGACGGCGGAGACCTCGCCATCAGGCGTGGCAAAGCGAACCTTCAGGTCGCGGACTTCCAATACTGCGGTCATATCCGGCGCCCCTTAGCGGTCCTTCGGGTCCAGCGCATCGCGCAGACCGTCACCGATGAAATTGAAGCAGAACAGCGTCACCGCCAGGAAGACGGCCGGGAAGATCAGCATATGCGGGGCATTTTCCATCTGTGCCGCCCCTTCGGAGATCAGCACACCCCAACTGGTCATCGGCTCCTGCACGCCCAGGCCCAGGAAAGACAGGAAGCTTTCCACCAGGATCACCACCGGCACCATCAGGGTGACAAACACGATCACCGGCCCGATGACATTGGGGATGATGTGGCGGCGGATGATATTGGGGGTGGAAACGCCCGATGCCCGTGCCGCCTCGATGAACTCCTTGCGCTTCACCGACATGGTCTGGCCGCGCACGATACGCGCCATGGTCAGCCATTCCACGCAGCCAATGGCAATGAACACCAGCACGATGTGACGCCCGAACACCACCACCAGGATGATGATGAAGAACATCAGCGGCATGGAATAAAGCACGTCGACGATGCGCATCATGACCGTATCGATACGCCCACCGAAATAGCCGGCGATGGAGCCATAGGCCACCCCGATCACCAGCGCCACCATGGTGGTGACGATGCCCACCATCAGGGAGACGCGGGCACCATAGAGCGTGCGGATGAACAGGTCGCGTCCATTGGCATCGGTACCGAACCAATGGCTGTTTTCCAGCATCGGTCCGACCCCGATATAATCCCAATAGACCTCGTCATAGGCGTGCGGGCTCAGCACGTCGGCGAAGATCGCCATCAGCGCGATGATGCCCAGCACGATCATGCTGGCCACCGCCATCTTGTTGGCGAACAGGCGGCGCCTTGCATCCTGCCAAAGCGAGCGGCCCTGCACCTCCTCGGCGGCTTTCTCGATCAGCGCCGCCCGTTTGGTACCGCCGGTGATGTCTTGAACCATCGTCGTCTGCTCTTTCCCTACGCGCTCTATTCCGCGGCCTGGACCTGCGAACGCTGCCAAAGCTGCGTGCAGGGGATTTCCATCAGATCGGACCAATGCAGGTCATACCCATATTCCCCGATCGTCACCTGATCGAACCGCGCCGGGTTTTCCCGGATCGGGGCAAAAATCTCGTACCGGTCGATGATGTCGGCGATATCGACCACCGATATCTGGCCGACATCCCACTCCAGCCGAAGCTTGAAACCCGGCAGGGTGGTAACGGATTTGATCCGTGGTGTACGCATCCCATCACCTCCTTGTCGGGTTCAGGGCCTGGAACATGGCCAGGATAACATCCTGGTTGGTTTTGGCCCACGCTCCTTCTCAAACCCTTACTGCCAGCCGCAGCTCTTGCCTTCGTTCTGCTTGTCCAGCCATTCCTTCAGCGGGGCGAAATAGGCCAGCATGGCGCCGGCATCCATCTGCTCGCTGCCGGTAAAGGCCTTCAGCGCTTCCGGCCAGGGCTTGGAAGCGCCCATTTCCATCATCGCATTGAAGCGCTTGCCCACTTCCGCGTTGCCGGCGATGGAGCAGCGATGCAGCGGCCCCGTATAGCCCGCCTGCTGACAGGCCGCCTGATGGAACTGGAACTGCAGGATGCGGGCCAGGAAATAGCGCACATAGGGCACGCTGGTGGCGACATGGTTCTTGGCGCCGGGGTCGAAATCGGCTTCGGTCCGTTCCACCGGGGCGGCCACACCTTGATACTTGGTGCGCAGATCCCACCAAGCCTTGTTGTAATCCTCCGGCTTGATCTTGCCGTTGAACACATCCCAACGCCATTTGTCGATCAACAGGCCAAAGGGCAGGAAGGCCACCTTGTCGAGTGCCTGTTGCAGCAGCAGGCCGGTATCCCCCTCGGTGGAGGGTTCCTTGTCCAGCAGGCCCAGCTTCACCAGATAGCCCGGCGTCACCGACAGCGCGATGAAATCGCCGATGGCTTCGTGGAAGCCGTCATTGGCGCCATTGCGGAACAGGGTCGACTGGGCCTTGTAGGCGCGCTGATAGATATTGTGGCCCATCTCATGATGGATGGTCTGGAAATCGTCACCATTGACCCGCATGCACATCTTGATGCGGATATCATCCTTGTCGTCGATATCCCAGGCGCTGGCATGGCAGACGACTTCCCGGTCCTTCGGACGCGTCAGCATCGACCGTTCCCAGAAGGTCTGCGGCATCGGCTCAAAGCCCAGGCCAGTGAAGAAGCCCTCGGCGGACTTCGTCATCTTGATCGGGTCGTAATTGGCCTTGGTCAGCAGGGCCGTGACATCGACATTGCGGGCCGTCTGCTTGGGTGCCACCAAATCATAGACATTGCCCCATTCCTGCGCCCACATATTGCCCAGCAGATGGGCCGGAATCGGCTTGTCCTGCGGCACCACGTCGGTGCCGTATTTCTCACCCAGCTTGGTGCGGGTATAGCAGTGCAGGCTGGTATAAAGCGGCTTCACCTGCTCCCACAGCCGGTCGGCCTCCGCCTCAAACTGGTCGGCGGTCATGTCATAGCCGGAACGCCACAGCGTGCCGGCGTCCGCCACTCCCAATTCCTTGGCGCCGATATTGGCGATCTCCGCCTCGCGCTGATAGATCGGGCGCATCGGCTGGGCCACCTTGTGCCAGCCGGTCCAGAGCCGCTTCAGCTCCTTTTCATCGCGCGAGGTGCGGAAGATATCGTCGATCTCGTCCAGCGTCAGGCAGTCGCTGCCATCCTCACGGCAGACCTTGCCGGTGGCGTAAAGCTCACCCAGCTTGGCGTCCAGCTCCGACAATTCCTTGTTCAAGGCCGGGTCGGCAGGGGACGGTAGCGCCGTTTCATTGCGCAGCAGGGCCAGCTTGCGCGCCACATCCGGGGCGAGATCCAACCCGACAAACTGCTTGCTCTCCGCCGTCAGGCGGGCGACCAGCGCGCTATATTCCGCCCCCGTGGCCGATGACAGGGCCAGCGTGTCCGGGGTGATATAGGTGTTCATCACCCAGGACTGGCGGTTCAGCTTCTCCCGCGCCGCACCCAGTTCGGCCTCGGCCCGCTCCACAAACGCTGCCGCATCCGCTGCCGTCGCCTTGGCCGGGGCTGCCGGCGCCTCGGCCTTCTTGTCGCCCGGCTGGCAGGCCGTCAGCAGGAACAGGGTGCCGATGGCAGCACCGGTACGGAGCAGGTGGGAAAGCCGCATGGGGATATCCTTCGGGCGGAACGTACTATTAAGTAAGGATAAAAGCGCCGGATCAGTCGTAGCGGACACGCGGGTCCATCAGGCCATAAACCAGATCAACCAGTAGATTCATCAGCACGATCAGGCTGCCATAGGTAATGACGGTGCCCATCACCAGCGTATAGTCGCGGTTGATCGCCCCCTGCACGAAATAGCGGCCAATGCCGGGCAGGCCAAAAATCTGCTCGATCACCACCGATCCCGTCACCAGACCGGCAATGGCCGGCCCCAGATAGGAGACGACGGGCAGCATGGCCGCGCGCAGCGTGTGGCGGGTGATGATCAGATGTTCGGGCAGCCCCTTGGCATGGGCCGTGCGCACGAAGTTGGAACGCAACACCTCAATCATGCCGCCACGGGTCAGGCGGCTGACAATGGCGATCTGCGGCAGGGCCAGCGCGATCACCGGCAGCACCAGATTGCGGAAGGAGCCATCGCCCAGCCCCGCCACCGGCAGCCAGCCTAGATAGATGCCGAAAATCAGCGTCAGCAGCGGCGCCATGACGAAATTGGGAATGGTGATGCCCACCATGGCAATGCCCATGATGGAATAGTCGGTCTTGGTGTTCTGGCGCATGGCGGCCAGAATACCCAGCGTACAGCCGATCAGCACCGCCAGCGTCACCGCCGACAGGCCCAGCCGGGCCGATACCGGCAGACCGGTCAGGATCAGCTCGGAGACGGTGAAATCCTTATAGGTGAAGGACGGGCCGAAATCGCCCTGCAGCGCCTTGCCCAGATATATGGTGAATTGCTGCCAGACCGGCTTGTCCAGATTATAGGCGGCCTTCAGGTTCGCCTCGATCTCCGGCGGCAGCACACGCTCGCTGTCGAACGGGCCGCCGGGGGCGGAATGCATCAGAAAGAAGGACAGGGCGACGATCACCAGCAATGTGGGGATCGCTTCCAGCAGGCGCCGGACAGCGTAAGACAACATCGATAGAAACCCTCCATCGCGCCTTCGACCAGCATGGTAGCTGCCATGCATCGGATGCATTTCGCGCGGACGGGAGTGACGTTTCTGTGAAAACAGTCCCCCTGTCAACCGCGTCCCGGCAAAAGAGACATAATTTCAAAAAACCCACCCAAAGCACACCACTTCCCCCATGAAATGGGCGCTTTAGGACATTTTCAGAGGAAGACACACGATCGCACGTAAAGGGGCGATAGAATGCGCAGAACAGCCAATTCCAACCAGGGGGCCGCTGGAGTCTTTGCCTGGCCCCCCTGCCCGCCCCGCCCATGTCCGGTAACAGGCCCCGTCAATACCCCTCTCCCGACCCACCTAGTTAAGATCGTTTCGCAACAAGCCCCTACCTTGATCGAATATGAGTGAAAAGGGGGTCTGATCCCCCCTAGAGGGGTTTGCCCCGCACCGCGAAAAGCGCTAAACCACGCTCCGAAAAGCCACCCTGGCAGGCCTTGGCCCCGGACGCTGGAGCCGGGGCAAGAAGTCATGTCGCCTGCCGCTTTCGACCCCGATGGAGGAGTCACCCCCGATGTCCACGATCACCGGCCAGGACAGCCTGAAAGTCCGCCGCACCCTGACTGCCGGCGGCAAGTCTGTTGATTATTTCAGCATTCCCGAAGCCGAGAAGGCCGGCCTGGGCGACGTGTCGCGCCTGCCCTTCTCCATGAAGGTGCTGCTGGAGAACCTGCTGCGCTTCGAAGACGGGCGCACGGTGAGCGTGGACGACGTCAAGGCCGTCGCCCAGTGGCTGGTCGATAAGCGGTCCGACCGCGAGATCGCCTATCGCCCGGCCCGCGTGCTGATGCAGGATTTCACCGGCGTGCCCGCCGTCTGCGATCTGGCCGCGATGCGCGAAGCCATGGTGGCGCTGGGTGGCGACCCGACCAAGATCAACCCGCTGACCCCCGTCGATCTGGTTATCGACCACTCGGTCATGGTTGACGCCTTCGGCACGCCCAAGGCGTTTGATGAGAATGTGGACCTGGAATTCCAGCGCAATGGTGAGCGTTACGAGTTCCTGCGTTGGGGCCAGAAGGCCTTCAATAATTTCCGCGTTGTGCCGCCGGGCACCGGCATCTGCCATCAGGTGAACCTGGAATATCTGGCCCAGACCGTCTGGACCGATACGGACCAGACCGGCGCCACCGTCGCTTACCCCGACACGCTGGTCGGCACCGACAGCCACACCACCATGGTCAACGGCATGGCCGTGCTGGGCTGGGGTGTGGGCGGTATCGAGGCTGAGGCCGCCATGCTGGGCCAGCCCATCTCCATGCTGATCCCGGAAGTTGTTGGCTTCAAGCTGACCGGCAAGCTGCGTGAGGGCGCCACGGCCACCGATCTGGTGCTGACCGTCACCCAGATGCTGCGCAAGAAGAAGGTGGTGGGCAAGTTCGTCGAGTTCTATGGCCCCGGCCTGGACGCGCTGACCCTGGCCGACCGTGCGACGATTGCCAACATGGCCCCGGAATATGGCGCCACCTGCGGCATTTTCCCGATCGACGCCGAGACCATCCGCTTCCTGCACTTCACCGGCCGCGACGCCGACCGCGTGGCGCTGGTCGAGGCCTATGCCAAGGCCCAGGGCATGTGGCGCGATGCCTCCACGCCCGATCCGGTCTTCACCGACACGCTGGAACTGGACCTGGGTTCGGTGGAGCCGTCGCTGGCCGGCCCGAAGCGTCCGCAGGACCGCGTGCTGCTGTCCAACGTGACCAAGGAATTCGGTGACTTCCTGGCCACCGACGTTGCCGGCCGCCCGATCAGCCAGCCGACCGATGTGGCCGGTGCTGATTACAAGCTGGATCATGGCCATGTCGTGATCGCCGCCATCACGTCCTGCACCAACACCTCCAACCCGTCGGTGCTGTTCGCCGCCGGTCTGGTGGCGAAGAAGGCCGTGGAACTGGGCCTGACCGCCAAGCCGTGGGTGAAGACCTCCCTGGCGCCCGGCTCCCAGGTCGTGACCGACTATCTGAACGCCGCTGGCCTGTCCCCGTACCTGGACAAGCTGGGCTTCAATCTGGTCGGCTATGGCTGCACCACCTGCATCGGCAATTCCGGCCCGCTGCCGGACCCGATTGCCGCCGCCGTGGACGCTGGCAAGCTGACCGTTGCGTCGGTGCTGTCCGGCAACCGCAATTTCGAAGGCCGCGTTTCCCCGCAGGTCCGCGCCAACTATCTGGCCTCCCCGCCGCTGGTGGTGGCCTATGCGCTGGCCGGCACGCTGCACCTGGATATCTCCAAGGATCCGATCGGCACCGGCAAGGACGGCCAGCCCGTCTTCCTGAAGGACATCTGGCCGTCGAACAAGGAGATCGAGGACACGATCGCCCAGTTCCTGACGCGCGAAATGTTCGTCAGCCGCTATGCCAACGTGTTCCTGGGGCCGGAGCAGTGGCAGAAGATCAAGACCGTCGAAGGCATGACCTATAAGTGGGACGAGAAGTCGACCTACGCCAAGCGTCCGCCGCTGTTCGACGGCATCACCATGACGCCGGGCTCCGTGTCCGACGTGAAGGGTGCCCGCGCGCTGGCCATCCTGGGTGACAGCATCACCACCGACCATATATCCCCGGCTGGTAACATCAAGAAGACCAGCCCGGCCGGTGAATATCTGCTGGAACACAATGTCACCGTCGCCGACTTCAACAGCTACGGCGCCCGCCGTGGCAACCATGAAGTCATGATGCGTGGCACCTTCGCCAATATCCGCATCAAGAACGAGATGCTGGACGGCGTCGAAGGCGGCCTGACCAAGTATGTGCCGACCGGCGAAGTGATGCCGATCTATAATGCGTCGATGAAGTACCAGGCCGAGGGCACGCCGCTGGTGGTGTTCGCCGGTCAGGAATACGGCACCGGCTCCTCGCGTGACTGGGCCGCCAAGGGCACCCGTCTGCTGGGCGTCTCCGCCGTCATCGCCGAAAGCTTTGAGCGTATCCACCGCTCCAATCTGGTCGGCATGGGTATCCTGCCGCTCCAGTACCCCGCCGGTGTCAGCCGCAAGACGCTGAAGCTGGACGGGTCGGAGACCTTCGACATCGAAGGCGTGGAAGCCGGCTTGAAGCCCCGCATGGACCTGAAGCTGACCATCACCCGCGCCGACGGGTCGAAGGAAGTGGTCAACCTGCTCTGCCGTATCGATACGCTGGACGAGGTGGACTACTTCAAGAATGGCGGCATTCTGCAGTACGTGCTGCGCAACCTGGCCACCCCGGCGGCGGCTGAGTAAGTTTGATCCGATACCACCGGGGCAACCCGGCGGTGTTTGGGATGGAAGAGCCCGGCGGAGCGATCCGCCGGGTTTTTTTGTGTATCACGCCTTGATATTGCGGGTTTGAGTTGAGAGATTTTCTCACAATTTATCTCAATTTATAAGGTGATTATGATCAAGTAAAAGCAATTAATGGGGGTACAACAACCCAAGATGGAGCTTTCAAATGACCAAAAGCGTTTATGATTTAACGATTACGACTGGCTTTGACGGCGCCCCGACCATTCGGGGAACCTTCACCTTGGATGGGAACAGCGCCAGTGGCATCGCGCGTTTGACCCAGGCCGTTAATCCGCCGATCAACACGCCAGCAATGTTCCCTGAGGGCCACGGTGTTTTGGTTGCGAACACGCTGACTTTGTTTCTGAGCGGCGTATCTTTGTCAGCCAGCTTTCCCATTCCATTCGTATCAGCACTGGGAATATTGGCAACAATCGACGGGACGGCCGTTTCCGGCAAGGCAAGCTTTACTTACTACGCCAACGGCGCCAGTCATCGCTTAACTGATGTACCGGTCACCGGTAACGTATTGACCCTCGGCTAAGGCGGCGCTCGCCTAGCCCTTTAAAGCCCGGCGGAGCGATCCGCCGGGCTTTTGGTGCATCAAAATAATCCATTGCAACCGATAAATCCTGCCTGCAAGATGCTTCACCATATGGGGGAAGTAGGGATCATTCATGCGGCTTCTGTTGTTCTTCGGGCTTGGGCTTCTGGCTGCTGCCGGCCTGTCACCCCGCGCCACCGCCACGGAATCGCCGGTGCCCGGCTGCGGGCTGGCCAACAGCTATTTCTGTGGTGTCTGGCGGCCATCTGGAAAAGGTTCGGAAGCCGGAGGGCGCGTGACCATCGAAAATGGTGTCTGGACCTGGGAAAATAAGGACAGGGCAGAATGCCTGCTGCTGGACGAAGGGGAACGCGCCGGCCGGCCCTACGCGGCTTTCCGCTGCAATTACCGCTATGATGGTGACGGCATGGTGGAACAGGAATTCGTCCTGCTTTATCCGCTGCCGGCAAGCCCTGCCGGCTCCGCGATTGCCACCCCGATGACCGGACTGAACATATCAATCGCTGATAAATTAGATTGCCTGTTTTCTGGGTGGGCTGAATTAATCAAGAATAATAGCGTTAGAATTTCAACACAACCAGAATCTAAATTCTGCGGCATTACGACAATGATATACTTCAGATAGGGTATTAAACGTGAAAATATTAATTTCAATCATATTTATCCATCTGATTATTTTTGCCCTCGCAAGCACACCCGCGCCTGCTGAGGCGCCTCCTCCGACGTGCGGGTTGGCCACCAGCTTTTTCTGTGGTGTCTGGGCCCCTGCTGGCAAGCGGGAGGAAGCCGGGGGGCGGGTGACCATCAATGCCTCCGCCTGGACCTGGGAGAATGGGGACAGAGCCGATTGCCAGTTGCTCGACCAGGGTGATCAGGGCGCGCGGCATTATGCGACTTTTCACTGCACCATTCTCTGGGCAGCCGATGGGCAAAAAGAACAGCAGTTCGCCATCCTCTATTCAGAATCCCCCTTCCGACCCGGGGAAATGCCCGCCCGCTACGCGGAACGCGGTGGCATGTATATGTCAGCGACGGAGAAGCTGGACTGCCTCATGAACGGATGGGAGGAGCTTGCTCAAAGCAAGAATTTAGAAGAAATAAAATTCACGCCATCCTCAAGGTGTGGAGAAATTTTTTCTTATTTTTATCTGAGATAACAAAAGTTCACCAATAAAAGATGAAATACGGAGACAACATGAAGACCTTCTCTTTCCTATTATTATATTTTTTAGCACTAACCATCCCGTCAGGCCTCGCCAGTGCCGCCAACCATTCCCCCAAAGACTGCGGACTAGCCGAGCGTTCCTTCTGCGGCGTCTGGCTCCCCGTCGGTAAGTCGGGGGAAGCTGGCGGACGTGTTACCATCAGTGCGACGGGTTGGACCTGGGAGAATGGTGACAAAGCCGATTGCCAATTGCTCGATCAAGGGGACCAAGGGGACCGGCGCTATGCGACTTTCCATTGCACGATCCGTTGGCATCCCCATGGAGAAGAGGAGCAGCAGTTTTTTCAGCTATACTCGGAACGCCTACACAAAAAAGATGCTCTTGGATTTATAAAAACTCATATCGGTCGCATTTACATGTCAAGTACCGAGAAATTAGAATGCCTTCAGGATGGGTGGAATGAATTGATAAAAGACGAAAAAATATTACATTATAGAAAATCCGAAATCAAAATGTGGATATATAGATACAGAGTTCCACGACAGGTGATTTTTGGGAGAATTTTTCCATAAGGGCCATTGATGATAATTTCACAGTGGCCCTTCACTTTATTAAGATTTTGTCTTTTTTTCTTCTTCCAATAATTTTGCCTTTTCGAAATAGGTGCGCACAGCTTTATTGCGTTCGTCGGGAATCGCGTTTCTGTTGCTTTGCTGCGCGGCAGCTCCCCAGTCTCTGATCGCAATTGCCGCAAATAGATTTTTCCATTTTCAGCATTGAACTTGGTAGTACCAATATTATAGATCATATCCATCAATACGATTTTTGCCGGGGTAGGGAAACAGGAGAATCCAGAGAGTTTTTTCCTGAGATCTTTTTCAAATTACTGAACACTATCTTTGAACATTTTCTTATAATCTGCACTCGACAATCCTAATTTGGTAATTTTGCTATATTTTTGCGCAAGATAATTGATCTTGTCCTTACCATTTTTTTCAGCTTCCGCCCATGCGTCATCGATAAATTTTCTTAACTTCTCATACCCATCCGTTACCTCTGTGAGAGTGGCAAAACGCCCATCTTCAGTGTCCATCCGCCATGGCAGGGATTTGAACCGGTCCCATTGATTAACGTTCGCGCCAACGCCCACAGTGATAAACCCGAGAGAGTCTCCATATGGAAAGCTGGTTGTCTTTTCATGTCGCACCAACATTTCCACCGCCTCATCCAGCCATGGCTCCTGGAAACAATGCGGCTCACCGTCCTTGGCGGTTTTCCCGACGGCACCCACAGCCGCCACCCCATCCCGTGATGTCACCGCATCCACCAACTCCGCCCAGCAGCGGCAATGTTCCTCCTCCCCCGGTTCGGGCCAGGCTTTCCAGCGGAACAGCTTGCCTTCCCGCGCCGCGTGGCTGGGGCGGACGCGGTCATCCCGTACCGTCCGCCAGATATAGCGATCATTGCCGGATGTCCGGGCCAGATATTCCTGCAGGGTCTGGACCGTCTCATCATCGGGTTTGACCTGCCCGGTCGGGGTCAGCCCGGTCAGGCGCTGGAACGCCTCAATTGCCTCAAACAGGCGGGTTTCGGCAAAGCGGGTCATGCCGATCAGATCGTCGGGCAGATAATGGCCCAGACGGTTCAGCACCCGCTTCAGGTTCAGAATATCATTGGGATCGGCATCAGCATTGCGGGCGACGGCCCGCTTCAGCTCCAGTTCCATCGGCTTTCTCCAGAAACAAAAAAACCCGCCCCACAGATGTGGGGCGGGCAGCTTCAAAGGAAAACTATCCTATGGCCGGAAAATGGTCAAGCCTAGCCGTTTACAGCCCCAGCACATCATCCATGCTGTAAAGCCCCGCCGGCTTGCCTGCCACCCAGAGGGCGGCGCGCACGGCCCCACGGGCGAAGATGGCGCGGCTGCCGGCCTTGTGGGACAGTTCCAGCCGTTCGGCCTCTGTGGCGAACATCACCGTATGGTCGCCCACCACATCGCCGCCGCGCAGGGTGGCAAAACCGATATCGCCCGGCTTGCGGGCCCCGGTATGGCCGTCGCGTACGGCATCCTTCACGGTGGCCAGATCAACGCCGCGCCCATCCGCCGCTGCCCGGCCCAGGGCCAGGGCGGTACCGCTGGGGGCATCCACCTTGTGCTTGTGGTGCATCTCCACAATCTCGATATCCCAATCCGGCCCCAGTGTGGCCGCCACCTTGCGCACCAATCCCGCCAGCAGGGTAACGCCTAAGCTGAAATTGGCCGAGACCACCAGAGGGGTCTTGGTCGCGGCCTGTGCTAGCCTGGCATGGTCATCGGCGGAAAGGCCGGTGGTGCCGACAATCAGCGCCGTGCTATGGGCCACCGCCAGATCGGCATGGGCCAGCGTGGCGGCGGGGGCAGTGAAATCAATCACCGCATCGGCGGCGGCGAACAGGGCGGCGGCATCATCGGTCAGCACCACGCCCGCCGGCTCCAGCCCCACCAGCGTGCCCAGATCGCGGCCCAGCGCCGGATTGCCCGGCCGTTCCGTGGCACCGGCCAGGATGGCGCCTTTGCTGCCCAGCACCTCGCGGATCAGCATCTGGCCCATGCGGCCCGCGCCGCCAACGATCCCGATACGCATCTGCCCATTCCCATATCTGATGGCAAAACCGCATCAGGGCATAGCACAGGGGGCGGGCCGGATCAGCCCCCGGAAAGGCAATCCACCAGTGCCTTGGCGTTGAAGCGCATCAAGGTCGGGTACAGGCCCGCCCCTTCGGGGATATTCGCCCCTTCCGGGTCCAGCGTGCCGGTGCGCACGGCGGAGCCTTCCACCAGCACCTTCACCAGTGCCGGTTCAAACTGCGGTTCGGCGAAGACGCAGACGGCCTTGGCATCGGCAATGGCATGGCGCAGCTGCGACAGGCGGGCGGCCCCCGGCCGCTGATCCGGTGTCACCGTGATGGCCCCGGCGGCGGCCAGGGCGTAGCGATCTTCCAGATAATGATAGGCATCGTGGAAAACGATGAAGGGCCGGTCCTTCACCGGGGCCAGCTGGGCCGCCAACTCGCGGTCCAGTGCTTCGATGGCAGCCACCTGCTTTTGCGCATTGGCGCGGTATGTCGTTGCCCGCTCCGGGTCCAGCTTCGCCAGATTGTCGGCCACCGCCTGGGTGATGGCGATCGCGTTGCGTGGGTCCAGCCAGATATGGCCATCGGTGCCGCTGGCACCATGATCATGGTCGTGATCATGGTGATCATCATGCGCGTGGGAATGATCATGCGCCTCCCACACCCCGCCGGCCCGGCTGGGCAGCACGCGCACACCATCTGCCGATGCCAGCGACAGTTTCACCGCGCCACCGCCCAAGGCCGCCAGCGGCTTTTCCAGGAAGGTTTCCAGCGCCGGCCCGACCCAGACCACCAGTTCCGCCCCGTTCAGCGCCTTGGCGTCAGAGGGGCGCAGGGTGAAATCATGCGGGCTGGCCGCCCCGCGCACCAGCAGGTAAGGATTCCCTACCCCCTCCATCACCCCGGCCACCAGCGCGTGCAGCGGCTTCACACTGACCACCACATCCGGCGGCGGGGCCGCCAGGGCAGGCATGGCCCAGAACAGGGCAGCAACGGGCAGCAGGCGAAGAAAGCGGCGGGTGAGCATGGGAATAACCGGACATCAACAAGGAGAGCACATAAGTTGTTATATTATAACATTTGTCAAGCCATGGGGATTGGCGTAAACCCTGCGTCCGGTGCAAGGCGGCCACCCGCCTGCCCCCTTTCCCCTGCGGCACGCGTCGGCCCATCTGGTCGGTTCCTGCCGCCTGTTCAACCGGAGTAGCGCCCTTGTCTCCCCCGCCCATCCTGCTGCAATGCGATGCGCTGACCGTGCGCCGGGGGGAACGCGCCGTGCTGGACAATGTGTCCCTGACGGTGCGGGCGGGCGAGATCGTCACCCTGATCGGCCCCAACGGGGCCGGCAAGACCACGCTGGTGAAAACCGCGCTGGGGCTGGTGAAGCCCGACCAGGGGACAGTGCGCCAAAGCCCCAATCTGCGCATCGGCTATATGCCGCAACGGCTGGCGGTGGACCCGACCCTGCCCTTGACGGTGCGGCGGTTTCTGGCGCTCTGGTCCAAGGCGGATGCCGACACCATGCGCGCCACCTTGGCAGAGGTCGGGGCCACCCACACGTTCGACCGCGCCATCCAGACCCTGTCCGGCGGGGAGGCACAGCGCGTGCTGCTGGCCCGCGCCCTGCTGCGCCAACCCGACTTGTTGGTGCTGGATGAACCGGTGCAGGCGGTGGATGTGCATGGCCAGATTGAACTGTTTGAGCTGATCGGCGCAATCCGCAACCGGCGCGGCTGTGGCGTGCTGCTGGTCAGCCATGATCTGCATCTGGTGATGGCGCGCACCGATACGGTGATTTGCCTGAACCGGCATGTCTGCTGCCATGGCAAGCCGGAGGATGTGTCGCGCCATCCCGAATATGTCGCCCTGTTCGGCCGCCATGCCGAGGCGCTGGCCGTCTATCAGCACAGCCACGATCATGCCCATGCCGATGATGGCTGTGTGGTGCCGGCGGGGCTGGAACATACGGCCCATGCCGACCATGCCGCATCCTGCGATCATGACCATGGGCATGACCACCATCACCAGGGGGACCACCGGCATGGATGATTTCCTGATCCGCGCCGGGGCCGCCGGTGTCGGGCTGGCGCTGCTGGCCGGCCCTCTGGGCTGTCTGGTGGTCTGGCGCCGCATGGCCTATTTCGGCGATACGCTGGCCCATTCCGCCCTGCTGGGCGTGGCGCTGGGCTTTCTGGCCGGAATCGATCTCAATATCGGCGTCGTTGCTGTCTGCCTTTGCATTGCCGTGGCGCTGACCTTGTTGCAGGAACAAAGGCGGCTGGCGTCCGACACGCTGCTGGGCATCGTCTCCCATTCCACCTTGTCGCTGGGGCTGATCGCGCTGGCGGCGATGCAGACGGTGCGGGTGGATCTGCTGGCCTATCTGTTCGGCGATATATTGGCCGTGACGCCCACCGACCTGATCGCCATCTGGGCCGGCGGGGCCGTGGTGCTGGGCGTGCTGGCGCTGATCTGGCGTCGCCTGCTGGCCCTGACGGTGGATGAGGATCTGGCAAGGGTGGAAGGGGTGCCGGTGCGCTGGATCAGGCTGGCCTTCACCTTGTTGATTGCAACCACCATCGCGCTGGCGATGAAGATTGTCGGCATCCTGCTGGTGACCTCGCTGCTGATCATCCCCGCCGCCACGGCGAGGCGCTTCGCCCGCTCCCCAGAAATGATGGCCGTGCTGGCGGCCCTGGCCGGGGCGGCATCGGTGCTGGGCGGGCTGGCCGCCTCGCTTTATGCCGATCTGCCCAGCGGCCCCGCCATCGTCGTCACCGCCGCCGGCCTGTTCCTGGTGGGGCATCTGCTGCCCGGCGCGCGGCGGGGCTGACCTCCCCCACCTATACCTGCACCTGCCAGACCTCCCGGGCCAGCAGGCGCACACCGGGGGCGATCAGCCGCAGACGTTGCGGCGGAGTACCATCCAGTAATTTGAAATAATGCAAGGTGATGAACAGGCCGGCCGTCCCATCCGCACCCTGGAAGGGCAAAGAAAGCCGCTCCACCCGCACCGTTCCGGCGGATTGTGCCGGCAGGGCAAATTGATCATGCACCAGCACCGGCCCGCGCGCCCTTGCCGGCAGGGTGAAAAAGCCGGTGACCATGGACATCTGGTCCAGCGGATAAAATTCATCCATATAGCGGCCGCCCTGGGTGGCTCCGCTGAACAGGGCCGCCATATTCCCGATGAAATCCAGCTGCAACCGGTCCAACCCGGGCCGGCCGCGCACCAGGCTGAGATGCGGCAGCGCATCCCCCGGCCAATCCAGCAAATCCACCAGCCCCGCATCGGGCATATCCCGTCCCGCCGGGCGCAGGGAAAGCCAGTGACGCAGTGCCAGCCTTTGCGTGGGCACAGCCAGATGGGCAGGGGCAAGCCATTGCGGATCAGCGGGCAAGGGGAAAACATTCCTTGGCAACGGGGCCTTGCTGTTACAACGTCACGGCAGCAGGATGCCGGCCATCGAACAGCCACAGATATCGTCTAAATTATCTTAAATTTGCCCCAACCCCCGCAAGGGAAGTCACCATAGGAACGGAAAAAATGCTGCGACGTCTTTTCATCGCCACCTGTTTGTCTTTTGCTGCCCTGCCCGCCCTGGCCCAGGGCGGCGCGCTGGATCTCTCCATGAAGGACCCGATCACGCTGGATGTCGCCAGCATCGAGGTGGAAAGCGAGTATGTCGCACCGATGAAGGAACCCAATGTTGATCATTTGATCACCATCACGCCATCCGATGCGGTGCGCCTCTGGGCCTCGCAGCGGCTGAAGGCGGGCGGCAGCCAGGGCCGCGCCCGGGTGGTGATCCGCGACGCCTCTGTCCGGGAAAAGGAACTGCCCCGCACCACCGGCATCAAGGGCTGGTTCACCAAGGACCAGTCGGAGGAATATGACGGCCGGCTTCAGGTTGACATCATCGTGGAAGGCTCGGCCCGCGGCTTCTCCGGCAGTGTTTCCGCCACCGTCACCCGCTCCACCAGCGTGCGCGAGGATGTCAGCCTGGCGGAGCGTGACAAGACCATGCTGGCCATGGTGAAGGAAATGGCGGCCGACCTGGACCGCCAGATGGAACCGGCGATCAAGAGCAACCTGTTCCCCGTCGTGATCATCCAATAAGGGAAGAGCGGTTACAGAAAAGGCGGCCCGGTCACCCGGCGCCGCCTTTTAATTTATATGGAGAAAGCTGCCACCCTCACCCTTCCATGGAAGAGCTGGGATTGCCGATCATGGCCAGGAACTCCCGCCGGGTCTTCTCATCCTCGCGGAAGGCGCCCAGCATCCGGCTGGTCACCATGGTCACACCCGGCTTGTGAATGCCCCGGGTCGTCATGCACTGGTGGGTGGCTTCAATCACCACGGCCACGCCCAGCGGTTCCAGTACCTCCTCAATCGTATTGGCGATCTGGGAGGTCATTTTTTCCTGGATCTGCAGGCGCTTAGCATAGACCTCTGCCACGCGGGCCAGCTTGGAGATGCCGACGACGCGGTTGCGCGGCAGATAGGCGATATGGGCCTTGCCGATGATCGGCACCATATGATGTTCGCAATAGCTTTCGATGCGGATGCCCTTCAGCACCACCATCTCATCATAGCCGTCCGTCTCCTCAAAGGTGCGGGCCAACAGGTCGACCGGGTCCACCTGATAGCCGGCAAAGAACTCATCATAGGAGCGGACCACGCGGTCGGGCGTGCCCAGCAGCCCCTCCCGCTCCGGATCGTCACCGGCCCAGCGGATCAGGGTGCGCACCGCCTCTTCCGCCTCGGCCCGCGTCGGCTTGGGCAGGTTGCTGCCGGCACGGCGGCCATGCAGGGGACCGGGAACGACATTGCCGGCGGTTTTGTTCTTCGGTACGGCCACGGGACAGCGCTCCCTTTCAGGTTTTTGACGATCGGCAGGGGGGGGTAAGCCTGCCAGGCTGATATCCAATTGGATGGAAACCGCGGGGTTTCAAGCGGCCAATTGCACGGAACCGTGGAATTGCCACCCACCGCGATAAATTAGTTCAAGCGCCGCTCCTGATGCGTGCTGTCCAGGGAGAAGGCGGGAACCGTCACATCGAACAATTCGCCTGCCGCCGTCTCCATCTGGTAAAAGCCGCGCATGATGCCCGACGGTGTGGGCAGCGGCGTGCCGGAGGAATAGCGGAAACGCCCACCCGGCGGCAGGTGGGGAAATTCCCCCACCACACCCGGCCCCCGTACCTCCTGCGTGCGGCCCAGCGCGTCGGTGATGATCCAATGACGGGTACGCAGCTGCACCGTCTCCGGCCCGGTATTCTCGATCTGGATATGATAGGCCCAGACATAGCGGCCGGCCGCTGGCTGCGACTGGTCGGCCAGGAATTCCGGCTCCACCGTCACGCGGATATGGCGCGTTGTTTCAACGTACAAATCACTCTCCCAACCCAGCGGCGGGGGCTTCCCGCGGGCCGGAACCGGAACGGAACACCGGCCAGCCCTTGAATTTTATCATGGCTTGGCCGGGCCCAGCCCGACCGATGCCGGCCATTTCCGCCAACTATAGGACGGTGCGGCGGCCGAACCAAGCCCGCAGGTCATGGCCCCCATCACACCCTGCCCCTTTTGGTCATGAAATAGCCACTTGCGTGCCGGCGGCAATGGCCTCATATAGCGACCAGTATGCAACTGCTGAAGAGCTGCGCAATGTTGCGCCCCATCACCCTGCGACGACGAAAGAACACGTGCCAGCCTCACGGCCGGCCGGTCTTCCTGCACGGGACCTGATGGCGCTTTTCGCGTCAGGGGGGTCCCGGCCCGATGCTTCATTGTATCGCCCCCTTTATTGCTTATGCCGGGACACCCCAATCGCATGAATATTACGCTTGAGCTGCCGTCCCACGCCGGCGCCATCGAACAGCTTCTCGACAGCAGCTTCGGCCCGAAGCGGCACACCAAGACAGTTTACCGGTTGCGCAAGGGCGTGGCCCCAGTGCCCGATCTCTGCTTCGTCGCCACCGACACGGACAGCGACGGCAACGAAAAACTGATCGGCACGATCCGCTATTGGCCGATCATGCTGGGCGGCAACACGCCGGCCCTGCTGCTGGGTCCCATCGCCATCGATGAAGCCCATCGCAGCGAGGGGCTGGGCGGCAAGATGATCCGGCACAGCCTGGCCAAGGCGGCCGAACAGGGGCACAAGATCGTCATCCTGGTGGGCGATGCGCCCTATTACGTGCGGTTCGGTTTTGCGCGTGATGGCGTGCTGGGCCTGTCCCTGCCCGGCCCGGTTGATCCGGCCCGGTTCCTGGGCCTGGAACTGGTGGAAGGCGCGCTGTCCGGGGTGACCGGAACGGTTGGCCGTGCGGTGCCGGCCAAGGCCCGCTCGGCCAAGCCCGCCCGTCAGGCCGCGGCCGTCACCATGCTGCTGCCGGCTGCCCCGGCAATGGCCGGCGACAGCGATGTTGCTGCCACCAGCATGGTGTCCCGACGTCGCACGCGGCGCGCGGCGCGCTGAAAAAACATCGGGCGGCGATAGCGATTAGGGCCTTGATTATGCATTTGGAAGCCCCTATAAGGGGGCTCCCGGCGCGGGTGTAGCTCAATGGTAGAGCAGAAGCTTCCCAAGCTTACGACGAGGGTTCGATTCCCTTCACCCGCTCCAACGATTTTCAACAAGGCCCGCCCTCTGGCGGGCTTTGTCGTTTTCAGGCTTTGCCCACTCATACTCAGTTGCCTTGATCAGAACCTATAGGTTCTGATCAAGGCCCTCAATCGCCGGCGCCAACATGCCAACGGCTTGGCTTCACGCGGCACGTGCCGCGCGGCGGCGGTCGCCGCCGTACCAAGTTGCGATGCGTTCTGCTCATCGCAACTTGGTATCAGACGCGCAAAGGCCGGGCATAAAAAAAGCCGCCCGGATTGGGGCGGCATTTTTTTAAATGCGACGTGCCTCAGCCTTCCAGCATACGGCGCAGCAGTTCCACATCCTCCGCAAAGGCGGGGTCGGTGCCGCAAAGCTCATCCACCTTGCGCACGGCGTGCATCACGGTGGTGTGGTCGCGGTCGCCGAACTTGCGGCCGATTTCCGGCAGGGAGCGCTGGGTCAGTTGCTTGGCCAGATACATGGCCACCTGACGCGGGCGGGCCACGGCGCGCGCACGGCGCGCGCTGCTCATATCAGCGAGGCGGATGTTGAAATGTTCCGCCACCTTCTTCTGAATCTCTTCGATCGTCACCCGGCGATTGCTGGCGCGCAGCAGATCGTGCAGCACATCCTGCGCCGATTCCAGGGTGATCGCGCGGCCCACCAGTTCGGCATGGGCGACGATGCGGTTCAGGCTGCCTTCCAGCTCGCGCACATTGCTGGTGATCTTGTGGGCGAGGAATTCCAGCACCTTGATCGGGATCTTCGCACCGATCCGATCAGCCTTCTGCTGCAGAATGCCCAGGCGCAGTTCATAGGTGGTGGGGTGGATATCGGCCACCAGCCCCCAGCCCAGGCGGGAACGCAGACGCTCTTCCATCCCCTCCAGGTCCGACGGGCTCTTGTCGGCGCTGATGATGACCTGGCGGTTCTGGTCCACCAGGGCATTGAATGTATGGAAAAACTCTTCCTGCGTACTGTCCTTGCCGCTGATGAACTGCACATCGTCGATCATCAGCACATCCACGGAGCGGAACTGCTCCTTGAATGCCATCGTATCCTTGAAGCGCAGGGCGCGGATGAACTGGTACATGAATTTTTCGGCCGAGAGATAGATCACGCGGCGCGACGGGTCTTTTTTACGAATCGCCCAGGCAATGGCGTGCATCAGGTGGGTCTTACCCAGACCGACGCCGCCATAGAGGAACAGCGGATTGAAGGGCACCGCGTTCGATTCGGCCACCCGGCGGGCGGCAGCGAAGGCCAGCTCGTTCGGCTTGCCAACGACGAAATTCTCGAACGTGAAGCGGGGGTCCAGCGGGGCCGACATCTCGTCGGCCCGTTCATCACCACCGGCCACACTGGCCGGCACCGGTTCAATCACCAGTTCGGCCACCGGCTCCTCGGCGCTGTCGGCCAGCGGGGCGGCGGCGGCAGCGTCATTGACAGCCGGCTCTATCCGGGTCGGGGCCGCGACGACGATTTCAACCGATTGCACACCGGGATTCTCACCCGACCAGAGGGCGCGGATGCGGTCGGCATAATGGGTGCGGATCCAGTCGCGCATGAAGCGCGTCGGGACCAGAATACGGATCTGGCCGCCATCAAGGGTTCCCACCGTCAGCGGCTTCAGCCAGCTGCGATAGGCGGTCTCACCGACCTCATCCTTCAGGCGGCCCCGCACCCGTGCCCACTGTTGATCCAGCGAACTCTGCACCGACATCCGACCAATGCTCCCACCCAAGCCCATATGCCCATGCGGCACCGCCCCATCAGGCCCGATACCGTCATGTCCCCCAACGCGATCCCAACCATTGCCCCGGCCGGAACCGGGCCGCCATTCCCCTGAGCGCCGCCTTCCCTTCACCCTGCACCCGATATGAAGCGGGAGCAACGTGACAAAAGCAGTCTCTCGCACCAAGGGAACACAGCCCCAATGCGCAAAAGAATAGCGACAACGTGCCAGAAGGTGATTGACGTCGGCGGGAAGTTTCAGACCAACAGTCTGAAGATATTCCGCGCCAATGTTCAATGCCGCCCTGGCATAAAAACACGACCTTCCAACCAAGGAACCCATCAGGGTTACCTCTTTCGGACAGGTGGCATGTCAAGTATTTGGCAATGGTCCGGTTAGCCGGACTCTGAACGAATAGGTATCGTTCATTATCGCGTTGCCCCCGACATTTTGCGGCCGGAAGTTCTCCACCCCCATCCGCACCGCATCCATTGTCGCGTTGATTAACGCGTTCACGATGCTAGAGGTGCGGCGGACAAGCCGCAACGGGACTGAAAAGAGAACGGGCAAAAAAGCAAAATTCGTGCGCGAAAGCCCAAGGCGATCAACCACGAATTCAGCTAAAGCCAAGCGCAACCCTGTCCGATAACGCGATATGCAGACAGCACAAGCCGCGCGGTGAAACCACCGCGCGGGTTACGCTACGGCAACAGCCGATCAGCCCAGCGCCTTGATGCGGCTGGACAGACGGGACAGCTTCCGGGAAACGGTGTTCTTGTGCAGAACGCCCTTCGTCGCGCCGCGCATCAGCTCCGGCTGAGCGGACTTGAAAGCCTCAGCGGCGGCGGACTTGTCGCCGGTCGCGATAGCGGTCTCAACCTTCTTCAGGAAGGTACGGATGCGGCTGACGCGGGCGCGGTTGATTTCAGTCCGGCGGGCGGTCTGACGGATGCGCTTCTCAGCGGACTTATGATTGGCCATGGAAAACCTTCACGCGGAACTTGGATGTGCCGTAGGAAGCGGCGCTTATACAGGGGGTCAGGCAACCCGTCAAGCGGGTGAAGACAGGCCGCCCATGCCAAACTTGCTTGACTGGCGGTTGCCGTTACCGAATCCCCGGTAATGTTCGGGAGGCACCCTACTGCAACCGGCAAAGCAGATGCAAGTCATGCCTGTGCATAAGACAGATGTTGTGTCGCGCATGATTGAACGCCGCTGAGTCCCGGTGAAGCGACGATTCAATCATGATTCCAGCCCCCTGCCCGTCCTATCGCTGGCAGCGGGGGCAGAAGAAGGTGGAACGGCCGGATTGCACGATGCGGCGGATGCGGCCTTCCGGCGCGCCATCCTGGCCGCAGGTCACGCACGCCTCATCCTCCCGGCCATAGACACGGAAATTATGCTGGAAATAGCCCAGCTCCCCATCAGACTGCACGAAATCGCGCAAGGTGGAGCCGCCGGCGGCAATCGCCTCCCCCAGCACATCGCGGATGATCGGCACCAGCCGTTCGGAATCGGCCCCGGCCACGCTGTCGGCCAGCCGGGTGGGGGCGATGCCGGCGCGGAACAGGGCCTCGCAGACATAGATATTGCCCAGGCCCGCCACCACGCTCTGATCCAGCAGGGCCGCCTTGATCGGCGTGCGGCGGCCGGCCAGTCGTTCCGACAGGGCGGCCCCATGGAAGCCATTGCCCAGCGGTTCCGGCCCCAGTGCGGCCAGCATCGGGTGGCTGTCCAGCCCGGATTCGTCGAACAGGTCCATGAAGCCGAATCGGCGCACGTCATTATAGGTGACGACCCAGCCATCATCGGTATGGAACACCAGATGGTCATGCGCGGCGGGGGCCCCGGCGGGGCCGGGCTTCACCACCATGCTGCCGGACATGCCCAGATGGATCATCCAGACCAGCCCGCCATCCACGCGGATCAGGATATATTTTGCCCGCCGGTCCAGTGACAGCACCCGCCGCCCCGTCAGCCGGGCGGCGAAATCCGCCGGCAGGGGGAAGCGCAGGTCGGGCCGGTGCTGGTCCACCCGCACCAGCACCCTGCCCTCCAGCTTCAGCGCCAGGCCCCGGCGGACGGTTTCAACCTCGGGTAATTCAGGCATTGCGGTCCACCAACGTCACCCCCAGCGACGCCAGGGCACGCCAATAGCCCGGATAGGTCTTGCCGACGCAGGCCGGGTCCAGAATGGTGATGCCATGCAGCTTCAGCCCGGCCAGCGCAAAGCACATGGCAATGCGATGGTCGGCATAGGTGTGGATTTCCGTGGCCAGCGTCTGGCCGGCCAGGGACGGGTCGGCGGCGACGATCAGGTCATCCCCCTCCTCCCAGGCCAGACCCGGACGGATTCGCGTCAGCTCAGTGGATAGTGCGCGCACCCGGTCGCATTCCTTGACGCGCAGATTGGCGATGCCGACGAACCGCACGGGATTGTTGTTGAAGGCGGCCAGCACGGCCAGCGTCGGGATGGCATCCTGCATCTGCGAGCCATCGATGACAGACGGCATATCGGGGAACTGGGCGATGATCGCCTGGGCCTTGGCATCGGGCTGGGTGAAGGCATCGGCCGGCACACCGAGATCGATTCGCCCGCCGGTCAGCGCTTCCGCCGCCCAGAGATATGTTGCCGCCGAGGCATCGGGCTCGATCACATAATCGGCGGCGCGATATCCGGTGGGCTGTACCCGCCAGGTGGCGGCATCGGGCTGTTCCACGCTGGCGCCAAAGGCCCGCATGGCCGCCACCGTCAGGTCGATATAGCCGCGCGCGCCGATCTCGCTGCCCTTCAGCACAATCTCCACCGGGCCGCTGCTGCAGGCGGCCGCCATCAGGATGGCGCTGACATATTGGCTGGACAGGCCGGCATCAATCTCCACCCGGCCCGGCGGCAAAGCGCCCTTGCCGCGCACGGTGACGGGCGGGCAGCCGCTGGGCGCCTCCAGATCAACCGACAGGGCCCGCAGCGCCGTGACCAGCGGGCCGATGGGGCGCTTGCGCATATGCTCATCCCCATCCACCACCACGGTGCCATCCACACTGGCGACAGCGGCGGTCAGGAAGCGGGTGGCCGTGCCGGCATTACCCAGAAACAGCGGCCCCTGCGGGGCCGTCAGATGGCCGGGGCTGGTGACGATGAAGGTCGTCTCGTCCGGTTCTTCCACCCCGATACCCATCTGGCGCAGGGCATTGGCCATATGCTTGGTGTCGTCGCTTTTCAGCGCGCCGGTCAGGCGGCTGGTGCCACGGGCCAAGGCCGCCAGCAGCAAGGCCCGGTTGGTGATGGATTTCGACCCCGGCGGCGCCACACGCCCCACCAGCGGCCCATTGGGCGGCACAATCGTTACTGCGGCCGTCTCTATATCCTTCGCCATCACCCAAACCCGTTCCTTGAAGCGGCAAAACAGGCCGCGACCCTATCGCGCGAATCGAGACGGGAAAAGGGCTTTGGCCAAAGGGGCGAAATGTGCGGCAAGCAGGGCAGGAAGAGGTCACACATAGATCAGGTGGTGATCGGCAGGCACCGATCCCAGCAGGGTGACCACCCCCGCTGTTTCCACCGACAGGTCTGGGCGGATGGTGACATCCCTTAGGCCCAGTGCCCGCCAACCCATCTCACAGGCCAGGAAACGCACGCCCAGTTCGGCGCAGGCGGTGAGCAACTCCTCTATCGTGGCCACGCCGCGATGGGCCAGCGTGGCGTCGCGTGCCTCCGGGCTGGTGCCATCGTCGGAGAAATCCAGTCGCCGCCAGCCCTTCCCATCCAACAGCGCCGGCAAGGCACGGCCGGTGAAGAACAGCGTCACTGGTCGCCCGGTGGCCGCCGCCGCACTGGCCAGCACCAGGGCATAATGCACACGGTCATAACCGCCGGCCTGAACGATCAGCGCCAGACCTTGCGAACCTTGGGGCATGGGGAAAGCCTCATTTCGGGGAGGGATGGTGCGAAAGATCGCAATAGACCGGATGGTCACCACAGGTGGGGCATTCCGGGTCGCGCCGCACCTTGATGGTACGGAAACTGGTTTCCAGCGCTGAATAAAGCAAGAGCCGACCGGACAGGCTGTCGCCGATACCCAGCAATTCCTTCAGCACCTCCACCGCCTGCAGGCTGCCCAGGCTGCCGGCCAGCGCCCCCAGCACGCCACCTTCTGAGCAGGTGGGCACCGTGCCCGGCGGCGGCGGATCGCGGAAAATGCAGCGATAGCAGGGATGGGCATGGCCCTGGTGGGACTTGAAGGTCGAGAGCTGCCCTTCGAATCGCAGCATGGCAGCACTGACCAGCGTGCGCCCGGCCAGATGGCAGGCATCGTTCAGCAGGAACCGGGTGGCGAAATTATCCGTCCCATCGGCCACCAGATCATAGCGCCCGATCAAATCCAGCACATTGCCAGCATTCAGCCGCAGCCGGTGCGGTTCCACCACCACATCGGGGTTGATGGCGCGGATGCGGGCGGCAGCACTCTCCACCTTTGGCACACCTATGCCGGCCGTATCGTGGATCACCTGCCGCTGCAGGTTGGAGAGATCGACCGCATCATCATCAACAATGCCGATTCGCCCGACCCCGGCGGCCGCCAGATAGAGCAGCAAGGGCGCGCCTAAGCCCCCCGCCCCCACCACCAGCACGGAGGAGGAGAGCAGGCGGGCCTGCCCCACCCCGCCCACCTGGGGCAGCATGATGTGGCGGGCATAGCGTTCGATCTGGCTGTCGGTCAAATCCAGCATGGGGCCTCACGAATTATACCAGCGGTAAAACCGGGTCAGAACAACTGCCGCAACCAAGCATGAAGCGGGTGGTCCGGGTTGGCCACCAGCCGCACCGTCATGCCCAGGCAGACGATGACCAGCAGGGGCCGCACCAGCCGGGCGCCGAATCGCAGGGCGGCGTGGGAGCCCAGGAAAGCCCCCGCCGCCTGCCCCACCGCCATGGACAACCCGACCAGCCAGAGTATCTGGCCCCCCAGCGCGAAGACGGCAAGGCTGACGATATTGCTGGTGAAGTTCAGCAATTTGGTATTGGCCGTGGCCCGGCGCATATTCATGCCCAGCAGGGCGACACAGCCCAGGGCGAAGAAGCTGCCGGTGCCCGGCCCGAAGAAACCATCATAGAAACCAACCGCCAGCCCCACGGTCAGGCTGAAAGCCCGCAGGCTGATGCGGGCTTGCGCCTCCATATCCCCCACACGCGGGCTGAGCAGGAAATAGAGCGCGATAGCCACCAGCAGCAGCGGGATCAGCGCCATCAGGAAGCCGCCGCCGACATGCTGCACCAGCCCGGTGCCCGCCGCCGCCCCCACCAGCACACAGGCCACCGGGAAAGCCATGGCCTTCAGCTCGATCTGGCCGGCCCGCCAGAAGGTAAAGGTGGCCATGGCCGTGCCGAAACTGCCCTGTAACTTATTGGTAGCGAGCGCTGCCGCCGGGGAGATGCCGGCCGACAGCAAGGCGGGGATGGTGATCAACCCGCCGCCGCCGGCAATGGCATCAATGAATCCGGCGGTAAAGGCGGCTGCGACCAGGAAGGCCAGAATGTCGAGGGTGATGAAATCAGGCACGGGACAAGCCATCCGGTCGGGGGAGGTGTATTTTCTATACCGGAGACAAGCATTTTTACGCCAACGATTGTGGGAGCCTTCCCTGCCCTGGCCGCATCGCCCCGGGGCGGCCAGGTTTCCAATTACGCTCGCCCCGGGGCGGCGGCTTTGATAAGAATATCATTCCATTGTACGGGGCGAACGCAACGATGGCGCATCAGCCGGTATGGCGATTGGATGATCGGGGCCGGGACAGCTTATTGTCTCAGGCATCCTTTATACCCATCTATCGCTGACCATGATCCAGATTCACGCAAGCTGTGTAGCGATCGACGGTGCCGGTCTGCTGCTGCGCGGACCGTCGGGCTGCGGCAAATCCGATCTGGCCCTGCGGCTGCTGGATGCCGGTGCGGTGCTGGTGGCCGATGACCGCGTTGATCTGACGCATGGGGCGGATGCGGCCTTGCTGGCCGCCGCCCCGCCAGCACTGGCGGGCCTGCTGGAGGTGCGGGGGCTGGGGGTTCTGGCCGTGCCGCATATGTCCCTTGCACCAATAAGGTTGCTGGTTGATCTGGTCCCGGCGGATCAGGTTCAGCGGCTGCCGCTGCCCCGCCATGCCATGCTGCATGGCGTCCGCCTGCCCTGCCTGTCGCTGGCCCCCTTCCATGCCTCTGCCCCCGCCGCCCTGCGGCTGGCCATGCGCACGCTGGCGGCCGCTGGCCCGCTGGTGCCGGGGGAACCGGCCTGGGCCATGGCCTGCCATGCCACGGGGGTGCGACAATGACGGAGCAGGCGCAAGGGCACAGCTTCAACGCCGATGCCCCGCTGCCGGTGGTGGTGGCCACCGGCATGTCGGGCAGCGGCCTGTCCACCGCCATGAAATGCCTGGAGGATCTGGGATATGAGGCGGTGGATAATCTCCGCCTCTCCCTGCTGGAACCGCTGGTGAGCCAGAGCCATGACCGCCCGCTGGTCATCGGCATTGACAGCCGCACCCGTGATTTCAACGCCCATACCCTGTTGGACCAGATCGCCGCCCTGCGTCAGCGGCCAGACCTGCGGGTGCGGCTGCTGTTCATGGATGCCCATGCCGATGCGCTGCAGCGCCGCTATACGGAGACGCGGCGCCCGCACCCGATGGCACTGGATCGGCCGGTGCTGGATGGCATCGCCCATGAACGGGTGGTGATGCAGCCTTTGCGCGACGCGGCGGATGAGGTGGTGGATACCACCTATTTCTCCATCCACGACACGCGCCGTCATCTGGCTGGCCTGTTCCATCTGGATGAGGGGCCGGCGCTGAAGATTTTCGTCACCAGCTTCTCCTATCGCCAGGGCGTGCCACGCGAATCGGATCTGGTCTTCGATGTGCGCTTTCTGGACAATCCGCATTGGGACCCGCGCCTGCGCCCGCTTTCCGGGCTGGACAGGCCAGTAGCCGATTATGTGGCGCATGATCCGGATTATGTGGATTTCTTCCAGAACCTGACCCGGCTGCTGGAACCGCTGTTGCCGCGCTATGTGCGCGAAGGCAAACATTACCTGACCATTGCCATCGGCTGTACCGGTGGCAAGCACCGGTCGGTCTTCATTGCCCATACGCTCGCCGAATGGCTGAAAGAGCGGGGCTACAAGGTTGGCGAGGCGCACCGCGATCTCGTCCGCAAGGAGGCGGCGCCAGCCGCCCCCCTCACCCAGACGGCGGCCACCGATATCGGTCTGGCTGCCGGCGAATCCCCAAGGGAAAGCAGATGATCGGCTTGGTCCTTGTCACCCACGGCCGTCTGGCCGAGGAATTTATCGCCGCCCTGGAACATGTCGTGGGGCAGCAGGCGCAGGTACGCGCCGTCTGCATTGGCCCGGAAGATGATATGGAACAGCGGCGCAACGACATCCTGGCCAGCGTCGCCGCCTGTGACACCGGTGACGGGGTGGTGGTGCTGACCGACATGTTCGGCGGCACCCCGTCGAACCTGGCCATCTCCATCATGGACCGCGCCAAGGTGGAAGTAATCGCCGGCATGAACCTGCCCATGCTGATCAAGCTGGCGTCGGTCCGCAAAGCCGGTGCAGACTTGAACAAGGCGGTCGCCGATGCCCAGGCAGCCGGCCGCAAATATATCAATGTGGCTTCGGCATTGCTGACCGAAAGCTGAGATGGGAAGAAAAGCTTGAGCCTGCTGCCCCCCGATGCGCTGAAACAGACCGTCACCATCCGCAATCGCCGTGGCCTGCACGCCCGGGCCGCCGCCAAATTCGTACGGCTGGCCGGAGAGTATGACGCACAGGTGGAGGTGGTGCGCGGCGATACGGAGGTCTCCGGCGTCTCCATCATGGGGCTGATGATGCTGGCCGCCAGTATCGACACCCAGATTGAGATTCTGGCCGCCGGGCGGCAGGCGCAGGAAGTGATGGATGCCCTGGTCCAGCTGGTGGCGGACAAGTTCGGCGAGGATTAAGCCGGCCGGCACCGCGCCAGCAGAATCAGGCCCCCAACCCGGTCGCAGAACCGGGAAATATCCCCCAAAACGGAAGGTTATGGTCCGCCGCCTGGGCGTAAGGCCGGCGTTGGACTATAAGCGGGCGATAGGCCCGCAGGAAACAGCCCATGACCCCGCGCAACGACCCTTCCCGCACCGGCGGGACGGCGACCGACATTTCATCCGGACTTCCCGGCCGCCAGCGCATCCTGCGCGGGCTGGGCGTGTCACCCGGCATCGCCATCGGCCCCGCCCATGTGGTGGAAGCCGGCACCCCCCAGGTGCCGGAATATGAGATCGCCGCCGAGGCCGTGCCGGACGAGCTGAAGCGCTTCCACCAGGCGGTGGAAAAGGCCCGGCGCCAGTTGGCCAAGCTGAAGCTGAAGGCCCGCACCCTGCCGGAGGAGGCGGCGGCCGACGTCGCCACCCTGCTGGAAGCGCATCAGGCCATGCTGTCCGGTTCCCGCCTGATCCGTGGGGTGGAACGGCGCATCCGCGACGATCTGGCCAATGCCGAATCGGCCGTGCAGCAGGAGATTGCGGCCCTGGCGCAGAGCTTCGCCGCCATGGATGATGCCTATCTGGCCGCCCGCGTGGATGATATCCGGGAGGCGGGCCGGCGGCTGATCCGCAACCTGCAGGACACGCCCTATCTCGCCTTTTCCCGCCTGCCCAACGATTCGGTGATTCTGGCAGAGGAACTGACGCCCGCCGATACGGCCCTGCTGGACCCGGCACGCATCGCCGGTTTTGCCACCGTGCTGGGCGGGGCGGAGGGGCACACCGCCATCATGGCCAGGTCGCTGGGCCTGCCGGCCGTGCTGGGCGCAGCGGGGCTGCTGCAGGGTGTGCAGCCGGGCGACATGGTGATCCTGGACGGGCAGCAGGGCCGGGTGCTGCTGAACCCCTCCCCGGAAATGCTGGCCGAATATCGCCAGCGTCAGGCCGCCTGGCGGGCGGAGCGGGAGCAGTTGCGCGGCCTGGGTGGCCTGCCCGCCATCACCCTGGATGGCACCACCATCGGCCTGCAGGCCAATCTGGAACTGCCGCGTGAGCAGGACAATGCCCGCGATGCCGGTGCCGCCGGCATCGGCCTGCTGCGCACCGAGTTCCTGTACATGAACCGCGACGATCTGCCGGGAGAGGAGGAGCAGTACGAGGTGCTGCGCACCCTGGTGGAGAAGATGGAAGGGCGCCCGGTCACCGCCCGCACCCTCGATGTGGGGGGCGAAAAGCTGGCCGGGCCATTGCGCCAACATTTCGCCAGCCCGGCCAACCCCGCCCTGGGCCTGCGCGCCATCCGGCTGGGGCTGAAGGAACCCAAACTGCTGGAAACCCAGCTGGCCGCCATGTTGCGCGCCGCCGCCCATGGGCCGTTGCGCGTGCTGGTGCCGATGATCTGTTCCCCCGGCGAGGTGCGGCATGTGCGCGACATGATGAATATCGTCGCCCGCCGCCTGCAACGGCGCGGCGTGCCGATCCCGGCGGAAATGCCCAAGCTGGGCGCCATGATCGAGATACCGGCGGCGGCCCTGGCGGCCGACGCCCTGGCCAATGTCTGCGATTTCTTCGCCATCGGCACCAATGACCTGATCCAGTATACGCTTGCCATCGACCGGGGTGATGAGCAGGTGGCCCATCTTTACGACCCGCTGCACCCGGCGGTGCTGCGGCTGGTGCAATTCACCGTGCAGGCGGCCAACCATGCCCGCATCCCGGTTTCCATCTGCGGGGAAATGGCCGGCGATCCGCGCTTCACCGCCCTGCTGCTGGGGCTGGGTGTGCGCGAACTCTCCATGGCGCCGGCCAACCTGCCCCTGGTGAAGCGCCGGGTGCGCGCGCTGGACCTGAACCGCGCCACCGCCTTGGCGGAACAGGTGATGGTCAAGCTAGACAGTGGCCAGATCGCCAAGCTGCTGGACGGGTTCAACGAGACGTTGGCGTAATGGCCCCACCCGGAAAACGCAGCATGATCCGGGTGCCGCCACCCTGCGTATCGACCGACAGGTCACCCCCATGGCGGCGGACCAGCAGGGCCGCCAGATAGAGCCCCAACCCCAGGCCGCCGACCCCCGCCGTCATCGGGTCGCCGGCCCGCAGAAACGGCTTGCCGATGGCGTCGCGCAGGGCATCCGGCATTCCCGGCCCGTCATCGGCAATCACCAGCCGCACCCCGCCATCGACCAGCAGTTCAGCCGCGATCTGTACCCGTGTCTGCGGTGGGGTATGGGCGATGGCATTATCCAGCAGGGCGAACAGGATTTGCTGCAGGGCGATGGCGTCGGCCCGGATCAACAGATCATCGGGCACCACCACCGCCACATCGGTGCGGCATTGCTGCGCCCGCACCCGCGCATTGCCGGCGGCCCGCAGCACCTCCGCCCGCAGGTCCAGCCGTTCCAGCCGCAGGGGGCGGCCCACCTCGGCCTCGGCACAGGCGACGATGGCTTCCACCAGTTCCAGCAGATTATGGCCAGCGCTGGCAATCTCCCCGGCATAGTCGCGCACGCGCTCCACCGAGCGGGCGATATCCGGCTGGCCCAGCATCTCCGAAAAGCCGATGACGGCGTTCAAGGGCGTGCGCAGCTCATGGCTGACGCTGGACAGGAACTGAGTCTTGGCCCGTTCCAGCGCCTGGGTTTCCATCTGCGCCTGCCGCAATGCCTCCGCCCCCGCCTCCCGCGCAGCCAGGGCCGCGCGGGTGCGTTCGGCAAAGGCAGTCATAAGACCCCGCACCACCAGATAGAGAATGATGGTGATGCTGCCGACATAGAGCAGCCCCTTGGCCGTCTGGAACAGGGACAGTGCATCGGCATCGCTGAACAAAGCCTCCGCCACCCGGTCGGAAAAGACGATCCAGGCGATGGAAGGCAGCAGGAACACCAGCGCCACCCGCCGGGCCGTGCGCGCCGGTGCCGCATCCAACCATTTTTCCCGATCCACCGACGCCCCCGGTCTTTTGTGGATGATCATGGGTTTCCCACAACCAAGGGTGACAATAACCCGAACCGGTGGCAAGCGTCACCCGTTGCGTGCGGGGGCTCCACCCCGCTACTCTGCCGCCATCATGCCGACAGATATCCAGACCATCGACCGCCCCACCGACCCCAATGTGCTGCAGCGCCGGGCGTCTGACCCGGAAAGCTCCGTCTGGGTGGGGGCCTCCGCGGGCACGGGCAAGACCAAGGTGCTGACCGACCGGGTGCTGCGGCTGATGCTGGCCGGCACGGAACCGTCGCGCATCCTCTGCCTGACCTTCACCAAGGCGGCGGCGGCGGAAATGGCCAACCGCATCGCCGACCGCCTGTCAGTCTGGGCGGTGGCAGAGGATGCCAAACTCCAGGACTATCTGACGGCCCTGACCGGTCATGCGCCTTCGCGGGCAGAGGTGACGGCTGCCCGCCGCCTGTTCGCCCGCGTTCTGGATGCACCGGGCGGCATGAAAATCCAGACCATTCACGCCTTCTGCCAATCGCTGCTGCGCCGCTTCCCCCTGGAAGCGGGCTTGGCCCCGAATTTTGAGGTGATGGACGACCGCACGGCGGATGAGCTGCTGGAGGAGGCCAAGCAATCCGTGCTGCTGGCCGGACGGTATGACCCCGACAGCCCCCTGTCCCAGGCCGTGGCCCTGCTGGCCGGCACCGTGTCGGAGGATGATTTCAACCAGTTGCTGGCCGACCTGACGGCCGAGCGCGGGCGGCTGCGGCGCATTCTGGATGCAAATGGCGGGCTGGAAGGTGCTATCACCGCCCTGCGTCAGCATCTGCGGCTGGCCGAAGGCGACAGCGAAGCGGCCTTGCTGGCACGGGCCTGCGCGGATGGCGGCTTTGACATGATCGGCCTGCGCCGCTGCTGCACCCATCTGGCCGGCGGCACAAAGACGGATGTCGAGCGTGGCATCGGTTTGCAGATGTGGCTGGACAGCGACGCCGCCAGCCGCCTGCGCAACTGGCGCGGCTACCTTCCCCTGCTGCTGACGGCGGATGGGGAGGTGCGCAAGACGCTGATGACCAAGAAACTGGTCGACAGCGACCCGATGGCGCTGGACATATTGCAGCGGGAAGCCGCCCGCCTGATCGCCGTGCTGGAGGAACAAAAACGCCTGCTGGTGGGCACCTATACCGCAGCCCTGCTGCGGCTGGGCGAGGCGATGCTGGGCACCTATCAGCGGCTGAAGGATGCCCGTGCCCTGCTGGATTTCGACGATCTGATCCTGGCCGCCTCCAACCTTTTGACCGGCCAGGGGGTGCTGGCCGGGCGGCCGGATGCCTGCGCCTGGGTGCTGTACAAGCTGGATGGCGGGCTGGACCATGTGCTGATCGATGAGGCGCAGGACACCAACCCCGAACAATGGGCCGTGGTGAAAAGCATCGCCGAGGAGTTTTTCAGCGGGCTGAACGCAGCGGACGGCAAAATCCGCACCCTGTTCGTGGTGGGTGACGACAAGCAATCCATCTTCAGCTTCCAGCGCGCCGACCCGGCGGAATTCGCCCGTATGCGGCAGCATTTCGGGCAAAAGGTGGCTGCGGCATCCCAAAACTGGCAGGTGGTGGACCTGCAAACCTCCTTCCGCTCCGTCGCGGCCGTGCTGCGCGCGGTGGATCAGGTCTTTGCCGCCGGGCTGGCCCGTGACGGGGTGGCCAGCGATGGGGTGGATGTGCGCCACATCCCCTTCCGGCGCGGCATGGCCGGCAAGGTGGAAATCTGGCCGCTGGTGCGCCCGGCAGACGCCGCCGAACCCACGCCCTGGGCCCCGCCGACATCCACCGAACAGGCCGACAAGCCGGTGGCCCGGCTGGCCGCCGTGATGGCCGACCAGATATCCGTCTGGCTGCGCCAGGGGGAGATGCTGGAACCCAAGGGCCGCCCGGTGCGGCCCGGCGATATCATGGTGCTGGTCCGCCGCCGCAACCAGTTTGTGCAGCATCTGGTCCGCGCCCTGAAGGATCGCGACGTGCCGGTGGCCGGCATTGACCGGATGGTGCTGACCGAACAGCTTTCGGTGATGGACCTGCTGGCCCTGGGCCGGTTCCTGATTCTGCCGGAAGATGATCTGACGCTGGCCACCCTGCTGAAATCCCCCCTGATCGGGCTTTCGGAGGATCAGCTTTTCCAGGTGGCCTATGGTCGCCCCGGCAGCCTGTGGATGGCGCTGACCACCAAGGCCAAGAGTGATGCGGCCCTGGCGCCCGCCCATGATTATCTGCGCGCCTTGCTGGCCGATACCGATTATCGCGCACCCTATGAGCTGTTTGCCGGCCTGCTGACACGGCCCTGCCCCGCCGACCCCAAACCCGGCGAAGGGTCCGGCCGCCGCGCCATATTGGCCCGGCTGGGGTCGGAGGCGATGGACCCGCTGGACGAGTTTCTGACTGCCTGCCTGACCTTTGAGCGCGATCACGTCGCCTCCCTGCAAGGCTTCATCCATTGGTTGGAGGCGTCACAGGCGGAGGTGAAGCGCGAGCTGGATACCGGCGGGGGTGAGGGCGAAGGGCTGGTGCGGATCATGACCGTGCATGGCTCCAAGGGCTTGCAGGCCCCCATCGTCTTCCTGCCCGACACGATGGGCGAACCGGATATGAGCCCGCGCATCCTGTGGCCGGAGCCGGAGGCGAAAGGGCCAGATGTACCGCTTTACGCCCCGCGCCGGGGCATGGAACATGATGGGGCCAAAGAGGTGCGCGCCGCCGCCGACCGAAGGCGCGACCAGGAATATCGCCGCCTGCTTTATGTGGCGCTGACGCGGGCGGAAGACCGGCTGATCGTCTGCGGCTGGGAACAGGCGGCCAAATCCGGCGGGCCCGGAAGCTGGTACCGGCTGGTGGAACAGGCGCTGGGCGGCATGGCCAAGGGCGTGCCGTTTGACTTCACCGCCATTTCACCGGCCGGCTGGGCCGGTGAAGGGCTGGCTTTGCATGATGTGCAGACCGAACCGGTGAAGGCCCCGCCCCCGCTGGCCCCCAGCACTGGACCCGCAAACAGTTTGCCCCTCTGGGCCCGCGTGCCGGCCCCGAAAGACCCCACCCCATCCAAACCGCTGATGCCCTCCCAACCGGAAGGGCCGGAACCGGCCGTGCGCTCCCCCTTGGGGGCTGACGATGGCAAGCGCTACAAGCGCGGTACACTGATGCATAAGCTGTTGCAGGTGCTGCCCGATACCGACCCCGCCCATTGGCGGGACAGTGCGGCATCCTGGCTGGCGCGGCCGGCGCATGAATTGACGGCGGCAGAGCAGCGGGAAATCGCCGACGAAGCCATTGCCGTGCTGACCGATCCCCGCTTCGCCCCGCTGTTCGGGCCGGACAGCCGGGGCGAGGTGCCGGTGGTGGGGCTGGTCGGTGACTGGGCCATCTCCGGCCAGATTGACCGGCTGCTGGTCACGGATGCGGAGGTCTGGATCGTCGATTACAAGACCAACCGGCCCCCACCCAAACAGGCCGAGGATGTGCCGGTGGTCTATCTGCAGCAGATGTCGGCCTATCGGGATGCCATGCGCCAGCTTTACCCCGGCCGCAGGGTGCGTTCCCTGCTGCTCTGGACCGATGGGCCCTACACGATGGAACTACCGGACGGGTTGCTGGATACGCACCGGCCGGGGTGACGCTACGGTTCATGTGCCAAGACACTTGGGATCAAGCTGGCCCAGCACCCAGCCCAGCCGGTCAGCCGGGGCCCTAACCGTTTCCGGCAGCAGCACCAAGCGTTCCGGCGCCACATAGCGCCGGCACAGACCTTCCAGAATCGTCTGAAAATGCAGCTGCATCCAGGGGTTGGTGCTGCGGATACCGTCATCGGCCAGTGGCAGTGCTCCCCAGGGCAACAGAATCACCCGCTCATAATCCGCCATGGCGCAGATGGCGCGGGCCAGCAACGCCTCTGTCGCGGCCGGGGCTTCCACACCGTAACCATTGGCCAGCCAGAAGGCGGCCATATCCAGGGGTGTGCGGTCAGTCAGCAGCGGGCCATTCGGGTTGGCCAGCCGCCGCGCCAGGCTGGTCGCATCCTCCAGCAGCAAGGCCCGGTGCCCCTCTCGCGTCAATTGATGCAGATCGAAGCCGGCCATCAGCCGGGCCCGCATCGCCTCTGCCACCAGTTCCCGGTCCAGCCGTGCCGCCAGCCCTTTGCCCAGCGTCGTCTTGCCGGTGCCGGCACTGCCGGTGAGGCCGATATGTCCACGTCCCATCGCCACCCCCATGACGCCATGCCGTCGCCTTGCGCGGTTGCAGCCGGCCCGGCCCCCACCCTATAAGCATGGCGGGGCGGTTTAACGCGCCTGCGATGCCGGGAAAGGGTTATTGATCGTGCGACCGCCGCCAACAGCCGGGGCGAAGCCTGAACCGGGGCGGGGCCACCACCCCTTTTTTGCCGGTCTCTTTGTCCTGTTTATGGCGATTCTCGTACCATTCATGGCAAAAGCGGACGCGGTGCCCCATCGCATCGTCTCGCTTAACCTCTGCACCGATCAGCTGTTGCTGACGCTGGCCCCGCGGGAGCGGATTGCCGGCCTGTCCTTTCTGGCCACCGACCCCGACCTTTCCGCCCTGGCGGCAGAGGCGGCGGGTCTGCCGCTGCTGCGGGGCCAGGCGGAAGAGGTGTTGCCGCTGCGGCCCGATCTGGTGCTGGCGGGGCAATATACCGCCCGTCCCACCGTAGCGCTGTTGCGCGCGCATGGCATCACGGTGGTGGAGGTGGGGCTGACGGCAGATTTCGCCGCCATCCGCCAGCAGATACGCAGCGTCGCCGCCGCCCTGGGCACGGTGGAACGGGGGGAAGCGGTGATCGCCGCCATGGATCAGGCGCTGGATCAGGCGCGGCCTTCCCCCGGACGGATACGGCCGCGCGTGCTGGCCCTGGCGCCGGGGGCCTTCACGGCCGGCAGCGGTACCCTGTCCGATGCGGCGATGCAGGCGGCGGGGATGCAGAATTACGCCGCCACCAAGGGGCTGGTCGGTTATGGCTATCTGGCCCTGGAAAGCATCGCCGCCGACCCGCCGGACCTGTTGCTGATGGATGGGGACGAAGGGCAAGCCCCTTCGTTGAATGGTCAGCTGCTGAACCATCCCGCCTTGACCCATGCCGTACCCGCCACACGTCGCCCCGCCGTTCCCGCCCGGCTCTGGGCCTGCGGCGGCCCCTTCACGGCGGAGGCCGTGCGCCGATTGGCGGCGGCACGCGATCTTCTGGCAACGGAGGCTCGGCCATGATGCGGCGCTGGCTGACCCCTGCCCTGCTGCTGTTGGTGGTGGTGCTGTTCATCCTGTCCCTCTCGGTGGGGCCCAGCGCCATCTCTCTGCCGCTGGCCATGGCTGACTGGTGGCGCGGCGGGGACAGCACCGCCGCCATTATCTTTGCCGATATCCGCCTGCCACGTGCCCTGCTGGCTTTGATGATCGGCGCGGTACTGGGCCTTTCCGGTGCTGCGCTGCAGGGGCTGCTGCGCAATCCGCTGGCCGAACCGGGCTTGATCGGCGTCTCCGCCAGTGCCGGGCTGGGCGCCGTCATCGCCTTTTACAGCGGGGCCAGCCTGCTGTTTCCGCTGGCGCTGCCGGCGGGGGGGATTGCCGGTGCCCTGATCGCGGTGACGCTGCTTTATCTGCTGGCGGGCAAACAGGCCGGGATGCTGACGCTGATTCTGGCCGGGGTGGCCATCAGCTCCCTGGCCGGCGCCCTGACCTCCCTGGCGCTGTCGCTGTCGCCCAACCCGTTTGCCCTGTCAGAGATCGTGTTCTGGATGCTGGGCTCTCTGGCCGATCGATCGATGACACATATATATGTGTCGGCCCCGTTCATGCTGGCCGGATCGCTGGCCCTGCTCTCCGTCGGGCGCGGGCTGGATGCCTTGTCATTGGGGGAAGATACCGCCCGCTCCCTGGGCTTTTCCACCGCGCGGCTGGCCCTGTTCACCATTGGCGGCACCGCGTTGGCGGTGGGGGCAGCCGTCGCCGTGGCCGGCGCCATTGGCTTTATCGGCCTGATCGTGCCACATCTGCTGCGCCCGCTGGCGGGCTATCAGCCCTCCCGCCTGTTGCCTTTGTCGGCCCTGGGCGGGGCGGCCCTGCTGCTGGCGGCCGACATTGCCGTGCGGCTGGGCGGGCCAGGGCCGGAACTGAAGCTGGGCGTCGTCACCGCCCTGCTGGGTGCCCCCTTCTTCCTGGCCCTGGTGCTGCGCCACCGGCGCAATCTGGCGTGATGTTATCTGTCACAAAACGAACATGCCAAAGCCCCCTGGGCAGCAGGGGGGCGGCTTGGCTATGGTGGGGGCAACCATCCTCAGCCGGGAAGCCCATCCATGCGCCAAGTGACCGTCGCCGCCACCCAGTTCGCCTGCAGCTGGGACCGTGCGGCCAATATCGCCAAGGCCGAGGCGATGATCCGCGCCGCCCATGCTCAGGGCGCGCAGATCATCCTGATCCAGGAACTGTTCGAAACTCCCTATTTCTGCCAGGACCAGAAGCCGGAATATTTTGAGCTGGCCGCCCCGGCAGAGGGCAACCCGTTGCTGGCCCGCATGTGCGATCTGGCCCGCGAACTCTCGGTGGTGTTGCCGCTCAGCTTTTTTGAAAAGGCGAACAACGCCCATTATAACTCCCTGGCCACCATTGATGCCGATGGCAGCATCCTGGGCATCTATCGCAAGAGCCATATCCCTGACGGGCCGGGCTATCAGGAGAAATTCTATTTCACGCCGGGCGACAGCGGCTTCCAGGTCTACCAGACCCGTTATGCCCGCATCGGCACCGGCATCTGCTGGGACCAATGGTTCCCCGAGGCCGCCCGCGTGATGGCTTTGCAGGGGGCGGAAATCCTGTTCTACCCCACCGCCATCGGCTCTGAACCGCAGGATGCCAGCCTGGACAGCCGCGACCATTGGCAACGCGTCATGCAGGGCCATGCCGGTGCCAATCTGGTGCCGCTGGTGGCCAGCAACCGGATCGGTACCGAAACGTTTGAGACGGGCAGCATCACCTTCTATGGCTCCAGCTTCATTGCGGGACCGAAAGGAGAGAAGATTGCCGAGGCGGAGCGCACGGGCGAAGCCCTGCTGACCGCCACCTTCGATCTGGATGCGGTGGCCCGCACCCGCAATGGCTGGGGTGTCTTCCGCGACCGGCGGCCGGCGCTCTATGCCCCCATCATGGGCTCTGACGGTCGCACCCCACGCGGGTGAAGCGGCATTGCTGCATGGCGGCAAGCGATGAATTGTGTATGATGAGCCATATACTATTCATCGCCTGTATTTTGCCGTGGGCCTGCCGCTGAAAATACTGATCACCATTCTCACTCTCGCGTTTTGCGCGCTGATTGGCAGCTCCGCAGGGGGGGCAGAGGCACCCAGCGCGGTGGAGCTGCTGTTCAGCCGCCGGGCCGGGCAGGATTTGCGGCTTTATGGCCGCGATCTGTTCCGGCAGGGGGCGGATTCGCCCACCCTGCCCCCCATGGGTGCCATCGCCGATGATTACCGGCTGGGACCGGGCGATGAACTGGTTCTGCATCTGCGCGGACAGGTCAGCCGCAGCAGCCGTCATGTGATCGGCCAGGATGGGCTGCTGACGGTGGAGGATCTCCGCCCCCTGCAGGCCGCTGGCCGCAGCCTGGGTGAACTGCGGCGGGAGGTGGAAGAGGCAGTTTCCGCCGCGCATCTGCAAACCCAGGCCTATCTTTCCATCGGCCGTACCCGCCAGATCGGCGTGCTGGTGCTGGGGGAGGTGGCGCGGCCGGGGCGCCAGCAGTTGAACGGTTTCGCTACCCCGCTGGATGCGCTGCTGGCGGCGGGCGGTATCGGCCCCCAGGGCAGCCTGCGCGCCATCCGGCTGTTGCGACCGGGGGAAGCCCCCTTGGTGCTGGACCTGTACACCCTCCTGGAACAGGGGGATGGACCAGCAACCCAGGTGCTGGGCGATGGGGCGCGGCTGGTGGTGCCGCCGCTGGGGCCCACCATCGCCGTGGCCGGGGCGGTGAAACGGCCCGGCATCTATGAACTGCCCGCCGATGGCCCCCTGGATGGGGAAATGGCCCTGGCCTTGGCCGGCGGCCCGGTAAGACCGGGCGGGGACCGGACCGTGCTGCTGCGCTATGGCCGGGATGGGGTGGAGGAGGCACAGCCCCTGCCCGCCCCCGACATGGCGGCGATGCAGGATGGCGATCTGCTGCTGCACACGCCCGATGGCGGCACACGGGCGGGCAGCCTGTCCCTTTCCGGCCATGTGGAAACGCCGGGGGCCCGGCCCTTTGCCGCCCGTCTGGTTGATCTGATCGACCGGCATGACCTGCCGCCCGATCTCTATCAACCGCTGGCCGTGCTGCTGCGGCGCAACCGGGCCGGCGGTGCGGCAGAGATGCGGGCGGTCGATCTGGGGGAAATGCTAGCCGGGCGCAGCGACATTCCCAGCCAGGATGGGGATGAGCTGGTGCTGCTGGGGGCGGCCGATATCGCCTTTTTACGCTCCCGCGCGGTGCTGTCGCAATTCACCGCGGGTGCCGCAGCGCAGGGGGATGATTGCCCAGGCCTGCGCAGCCTCTCTGCTGCACTGACCGCCGACCCGGCAGGCACGCTGGCCGCCGGCCCCCTGGCGCTGGCCGCGCGGGAGATGGCGGGGCCTGATCTGCCCTGCCCGCCCCTGTTCCAGGATCAGCCGGACCTGTTGCCCTTTCTGTTGAGCCAATCGGCCTTTCTGCGCCAGGGCGCCCTGCGTCCCGGCCCCTATCCGATCCTGCCTGGCACAAAACTGAACCTGATTGCCCCCCTTGCCGGCGCCGCCATGGCGGATGATCTCCGCCTGCAGCCGGGGGAGGTGGTGGATATCGGGGGCGATGGGGTGTCGCTCTCCGGGGCCGTACGCCAGCCGGGGTTGCGCCCCCTGGCCAATGCCGCCACGCTGGCCAGCCTGTTGGGCGATGGCGCGCCATTGCGCGGGGATGCCTATGGGCTGGTGGCGATATTGGATCGTTTCGATAGCGTGACTATCGCCCGACAAATTCAGCTTTTCGCCCCGGCGGACGTGGTGGCGGGGCGGTTCGACCTGCGGCTGCGCGATGGCGACCGCATCACCATCCTGGCCCGCGATCAGGTGCGGCTGGCCTTCCCCACCCCAGAGCTTGAGACTGTTCCGGCTACGGAACAAAAACCCGTGCCGCCAAAGGGAACACCGGCAGTCGCCCCCCTGCCCACCGATATCCGCAGCCTGCTTGCCGAGCGGATCATTGGCGTCCGCGGCGGCGTGGTGATGCCGGGTGACTATCCGGTGGCCGGTCCTGTCCCGCTGGCCAGCCTGCTGCGTGCGGCCGGGGGCCTGCGCAACGAAGCGGACCCGCACCGGGTGGAACTGGTGCCAATGCCGGGGTCAGAGGCGCCGACCTCCCTGCTGACCGGAGGTGTCAGCGCTGACCGGCCCATCCGCCCCGGCGAAGCGGTGCGGGTTGCCCTGCAACGCCGCCCGGCGGAGACCCGGGCGGTGATGGTGGCAGGCGAAGTGATGGAACCGGGCGGCTTTGATCTGGCACCGGGTGAGAAACTGTCCAGCCTGCTGGCGCGGGCCGGTGGCCTGACGCCCCATGCCTATCCGGCCGGCGCCATCTTCACCCGCGAAAGCGCGAGGCTGGCAGAAGAGGAAGGGTTGCGCCGGGCGGCGCGGGAAATGGACCGGGAACTGGCGCAGATGCTGGGTGGCAAGAACCCGCCCGATCCGCAGCGCGTGGCGCTGGCCCGCCAGTTGGCAGATGAATTGCGCAGCACCAATGGCCTGGGCCGCATCACCGTGCAGCTGGATCCGGAAATCCTGGCCAGCCGGCCGGAACTGGATATCACCTTGCAGGCGGGCGACCGCATCTACATCCCCAAACGCCCGGCCACCGTGACCGTCGCCGGGGAGGTGCTGGCCCCGGCCAGCCTGCTGTTCGACCCCCAAAAACAGGCGGAGGATTACCTGCGGGAAGCGGGCGGCCTGACCCGCTTTGCCGATGATGACCGGATTTTCCTGATCCATCCCGATGGCAGCGCGGAACCGCTGAGCCAGCCGCGCGGCCGGCATGGCCGGGTGGCCGTGACGCCGGGGGCCATGCTGGTGGTGCCGCGCGACGCCGAACCGCTGGAGATCCTGCCCCTGGCGCAGAGCATCACCACCATCCTGAGCCAGATTGCCTTCAGTGCGGCCGCCATCGCCAATATCAGCGATTGAGATGGGTACCCCCGCGCTCAGCATCATCACCGTGGTGCGCCAGGATCGCGCCGGGCTGGCGGCCACACGCGCCAGCCTGGGGACCATGCCCACCGGGGTGGAATGGCTGGTGGCCGATGGTGGCTCCACCGACGACACGCTGGCCGCCCTGAACGGCCCTGGCCCCCAACCTGACTGGCTGGACAGCCGGGCCGATGGCGGGCCGTTTGGCGGCATGGATCGCGCGCTGGCACAGGCCAGGGGTGAGTTCGTTCTGTTCCTCAATGCCGGTGACCGGCTGGCCGATCCGACCATGCTGTCAACCCTGCTGGCACTGACCCAGGCCAGGGATGCGGCGGACCTGATCTATGGCGATGCGGCGGAGGATCCGGGCGATGGCCTCATCCGGCGTAAACCGGCCCGTCACTGGCGCTGGGCCTTCTACGGAATGCCAGCGCACCATTGCGCCATCCTCTATCGTCGGCAGCTGTTGGCCGGTTTGCGTTTCCATTGTGGCTATCGCATCGCGGGGGATTATGCGGTGACCGTGCAGGCCCTTGCCCGCACCACGGCCATCTGCCGGATTCCCCTGCTGATTGCCTGCTTCGCCCCTGGCGGCCTGTCACGCCGGCAGGCTGCCAGGGGAAGAGATGAACAGCATCATATCAGAATGTACTATTTAAAGCTGTCGCCCAGCCTCTCCCTTGCCCTCAAACTGCTACAAAGTGTCGCAGCCATCCTGCGAAAATACATACCAAAGACATACGCCTTGATGCGATTTCGTCGCCATTGATTCGATACATCTCCTCCGCCAAAAGACCGTTAATCCGCCATTTACATGGACTTAGGAGGTATCCGCATAGGAAAATTCCCTTGAAAGTAAACAATTTTAGTCAAACTTGTGCACACTAATCTAGATGCACTATGCAACCTGTCGTATTTGACGCTGGCGCGCACTTCTATATACCTAAGGATAGGTTTTTGAATGGAGTGCGTGATGCTTGAGAAAAAGCTGGCGACCAGGAACGGGCTGGCTCAGCCCTACTCTCTCTCCAAGCGTGGGGAGGGGCCGAACCCGATTGATATCCATGTGGGTCAGCGTTTGCGCCTTCGCCGCACCCTCCTTGGTCTCAGCCAGGAAACTCTTGGCGAATCTGTCGGCATTACTTTCCAGCAGCTGCAGAAATATGAGCGTGGCGCCAACCGCATCAGCGCCAGCCGCCTGTTCAATCTCAGCCAGGTGCTGGGCGTGCCGGTGACCTTCTTCTTCGACGATCTGCCGGTGCATGATGTCGAAACCACGGTTGAAGAACCCAGCGAGACGCAGGAATTCGAATCCATGGCCCGGCGCGAAACGCTGGAACTGGTGCGTGCCTATTATCGCATTCCGGAAGAGATGGTGCGCCGCCGCACCTTCGAACTGGTCAAGGCACTGGCCGGCGACACCAACGAATCCAGCAAGGACGCCTGAGCCATCGGCAGGCGCGCGGGTGGCGGCGCTGTGCGCCGCGCCCGCAGCCAATCCCGCTTCAGGCTGATTGACCAGTAGTAAAAGGCCCGGGCCGCTGCATGGTGCAGGCCCGGCGCCCCATCCAGAAATCCCAGATACAGCACGTAAGAGTGCAGGAACGCCCAGAGCGGGCGGCCCGGCAACCGGGCGACCAGCCATTTGGCCAGACGGCGCCAGCCCTTCTCGCCGGCCAGCCGGCAGTTCTGGCCCGCCCCCGCCACTTCCAATGCCGCTTCCCAGTCGGAATAGCGGTTGTGACGGTCGAACCAGGCAAAGGGCGGCTTTTCATCGGCATGGATCATCGCCGTCGCCAACTGGCCCACCGGCCCCTGCAATTCGGGCTGATAATGCCCCTCCACCTCCCACATTGCGGCGATCTGCAAATCATCACAGACCGGAAAGCGGGCACGGTGGCGATGCAGCAAGGCCATTTTGCGGTAAGGGCTGCCATGGCGCAGCACCTGACCCAGCCAGACCGGCCGGCTGTCGATAAAAAACGCGGCCTCCTGGCGGGGTTGCGCCATCAGGGCGGCAATTTCCGCCACCAGCGCTTGGGGCAACCGCTCATCGGCGTCAACAAACAGCACCCAATCATAGGCCAGCCCCGGCCATTCCAGCGACCATTGCTTTTTCTTCGGATAGCGGCCGTTCCAGCGGAAGGGCACAATGTCTGCCCCCATTTCCACCGCGATGCTGGCAGTATCGTCACTGCTGTGGCTGTCGACCACCAGCAATTGGGCAAAATCCCCCAGACAGCGCAGGCACTCGGCGATATTCGCCGCTTCATTGCGGGTCATCACCACCACGGAAACCGGGATCGGGTATAAGGACATCCCCCTACCCCCGCCGCCAGCCATGATAGGCACCAATGCCGAACAGGGCGAGGAACAGCCCGCCCACCGCCCCGGCCGGAACCAGCAGAATGGGGTTGGGCCAGTCGGCGAGGCTGAGGGAGGATGGCGCCTCCAGCGCATCGGCCGCGTAGGGCAGCCCGACATCCAGCATCAGCAGCAGCCGTTCCTGTTCCCCCAGCAGGGCGGACAGCGCCCGATAATTCTCCATATTGGAGAGGCCCTCCAGGCGGCGGCCGACATGGCCCATTTCCGCCTTCACCCGGCGCACCGCCTCTTCCCGCAGATGCGCCTCTGTCGCCGTATGCAGCCGGGTCAGCAGCAGCATGGCGAAATCCCGCTTTTCATGGCGGTAGACCAGCCGGCGCAGCGGCCCACCTGAAACGGATTCAATGGCAAGCTGGCGTTTAAGATGGCGGGCAAGATCGGCTGCATCCGGCGGCGCCCATGTCTGATGGCCGGCCAGCCAGCGCAAACCCCGCCCAAACCGGGCGATCAGCCCGGTCGGCGGGCGCCACTGCCCCGCCTCCTCATCCCAGGCGGTGCGGAAAATCTCCCGCATGATCGCCGGATCGCCCACCAGCTTCTCCGCCACCGGCACCGACGTCAGCAAGGCCAGATAGCGGGCGAAATCCGACACCAGCTCATCCGCCGTGCCCTGCTCCGCAATGTTCCGGCCGGCGGCCGGGGTGAGCGCGGGGGTGCGGGGGCCCATGGCGGCCGGTCCGCTGCGCCCAGTGGGCCCCACCACCATGGTGGCGGTGAATTGCGGCGGCACGACATGCAGCGCCAGGGACATCAGCGCGGCACCGGAAAGGGTGGCCAACAGCAGCCAGTGCCACGCCCGCCCCAACGCCAGCAGCAATGGCGCCAGCCCAGGGGCTGAAACGGAAAAGTCGATTGGGGCGGCGATACTGTCCGGCACGGCGACTGACTACTCTTTTCATCACCTATATCAAGAGAGTGTATTCCATTTTCTCCCTTGTAAAGGGTGATTCTGGCATAGACACGACCAGAGAGAGGATGAGGCTGAAGCAGATATATTTAAAACTTGTATGCAGAAAACAGCCGATCAGCAAAGAGGGGGCCGCCGCCAGGAACAGCATGGGCAGCACGATCGCCTGCCGCGCCACCTGTCCCGCAAGAGTGCCAACGTAAAGCGCCATCCCCACCAGCCCCAGCAGCCCAACCTTCAACAGGAAATAGCTGAGCGCGCTATGGGTGTAGGAGACACGCCAATAACCGACGGCGGGGTTGGCCACCAGTGCCCCCCAGCCATCACCGATCAGAAAGGCCAGCGGATCGCGCCCCACCTGATCCAGTACCGCCAGCACCTCCCCAACCCGGTTGTTGAGGCCAACCGATTCGGTCTTGGCCGCCACCAGCCCGGCCACACCGGCCAGCGGCACCCCGGCCGCGACCACCAGCACCACCAGCCCGCCGCCCAGCAACAGGGCAAACAGCGGGCGGCGGGCCAGCACCCGCCACAGGCCCAGCAGGATGGCCAGCAGCGACAGGCCCAGTGCGGCACGGTGAATGGTGGCCGCCAGCGCCAGCAGACAGGCCAGCCCGCCCAGCCCATAAAGCAGCGGCAGGCTCAGCCGCCAAAGCCGCGCCGCGTCACCGCCCGGCCGTGACACGGCCCGCAGGCACAGCCAGACACCGGCGAAGGGGACCAGGGCGCTGTTCAGCAGATACTCCTTACCCTCCCCTAACGACGTGCTGCCCAGCGCCGACAGCGCCATCCCCGCCCCCACCCACCAGCGCAGGGCCAGGGCGCAGCCGGCCCAGCCAGCGCAATCCACCATCCGGGTGAACTGCGCCGGAGAGAGGCGGGACAGGCCCGGCGCCAGCAGCACAGGCAGCGACAAAAACAGGAAGGGGAGGACATCCCGCACCATGTCGGTGATGCCCCAGCCATTCCACAGGCCCCGAATCATCCCCAGCCAGAGCAGGGCCATCAGCACCAGCGAGGCCATGCGAAAGGCCAGTCCAGGGCCGGTTCGGCGGCTGAACAGGGAGAGGCCGCTGGCCAGCAGCAGCGGCCCGCGCCAGCCGATGAACAGGATCAGCCCGGCAAAGATCAGCATTTCCTGCAGGCGCAGACCGGGCGGGGCCGGGGCGCTGGCCGCGCCATAGAGCAGGATGGCCGCCGCCAGCGCCCCCGCCCGCCATCCGCCCATCGCCTTCAAGCCGATATCCATATCTGACATGCAACCACACCAGACCATGCCATGAAGCGGCCGGGCTGCAAAGGTGAATGGACAATCGGCCGGGCTTGAGGCCAAATCCGGGGCCATGACACACGCCATCGACACCATCACCCTGCCGCATGGTCGCCCCGGCACCAGCCGCACGGTCCGCATCCACCGTTTCGGCCAACCGGGCGCGCGGCCCAAGGCCTATATCCAGGCGGGGCTCCATGCCGGCGAACTGCCAGGGATGCTGGTGGCGCAGCTGCTGGTGCAGCAGCTGGGTGAACTGGATGCCGTCGGCGCTGTAACGGGGGAAATTGTGCTGGTGCCCATGGCCAACCCGATCGGGCTGGACCAGATGCTGCTGGGCACGCATCTGGGCCGATTCGATCTGGCCGCCGGGGTGAATTTCAACCGCAGCTTCGCCGATCTGTGGGAACCGGTGGCCCAGGCCCTGCGCGATGGCCGCATCGGCCAGCTGGGGCCGGATGCTGAAAGCAACCGCCGGCTGATCCAGCAGGCATTGGCCGATGCCGCCCGGGCCCTGACCCCACGAACGGAGGCCGACGCCCTGCGCCGCCTGCTGCTGCTGAACGCGGTCGATGCCGATCTGATGCTGGATCTGCATTGCGACAGCGAAGCGGCCATGCATCTCTACACCACCCCGGCCTGCTGGCCCGATTTTGCCGATCTGGCCGCCCGCCTGGGCTGTCTGGCCGCCCTGCTGGCGGAAAGTTCGGGGGGGGAGCCGTTTGATGAGGCCTGTTCCACCCCCTGGGACCGGTTGCGCACCCTGTTCGACACGCCGGAAACCCCCATTTCCGTCGGCTGCCACGCCACCACGGTGGAATTGCGCGGTGAAAGCGATGTGGATGATGGGCTGGCCGCACATGATTCCGTCGCCATCATGGGCCATCTGGCCTGGCGCGGGGTGCTGAACCTGCCCGCGTCTGCAATGGAACCGGACCTTGCCCTTGCCACCCCGCTGGCCGCCGTGGACCGGGTGCGCGCACCGGTGGGCGGCGTGGCGCTTTATCATGTGGCGCTGGGGGATCAGGTGACGACCGGCCAGCATGTGGCCACGGTGATGGACCCGGCCACAGGCGAACGCCATCTCTGCCACGCCGGCACCGATGGCCCCGTTTGGTCCCGCCGGCAATGCCGCTATGTCGGGCCGGGCGACATATTGCTGTCCATTGCCGGACGGGAAGTGCTGGTCACCACCGGCAATCTGCTGACGGCATGAAAAAAGGCGGTCCATCGGGCCGCCCTTTTTTTCGTTGTCCGGAACCAACCAGATTTACACAAATATCCCTTGATCGAGACCGATCCAGGACGATTCTGCGTTCCCTCAGGCCCGGCCGGCGGGTGCCGGGGTTCTTTTCGGGGCTTGACTCCCGTTATCATTTCGATGATCGTTGAAATATGGAAATCAAAGCTGCCACCGAGGCGTTCGCCGCCCTGTCCCAGGAAACCCGCCTGGGCATTTTCCGCCTGCTGGTGCAGGTGGGGCCGGATGGGTTGACGGCGGGGGAGGTGGCGCAGCGCCTGGGCGTTGCACCCTCCACCCTGTCGCATCATTTGGCCATGCTGGAACGGGCGGGCTTGCTACGTTCCTGGCGGGTACAGCGCCATATCCATTACGCGCCGGATTTTGACGGCACGCGTCGCCTGCTGGCCTTCCTGGTGCAGGATTGCTGTGGCGGCCGGCCGGAACTGTGCGGGGAAGGGCTGCTGGCGGCGGTTGGCGTCTGCACACCCGCTTGCAGCCCGGACGCCCCCCACCCCATCCCTGTCGGAGCGTGAGATGAGTGATCAGCCCTACAATGTCCTCTTCCTCTGTACCCATAACTCCGCCCGCAGCATGATGGCGGAGTGCATTCTGAACCGGCTTGGCAAGGGCCGCTTTCGGGCATTCAGTGCCGGCAGCCAGCCATCGGGCCGCATCAACCCCTTCGTGCATGATCTGCTGGCCCATCTGGGGCACGATGTCTCGGCATTGCGGTCGAAAAGCTGGGACGTGTTTGCCGGCGCCGATGCGCCGCAGATGGATTTCATCTTCACCGTCTGCGACAGCGCCGCCGGGGAAGTCTGCCCCATTTGGCCCGGTCATCCGATGACCGCCCATTGGGGCTTCACCGATCCGTCGTCGGCCGGCGGCAGCGATGCGGAAAAGGCGGCCTTCACGGCCGAGATTTACCGCCAGATCGAACGGCGCCTGCAGCTTTTCGTCAACCTGCCGCTCGCCTCGCTCGACCGGCTGGCAGTGAAACGGCGTTTGGTGGAAATGGCACAGCAGGAAGCCCTGTCATGACCGACATCACCATCTATCACAACCCCGCCTGCGGCACCTCGCGCAACACGCTGGCCATGATCCGCAACAGCGGCGTGGAACCGGTGGTGATTGAATATTTGAAGACCCCGCCCAGCCGGGCGGTGCTGGCCGACCTGATCGCCCGCATGGGCGTGCCGGTGCGGGCGGTGCTGCGGGAAAAGGGCACCCCCTATGCTGAACTGGGGCTGGATGATCCCAGCCTGTCGGATGATGCCTTGCTGGATGCCATGCAGGCCCATCCGATCCTGATCAACCGGCCCATCGTGGTGACGCCGCTGGGGATGCGCCTCTGCCGCCCGTCGGAACTGGTGCTGGATATCCTGCCCGCAGCACAGAAGGCCGCCTTCACCAAGGAGGATGGGGAGGCCGTGGTGGATGCGGCCGGTCACCGTCTGCGCTGATCCGCTTTCCCCCGTTTCTCATCGAAGGCTGCCCCGATCATGGCTATGCCCACCCGCCGCCTGTCCTTTCTGGACCGTTTTCTGACCGTGTGGATTTTTGCCGCCATGGCCCTAGGGCTGGTGCTGGGCAGCCTGTTCGACGGGGTGCCGGCCGCACTCGACCGGCTGTCGGTGGGCACCACCAACATCCCCATCGCCATCGGGCTGGTGCTGATGATGTATCCGCCGCTGGCCAAGGTGCGGTACGAGGAATTGCCCCAGGTCTTCGCCGACAAGCGTATCCTGGCCCTGTCCTTGATCCAGAACTGGATCATCGGCCCCTGCCTGATGTTCGCGCTGGCGGTGATTTTCCTGCATGACCGGCCGGATTACATGACGGGCCTGATCCTGATCGGTCTGGCCCGCTGTATCGCCATGGTGCTGGTCTGGAACCAGTTGGCCTGTGGCTCCAACCAGTATGTGGCGGGGCTGGTGGCCTTCAATTCCATCTTCCAGATCCTGTTTTTCAGCGCCTATGCCTGGTTCTTCCTGGGCTTCCTGCCGCCCTTGCTGGGGCTGGAGGGCAGCGTCATCGACGTGTCGTTCCAGACCATTGCAGAAGCAGTGCTGATCTATCTGGGCATTCCCTTCCTGGCCGGCTTCCTGACCCGGCGGGTGCTGGTCCGCACCAAGGGGGAAGATTGGTATGAAAACCGCTTCCTGCCCCGCATCTCCCCGCTGACGCTGGCGGCCCTGCTGTTCACCATTGTCGCCATGTTCAGCCTGAAGGGGGCCGATATCGTGCGGCTGCCGCTGGACGCGCTGGCCATTGCCGTGCCGCTGACGCTCTATTTCTTCATCATGTTCCTGGTCAGCTTCTTCACCGGCAAGCTGATCGAGGCGGATTACCCGCGCGCCACCGCCGTGGCCTTCACGGCGGCGGGCAATAATTTTGAACTGGCCATCGCCGTGGCCATTGCCGCCTTCGGTCTGGCTTCGCCTGTGGCCTTCGCCGCCGTCATCGGCCCGCTGGTGGAGGTGCCGGTGTTGATCTTGATGGTGCAACTGGCCCTGTGGCTAGGCCGCCGCTGGTTTCCCCTCTCAGCCCCGGTTAAGGAGCAGGCTTAATGTCCCGTCTGCGTCAATTGAGCAATCCTGATCACCTGCCGGCCCTTGATCCCGCCTATGCCCATCGTCTGCCGGGCCTGGGGTTGGGGCTGCTGGACCCGAAGCCGCGCATCCTGTTGCTGTACGGTTCCTTACGCGACCGCTCCTTCTCCCGTCTGGCGGTGGAGGAGGCGGCGCGGCTGCTGGAATATTTCGGGGCGGAGACGCGCATTTTCGATCCGTCCGATCTGCCCTTGCCTGATCAGGTGAAGGGCGATGACCATCCGGCCGTGCATGAGCTACGCGACCATGCCATCTGGTCGGACGGGCAGGTCTGGTGCAGCCCCGAACGCCATGGCCAGATTACCGGCATCATGAAGGCGCAGATCGACCATCTGCCGCTTGCCATGGGTTCCATCCGGCCGACGCAGGGCCGCACCCTGGCGGTGATGCAGGTTTCCGGCGGCTCGCAGAGCTTCAACGCGGTGAACAGCCTGCGCCTTCTGGGCCGCTGGATGCGGATGTTCACCATCCCCAACCAATCCAGCGTCGCCAAGGCATTCCAGGAATTCGATGCCGATGGCCGGATGAAGCCATCCGCCTATTACGACCGCATCGTCGATGTGATGGAAGAGCTGGTGCGCTTCACCGTGTTGCTGCGCCCCCATGCGGCCACGCTGGTGGATCGCTATTCTGAACGCCGGGAAGCTGATCAGCCCGTCAGTGCGGCGGGCGAACTGGCGAACCAGGCGCTGGGGCGGGTGCTGTGATGCCGGGTGCGGGCGGTACTGCGCCCGCACCCGATGATCAGAACCCTGCCGCCGATGCCGGGGCCGGATCGAAGGCGGCCACCGCCTTGCCCCGCCGTGCCACCGGCACCCCGCCTTTCCAGATGCCCAGATGCCGGGCCGGGTTGGCGGCCGCATTGATATCCGCCACCGGGTCGCCCGGCACCAGCAGCAGGTCGGCCACCGCCCCGCTGATCAGGCGGCCATGGTCGGGCAGGTTCAGCAGGTCGGCGGCGTTGCTGGTACCGGCCACCAGGGCCGCCAGCGGGTCCATGCCCAGGGCCACCATATGGGCCAGTTCCTGCGCATTTTCCCCATGCTGGTTGCCGGGGGTGCCGGCATCTGTCCCCAGCGCCACCTTGCCGCCGGCCGCCACAAAGCGCTTGAAGCTGGCGAAATGCATCCCGCTGAACCGTTCCGCCTTGTCCCGCGCAAAGGCGGGCAGCCGGTCCTTCAACGCCAGCAGGGCCTGCATGGCCGCCAGGGTGGGCACCAGATAGGTGCCGTTTTCCAGCATGGTGGCGATGATGGCATCGGTCAGTTCAAACCCATGTTCGATACTGTCCACCCCGGCTTCCAGCGCGCGGGCAATGCCGCGGGCACCCTGGGCATGGGCCGTCACCTTCAGGCCGAAATCATGGGCGGTGCGGGTGGCGGCGGCCAGTTCTTCGGTGCTGGGATGCGGCGCCAGCGGGTCCACCCCGCCGGTCAGCACCCCGCCCGTGGCCATCAGCTTGATGCAGTCGGCCCCGTGCTTCACATTCAGCCGCACGCCGCGCACATAATCGGTCGGCCCGTCGCATTCCAGCCCGATCCAGGAACCATGGCCGCCGGTAATGGTCAGCACCTTGCCAGCGCAGCGGATGGTTGGCCCCTGGTGGCGACCCTGGCGGATGGCATCGCGTACCGACACTTCCAGCCATTCCACCCCGCCCAGATCGCGGATGGCGGTGATGCCGCCGGCCAGCGTGTCCTGGGCATTTTCCAGCAGGCGCAGGGCCATGTCACCGACGCTGCGCTGGCGCAGGGTGGTGACGACATCGCCCGTCGCCTCCAGCCCCAGATGCACATGGGCATCCACCAGCCCCGGCATCAGGGTGGCACCCGTGGTATCCACCCGTGGGCCGGCAAAGCCGCCAAATTCCGCCAGCGGGGCGATGGCGGCGATGCGCCCATCGCCCACCAGCACGCCCAGCCCGGGCCGTGGCGGGGCCAGCCCGTCAAAGACCAGCCCGCCGGCAAACAGCATCGGTTCCACGGCCATCGCCTCAGCCCTTTTTCACCGGGGCGGCATATTTGGCCAGCCAGTCGGCGATGGATTGCGGCGTCATGGAGCGGGCGCTGGACAGTTCGGCACTGTTGGTGGCGTTCAGCACCTTGTCATCGGCGGTGATGATCATCACCGTGGGCACGCCGCGCAGCTTTTCCACCCCGTACTTCGCCGGGATCTGCAGGTTCTTGTTCATGCGGCCCACATCCACCTTCACCAGCTCATAATGGGCGGAAAGGAAGCTCTTCACCTCCGGCAACTCCATGATGCCGGCCAGCACGCGGCAATCCGGGCACCAGTCGCCGCCGAAATTCAGCATCACCCGCTTGCCATTGGCCTTGGCGCGGGCAAAGGCGGCGGCCACCTCCGCATCAGCATTGGCTTCCTCGTCATAGGGGAGCGGCAGCGGCTGCGGCAGGTCTTTGGTATCGGTGACGGAAACCGTGGGTGCCGCCACCTGGGCGGCGGCCATGCCGGCCCCCAGCAGGGGCAGGGCCAGCAGGCCGGCCAGGGCGAAGGCGTGAAGGGCGGGTTTGCGCATGGATCGGTCCTTGGAAATGGAATTGGAACGGGCTTCCGGCCGGTGGCCAGTGTAGCTTGCCCGCGCCCGCCGTGAAGGGGGCAAACCGGCTTTGATGTTGGAAATCTTGGTTGATCCTGCCCTGATCGGCCTGTTCGGCCTCTGCTTTACCGCCGCCACCCTGCTGCCCGGCGGGTCAGAGGCGGCCTTGGTCGCCCTGGCAGTGCAGGGGGCACACCCGCCCTGGCTGCTGCTGGCGGTGGCGACGCTGGGCAATGTGCTGGGCTCGGTGGTGAATTTCTGGCTGGGCCGGGGGATGCGCCATCTGGTCGGCCGGCGCTGGTTCCCCGTCACGGCCGCCCAGCTGGCGCGGGGGGAAGCGCTGTTCCAACACTATGGTGCCTGGACGTTGCTGTTTTCCTGGGCACCCATCATCGGCGATCCGCTGACGGTCGCCGCCGGCAGCCTGGGCGTGCGGTTTTCCCTGTTCGTGATGCTGGTCACTTTGGGGAAACTGGCGCGTTATAGTGTGGTGATGGCGCTGACGCTGGGTGTGCTGGGGGCGGTTTAGGGATGTATGGCCAGCCACTCCTTTTACCGTCCCCCCGGTGAAAGGCCCCTTTCTTCCAGCTTGGTGATGGAATCGCGCAAGGGGGCATAGGGCATGATGGGCGGCCTGCGGGCAGAAACGATGGGCGCGTAACATCGGTGCCGGCGGTGGCAAAGTTAAGGGGCGGTACAGCGGCCCCCTTCCGGCCCTGGAACAAAAGCCACCTATCCTGCCGGTTCTGTAACCGGTCGGATAGGTCGTTGGATATAGCGCTGATGGGGCGTTCAACTACTTTGACGAAAGAAATTGGGGGCAAGTCATAGCCTCGGGAGCGGGGACCATTCATGCGCGACAACGGGCCAGTTACCAATCGTGAAGTCGAGGTCGTTGATGGTGATCTGATCGTGTCGCGGACCGACGCGGCGGGGCGCATCACCTTTGTCAATAACGCCTTCATGGCCATCAGCGGCTTTACGGAATCTGAACTGATCGGACAGCCGCATAATATTATTCGCCATCCCGACATGCCCAAACAGGCCTTTGCCGACCTGTGGGCCACGGTGAAGAGCGGTCATCCCTGGGAAGGGATGGTGAAGAACCGCTGCAAGAATGGCGACCATTACTGGGTGCGCGCCAATGTCACCCCCTTTGTCGAAAAAGGGGAGGTGGTTGGCTATATCTCCATCCGCTCCAAAGTATCGCGCGCGGAAATCGCAGAGGCGGAAGCACTCTATGCCACGCTGCGCCAAGCAGATGCCGGTGCAAACCTGAAGGAAGGACGGGTGGAGGGAACCGGGGTTGTGGCAACGGCCCGCCGCTGGTTCGATTCCATTGCCGGGCGCTTGCTGCTGGTCTTTGGCATCATGCTGATGCTGCAATTGGCGATCGGTGTGATTGGTGATCGTGCATCGGACGATGCACATGATCGGCTGGTGGAACTGAATACCGAAGCGGTGGAGCATCTGCGGCGCTTGAAGATCGTCTCCGACGCATACGCCGTGTTCATCGTTGATGCCTCGCACAAGGTGCGCAACGGTAATTTCACCTGGGATCAGGGGATCCAGTCCATCACCAAGGCACGGGCGGATATCGAGAGAGAGTGGAGCGCTTTCTCATCCGCCGCCTTTGACGATGACGAAAAGGAAAACGTCGCCAAGGTCACGCAACTGGTTGGCCCGGCCAACCAGACGGTGGACGGTCTGCTGGCGGCCATGAAGGCCCAGGACCGAGCCAAGCTTGATGATCTGGTGAAGAACCACCTCTATCAGACCATCGATCCCGTGACGGATGTGATCAGCATCCTGACTGATATTCAGATGGCCCATGGTCCGACCTTCATTGCAGAAAGCGAAGCGGAAAATCGGGCGTTGCTGTGGGTGGAGGTCGTTGTCGGGCTGCTGGTCCTGGCGATCACCCTGCTGTCCGGCTGGTGGCTGGCACGGACGCTGAACAGCCCGCTGAGCGCGATGCGCAAGGCATTCGAGGCGATCGCCGGGCAGCAATTCGATACCCGCATCGAGATGACGCGGATACGGGAATTCCAGGGACTGTTCAGCCAGTTGCGGGCAACCAGTGCCAAATTGGCGTTCAGCGGTGAAGAACGGCTGGTCAATGATGCCAAGGCCAAGGCGGAGACCCGCTATCGCCTGCTGGAAACGATCCAGACGGTGGAGGCGGACCTGCTGGCAACCTGGCAGGGCGTTGAACAAAGCTCTCAGCGCGTGGTTGCCGGTATTGGTCGTCTCGGTTCCGCCATGGTGGCAGTGCGCGGCAATGCCACCACCTTGAGCGCCATTGCGGAACAAAGCTCCGCCAATGCCCAGAATGTGGCGGCAGCGACGGAGCAATTGGGGGCATCGGGGGATGAAATCACCCGGCAGGCGGCCTTGTCCAGTCAGGTGGTGGTGCGCGCCGTCAGCTCTGCCCGCGATGCAGAGCAGGCCGTTGAGCGCATGGCCGAGGCGGCGACGGAAATTCAACAGGTGGTCGGCCTGATCGCGGAGATCGCGGCGCAAACCAACCTGCTGGCCCTGAATGCCACGATTGAGGCCGCGCGTGCCGGCGATGCCGGCAAGGGATTTGCCGTGGTGGCAGGCGAGGTGAAAAGCCTTTCCACCCAGACCCGCAACGCCACCGACGATATCGCCAGGCGCATTGCCGCCGTTCATCAGGCCGTTGATGGCAGTGTCGAAGGCATCCGGGCTGTTATCCGTGTCGTGGAGGAAATCAACGCGGCGGCGGCGGCGACGGCAGACGCGGTGACGCAGCAATCGGCGGCCAGCGCGGAAATCGGGCGTAACGCGGAGCAATCCGCGGCCGGCTCCGCGCAGGTGTCCAGCAGCGTGATCCAGATCAGCCGAGAGATCGACGATGCCAGCACTGTGGCGCAGGAAGTTGAGATGGGCGTCAAGGACAGTCATCAGGCTTTTGGCTCCCTGCGCAACCGCTTGTTGACGACCCTGCGGCAGTCTGTTGCGGGTGACCGCCGTTCCCTGGATCGCATACCCACCGATATGCCGGTGCGGGTGATGGCGGGTGGGCACACCCATTCCATGCGGTTGCAGGACCTGTCGGAGGAAGGCGGCCTGCTTGCCCCCCTGCCGGATGTGGACTTCGCTGCGGCCATGCTGATGCAGGTGGATATCCCTGAGGTCGGGGCCGTCGGCGCACGGGTCGTCGGGGCAACCAACATGGGGATCCATTTGAATTTCGAAACCACCCCTGCCATGTCGGCGAAGCTGCGAAACCATGTGCAGAAGCTGATTGATCAGGAAGGCCGGTTCGTGAAGGCGGCGCAGGAAGGTGGGGAGCGGATTGGCCAATTACTGGCCGACGCCGTGGCGAGCGGCCAGATCAGTGAAGAAGCCCTGTTTTCCACGGATCTGAAACTGGTGCAGGGCACGGAGCCCCAGCAATATGAGGCTGCCTTTACCGGGTTGACCGACGCGCTGTTCCCGCAGGTGCAGGAAGCCCTGCTGTCGATGGACCCGAATGTCCAGTTCTGCGCGGCGGTGAATGCGGCCGGCTATCTGCCGACGCACAACAAGAAATATTCCCAGCCCTATCGCAAGGGGGACAGGGATTGGAACCTGCAGCACAGCCGGCACCGCCGACTGTTTGACGATAATGCCGGCGTCGCCGCCGCACGCAACAGCCGGCCCTTCCTGATCCAAACCTATATGCGGGAGATGGGCGGCGGTCAGACCGTTCGCCTGATGGAGGTTGATGCCCCCATCACCGTGAATGGCCGGCGCTGGGGTAATCTGCGTCTGGCCTATCGGAAGTAATACCAACCCGCCGCACATGCGGCGCAAGCCAAGGGTGCGGATGCACCCGCCCGGCGCATGAGGGAACGCAAAACCTCCCTTGATCGGTTGCGATCAAGATGGCTGATGGGGACCGGTTTGCCGGTCCCCGCTTTCAGCCCAATGCGCGGGCGCGCAGGAAATGATCGGCCAGCACAATGGCCATCATGGCCTCGCCCACCGGCACACCCCGGATGCCGACGCAGGGATCATGCCGGCCTTTGGTCAGAATCTCCGTCTCATTCCCATGGATATCCACGGTCAGACGCGGGGTGAGGATGGAACTGGTGGGCTTCACGGCGAAGCGCACGACAATATCCTGCCCGGTGGAAATGCCGCCCAGAATGCCGCCGGCATGGTTGGACAGGAAAACCGGCTTGCCATCCGGCCCCATGCGCATTTCATCGGCATTGGTTTCGCCGGTCAGGGCGGCGGCGTCGAAGCCGTCACCGATTTCAACACCCTTTACAGCGTTGATGGTCATCATGGCGCAGGCCAGATCGCTGTCCAGCTTGTCATAGATCGGTTCGCCCCAGCCGGCGGGCACGCCAGAGGCCACCACCTCAATCACCGCACCGGTGGATGATCCGGCCTTACGCACGCCTTCCAGATATTCCGCCCATTGGGCGGCCGCCACCGGATCGGGGCAGAAGAAGGGGTTCTGGTCCACCTGGGCCCAGTCCCAACGACTACGGTCGATCTTGTGTGGGCCCATCTGCACCATGGCGGCGCGGATACTGATGGGGCCGGCCTGTTCCAGCACGCGGCGGGCCACCGCACCGGCGGCCACGCGGCTGGCGGTTTCCCGCGCGCTGGACCGGCCACCGCCCCGGTAATCGCGGATGCCGTACTTCGCCATATAGGTAAAGTCGGCATGGCCGGGGCGGTACTTGTCCTTGATGTCACCGTAATCCCTGGACCGCTGGTCCTCGTTCTCGATGAACAGCATGATCGGCGTGCCGGTGGTGACACCTTCAAACACGCCGGACTTGATCTGCACCCGGTCCGGCTCCTGCCGCTGGGTGACGTACTTGTTCTGGCCGGGCTTGCGCTTGTCCAGGAAGGACTGGATGAACGCTTCATCCAGCGCCAGGCGCGACGGCACCCCATCCACGATGCAGCCGATGGCGGGGCCATGGCTTTCGCCGAAAGTGGTGAACCGGAACAAGGTGCCGAAGCTGTTGCCCGCCATGATGTGATCAGCCCTCGCCCATGCCGGCCAGCAGCTTGCCGGTTTCCACGGCAGCATCCACCTGCACCATGCCAACGGTGTGATAGCCGGCATCGACATGCAGGTTTTCACCCGTCACGCCGGCGCCCAGGTCGGACAGCAGGTACAGGCCGCTATTGCCGACCTCGTTGATGGTCACGTTGCGGCGCAGCGGGGCGTTCAGCTCGTTCCATTTCAGGATATAGCGGAAATCGCCGATGCCGCTGGCGGCCAGCGTCTTGATCGGGCCGGCGGAGATGGCATTGACCCGGATGCCCTTCGGACCCAGATCATTGGCCAGATACATCACGCTGGCTTCCAAGGCGGCCTTGGCCACGCCCATCACATTATAGTGCGGCATCACCTTTTCCGCCCCATAGTAGGAGAGCGTCAGCAGGCTGCCGCCTTCCTTCATCAGGGGCACGGCGCGCTGGGCGACGGCGGTGAAGGAATAGCAGCTGATGTCCATGGTGCGCAGGAAATTGGCCCGGCTGGTGTTCAGATACAGCCCGTCCAGCTCGCTCTTGTCGGAAAAGGCGATGGCGTGAACGACGAAATCAATCTCGCCCCACTTCGCCTCGATCTCCTTGAAGGTGGCGTCGATGCTGGCCTCGTCCGTCACGTCGCAGGGCAGCAGGATGTCCGATCCCACTTGGTCGGCCAGCGGCTTTACCCGCTTCAGCAGGGCCTCGCCCTGATAGGTGAAGGCCAATTGCGCGCCCTGGGCGGCCACGGCCTGGGCGATGCCCCAGGCGATGGAACGGTCGTTGGCGACCCCCATGATCAGGCCGCGCTTGCCCTGCATCAGGGTGCCGACGGCCGGGGTCGTGACGGTTGCTGTATTGCTCATTCTCTTGCTCTCCAGCATGGCCTTTGCCGTGTCTGCGGGGGAGGCACGGCGTGGCCATAATTGGCGCGCATCCTACACGAACGTTCATAAGGGTCAAACGGATGCGGCTGGAAGCCGGGTGGCGGAAATGGGGGCACTGATGCGGGGCATCATGGCACGGTTGGCAGGAAAGCAGGATGGGCGACCCTGGCGGTTGCTGACCGATGCCGGGGCGATCATTGCCCATACGGTACGCCGGTTCAGCCGCGATGGCGGTTTCATCATGTCGGGTTCGCTGACTTATACGACGCTGCTGGCCCTGGTGCCGCTGCTGACCGTCACCTTCGCCATCTTCACGGCGTTTCCTGCTTATCGCCGGATGCGGCAACAGGCGGAAAGCCTGCTGTTCCAGACGCTGGTGCCGCAGGTGGGCGATCAGGTGCACACCTATGCATCGACATTCATGGCCAATGCCGGGGCCTTGACCGGATTCGGCGCCATCGGCCTTTTCGTCACCTCGATTCTGCTGTTTTTCTCCATTGAGACAGCGTTCAACCGCATCTGGCGCCAGGTGGAGCCGCGCCCCTTCGTGACACGGCTGCTCTCTTTTTGGGCAGTGCTGACGATGACACCCCTGTTGATGGGGGCCAGCCTGTCGGTGGGCGCCGGCATCGTGGCACAGGCCCAGGCGGCTGGCGCGCCGGGCCTGACCCTGCTCTGGACGCTTGCCACCTTCGCGGCAGAAGTGCTGGCCTATAGCGTGATGTATCTGGCCATTCCCAACCGGGACGTGCTGGTGCGGGATGCGCTGGCCGGCGGGACTGTGGCAGCTTTACTGACAGAAATATCCAAGGCCGGCTTTGTCTTCTACGTCACTTTGTTCCCCACCTACGCCTCCATCTATGGCGCCTTGTCGGTGGTGCCGATCTTCCTGTTCTGGCTTTACACCGTCTGGTCGGTGGTTCTGTTCGGGGCAGAACTAACAGCAACACTGCCGGAATGGCGGGCCGGGCGGATGACAGAGGGCGGGGCCGACGGGCTGCTGTCCGGGCACCGGCTGGTGGTGGCTCTGGCCGTGTTGGCCGAACTGCACCGCGCCGCCAGACTGGGGGTGGGGGTGCGGCGGGAAACCCTGGCGGCGCGCATTCCCGTGGGCAGCATCATCATTTCCGACATGCTGGAAACCCTGCGCGCCGCCCATTGGGTGGACCGCACCAGCCGCAATGCCTGGGTTGCTAGCCGCGACCTTCACCAGGCCACGCTGGATGATCTGCGCCGCTCCCTCAACCTGACGATTCGTGGGGATTTGCTGTCCGTGGGGCGCCTCAGCACACAGTGGCAACCCGAAGTGGCGCGCCTGCTGGCCGATGCCGATGCACGCGACCGGCAGGCGCTATCTGTTTCATTGGCAACGATTTTTGCAGTGCAAGAGAAGGATTTTTGACAGGCCGGGGGTGCATGTTGCTGGTTTGTAACGGCGTGGTTACGGCCACTGCTGTCAATTTGCGCTCTCTGCGCAAATTTTGTTCAAAAACATGCGTCCCTCGGTTCGAGGAGTGCAAAACTGCAACGGTCTTGAGCAATGTTGAGTCACCGATGTGAAACACCTATTGCAAGCGCGAGCGATTAGATTGTTATTTGCGGGCAGCAGCCATGCGGCCCGCCTTTCCCATCATAAGGGCGGGGCCCGTTGGTCTATCCGGACGCAACCGGGGTGGATCGCGGGATTAAGGGCAACCCAATGCGGCGTTCGACAAGGGCGTCTGAACAAGGGAAAGAGATAGATGAAGCAGTCCGTATATCCGTCGCGGTCCGTGCGCAGCCTTTTGCTGGCCGGCGCCGCCGTTGGCATGATGACCCTGCCGGCGCTGCCCGCCATGGCGCAGGATCAGGTAGACGAAATCGTTGTCACGGGTTCGCGTATCGCCTCCCCCAACCTGGTTTCCACCAGCCCGATCACCACGGTCGGCCAGGAAGAAATCAAGCTGAGCGGCACCACCCGCGTTGAAGACCTGATCAATCAGCTGCCGCAGTCTTTCGCCACCCAGACCGGCGGTGTCTCGAACGGCGCGACCGGTACCGCGACGGTCAACCTGCGCAATCTCGGCGACGTGCGTACGCTGGTTCTGGTTGATGGCCGCCGCCTGCCGGCCGGCTCCCCGGGCACTGGCGCTGTGGCACCCGATATCAATCAGATTCCGTCCGCCCTGGTCGAACGTGTTGAAGTGGCGACCGGCGGTGGCTCCGCCGTTTACGGCTCCGACGCTATCTCCGGCGTTGTGAACTTCATCATGAAGCAGGATTTCGAAGGCGTTGCTTTCGACTATCAATTCTCCTTCTATCAGCACAATAACGACAGCAAGATCGGCGATGTCGTCCGCGGCCGTAATTTTGCGATGCCCGATGACAGCGTGACCGATGGCTTCACCCGTGATGCCACGGTGGTGATGGGTGCTTCCACGGAAGATGGCCGTGGCAACGTCACCCTGTATGCCGGTTATCGCAAGATCGACCCGATCACCCAGGCCAAGCGTGATTATTCCGCCTGTACGCTGGGTGCCAATGCCGCAGGCTTCACCTGCGCCGGTTCCGGTACCACCGCCCCGACGCATATTTTTGTTGATACCGACGCCTTTCCGTCGGCTGCAGGCCTGACGGCCAACGCCATTGTCAACAATTCCACCGGTGCTTTCCGCAGCTACACCGCTGCTGATGCGTTCAACTATGGCCCGCTGAATTACTTCCAGCGTCCGGATGAGCGTTATACGCTGGGTGGCTTCGGCAAGTACGAAATCAACGAGAATGTCACTGCCTATACGCAGCTGATGTTCATGAACGACCAGACGGTCGCCCAGATCGCGCCGTCGGGCATTTTCGGCGAAGTGGCGACCATCAGCTGCGCCAACCCGATGCTGACCGCCGCTCAGCGCACCCAGCTTTGCGGCAGCAGCCCCACGGCTGGCCAGAGCGTCGATATGACGATCCTGCGCCGCAATGTGGAAGGCGGTAATCGTCAGGACGATCTGGAACACACCTCCTACCGCATGGTTGGCGGTTTCCGGGGTGATTTCGCCGGCTGGTCCTATGATGTTTATGGCCAGTATGCCCGCGTGAATTTTGCCGAGACCTATTATAACGACTTCTCGGTCTCCCGTACGCTTCAGGCGCTGGATGCGGTCCGCGACAGCAGCGGCAACATCGTCTGCCGCAATGCCGCTAATGGCTGCGTCCCCTACAATATCTTCACGCCCGGCGGCGTCACCAAGGAAGCGCTGGCCTTCGTCCAGACCCCCGGCTTCCAGCGTGGCTATACTGAACAGAAGATCGCCAGCGCCAACGTGTCCAAGGATCTGGGTGACTATGGTCTGACCCTGCCGACGGCCACCACCGGTATCGCCATCGCGCTGGGTGCTGAATATCGTGAAGAATATCTGAAGCGCACCGTCGATACGATGTTCGCATCCGGCGATCTGGCTGGCCAGGGTGGCCCGACCCGGGGCGTCGATGGTGGCTTCGATGTGACGGAAGTCTACGGCGAATTGCGTGTTCCGCTGGTGGAAGATGCGCCGTTCGTGAAGCAGTTGACCCTTGATCTGGGCTATCGCTACTCCGATTACTCCAACTTCGGCGGTACCGACACGTACAAGATCGGCGGTGACTGGGCCCCGGTGGAAGATCTGCGTTTCCGTGGCGGTTACAACCGCGCCGTTCGTGCGCCGAACGTGCAGGAGCTGTATTCGGTGCGCGGTATCGGCCTCTTCTCGATGGATGAAGATCCCTGCGCCGGCGCCAACCCCACCTACACGCTGGCCCAGTGCGCCCGCACCGGTGTGAAGGCGTCGCAGTATGGTCGCATCATCGATAACAGCGCGGCTCAGTACAACGCGTTGAACAGCGGTACGCCGACCCTGGATCCGGAAACCTCCGATACCTATTCGGTCGGCTTTGTCGCCACGCCGGCGGTTCTGGAAGGCTTCTCGCTGTCGGTTGACTATTTCAAGATCAAGATCAAGGACGTGATCGACCGTATCCCGTCCGGCATCGCGGTCAATACCTGCGCCACCACCGGCAACCAGCGTTACTGCTCCCTGATCCACCGCGACCCGACCTCGGGCAGCCTGTGGCTGGGTGACAACGCCTATGTCGATGCCTTCTATGACAATCTCGGTTCGCTGGAATCGTCCGGTATCGACCTGGAAGCCAGCTATCGCCTTGATCTGGAAGATGTTGGCGTAAACAACATGGGCTCGCTGGGCTTCAATCTGGCGGGTACCTGGGTTGACACCTTCGTCAAGGAACCGGTTGCTGGTGACGGTAAGTATAACTGCGCCGGCCTGCATGGTTCGAACTGCGAAATCCCGACGCCGAAATGGCGCCACAAGCTTCGCACCACCTGGGCCACACCGCTGGACCTGAACGTCTCCCTCACCTGGCGCTATATCGGTTCGGTGAAGAACGAAGCTACTTCGTCCGACACCTTGCTGAAGGGCACCGTGCTGCCGATCAACCGCAAGTTCGATGCCTATAACTACTTCGACCTGGCTGTCAGCTACAATGCGTCGGAGAACCTGACCCTCAACGCCGGTGTCAACAACCTGTTCGACAAGGATCCGCCGGTGTCGTCGACGATTGCCGGCACCTATGGCAATGGCAATACCTATCCGGGTACCTACGACGCCATGGGCCGTTACATTTTCATGGGCGCCCAGATCAAGTTCTGATCTTAGAGCCAAGTACAGTGTTAAGTGGGATGGCGGGGCTTCGGCCCCGCCATTTCTTTTTGGGGCTATGGCTCAAGGACCGAAGATAATGCCGCGACGGCCGCCGCGCGGCCCATGCCGTTTGCATAATACCAATCCGCCGAGGGTTTGACCCTTGGCGGATTGGAGGCTGGCGACCGCCAGCCCGCGCCACGTGGCGCGCAAGCCAAGCCCGCGGATGCGGGCGCCCGGCGCATGAGGGAACGCAAAATCCCCCTGGATCGGTCACGATCAAGGGGGATTGGTATAAGCCCAAAGAACCAAAAGAAAAGGGGCGCGACCCTTGGCAGGTCGCGCCCCCGTTCAGATGTTCATCACACCGTCAGATCAGCGGGTTGGCTGGTCTTACGGGAAGATGATGACAGCGCGGCGGTTGGACGGCTCACGCACGCCATCGGCGGTCGGCACCAGCAGGTCGGTTTCACCCTTGGCTTCAACGCTGATCTGGGCGGAACCCATGCCCTGGCTCAGCAGATATTCGCGGACCGCTTCGGCGCGGCGCTGCGAGAGCTGCTGATTGTACTGGGCCGAGCCGGCAGTGTCGGCATGGCCGCTGACGGTGATGTTGACGATCTTGCCGGCCTTGGCATCGCGCGCCACGTTCTGCAGCACGCCCTGGGCATCAGCCGACAGGGTGGCCTTGTCAAAGTCGAAGAAGACCGTGAAGTTGCGGGTGATCGCCGGGGCGGCTACCGGCGGCGGGGGCGGCGGCGGGGGGGGCGGCGGCGGCGGCGGGGGCGGCGGTGCGACCTGGGTGGGGGCCGGCGCCTGTTCCGGCGCACCAAAGACATAGCGCACGCCGATCAGGGCAGAGTGGCTGCGGTAATCGGCCTTGGCACGCTGGGTACCAGCCTTGAAGGTGCCCTTGTCGGTATCCAGGTAACGATAGCCGACGGTCAGATCCATATTGTCGGCCACGGCATAGGAGAAGCCGGCACCCACCTGCCAGGCGAAGGTGCTGTCCCAATCATCATACAGCACGCCGGGGGCCGACAGGGACCCAACGCGGTCCATATGCAGGCGGGCCAGACCGACACCGGCATTCACATAGGGGCGCAGGGCCGTGCCGGTATGGAAGTCATAATTCACCACGCCCATGATGGTGATGGCGCTCATATTGCCGCCGCTGCCGTAACGGCCAACCGGGCCGCCCGTGATCTTGTCGACCACATCGGTGGAATAGCCAACCTCCAGGGCCGGACGCAGGCCGTTATCGAAGCGATAGCCGCCTTCCAGAATGCCCGTATAGCCTTCGCTGAAATCCATGCTGTTGAGGGCAGTACCAGCATTTACATTGGTGTCGCGGGTCCAGTTGTAACCGGCCGACAGGCCCAGATACGGACCGGAAGCGGTCTTGATCTCGCCATCCTGTGCCATTGCCAGCGAAGGCAACGCCACCATCAAGGCGGCGGCCGACACCATCGGCGCGAACAAGTTATGCCACTTCTTCATTCTCATATTCCTCCTGAATAAGGACCGGCAAATGTGCCGGGGTAACTCCCGTTTCGGATCAAACAACGCCGCCTCTGACGGACGGTTCCTTCGGAAATAGAGGTTGATTTGTTTGCATCGGCGGGTGTGGCTAAATTGCAACGAAGATGTCTTGCTTCGATACATTAATCCGCTTGAATACCCAGGGGCCGAATGCGAACTCAACTTTCAACAAACGTTGTCTGACGTCGCTTTTTCTGCTGCCTGATTAAGGCAAAACTGTGAAGCGGGCTTGTCATTCTCAGGATTGTCCCTCTGATAACTTATCTATGTCTTACGGCATATGAGTGGGTACCGAATGTACAGTGGCGCTTGCGCCGACACCGCTGCCGCTCTAGCCTCTGGCCCAATCCATACCGCCCAGAACGGGAGCCCAACCCTTGTCCGCCTCCATCTCCACGGCCGCCTATGGCGGTGATGAAAATCTCGCCCGTTTGCTGCAGGAATCCGGGGTGGCGCACAGCGTCGCCGACATCCGCGACCTGATTGCCGGTGTCAATGCCGCCCCGGATGGGGAACTGCCGGATGCCTGGCTGGATCTGGTATCGCTGAAACGGTCGGATGGGTTGAGCGAACAGCTGCTGGCGCTGCGGGCCGGCATCGCCCGCCCCGCCGATCCGGCCCATGGCGATCATGGGGCCCGGCTGGCGGCGCTGCGGGCGGAATTGCAGCGCCGGGGCCTGGATGGGTTCGTGGTGCCGCGCGCCGATGAATATCAGGGTGAATATGTGCCGTTGCGCGGCAGCCGGCTGGCCTGGATCAGCGGTTTCACCGCCTCTGCCGGGGCGGTGGTGGTGTTGCGGGACAAGGCGGCCGTCTTCGCCGATGGCCGTTACACCATCCAGGTCCGCCAGGAAGTCTCGCCCGCCCATTTCAGCTATCACCACCTGATGGAGGAGTTCCACGGCGACTGGGCGGCGGCCAACCTGCCGGCCGGGGCCAAGTTGGGTTTCGATCCCTGGATGCATACGGCCGGCTGGGCCGACAAGATGCGGGCATCCCTCTCCCCCGCCGGAATTGAGCTGGTGGCGACCGAGGGCAACCCCATCGATGCCGTCTGGACCGATCAGCCGCCGGCCCCGCTGGGCATTGTCAATATCCAGCCGCTGTCCGCGACCGGCCGCGATTCCGCCGATAAGCGCGCGGATATTGCCGCCTCGCTGGAACGGTTGCGGCTGGATGCCGCCGTGCTGACCCAGCCGGACAGCATCGCCTGGCTGCTGAATGTGCGTGGCTCCGACGTGCCCTGCACACCGCTGCCGCTGTCCTTTGCCATCATCCACCGGGATGGGCAGGTCGACTGGTTCGTGGATGCACGCAAGCTGGCGCCGGGCTTGGAGCAACATCTGGGCAATGGTGTCGCCATCCGCGCACCGGGTGAATTGCCGGCGGCGCTGGATGCGCTGGGGGGCAAGGAGGCGCGGGTGCGGCTGGATGGCGCCACCGCCGCGCTTTGGGTGATCGACCGGCTGGAAAAGGCGGGTGCCGCCGTCGATCAGGGCGGCGACCCCTGCGTGCTGCCCAAGGCGGCCAAGAATGCGGTGGAAATCGAAGGTTCCAAGGCGGCCCATCGCCGCGATGGTGCCGCCCTGGTCCGCTTCCTGCGCTGGTTTGACGAGGTGGCGCCGAAGGGGGGGCTGGACGAGCTGACCGTGGTGGATACGCTGCTGGCCTATCGTCGTGGTGCGGCCGATTTCCGCGGCCCCAGCTTCGATACGATCAGCGGCGCCGGCCCCAATGGCGCCATCGTGCATTACCGCGCCAATGAGAAGACCAACCGTCCGGTGGAGAATAACAGCGTCTTCCTGCTGGATAGCGGCGGTCAATATCTGGACGGCACCACCGATATCACCCGCACCCTGGCCGTGGGCGATCCGGGTGCGCAGGCACGGCGCCATTTCACCCTGGTGCTGAAGGGCCATATCGCGCTGAACCGCGTCCGCTTCCCCATGGGCACGGCCGGCATCCAGTTGGACGTGCTGGCCCGCCAGTTCCTCTGGCAGGCGGGGCTGGATTATGATCATGGCACCGGTCACGGTGTCGGCTCCTTCCTGTCGGTGCATGAAGGACCGCAGCGCATCGGCAAGACGGTGAACGGCGTCGTGCTGCTGCCGGGCATGATCCTGTCCAACGAGCCGGGTTATTATCTGGCCGGTTCCTACGGTATCCGGGTGGAGAATCTGGAACTGGTGGTGCCGGTGGAAATCGCCGGGGCCGAACGGCCGATGCTGGGCTTTGAGACGCTGACCCTGTGCCCCATCGACCTGCGGATGGTGGACGCCTCGCTGTTGACGGCAGAAGAGCGGGACTGGCTGAACGCCTATCACGCCCGCGTTCTGCGTGAACTGTCCCCGCTGGTGGAAGGCGCTGACCGCGCCTGGCTGGAACAGGCGACGCGGGCGATCTGACCCGCTTGGTTCCAAGGCCCGCCCTGCGTCACACAGGGTGGGCCATCTTGCGTGCAGGCACACCAGCAGGGAGCGCAGATAGGATCAAATTGCCAAACTTATGCAAGTTGCATAGGATGCATGGGCTATGGAGGGCATGTGCCATGGATATGCTGAAAGTGTCGGCGGCAGAATTCCAGCGTAATATCGGGCGCTATCAGGATATGGCCCTGCGGCAGCCGGTGGCTGTGACGCGAAATGGCCGGGAAAGCACCGTGCTGCTGTCTTCTGAAGAATATATGCGCCTCAAGCGCAGGGATCGTCAGGTGATGGTGCCGGCCGATTTCACTGACGCTGATCTGGCCGCACTGGAAGCGTCACGGCCCGCGCCGGAGTCGGACGCGTTCAACGCCGAAATGCCGCTTTAGGCCGTGCCGTTTCCCACACCTGTTCAAGGGCTTGTCATCCGCTACAGCTATCTGTGGCGGCGTGAATATCTCCGTGGACAGGAGGAAGGCAGCAAGGATCGCCCCTGTGCGGTTATCCTCGTTACCACAGCAGAGGATGGCGAACAGGTTGTTACCGTTCTGCCCATTACCCACAGGCCACCAACCGATGCGCGGCTGGCCGTCGAAATACCCACCATGACCAAACAGCGCCTTGGTCTGGACGGGGAGCGCTCCTGGGTGGTGCTCACAGAGGCAAACCGCTTCTTCTGGCCCGGCCCTGATCTTCGCCCGTTACGGGCGGGGGACGGGGGAAGCGTCGCCTATGGCCTGCTTCCCCAGGCGCTGATGGCTGATATTCGACAGCGGTTCATTGCGCTGATCAAAGCACAGAAGGCGGGAGCAGTGCCGCGTACTGAATAGATATAACTCCCTGTGCAGGTAATCACCTTTTCACGCCGCTTCCCCCGCCATCAGGCAGGCATAGCATTCATCCCGTTCGGTGCGGTAACCGCCGGGGGTGGTGCCGACATGGCGGCGGAACATGCCGGTGAAATGGCCCTGGCTGGAAAAGCCGGTGGCCACGGCGATTTCCGCCAGCGGCGTCTCGCTTTCCAGCAGCATTTTCTTGGCGGCATTGATCCTCCGCGCCAGCACATAGCCATGCGGGGCCATGCCGGTGGAGGCCTTGAAGCGCCTTGCGAAATGGCTGGGGCTGAGGCCGGTCTGGGCGGCCAGCAGCGGCAGGGCCAGCGGCCCGTCCAGATTATCCTCAATGAACAGCACCACCCGGCGCAACTGCGCGACCGTCAGGGCCGGGCAGGTCGAATCGCCCATGGGCGGGCGGGCCAGGATGCTATCGACGCTGGTGGTTTCTTCGGCAAGGCAAGCCGCGATGATGGGGGTCGGTGCAAGCATCGGCTGTCCCTTCGGATCGGGGCCGCCGCCGTAAGGGTAAGGGCGGAAGGCCGGGCATGGAGGATGATGCGATGGTCCGCCCCGGTGAAAGCCGGATTTGGACCCGCATCTATCTGGTGGAGATGGCGCCCGCGTAAAGGGGCACACACCCCATCAATGCCACACCCGCTGACCGGGGGCTGTGCGCCCGGTCACGCTGTTTAGTTTACTCCGCCGCCAGCACGCGCGGCAGCTTGAAGACGACGTTTTCCGTCGCCGTCACCACCTCTTCCACCGTCACGGTGAAACGCTCCCGCAGGGCCGTCAGCACCTCATCCACCAGCACTTCCGGGGCAGAGGCACCGGCGGTGATGCCCAGGGTACGAATCTTCTCCAGCCGGGGCCAGTCGATCTGGGCGGCCCGCTGCACCAGCATGGCGCGGGTACAGCCATGGCCGCGCGCCACCTCCACCAGCCGGACGGAGTTGGAGGAATTGGGGGCCCCCAGCACCAGCAACGCATCAGCCTTGGGTGCGATCTGCTTCACCGCCGCCTGCCGGTTGGTGGTGGCATAGCAGATATCTTCCCGCTTCGGCCCGGCAATGTTGGGGAAGCGGTCGCGCAGCGCATCGACAATGGCCCCCGTATCATCCACCGACAGGGTGGTCTGGGTGGCAAAGGCCAGGTTCTCCGGGTCGGCCACATTCAGGGTCGCCACATCTTCCACCGTTTCCACCAGATGCACGGCCCCATCCGGCAACTGGCCGATGGTGCCCACCACTTCGGGATGCCCGGCATGGCCGATCAGCACGATGGTGCGACCGCTTTCATGATGGCGCTCCGCCTCCCGATGCACCTTGGAGACCAGGGGGCAGGTGGCATCGACATAGATCATGTTGCGGCGCTGCGCCTCAGCGGGAATCGCCTTGGGCACGCCATGGGCGGAAAAGACGACGGGCCGGTCATCCGGCACCTCGTCCAGCTCCTTCACGAAGACGGCCCCTTTTGCTTCCAGGCTTTCCACCACAAAGCGGTTATGCACAATTTCGTGGCGCACATAGACGGGCGCGCCGAATTTCTGCAGCGCCACCTCCACGATCTGGATGGCCCGGTCCACCCCGGCGCAGAAACCGCGCGGGGCCGCCAGCAGCACATGCAGCGGCGGCAGAGAGGGCGGGGCGGCGGCGGTTTCTGGCGCGGTGATCTCGGTCATGATGCTGGGAAATTCCTGACGCTGCGTGTAAGGCGGAATGGTGATCGTCGGTGATGCCATGAAATGGCCCTTCTTGGCGGGCTTGTGCCGTTGAAGGGGCCTCTATATTGTCGCGGTGCCGCGCCGCGGCGGGCTGTCGAAGGCTCGTATCCGGGATGCGCGGCATTTGTCCCGGATGGTGGAAGTGAACGGACGCTTGATGACCAGCCCCTGCACGATGACGACCCAGCCCGACCATAATATAGGTTCGCCGGCCAGGAAAGCCGCCCGCCCCTGGCGCATGGCCGCGTGTGCGGGACTGGCGATGCTGGCCTTGTCCGGCTGTGCCGAAAATGAAGGCTTCAAAGCCGGCTGCCCCAATGTGGGCATCCTGCGCGATGCCGGCACGCTGCGCACCGACCAGGGTGTCGCGGTGCTGTCCGGCATTTTCGCCAACTGCGCCTATGACGATACCCACGTCAAGATCGCGGCGAACCTGGATATTTCCGGCCGGGTGAATGAGGGCGGCAGCGCCACGTCGCTGCCCGTCACCTATTTCGTGGCGGTGGTGGACCCCAACCGCAACATCATCACCAAGAAGGATTTCAGCACCAGTATCCCGCTGAATGGCGGCACCGGCATGGTGCAGGAGACGCTGGAACAGTCGATTGCCGTGCCCAAGACGGTGGATGCCCGCTGGTACGAGGTGCTGGTCGGCTTCCAGATCACCCCCGATCAGGCCGACGCCAACCGCGCCGCCAACGAAGGCCGGTAATTACCGCATTGGGCCTCTTCCCACGCCGCCATTGACAGGCGGCGTGGGTTGTTTAGTTTGTGTGTTGCAAAGCTGATTACCCTTTGCGGGAGAGACTGTTGCCCTTGACCGGGCGGCAGCGCCGAAGGAGCAACCGCCCCCGGAAACTCTCAGGCAAAAGGACCGCAAGGGGTAGGCGCATCTGGAAAGCAGGCGGGCCGGGATTCCATCCCAGCCGACAGCCCACCGACGGAGTAAGCTGACAGCCACAAGGTTGCGGCGAATCTCTCAGGGGCCAGGACAGAGGGGGGCAACCGCCACGGGGACGATCCCCGCGACGGCCGTAACCTGTCCTGAAGGGAGTGTCCCACCTTGGGTGACACCAGCCTGTTGCGCACGCCGCTTTACGATCTCCATGTCGAACTGGGCGCCAAGATGGTGCCGTTCGCCGGCTATGACATGCCGGTGCAGTACCCGCTGGGCGTGCTGAAGGAACATCTGCATACCCGCGAGAAGGCGGGCCTGTTTGATGTGTCCCATATGGGCCAGGTACGCCTGCGCGGGGCTGATATTGATTCGGTGATCAAGGCGCTGGAAGCGCTGGTGCCGGGCGATATCGCAGCCCTGGCACCGGGCCGCATCCGCTACACCATGTTCACCAATGATCAGGCCGGCATCCTGGACGATCTGATGGTGACGCGGTTCGAGGATCATCTCTATGTCGTCATCAATGCCGGCTGCAAGGCCGAGGATCTGGCGCATCTGAAGGCCGGCCTGCCGGCGGGTATTGAGATCGAGTATCTGGGCGATGATGCCGGCCTGCTGGCGCTGCAGGGCCCGGCGGCGGCCACGGTGATGGCCCGCCTGCTGCCCGAAGCCGCCACCATGGGCTTCATGAGCGCGCGGACGGCCACCATCCAGGGTATCCCGGTACAGATCAGCCGGTCCGGCTATACCGGTGAAGATGGCTATGAGATCAGCGTCGGTGCCGCCGATGCCGAAAAGCTGGCCCGCCTGCTGCTGGCCGAACCTGAAGTGGAAGCCATCGGGTTGGGCGCGCGCGACTCGCTGCGCCTGGAAGCCGGGCTGTGCCTGTACGGCCATGATATCGACACCGGCACCAACCCCGTGGAAGCGGCCCTGACCTGGACCATCTCCAAGCGCCGCCGCACGGAAGGCGGCTTCCCCGGTGCTGCCATCGTGCAGGCCCAGTTGGCGGAAGGCCCGGCCCGCAAGCGTGTGGGCATTCAGCCGGAAGGCAAGGCCCCGGCCCGCGAACATACCGAAATCCAGGATATGGACGGCAACCGCATCGGGGAGATCACCAGCGGCGGCTTCGGCCCCACCGCCGGCGGCCCCGTCGCCATGGGCTATGTCACGGCTGCTTCCGCTGCCGTGGGCACGCGCGTGCAGTTGATCGTGCGCGGCAAGGCCATGCCCGCCACCGTCGCCGCCATGCCGTTTGCACCGCATCGTTATTTCAAGGGGTGAGACGGGCAGCACCTCGCCCTACCGTCACCCCGGCGAAGGCCGGGGTCCAGGGGCCAGAGGCGCCTTTCTCTACGAAACTGGACCCCGGCCTTCGCCGGGGTGACGGTTGAGAGAGCAAAGCCGACAATCCCTTTTCACCAACGACACGTCATTTCCCCCCCAAGACCCGGAAGACCCGACCATGACCATCCGTTTCACCAACGACCATGAGTGGATCAAGCTTGACGGCGATATCGCCACCGTCGGCATTACCGATTATGCCCAGCAGGCTTTGGGCGATGTGGTGTTCGTCGAGGTGCCGGAAGCCGGCCGCGACCTGACCAAGGGCAAGGATGCCGCCGTGGTCGAATCGGTAAAGGCCGCCTCTGAGGTCTATGCCCCGGTCGATGGCACCGTGGTGGAAGGCAATGCCGCCGTGACCGACGAGCCGTCGCTGGTGAACACCGATCCGGAAGGCGCCGGCTGGTTCTTCAAGATGAAGATCAAGGACATGGCCCAGTTTGAGGCCCTGCTGGACGAAGAAGCCTACAAGTCCTTCATCGCGGGGCTGTGATGCGTTACCTGCCGCTGACCGAAACCGACCGCAGCGCCATGCTGGCCACCATCGGGGTGGACAGCGTGGATGCCCTGTTCCGCGACGTGCCCGAACAGGCCCGTCTGAAGGGCCCCATTGCCGGCCTGTCCAACCATATGGGCGAGTTGGCGGTGGAACGCCATTTGTCCCGGCTGGCCGCCAAGAACGTCACGGCGTCTGCCGTGCCGTTCTTCATCGGCGGCGGTGCCTATAAGCATCATGTCCCGGCCTCGGTTGACCAGACGCTGCTGCGCGGGGAATTCCTGACCAGCTATACGCCGTACCAGCCGGAAGTCACCCAGGGCACGTTGCAGTACCTGTTTGAATTCCAGACCCAGGTGGCGTTGCTGACCGGCATGGATGTGGCCAACGCCTCCATGTATGACGGGGCGACCGGTACGGCGGAAGCCGTGCTGATGGCCGCCCGCATCAACAAGCGCAACAAGGTCATCCTGTCCGGCGGGCTGCACCCGCATTACCGCGAAGTGGTGGAAACCACCTGCGGCGTCATGGGCATGGATATCCGCGCCCAGGCCCCGGACTGGAAGAATGCCGAGGATCTGACGGCCCTGATCGATGGCGAGACCGCCTGCATCGTGGTACAGACCCCCTCGCTGTTCGGCCATCTGCGCGACTTCACCGCCTTGTGCGATGCCGCCCACGCCAAGGGCACCTTGGTCATCGTGGTGGTGACGGAGGTGGTGTCGCTGGGTCTGCTGACCCCGCCCGGTGAGATGGGTGCCGATATCGTCGTCTGCGAAGGGCAAAGCATCGGCAATGGGCTGAATTTCGGCGGCCCCTATGTCGGCCTGTTCGCCACCCGCGACAAATATGTGCGCCAGATGCCGGGCCGCCTCTGCGGCCAGACGGTGGATGCCGATGGCAAGCGCGGCTTCGTGCTGACGCTGTCCACCCGCGAGCAGCATATCCGCCGCGAGAAGGCCACGTCGAACATCTGCACCAATTCCGGTCTGTGCGCGCTGGCCTTCACCATCCACCTGTCGCTGCTGGGCGAACAGGGGCTGACCACGCTGGCCCGGGTCAACCACGCCAATGCCGTGACCCTGGCCGACAAGCTGGAAGCGGTGAAGGGCGTGAAGATCGTCAATGACGGGTTCTTCAACGAATTCACCGTGAAGCTGCCCAAGAAGGCGGCCAAGGTGGTGTCCAAGTTGGCCGAACGCGGCATCCTGGCCGGCGTGCCGGTCAGCCGCTTCTACCCGGAGATGGACGGTCTGGAAGACCTGCTGCTGGTCGCCAGCACCGAGGTCAACAGCCTGGAAGACATGGACGCGCTGGTGCGCGGCCTGGAGGAGGTTCTCTGATGGCCATGAATAATCAGGGTCGCGACAGCACCCCCCATGCCGTGACGGTCGCCGGTGAGTTCACCACCTTCACCGGCAACAAGGCGTTGCAGCAGGAAGAAGCGCTGATTTTTGAGCTGGATAATCCAGGTGCTGTCGGCGTGGATCTGGAGGCACCGGTCACCACCAAGACCCGCCTGGGTGGGGTGAAGACCCGCGCCAGCGTCGGCCTGCCCTCCCTGGCTGAGCCGGACGTGGTGCGTCATTACACGCGCCTGTCCCAGAAGAACTTTGCCATCGACACGACCATGTATCCGCTGGGTTCGTGCACGATGAAGCATAACCCGCGCCTGAATGAAAAGATGGCGCGGCTGCCGGGCTTCAGCGACATTCACCCGCTCCAGCCGGTGGAAACCGTGCAGGGGGCGCTGGAACTGATCGACCAGTTGGCCCATTGGCTGAAGACGCTGACGGGGATGCCCGCCATCGCCATGTCGCCGGGTGCCGGCGCCCATGGCGAACTGTGCGGCCTGATGTCGATTCATGCGGCCCTGGATGCGCGGGGCGAAAGCCATCGCCGCCGCGTGCTGGTGCCGGAATCGGCCCATGGCACCAACCCGGCCACGGCAGCTTTCTGCGGTTTCACCGTGGATACGATCCCGGCGGAAGAAAATGGCCGCGTCAGTGTGGAGGCCGTGAAGGCCAAGCTGGGCGATGATGTCGCCTGCATCATGCTGACCAATCCCAATACCTGCGGCCTGTTCGAACCGCAGATCAAGGAAATCGCCGATGCCGTTCACGCGGCGGGCGGCTATTTCTATTGCGACGGCGCCAATTACAACGCCATCGTCGGCCGGGTCCGCCCCGCCGATCTGGGCGTGGACGCCATGCATATCAACCTGCACAAGACCTTCTCCACCCCGCATGGCGGCGGCGGTCCGGGTTCCGGCCCGGTGGTCCTGTCCGACGCCCTGGCGCCTTATGCCCCGCTGCCCTTCGTGGTGCATGGCAAGAACGGCTTCGATCTGGTGGAACAGGCGGCCGATGCCAAGGGCGCCAAGCCCTTCGGCCGGCTGAAGGGCTTCCATGGCCAGATGGGCATGTTCGTACGCGCGCTGGCCTATATCCTGTCCCACGGGGCGGATGGGCTGCGGCAGGTGGCATCCGATGCGGTGCTGAATGCCAATTACGTGCTGGCCAGCCTGAAGGATGTCATGTCGGCATCGTTCGATGGCCCCTGTATGCATGAGGCCCTGTTCGATGATCGCTTCCTGAAGGGCACCGGCGTGACGCCGCTGGACTTCGCCAAGGCGATGATCGATGAGGGCTATCACCCCATGACCATGTATTTCCCGCTGGTCGTGCATGGGGCTTTGCTGATCGAGCCGACGGAAACGGAAAGCAAGCAGACGCTGGACCGTTTCATCGCCACCATGCGCCATCTGGCGGAAAAGGCGAAGGCGGGCGATCTGGCCCATTTCCAGGCCAGCCCGCGACTGACCCCACGCAAGCGCCTGGACGAAACCCAGGCCGCCCGCAAGCCGGTGCTGCGCTGGGTGAAGCCGGCCGCCCCCGCTTCCGTCCCGGCGGGCGTGGCGCAGGCGGCAGAGTAAGGCTGATCCCGCCTGGTGCGGGGCGCTGAGGCAGGGGGGGCGGTGTCCAGACCGGATACCGCCCCCCTTCTTTTTACGGCCATGCCAATTCGATAAAATTTCCATAAAATTCAATAATTAATTTATTCTTACAGTTCGCTGCCGCGCTTTCTCCCCTGCCCAAAAAGGCCTATTGCAGCGCCACAATCTTCTTTTTGGAACTGGTGGCGGGGGCGGCGAATGCACCTATCGCGGCTTGGCACTTTTGCTTTTGCCGGCAGCCGGGTTTCCTTTGGGATCGGCGCGCGGCTTGGTCTGGCCTTTGCGGCTATTCTGCTGGCGGTACTGGCCATCATTGCCCAGACCTGGCTGGCCTATGGCCGGGTGGAGGTGACCTTGAGCGGGGTGGTGGAGGAAACACTCCCCCGCTTCAAGGCGCTCGACCGGCTGTCGCACGCGGCCGACGGGCTGGCGGCGGCGGCGATGCAGGCGGCGGTGGCCGGTAACCCGACCGAGGCACAATCGGCGCGCCAACGCCTGACCGAGGCGGAAACGGGCCTGAGCGGGGCGCTGCGCGCCGCGCCGGGTGACCTGGGCGATCTGCCGCAGCTGGATGATCTGCGCACCATTGCCGGCCGCTTCTCCTCCCAGCTGCAAATCCTCAACGGCACGGTGGATGGGCGCTGGCAGTTGCGGGAAAAGGCGGATCAGGTTCTGTCCACCCTGGGTGAGAGGCTGGCGGCCTATGAGACCGGGCCAGCCCTGTCCAGCCTGCGCGCGGCGGTGGACGCCGCCACCGGGGCCCGTACCGCGGAAATCCTCACACTGCTGAGCAATCGCGCGGCGGATGCACTGGCGCAGCTGCCGGCCGATCAGGCCGGGGCGCTGCGCCCACTGCTGCTGGGCCGGGATGGGTTGTTCGGGCTCCATGGTCGCCTGCTGGCGGCCGATGAACAGTTGCGCCGCTCCGTGCGGCTGGCCGGGGAAAATGCCGCCAATGTGCGTTCCATCGTGGCCGATATTGCTGGCGGGGTACAGACGCAGGTGCGCGCCCAGGCCGACGATCTGGCCGGACAGATTGGCTTTGCCCGGCAATTGCTGATCGGCTTCGGCCTGCTGGCGCTGGTGATCGCCGTGGCGGCGGGTGTCTATTATGCCGGATTCCGGGTGGCCGGGCGCATCGCCCGGCTGTCGCGCCGGATGCTGGATCTGGCCGGCGGCAATCTGGATGTCGTCATCGATGCTTCCGGCCGGGATGAGATTGCGGAAATGGCCCGCGCCATGGGCACCTTCCGCGCCAATGCCCTGAAGGTGCGCGAACATGACGCCGCGCTGGAGGCGGAACGGCAGGCGACGGCAGAGGCGCGGCAAGCCGAAATCGAACGGCTGGCCGCCCGCTTCGAACAATCGGTGGGGGCCATTGTCTCCCGCTTCGCGGCGGCGGCGGGCGACATGAATGACCTGTCGCTGGGCATGGGACAGGCGGCCGATGCCACGGCACAGCAGGCCGACGCGGTGGCCCGTTCCTCCGAAGCGGCGACCAGCAATGCCCAGACGGTGGCGGCCGCCACCGAACAGCTCTCCCTCTCCATCCAGGAGATCAGCAGCCAGCTGCAGCGCGCCATCGGCATTTCCCGACAGGCCAATGGCGAGGCAGTGGGTGCCGCCACCATTGTGGAGCGGCTGACCAGTGCGGCGGAAAAGATTGGCGACGTGGTTCGCTTCATCGATGATATCGCCGCCCAAACCAGCCTGCTGGCCCTGAATGCCACCATCGAGGCGGCGCGGGCTGGCGATGCCGGCAAGGGCTTTGCCGTGGTGGCGGGCGAGGTGAAAAGCCTGGCCGGCCAGACGGCGCGGGCGACCGGCGATATAGCGGCGGAAATCGGCGCCATCCGCACGGTGGTGGCCGATGTGGCCGGCGCCATCCGGCAGGTCGGTGGCACGATTGAGGAACTGGCCGTCGTTTCCGGCTCCGTCGCTGCCGCCGTGGAACAGCAGAATGCCGCGACGGCGGAAATCAGCCGCTCCATCGGGGAAGCGGCGGTTGGTGTGGGTCAGGTCACCTCCACCATCGGGGAGGTGCGCAGCGCTGCCGTCAGCACCGGCCAGTCGGCCGGACGGGTGCGCCATGCCGCCGACCAGCTTTCCGGCATGGTGGGGGCCCTGGATCAGGCCGTGGCGGATTTCCTGATGCATGTTCGCGCCAGCCAGCAGGTGGCGTGATGGGATATCCGACAATGCGAAAAGGTACCGGGATCATGCGGCGTTGGACGCTGGGACTGCTGACAGCCCTGGTGTTGGCCGGACCGGCAGCGGCGGCCCCCTTTCAGCCCTGCGTCGTCTATACCGAGGCGGGGAAGTTCGATAAAAGCTTCAATGAAATGGCCTATGCTGGCGTCACCGCCTTTCAGGCTGGCGGCGGGGCGACGGTGAAGGAATTCGAACCGTCCAGCCCCGCCGATTATGTGCCGCGCATGGAAGCGGCGGTGCAGGCGGGCTGCAGCGATATTGTGGTGATCGGCTTCCGCTTTGCCGAGGATCTCGCCACCGTGGCCCCGCGGCACCCGTCAGTGCATTTCTCCATTATCGACGGGGTGGTGGAGGGCACCAATGTCGCCTCCATCCTGTTTGCCGAGAATGAAGGGGCCTATCTGGCCGGGGTGGCAGCGGCACTGGCCAGCAAGACCGCCCATGTCGGTTTCATCGGCGGGATGCCGGTGCCGGTGATCCGCCGCTTTCAGGCCGGATTCACCCAAGGCGTGCGGGACACGCGGCCCGATGCGCAGGTCAGCGTGGCCATGCTGTCCGACAGCCCCAAGGGCTTTGCCGATCCCTTTGCCGGCAGCGAGGCGGCGCGCGACCTGCTGGCCAGCGGGGTGGATGTGGTGTTTCCGGCGGCCGGTGCCTCCGGCCTGGGTGCGCTGGACGCGATGAGTGCGGCCGGAAGGCTGGGCATCGGCGTGGACAGCAACCAGGATTATCTCTATCCCGGCCATGTCCTGACCTCCATGGTCAAGCGGCTGGACCGGGCGGTGAAGACCATTTTTGAGACGGGATCGGCCGGCGGCTTCCGCCCCGGCCTGACCCGGCTGGGGCTGCGCGAAGGCGGGGTTGATGTCACCATCACCCCCTATAACCGCACGCTCTGGACGGCGGATGTCGAGGCGGCGGTGAAGAAGGCGCGGGAGGATATTCTGGCCGGGCGGATCAAGGTGGGGGACGAGGCGGCCAGTCCGTCCTGAGCCGGCCACCGGATGGCTTTGACCCTGGGCCATACTTGGGCATATGCTCAGCCGCTTCAGGATCAAAGCCCGGACGGTATTCCCGCCTTGATGATACGCCTTCCCTTGCGCATCCACCTGTTCGCGCTGGTTGGGTTGCTGACGGGCCTGTCCCTGGGCCCGGCGCGCGTGGCAGCGCAGGATATGGCGCCTGCCGATGCCGCGCGTCCGATCATCATCGCGTCCGATCCCTGGTGCCCCTATGCCTGCGACCCGGCCACGGATGGGCGCGAAGGTTATATGGTGGAACTGGCGCGGGAGATTTTTCAGGCGGCCGGCTATCGCGTGGAATATCGCGTGGTGAATTTCGCCATGCTGAAGCGGATGCTGCATGATGGCAGCGCCACGGCGGTGCCGGGGGCGGCCACGGATATGGGGGGTGCCCTGCTGCTGCCTGCCCTGGCACAGGGCAATTCCGCCAATGCCGTGGCCTTGCAGCGGGAAAAGGATTTCACCTACAGCAAGCCGGATGATTTCAGCCCATACCGCGTTGGCATCATCAAGGATTATGCCTATGGCGGCGATGTGCAGCGCTATATCGATCAGCATCAGGCCAATCCGGACAGGGTGTGGGTGCTCAGCGGTTTTGGCTATTCGCAGCTGGTGCAGGGGTTGCGGCAAATCCAGGGCGGCGGGCTGGATTTGCTGTTGGATGATTATAATGTGCTGCGCTGGCAGCTCCGCCGCCTTGCCCTGGATGATCAAATGCGGGTCGTTTCGCTGAAAGATGATGCCGATCTTTTTGTCGGCCTGTCCCGCAGCGATGCCCGCGCCCCGCTGCTTGCCCGTTTGCTGGAGGATGGAACACGCCGCCTGCGGGCGGAGGGGCGGTTTCTTGCCATCCTTGCCCGCTATGGGTTGCATGAACAACCGATGCCTGAACGGTGATTATTGAATGAATGCTGTAAAGACGATGTTGCATGTGGGATGTGGACCGAAGATCGGCGCACTCTCTTCCATTTTCCGTTCCCTTGGCGGCGATTGGCGGGAAGTCCGACTTGATATTGATCCAGCGGTACAGCCCGATATCATCGGCTCCATCACCGATATGGGAATGGTGGCGGGGGGGACCATGGATGCGGTCTATTCCTCCCATAATCTTGAACATCTTTACCCGCATGAGGTGCCGCTGGCGCTGGCGGAGTTCTTCCGGGTGCTGAAGCCCGGTGGATTTGTGAATATCGCCACCCCGGACCTGGAACAGGTGGCGCTGCAGCTGTTGAATGGCGGGTTGGAAAGCCCGGCCTATGTTTCGCCAACCGGACCGATTGCGCCACTGGATATGCTGTATGGCCTGCGTTCCTCTGTGGCTGCCGGAAATCACTATATGGCGCATCGTACCGGCTTTACCCCCGACAGCCTGCATCAGGCACTGATCAAGGCTGGCTTTGCCACGGTCACGGTGGTCAAGGATCAATGTTTCGCGCTTCATGCCACGGCATGGAAGACGGGAAACCAGGGCGGGTAAGGGATAGGGCGGGCATGAAAAGCGGCAATGCGGTGCTGTCGGGCTATGGCACCACGATTTTTGAGGTGATGTCGCGGCTGGCCGACCAGCACAAGGCGGTGAATCTGGGCCAGGGCTTCCCCGATGGCAATGGCCCAGCCGATCTGGTGTCCGCCGCTGCGACATATCTGGCGGAAGGCTGGAACCAATATCCGCCCATGCCGGGCTTGGCCGTGCTGCGCCAGGCGGTGGCGGCGCATAATCAGCGTTTCTATGGGCTGGATGTGGATTGGGCCCGCCAGACCCTGGTGACCAGCGGGGCGACGGAGGCTCTGGCCGCCTGTCTGTTCGGCCTGCTGGAGCCGGGGGATGAGGTGGTGCTGTTCCAGCCGCTTTATGACAGCTATGTCCCCATCATCCGCCGGGCCGGGGCCGTGCCGCGCTTTGTCAGCCTGCGCGCCCCCGGCTGGGATGTCGATCCGGCGGAACTGCGCGCCGCCTTCGGGCCGCGTACCAAGCTGGTGCTGCTGAACAATCCACAAAACCCCATCGGCAAGGTCTGGCAGGCGGAAGAACTGGCCCTGCTGGCCGACCTGGTGCAGGCGCATGATGCCATCGCGCTGTGTGATGAGGTTTATGAACATCTGGTGTTTGATGGTGCCCGGCATCTGCCGCTGATGGCGCTGCCCGGCATGGCCGACCGCACCCTGCGCATCGGCTCTGCCGGGAAAAGCTTTTCGCTGACCGGCTGGAAGGTGGGCTATGTCACCGGGCCGGCCGATTTGCTGCCGCCGGTGGTGAAGGCGCACCAGTTCCTGACCTTCACCACCCCGCCCAACCTGCAGCACGCGGTGGCACTGGGCTTAAGTAAGGATGATGCCTATTTCCAAGGGCTGGCCAGCGGGATGCAGGCGGGGCGCGACCGGCTGGCGGCGGGCCTGCGGGAGGCGGGGTTTACCGTGCTGCCGGCCGCTGGCACCTATTTCCTCACCGTCGATCTGCGGGCCAGCGGCTTTAAGGCGCTGGATACGGAATTCTGCCAGCGGCTGACCGTGGAAGCCGGTGTCGCCGCCATCCCGATCAGTGCCTTTTATGAGGTCGACGCCCCCCGCCACCTGATTCGCTTCTGCTTCTGCAAGAAGCCGGCAACGCTGGATGAGGCGGTGCGGCGACTGACGGCATGGCGTAATCTTGGCGAATAACGATTTAAATCAACTTCTTATCGAAGATTTTTCATTCACCCTTACCTGACCGTTGCCCCTCCCGCCAAGCCACGACCGCCATGATCACCACCAGGGTGGCCAGCCAGATCATCCGGCTTTGATAGCGGTCATGCGGGTTGGACAGCGCACCATTGATGAAGGCATTGCCCAGCAGGGACAGGGCGACGAACAGGGCCAGGGCTGCCAGATCATGCCGCCCCTGCCGCAGGCCCCATCCCACCACCAGCAGCAAGCCGATCATCGACAGATAGCCGGCCGGCACATGGACCCGGTTCAGGGCGGTGAACAGGGTCGGGCTGATCTCCTCCCGCTGCTGGCGGGCAGCATTGAATTCCAGATCCTGCTGGGTGGGCAACATGCGGTCGAACACCCGCCGCGTCATATAATGCCATTCCGTCAGCCCATCACCGCTGCCGATGGTCAGCAATTGCTCGCCCGTGGCCTCCAGGGCGGTGGTCAGAAAAGTGCCGGGATAGGCCAGGATGGTGGCCTTGACCAGGGCCGCCAGCTCCGGCTCCGCCCCCTTCCAGCCGCCAATATCGTTCAACGGGCTGTCCTCGTGCCAGAGGAAGGCATTGGCATCCGTGGGCATCCGGCTTTGCAGGGCGCAGAGCTTATAGGGGGCGGGCGTGCCATCCGTGGGGCAATGGTCGGCCAGATAGCGCTGGGCCAGCCCATCCTGCACCAGCCGGCCATAAAGAAAGAAGGCGCCGCCCGGCGTATAGCCGGCATGGCCCACCAGGGCCAGATGCACCAGCGGCATCATGATCAGGCTGGCGGCAACGATGGCAAAGGGTGGCAACACACGCGGCTGGATCTTCCAGCCCAGCCGGGGCGCCAGCAGCCGGGCGGCACCGGTGGCCGTCACCAGCCCGATGGCCAGCGCCATCCCGCTCATGTGCGACAGCAGGGAGAACAGGGCGATCAGCGCCACGCCGGCCCGTTCGCGCATCGACAGTGTGTAGCCCTTGAAGCCCAGCAGCCAGAGGCAGAGCACCAGCAGCGGCATCCAGATATCTGGCATCAACTGGCTGCTGTACCAGGCGATCCCGGTCAGGGCTGACAGCAGCAGCGCCATGGCCCCGGCCCGTGCCTGCGGCGGCCAGCCGGCGGGGCCGATGGCATGGGCCCGCAGGCAGAGATGGATCAGCCATAAGGTGGCGGCGCATTGCACCAGCACCGGTCCCCAGAAACTGAGCCAGCCGGCGGAGCTGGCATAAAGGAAAAGCCCGTAAAAGACCGATCGCCCCGCCTCCAGACTGCCATCCAGCACGCGGCGGATATAGCCGCCGGTATCAAAGAAGACGATGGCGAAACCATTCCACACTGCCGGCCCCGCCAGCGCGATGAGGCCCAGCCAGAGCGTCAGGCGTGGCCAGTCAATACCAACCCGTCGCACCGGGCGGCTGTCATCATCATCATCCAGCGTGGAAGCGGGGGGCGGTGTCATGGTCATCCGATATTTTTGGTTAATTATGGCCCATGCGGGTGATTAGGAACGTCAAAGGCGGCAAGTTCAAGGCCGCATCGCAACGGTGTTGTTGCAAAGCGATGGAAAACAGCGTCCTGTTGGCCCCGGCCGTGCCATATTGCGGGCCTATGTGTTGCAACCCATCTGATTGCCTTCCCATTTCCACCCGCCGCCATAACAGCCCCCGCCCGATGATGCCGCGACTTCCCGCCGCCCTGCTGCTTGTCTCTGGTCTGGCCCTGGCCACCGCCGTCTCCGCACAGGAGGCGCGCCCCCCGGCGGATGCACCGCCGCCGCCGGCCGCCCCCCCGCCCAAACCGTCGGCCGTGCCAGCGGCGGAACGCCCGTTTGAGCTGTCGGGCGTGGATGTGGCCTCTGAACGGGACAAGCCGCAGGTTTGTTTCAACTTCACCCGCTCCCTGCCCCGGCCGCGCAAGGGGCTGGATCTGGCGCGCTTCGTCACCGTGGCCCCGGCCGACCCGGTGACGGTGACGGCGCGCGACCGTGATCTCTGCCTGGAAGGGCTGAACCATGGCCAGCGCTATACCATCACCATCAAGGCCGACCTGCCCAGCGCCAATGGCAAGGAAAAGCTGGCCGGGGCGATCACGCGCGAAGTGCAGGTGGCCGACCGCAAGGCGGTGCTGGCCTTCCGGGGCCAGGGCTATCTGCTGCCCCGCGTGGGGGCGGAGGGGCTGCCGCTGCGCGGGGTGAATATCGACCGCGCGCGGGTGTCCGTGCTGCGCGTCAATGACCGCGCCCTGGTGGAACAGATTTATTACGGCCGCATCAACCAGACCATGACCGATTTTGAGGTCGGCGACATTCTGGACCAGAAGGGTCAGGTGGTGTGGAAGGGCGAAATGGCCATGGGCGGCCAGCGCAACCGCGCCGTCCAGACGCCGTTCCCCATTGATGCCGTGCTGGGCAAGCTGGCGCCGGGCGTCTATGTGGCGGTGGCCGAAAATGCTGCCCTGCCCATGGTGGCCTGGGACCAGCGGGCCACCCAATGGTTCGTCGTCTCCGATGTCGGGCTGACCAGTTTCAAGGCAGCCAACGGGCTGTATGTCTTCGCCCGCTCCCTGGCCGGTGCCAAGCCGCTGGCGGGGGTGGAGTTGCGGCTGGTGGCCCGCAACAAACAGGAACTGGGGCGCGTCACCACCGGCCCCGACGGGCTGGCCCAGTTCAGCCCGCAACAGGTGGGCGGCAAGGATGACGCGGCCCCGCAGGCCCTGTTCGCCGCCAGCCCGGATGGCGGCTTCTCCCTGCTGGATTTCGGGACACCCGCCGTGGAACTGGCCGGGCGCGGTGATGGTGGCCGGCTCAATCCCGGTGCCCTGGATGCCTATCTGGTCAGCGACCGGGGCGCCTATCGCCCTGGCGACGCGCTCTATCTGATTGGGCTGGTGCGCGACGCCGATGGCCGCGCTGCGGCCGGGCAGAAGCTGACCGTGAAGCTGTTCCGCCCCGATGGGCTGGAGGTGGAGCGCCGGGTTGCCGATGATCAAGGCGCCGGCGGGCATCTGCTGCGAATCGAACTGCCGGCCAATGCCCCGGCGGGCCGCTGGACCGCCACCGCCCATGCGGACGCCAATGGCCCCGCCATCGGCCGCATCCAGTTCAATGTCGGGGAGGTGGCGCCGGTCCGGCTGGAATTCGATCTGGCGGCTGACCGGCCCCGCATCGGTGCCGATGGCAAGCTGACCCTGTCGGTGGATGGCCGTTATCTGGCGGGTGGCCCCGCTGCCCGCCTGCAGGGCGAACTGACGGTGCTGCTGCGCCCGGCCGACCGGCCTTATCCCGGGCTGGAGGGGTATCGGTTCGGCCTGGCACAGAAGCCGCTGGCCCCGGAAAAGCGGACCCTGCCGGGCTTCACCACCGGTCCGGACGGGCAGGCCCGCGTGGCGGTGGATCTGGGCAAGCTGCCGGAGACCACCCGCCCGCTGGAAGCCGTGCTGCGCGCCACGTTGCATGATGTCGGCGGCCGCCCGGTCGACCGCGACATGGTGCTGCCGGTTGATCATCAGGCCTTCGCCCTGGGGCTGAAGCCCAATTTCAGCGGCGATGCCGTGCCGGAGGGGGCGACGGTCGCCGTCAATGTCGTCGCCATCGCCCCGGACGGGCAGGCACAGACCCGCAAGGGTCTGTCCTGGGAACTGTTCGAGGAAGAGTATGATTATGACTGGTACGCTGCCGATGGGCGCTGGGAATATCGCACCACGGTGCGCGACAAGCGCCTGACCGGCGGCAATGTCGATGTCGCCAGCGACAAGCCCGGCCTGATTGAAGAACAGGTGCGCGCCGGCCGCTACCGGCTGGAAGTGTTCGATCCGGCCACCGGCATTGCCAGCTCCCTGCGCTTCTCCGCCGGCTGGTGGGTCAGCGCCAAGGTGGGTGAGACGCCGGACGCGGTGGAGGTGGCGGTGATGCAGCCACTGCACAAGCCGGGGGAGACGGCGCGCGTCTTCGTGAAGCCGCCCTATGCCGGCACCGTCACCGTGGCCCTGGCGGATCGCGCCGTGCGGCAGGTGATGGTGAAGGAAATCGGCACCGAGGGGGCCTTCCTGGATATTCCGCTGCCGGCCGATGTGACGGCGGGGGCCTATGTGCTGGCCACCGCCTTCGCCCCCGCCGACCCGGCCAGCCGCACCCCGCCGCGCCGGGCGCTGGGCATGGGCTGGGTGGCGGCCGATCCGGCCGACCGCACGCTGAAGGTGGAGATGGCGCCGCCCGCCGGTGTGCATCCGCGCGGGCCTGTCACCATTCCCGTCACCATCACCGGGGCGGAACCCGGCGCCACGGTACGGCTGGCGGTGACAGCGGTGGATGAGGGGATTGCCCGGCTGGGCGACCGGCCGGCGCTGGACCCGGTGGGCTGGTTCTTTGGCAAGCGCCGCCTGTCAGTGGAACTGCGCGATGTTTATGGCCGGCTGGTCGGCCCGGCGGAAACACCGGTAACAGCCGCACCGCCGGCGGCCCCAGTGGCCCAGGCCGATGCCGGCCGGACTCCCGCCCGCCCGCCGGCAGCGCCCCCGGTGCCGCGCAACGGTCCGGTGACGGCGCTGCATTCCGGCATCGTACAGGTGGGGGCCGACGGTAAGGCCAATGTCACCCTGACCCTGCCCGACACGCAGACGCGGCTGGCCCTGACGGCGCTGGCCTGGAGCGATGGCAAGGTCGGCACCGGCCATGCCGCGATGGATGTGCGCGACCCGGTGGTGGCCGATGCCGTGCTGCCGGCCTTTGTCGCACCGGGTGACAAGGCACAGGTCACCTTCAGCCTGGATAATCTCGCCGGCCCCAACGGCACCTACACGCTGACGCTGGGCACGGAAGGGCCGGTGAAGCTGGAAGGCAAGACCGAACAGGTCTTCAAGGGGCTGCGCAAGGGGGCCAAGGTGACGGCGACCCGCACCCTGCTGGCCGGCGATCCCGGCTATGGCGTGCTGGTGCTGACGGTGAAGGGGCCGGACGGCTATAGCCTGACCCGCCGCCTGCCGGTGAATATCCGCCCCGCCCATCCGCTGACGGTGGTGGAGGCGCGGGGCCGCATCGCCCCCGGTGCCCAGGTGGCGCTGACCGCGCCCAAGACCGATGGCGCGGTGGCCGGCAATGCCACCCGTGTGGCGATGCTGGGCAGCCGGCCGCTGCTGGATGCGGCAGCCAGCCTGCTGGCGCTGGACAGCCAGCCCTTTGGCTCGGCCGACCAGTTGGCGGCCCGGCTGCTGCCCCTGGCCGGTTCCAATGAATGGGCCAAGGCCGCCGGCCTGCCGGCGGATGACAAGCTGAAGGCCAAGGCCGACGATCTGGTGGAACGGCTGGTCAGCCACCAGCGGGCCGATGGTGCCTTCTCGCTCTGGTCGCATGACGGGGTGGGCGATGTCTGGCTGACCGCCTTTGCCCTGGATGTGCTGACCCGCTCGCGTGAAGCCGGCTATGCCGTGCCCGACGATGCCTATCGTCGGGGTATGGATTATCTGGTCCGCTCCATCGGCAATAGCTGGATCGAGGATGCGGAACTGCCGGCACGGGCCTATGCGCTCTATACGGCGGCGCGGGCCAAGGCGATCGATGCCAAGCCGCTGCGCTTCTTCCAGGAAACCTTCTATGCCCGCACGCCCACCCGGCTGGCACGGGCCCAGGTGGCCGCCGCCTATGCCGCCCTGGGGGATGGGGAGCGCGCGGCCGGCATTTTCGCCCGGCTGGATGAACCGTTGCCGGTGGCTGTCGGCATCCATGATTTCGGCAGCACCCTGCGCGACCGCGCCGCCGTGCTGTCCCTGTTGATCGGCGCCAATGCCGATGGCGGGTTGATTGATGCCGAACTGGCGGCCCTGGAACCGCTGCTGCGCGATGCCGCCCATACCTCCACCCAGGAACATGCCTGGCTGCTGCTGGCGGCCGAGGCGGTGGCCGGGCGCGGCGGGCCACTGAACCTGGTGATCAACGGGCAGGCGGTGACGGGTGACCGGCCGGTGATCCGCCCGCTGGCTGGCGGGGAAACCAAGCTGACCGTGCGCAATAATGGTGACCGCCCGGTCAACAGCCTGACCGCCACCGCCGCCATCCTGGCCAAGGCCGACAAGGAAGTGGCCGAGGGTCTGTCGCTGACCCGGCAGATCATGGATACCAAGGGCAAGCCGGCCAATCTCTCCCGCATCCGCAATGGCGATCTGCTGGTGGTGGTGCTGGAAGGCAAGGCCGACCGGCCCATCACCACGCCACTGCTGCTGACCGACCCGCTGCCCGGCGGGCTGGTGGTGGAGAATGTGCGGCTGGCCGGCAGCGCGCAGTTGGGCGACCTGTCCTGGCTGGGTGAACTGTCGGATGCGGCGCGGGTGGAGTTCCGCGATGACCGTTTCATCGCCGCCCTGGACGGGATGCCGGAAAGCGGTAGCTTCCGGCTGGTCTATCTGGCGCGCGCCTTGACGCCCGGCAGCTTCACACTGCCGGCGGCCCGCCTGGATGATCTGGTGGATGGCAGCCGCTTCGCCCGTACCGCGTCGGGCAGTCTGACGGTGCTGGCCAAGTGACGATACCCGCCCCGATCTGATGTGATCGGGGCGGACCCGTCTATGCCCTGGGCAGCCGGTGGGAAGACACGATTGTGAAAAAGGTCTTGATTGTCGGATGTCCCGGCGCCGGCAAATCCACGCTGGCCAAAGAGTTGGCGCAAATCACCGGGTTACCCCTTATCCATCTTGATCAACATTACTGGCTGCCGGGCTGGCAGCGGCCCGATGACGCTGCGTGGCGGGGAACGGTCGAAGCCTTGCTCTCACAGCCCCGATGGATCATCGATGGCAACTATGGTGGCACTCTTCCACAAAGGCTGGCGCTGGCGGACACACTGATTCATCTCGATTATCCGACATGGCTTTGCCTGTGGCGCGTGATCTGCCGAACGCTTGGCGGTTTTGGTAAGAACCGCCACGGCGAGTTGGCGCCCGGATGCCTGGAACGCGTGGATTGGTCGTTCCTGTCGTTCGTTCTCACGTACCGGCGAAAACAGCGGCAGCGCGATTTGGCCCGGATGCAAGGTTTCGCTGGTCGCCTCTACCTTTTCACCACGCCGACAGAAACAACGGCCTTCATCGCCAAATTGAGGCAAGGGTCTGACGAAAGCAGACCTTGATCGTACAGCCCCCAGGTTTGCATCACGCCATCAGCAGATTGCCGCCCGGCCCCAAAGTCGCCATGCCCAACATGGAGCCAACGCGATCAGGGATAATATACCCAAGTGCCGAATAAATTCGGCAAAGTGCTCAAACGCCGCACGGGGGCTTAGGTATACCCAGTTCCGGGATTCTCCCGTCACTTGGGTATACCAAGAGCCATGGATAATGACTCTTGGTATTATACGACCGCCCGGCGCCCGAGGGAAAAGCAACAATCAACCGGCCAGCGCGTCCTCGGCATCCAGCACGGAGGCAACGGCGTGGATGACGGAGGCAATGCGCACCACATCCTGCACGTTTTCCTTGGAAGCGCCCTTCTGGATCACTTCATGTTCGTGGGCGTCGATGCACATGCCGCAGCCATTGACGGCGCTGGCGGCCAGCGACCACAGCTCAAAATCCACCTTGGGCGCGCCGGGATTGGCGATGATGTTCATGCGCAGGCGGGCGGGCATCTTGGAATATTCCTTGTTGGCCGCCAGATGCACGAATCGATAGTAGATATTGTTCATGCCCATGATGGCGCCGGCGGCCTTGGCGGCGGTCAGCGTGGCATCATCCAGGTGCTGCTTGGCATCGGCAACGATGGCCTTGGTCACTTCCGCGTTGCGGCTGGCAAAGGCGGCGGCCACGGCCGTGCCCCAGGCCTGCGAGGGCGACAGGGAAGAGGTGTTCAGCACCGAACCCAGGTTCAGCTTCAGATCCTTGGCGTATTCGGGCAGGCGCGACTTCAGCGCATCGATGGACATGATTGTCATCTCCTTGGGAAATGGTCACAACAATCCTGGTGCGGGCGCAATCGGGCGGCCGGGACACGGGGATCAGGCGATGTGATGATAACCGATAACAGGGGTGCCGCCACCAGACCCGGAAGGAAATCGACAGGTCGGGGCACAACAGGATACCGGTCAAAGGGGGTGGATGGGCGCCATGGGCATGAGGGATGCCGGCGCCCATCCGTCGTCAGAAAATGGCCCTTAAATGGGGGATCAGGCCACCTTCAGAACGTCCTCGCCCTTCTGCCAGTTGCAGGGGCACAGTTCGTCGGTCTGCAGGGCGTCCAGGGTGCGCAGCACTTCCTGAACATTGCGGCCGACGGACAGGTCATGCACGGAGGCGAAGCGGATGATGCCTTCCGGATCGACGATGAAGGTGGCGCGCAGGGCAACGCCTTCGTTCTTGTCCAGCACGCCCAGGTTGGCAGACAGCTCGCGCTTCACGTCGGCCAGCATCGGGAACGGCAGATCCTTCAGATCGGCATGGTTCTGGCGCCAGGCCAGGTGCACGAACTCAGTGTCGATGGAAGCGCCCAGCACCTGGGCGTCGCGGTCAGCGAACTCACCGTTCAGCTTGCCGAAAGCGGCGATTTCGGTCGGGCACACGAAGGTGAAGTCCTTCGGCCAGAAGAACACGACCAGCCACTTGCCCTTGTAGGTGTCGTTGTTGATGGTGGTGAAGGCGGACTTGATGTCGGTGGAAACAGTGGCCTTCAGGTCGAAAGCGGGAAACTTATCGCCAACGGTCAACATAATGAACAACTCCACTTTTGTGATTGAGCGGCCGGTGCGCCTGGGCGTCACCGGCAGCCCTTATATGGCCATCGGTGACGGAACGTATATGGGGGCAGCGCAGCAAAAAAAGCTAATCGCAAGTTCCGACTGCGGCCATAGGATGGGCCAATGAACCCGGTGAACATTACCCTGCGCCAATTGCGCTATCTGGTGGCCCTGGCCGACACGCTGCATTTTGGCCGTGCCGCCACCGCCTGCCATATCAGCCAGCCCTCGCTCTCCGCCCAGATTCAGCAGCTGGAGGATATGCTGGGCACGCCCCTGGTGGAACGCACCAAGCACCGCGTGCTGCTGACCCCGGCGGGGGAAGATGCGGTGGAACGGGCGCGGGTGATTCTGGGGCAGGTGGATGATCTGTCGCAGGCCATGCGCGCATCGGGCCGGCCACTGTCGGGCGCGCTGCGGCTGGGGGTCATCCCCACCAGCGGGCCCTATCTGCTGCCGCGCGTGCTGCCGCCGCTGCGCGAGGCCTATCCCGACCTGAAGCTGTATCTGCGCGAAGACCTGACGGAACGGCTGCTGGACCGGCTGCGCGCCGGCGAACTGGACATGGCCCTGCTGGCCCTGCCGGTGCTGGAACCGGGGGTGGAGGTGCTGCCGCTCTATGAGGAACCGTTCCTGGTGGCCCTGCCCCGTGGCCATCGGCTGGACAATGCCGATGCGGTGACGGAAGGCGAATTGCAGGATGAAAGCCTGCTGCTGCTGGAAGACGGCCATTGTTTCCGCGATCAGGCGCTGGATGTCTGCGCCCTGTCCGGCGCCCAGGCGGGGGCCGGGTTCGCCGCCACCTCCCTGCCCACCCTGGTGGAAATGGTGGCGGGCGGGCTGGGCCTGACCCTGCTGCCGGCCCTGGCCGCCCCACTGCTGGCCGGCAATGGCCAAGTGTCCCTGCGCCCCTTCGCCAGCCCGGCCCCGCATCGCACCATGGCCCTGGTCTGGCGCAAGGGCAGCCCGCGCGCCACCGATATCCGCCGCCTGGCCGATGTCATCGCCCGCCACCTGCCGGAAGGGGCGGAGGCATTGCGATAATCACGCTTGGGGACGGGTCCGGCGCTTTGTTTCCACACCGAATATTATACCAACGGTCAAGAATTCTTGGCCGTTGGTACGGCGGCGACTGCCGCCGCGCCGCTTGGTAGCGGCGTAGCCAAGCCAGCGGATGCTGGCGCCGGCGATTGAGGGGCATGAAATCTTGACCATCGGTCAGGATTTCATGCCACTGGTATTATTGAAAATCTGGCAAGTAGCAGCGATCCACCCCTGCATCGCTGCCGAAATGGAAACAAGCACGCGACCTTTTCCTACACGCTTCCACACTGGATTTATCCCGACCTTGCTGCGTATAGTTGCCTCGCATTACAATAAAATTGAATCATTTCTCGCTGACAGCACGGGGTGGGGGAATGGCAACGGTAACAGGCACGGCCAGTGCCGACACGTTGACGGGTACCGATGGCTATGACGATATCAGGGGCGGTGATGGTGATGACATCATCAACCTGACCACCGGCAATGATAACATTGACGGTGGCAACGGGTACGATATCTACCGCACCAATATCAGCAGCAGCGCTGTTCAGGAAAATTACCGCAATCTGGCGGAAGGAACCATTCTGGGCTTCCTGTTGTCCTGGCTGGAAAATGGCAACCTCAACAGCTCCAATATTCAAAGCATCATCAATGTTGAGCGTATAGATTTCACCGACCAGTCTTTATTATTTACCACCGGCACGGCTGGCAACGATCGGCTGATCGGCAATAATGACACCTTGAACGCGATCAATGCGGGCGCTGGGGCCGATACGGTCACCGGCGGGCGGTTCCGGGATTTCATCGGCGGCGGGGCCGGAGCCGACAGCCTGTCGGGCGGGGACGGCGACGATGTGTTCTTCCCCGGCCGGATGGAAGGCGACACGGTTGATGGCGGGGCCGGTACCGACCGGGTGGCGCTGGCCTATTACCTGAATTCCGATCTGCGGTTCAGCGTGACCGACGGTGTCTGGTCCGACTGGATGGGCGGATCGCTGACCCTGATCAATGTCGAACAGTTTGAACTGACCAGCGGCGATGGCAATGACACCATCACCGGCGGCGTCCTTGCCGAACGGTTTTCCGGCGGGGCCGGCAATGACAGCCTGACCGGCAATGGCGGCAATGACACGCTGATCGGCGGTACCGGGCGCGACACGCTGGCGGGCGGCGATGGTGACGATCAGCTTTATGTCTCTCTCCCCAGCAACAGCAGTGCGGCGGTCATTCTCGGCACCCTGATGCAGGGTGGCGCCGGCAATGACAGCCTAACCAGCGGCACCGGGCGTGACACGCTGCTGGGCGGGGATGGCAATGACCTGCTCTCCCTGCGCTCGGCCACCCTGCCCGCTGATCTGCCGCTGGCCGGCAATCTGCTGGATGGCGGGGATGGCGATGACAGCCTGATCGGGGATATCGGGTCCGGCGATACGCTGCTGGGCGGGGCCGGGAATGACACGATCTCAGTCTCCGCCCCCAACGGCTTGACGGGCGGCCTGCTGGATGGCGGCGAGGGCAATGACCTGATCAGCAGCGCCGGCGGCACCGGCACCCTGAAGGGGGGTGCCGGTAATGACACGCTGTACAGCAGCCTGCCGCGCGACGGGGTGGCGATCGGTGGCAATCTGCTGGATGGCGGTGCCGGCAATGACAGCCTGCGCGGTGGCGGCGGGCAGGACACGCTGCAAGGCGGCGAGGGGGACGATGATCTGGATATCATCACCTTCCCCAGCAGCGGTACGCGCGGCAGCCGCAGCCTGCTGATGGAAGGCGGGGCCGGTAATGACAAGATCTGGGGCGGGCTGGGCACGGACACGCTGAATGGCGGCGATGGAAATGACCAGCTGGGCATCTCCCGCATCAGCGGCCTCAGTGATATCGCCACCAAGGGCCTGCGGCTGGATGGCGGGGCCGGCAATGACACGCTGACCGGCGGGCGCGGCAATGACACGCTGATCGGCGGTGAAGGCCAGGATCAGGCCGTCTATGCACTGGCCAAATCCGCCGTCACCATCACCCGGAACGAGGAAGATGGCAGCTTCACCCTGGTCAGCAGTGCCGGCGGTACGGACAGGCTGTCCGGCGTGGAAACGCTGGTCTTCAATGATGGCCGCGTCGACCTGACCAATTGGGGCCGGTTCCGCGACGCCTATTGGATCGACGCCTTCCGCAACCCCACGGATGCCAGCTGGGCGACGGCCACCCAGGCGCCCGTCAGCGTCAGCTATGCCTTCTACAGCGCCTTGCCGACGGGCTACACCGCCGCGAACTATCCTGATTTCAGCCCCCTGACAGAGGCGGAGAAGACCCAGGCCCGCACGGCCCTGGCCAATTATGCCAGCGTCACCGGCCTCAGCTTTGTTGAGGTGAATGATCCGGCGGCGGCCAATATCCGCTTCGGCACCATCTCCATGACCACGGCCTATGGTTTTGCCAACTATCCGGCCGGTGGCCAGGCCGATGTCTGGCTGGCCAACAATGTTTATACGACGCGGGCGGGGCTGGCCGACAATTGGTACATTTTCCACCACGAGCTGCTGCACGCGCTGGGGCTGAAACACGCCACCACGCTCTATGGCAACGAACCGCCGCAGCTTTCCCCGACGGAGGTGGGGGCGGGCAGCCTGTTCTCCCTCTGGAACAGCTCAACGGAGCGGTTGCGGGATTTCGATGTCGCGGCGCTGCAATATTACTATGGCCCCGATCCCGCCGTGCGCAGCGGCGATGATGTCTACAGCATCACCGGGGCCAGCACGGCCACGCATTTCTTCTGGGATGGCGGCGGCAGCGACCGGATGGACCTGTCCGGCGCCAGTGCTGGCGTCCAGGTCAGCCTGGTGCCCGGCAGCCTGAACTGGATCGGGACGGCCGCCACATCGGTGGTGGCCGCCAATGCCTTCACCATCAATCATGGCAGCTGGATCGAACGGCTGACCGGCAGCGCCTTTGCCGACCAGCTGGAAGGGAACTATCTGGCCAACCAGATCGATGGCGGGGCCGGAAATGATACGATCCTGGCCACCGACGGGGATGACACCATCATTGGCGGCACGGGGGAGGATGTGCTGGTCTTCAACAGTGCCGCCAGCACCTATGCCATCACCACGCGCAGCAGCGATCAGGCAATGATCCTGACCGGGGCCGGGCGCACCATCACCAGTTTCGGGGTGGAGAGCTTCCGCTTCACCGATGCGGAGATCGATACAACCGGCCGCATGATCGACAAACAGATGCTGTTGAACGGCAAGCTGGTGTCGCCCACCCGTGCCGCTACCGCGTTCGGCCAGGAATGGGCCCTGGCCGGCACCAGCAGCGGCGATATCGTCATTGGCACGAACAAGGGCGATCTGATCAACGCGCTGGAAGGCGATGATGCCGTCAACAGCGGTGCTGGCGATGACATCATTGATGGTGGCCTCGGCTCCAACTTCCTTACCGGCAGTGCGGGCAGCGACCGTTTCTTCATCGATGGCCGCAATGCCAGCGGGGCCGCCAACCGCACAAGCTGGAGCACGGTGACGGATTTCCAGCGGGATGCGAAGGAGACCATCACCATCTGGGGCTGGGATCCAACCCGCAGCAAGATTGTGCTGGACGAACGGTCGGGTGGCGCAGACGGCTATAAGGGCGCCACCTGGCATCTGGACATGGATGGCGACGGCAAGATCGATGTCAGCCTGACGCTTACCGGCCTGGGGCTGGATGCGGTGACCCGCTCCACCGGGGTGGTTGACAATGTCGGATATCTGCTGCTGGGCTGACTCTGTCCGCACCACCACCCCGCATACGCGCAGTATGCGTGGGGCGTGTTTTGCTTTCCTGCAACAGATGAGCAGCATGACCGACCCACAGCCCCGGCCCATCCCGCCCAGCGATCCCACCCTCCCCGTCGCCCGCCAGCTGGACGCCTATAACGCCAAGGATATTGAGCGGTTCATGGAGCCCTGGGCGGCGGATTGCCTGTACTACGCCTTTCCCGACACGCTGCTGGCCCGCGGTGCGGCGGAAATCCGCGCCCGGCATGTGGAACGGTTCAAGGAACCAGACCTGTTCGGCCGGCTGATCAGCCGCACTGTGGTCGGCAATCTGGTGGCCGACCATGAAACCGTCACCCGCAACTTCCCCGAAGGCAAGGGGGAGGTCGATGTGCTGTGCCTTTACGAGGTGGCAGACGGCAAGATCGTGAAAGCCTGGTTCAAGATGGGGGAAAAACGGCTGACCTCAGCCTGATCCCCCCCGAAAACGAAAAAGCGGAAAGCCAGTGAACCAGCTTTCCGCTTTGGGGGGCAGAGACGGCCGCCATGATGCCCCATGGCGGCCGGTTAAGGGTTACTCTGCCGCGATCGCCTTCTCGTCCTTGCGGGTACGATAGAGCGAGTAGAGCACGCCGCCGCTCAACAGCACCAGGGTGACCGAGAGCGAGATGGCCGGGTCCAGCTTGCCATAGATCTGGTTCCAGAAAATCTTGCCACCGATGAACACCAGCACCAGGGCCAGCGCATATTTCAGGTAATGGAAGCGATGGACCATGGCGGCCAGGGCGAAATACAGCGCGCGCAGGCCCAGGATGGCGAAGATGTTGCTGGTATAGACGATGAACGGGTCGGTGGTGATGGCGAAGATGGCGGGCACGCTATCCACCGCAAACACCACGTCGGCAAATTCCACCGTGATCAGCGCCAGGAACAAGGGCGTGGCCCAGCGCACCAGCTTGCCAGTCTGCGGGTCCGGCTTCTTCACGAAGAAGGAATGGCCGTGCAGCTCATCCGTCACCCGCATGTGACGACGCAGGAAAGCAATCATGCGATTGCCCTCCATCGACTGTTCCTCATCCTTCGCCAGCAGCATCTTCACGCCGGTAAACAGCAGGAAGGCACCGAAGATATAGAGCATCCACGACCATTCATTCACAATGGCCGCGCCCAGCGCGATCATGATGCCGCGCAGAATGATGACGCCCAGGATACCCCAGAACAGCACCCGGTGCTGATAGAGGCGCGGGATGGCGAAATAGCTGAAAATCAGCGAGATAACGAAGACGTTATCCAGCGCCAGCGCCTTTTCCAGGGCAAAGCCGGTGAAATACTGGATGCCGGGTGTCGCCCCCAGATACCACCAGACCCAACCGCCATAGAGCACGGCGATACCGATATAGAAGGCGGAAAGCACCAGGCTTTCCTTCACGCCGATCTCGTGATCCTTCTTGTTCAAAACGCCCAGGTCAAAGACCAGCAGGGCGACGACGATGCCGATGAAGAGCAACCAGATCCACAGCGGTTTGCCCAGGAAGGGATCTGACACGAGAGAGAGCAGGAACTCCATAGGAGCGCTTCCGTCCAACGATGCTTGCGTTAAGCGGGAGGAATGTGCGTTCCGACATCGCAGCCGACGCCTCGGCTGCCAGAGGGGCCCGGATCAGATCACGATTTAGGGTGCGGCATTGGCCGTTCAAGGGGGAATAAGCAAAAAGTTTTGCGTCCTATCCTTTGCGCAATTGCTCCCGGACCTTGGCGATGCGGGCAAAGCGGAAAAAGGCGATGATGGCGGCGATTTCCAGACCCTGCAGCCCGAACACCCAATAGCCCTTCAGGAAAAAATAACGGAACAGGTTGAGCGGAAATTCCGCCATCAGCCGCAGGGCGGAAAAGCGCTTGCTCCTCCCCTTGGCCATGATCTCCGCCGCCTGGGCGCTGCTGTAACGGTTCAGCTTGGCGATCAGATCGGCATGGGAGCGAATCGAACGGTGGATGATGATCGAGCGGAGCTGCCCCACCGCACCGCTTTGCATGATGACGGCATCATGGGTTTCGCTGTCGGCAAAGCGGCCGTGGCGGCGGTCATAAAGCCGGATGTAGTTATGCCGGGGGGCGAAGCGGTGCGGCCGGGGCTGGCCGTCCAGCGTCATCACCGTCTGGATGCGATAGCCCTGCAGCGGCGGCGTGCCGGCGGCGAACAGGGCGCGCACCTCCGCTTCCAGCTCCGGCACCGCCTCTTCATCGGCATCAATGTTCAGCAGCCAGTCATGCCGGCATTCCATCTCACCAAAGCGCTTCTGCGGGCCGTAACCGGGCCAGTCATGATGGATGACGCGGGCGCCCAGCGACGCTGCCAGCGCCTGGGTACCGTCGGTGCTGCCGCTGTCGATCACCAGCACCTCCTCCACCCAATCCCGCACGGCCCGGATCACCGGGCCGATGCGGTCAGCCTCGTTCAGCGCGATGATGAAGGCGGAAAGGGGCAGCTTGTCGGCCATGATCTGTCCTTGGCGGCAAAGGCAGGGGGGCGGGCAGAGCAATAGAGCGGATCGCCAAAAGGTGAAATCAGCTTTTGGTGTGAATCCACTCGCAGGTAGCTCTAGCATGGGCGCAGTAAAAAGGGGGAGGCCCATCGCCTCCCCCCCCAAAAGCCCCTCCCCCATCACCGCGATTTCAGGCCGCCCGCAGCCGGGCCAGGAAATCATCAATGGCCTGACGCAGCGTTTTGGCATCGCTGTCCAGGGCGCCGGCGGTGGCTTCCACCTGGGTGGCGGCCCCACCCGCCTCCCCGGCGGCCTGGGTCACCTCCAGGATGGTGTCTGCCACTTCCTGCGTGCCCTGGGCGGCCTCGGCAGCGCTGCGGGCAATCTCATGCGTTGCCTGGCTCTGCTGGGAGACGGCACCCCGGATCATTTCCGACACATCGCCGATTTCCCGGATGGTGGTGCCGATCCGGGTCATGGCCTGCACGCCCTTCTCTGTCCGGGTCTGGATGGCGCTGATCTGTTCGCGGATATCGTCGGTGGCGCGGGCCGTCTGGGTGGCGAGCGTTTTCACCTCTGACGCCACCACGGCAAAGCCCTTGCCGGCCTCCCCGGCGCGCGCCGCCTCAATGGTGGCGTTCAAGGCCAGCAGGTTGGTCTGGGCGGCGATGGCATTGATCAGTTCCACCACCTGGCCGATGCGGCTGGCCGCCTCTGCCAGTTCCGCCATGGAGCGGCCGGTTTCATCCGCCTCCGCCCGGGCGCGGCCCGCCACCGCGGCCGACTGACCCACCTGGCGATCCACTTCGGCAACGCTGGCCGCCAGCTCTTCCGCAGCGGCCGCCACGGTCTGCACATTACCGGTCGCCCGCTCGGCCGCCTTGGCGACATGCTGGGATTTCTCCCCCGTGCCTTCGGCGCTGCGGCGCAGGGAATCGGCCGCCCCCAGCATTTCATGCGAGGCCTGGGCCACGCGGCCGGCCATGGCGCGAACATTGGCTTCGAAATTATCGGCCAGCCGCACCTGCGCCGTCACCAGCATCCAGGTCAGCATCGGGCCAAGATAGCGGCCATGGCTGTCACGCAAAGCGGCGATCCGCACCTCCACCCGTTCATCGCCCATCTGCACCTGTCCGCGCCAGGGCAGGTTTTCCGGCTGGGTGATGATGCGGCCGATCTCCCCCCGCTCTGCCTGGAAAATGTTGAGATGGCGGCCCAGCGGGTCCGTCACCCCGCCCGGAATGGCATGGGACAGCGCCGGCAAGGCAGCCAGCGTGGCGCGATTGGCATAGATGACGGCGAAGTCCTGGGAAGCATCGGCCAGCAGCACGTTCAGCGGCATATCCTCCACAATCTGCTTCAGGCGGAAAGCCTCCACCACCGCTTCGCGCAGGGCGGATGCGGCGCGCTGCATCCGGCCAATCTCATCCTGGCGGTTGCTGCTGTCGGCAGGGGCGGCATCGGTATCCCCCTGGGCCAGCCGTTCCAGCAGGTCGGACATAGCCAGCAAGGGGCGGGCCGCCCAGCGGCGCATCAGCCACCAGCACAGCCCGCCCAGAACCAGCGTGACCCCGACTGAAATCAGCAGCAGGCTGGTCTGCAGCGCCCGCACCGGCGCCATGAACCGGTCTTTCTGCACGCCGGTATACAGCACGCCCACCACGGTCCCCTGGGCATCTTTGATCGGATCATAGGCGGTCAGATAGGCAACACCCAGAATGTCGGCTTCCCCGCGATAGGGTTTTCCCTGGCCGACCACGGCCTCGAAGGCGGCATTGCGGGCCAGATTGGTGCCGACGGCGCGGGTCCCGTCGGGCTTCTTGACATTGGTGGTGATGCGGGTTGCTTCGCCCTTGTCCACCACGAAGATGGTGGCCGTGCTGCCGGCGATCCGGCTGATCAGGTCCACCGGCTCAAAGAAATTGTTCAGCGGCTTGTCGCCGGCATAAAGCGTCGCCCCGTCGCGGCGAAAGCTGCTGCCGACACTGTTCAACACCTGCCAGGCCACCCGCATAGCCTGATCCTGCTGCTCTGCACCGGCAGATTGCGCATAGGCATCAACCAGCCGGTTGCTGCTGATGGCCAGGGATGCCGCCAGAAATGCCATGGACAGGATCGTGACCGCAACGATCCTGCCAGACAAACCAAGACGAAACCGATTGGATACGAAAATATCCATGAGGAAACCCCCACCCACGTGCGCCGACCGACCAGATTCAGTCGATATAATGATTGATAGATGTCAATTATCGTCAATGATTAACTAACAAACTCTTTATCTCCACAGACCAATCAAACACCAATTTGCATACCAACCCAACCAATCCATCGGGGCTGGTCGCGTTTTACCGGCCATGTGATGAAATGATGGGCAGGTGCCCTTCCCGACGGGTCGAACGGCCACCCCGTCTTGGCACAGACACCGCCCGAAGGGAGAGGGGGGCGCCGCTGCTGCCCGGCGGAGCGCGTGGCGCAAAAACGACGAATTACGCCTTTGCCGTACAGTCATACGCGTGCAATGCTTGATTATCGGCTGATAATAGGCTTGTCTTGCAGGATGTAGGTGCCGGGTCTTTGCGCCCGCTTCGTTCTTGCCAGGGGTTTGCCGTACCGATGTCTGAGGATTTGCTCCGCTATGACCGCATGGTCGAGGCCGCCAAGCGCAGCGTGGTGCGACAGGCCCTGCGTGAGGTGCTGGGCCTGGGTGGCCAGTTGCCGGGCGAACATCATTTCTATGTCACCTTCCGCACTGACGCGCCTGATGTGGATATCCCGGATTATCTGCGGGCCAAATACCCGTCGGAAATGACCATTGTTCTGCAGTACCAGTTCTATGATCTGACGGTGGATGCCGATACGTTCGGCGTGACGTTGAGCTTTGGCGGCGTGCTGCGCCGTCTGGTCGTCCCCTATGTCGCCATCATCACCTTCGCCGACCCCTCGGTGAATTTCGTTTTGCAGTTCCAGCCCGACGATATGGCCACCATGCTGCCCGATGAGGATGAGGAAGGCGGCCTTGACATCATGGTGGTGGAAGAGGAAGAGGCCGAACCCGCCAAGGCCGATGATGATACGCCCCGCCCCACCGGCACCGTGGTGGCGCTGGACGCTTTCCGGAAAAAGTAACCATGGCAGGCGGCCGGAAAGCCCCGCCGCCCAGGGCCCTGCCGCCCTTTGTCAGCCATGTGCTTGATCTGCTCGCCCCGCTGGGGCCGGTGGTGGCGCGGGCCATGTTCGGCGGCTGGGGCCTGTCGCTGGATGGCAAAACCTTCGCCCTGATCGCCGGGGATGAGCTTTATTTCAAGGTGGATGACGGCAACCGCCCCGCCTATCTGGCGCGGGGCCGGTTGCCCTTTGCCCCCTATCCCGATCAGCCCCATCGCACCATGGGATATTATCCCCCACCGCCCGAGGCACTGGAGGAGACGGACAGCCTGCTGCCCTGGGCCCGCGATGCTTTGGCCGTGGCCGGGCGGGCTGCCCTGGCCAAAATCAAACCACGGCGTGGATAAGCCGCAAATTTCCGCACGACCGTGCGCATTTACCTTGACGCCCCGCCCGGCTTGCGGCGTCCTTGGCGGCAATCAAACCTGAACAGGGGGAATTGTCCGATGAGCGATCATATTCTGCTGCGCGACGAAGAGGGCGTGCGTCACATCACCCTGAACCGGCCGGACAAACGCAATGCGCTGACCGCCGCCATGTATGCCACCATGGCCGATGCCCTGACTGAGGCCGCGAATGGCGGACAGGTGCGGGCGGTGCTGTTCAGCGGGGCCGGTGGCTTTTTCACCGGTGGCAATGATATTGGCGATTTCCTGGCCAACCCGCCGCAGGGCCCGGATGCCCCCGTCTTCCGCTTTCTGATGGCGCTGGCCACCAGCCCGCTGGCCCTGGTGGCCGCCGTGGAAGGCCAGGCAGTGGGCATCGGCACCACCATGCTGTTCCATTGCGACCTGACCTATGCCGCCCCCAATGCCCGGCTGCATGTGCCCTTCGTCGATCTGGGCCTGGTGCCGGAGGCAGCCAGCAGCCTGCTGATGCCGCGGACCATGGGCCATGCCACCGCCGCCCGCATGTTGATGCTGGGCGAGCCGCTGGAGGCGGAAGAGGCGAAGCAGGCCGGCATCCTGTCCGGCATCGTTCCGGTGGAAGCACTGGCGGCCACCGCCACCGCCAAGGCCCGCGCCCTGGCCGCCAAGCCGGCGGAAGCGCTGCGCCAGACCAAGGCGCTGATGAAGCCCAACCCGCAGGAGGTGCTGGCCGTGATGGCCAAGGAGGCGGAGATTTTCAGCCGCAGCCTGCGCTCCCCCGAAGCCATTGCCGCCTTCCAGGCTTTCATGGGCCGGTCCAAGAAGTAAGGAATGCCGAAAGGGGGGCGCGGACCTGCCCCCCTTTCGCACCGCTGGCGGCAAGGCGCTGTTTCGGTTAGGACTAGCCGCGACCGCGATGCCGCCACGAGGCCCCGTCCATTATGCGCCTTTCCTTTGTCAGCGCCCTTTCTGCCGCCGCCCTGCTGCTGGGGGCGTCCGCCGCCTTTGCCCAACCGGCCCTGATCGGCACGGAAACCACCGAAGGCACTGCCCCCCTCTGGGAGGCCGGCGTGTTCGCCGCCGGTGGCTATGTCAGCCACTACCCGGCGGCGTCGGAAGGGCAGTTCCGCGCCCTGCCCCTGCCCTATATCATCTATCGTGGTGATACGCTGCGCATCGGCGATGATGGCTTTGTGCGGGCCCGTAAGGAATTGGCCGACCAGCGGCTGGAGATTGATATCGGGCTGGGCGGCGCCTTTGATGTGGACAGCAAGGATAACAAGGCCCGCGCCGGGATGCCGGACCTGGATCTGCTGGTGGAAGCCGGCCCGAAGGCGACCTGGCATTTCAATCCCAAGAAAGACCCGCTGCAGGTTGACCTGTCCCTGGAAGTCCGTGCCGTCATCGCCACCCGTTTCGTCGCCTTCGATTATGAAGGTTTCACGGTCAATCCGCAGCTCAGCGTGTTTGACCGTGAATTCATGGGCACGCATCTGCGCGCCTACGGCTCGGTGGGGCCGATCTTCGGCTATGACGGGGTGAATGAATATTTCTATCAGGTGGACCGGGCCTATGCCACGCCCGACCGCCCGGCCTATCGCGCCAAGAACGGCTATATCGGCACCAAGTCGACGCTGGGTTTGGCCTATCCGGTCACCGAAAACCTGTTGCTCTTCACCGCCACGCAGGTGGGCTATTATGGCGGGGCCGCCAACGCGGACAGCCCGCTGCACCGGGACAATCTGAACGTCAATGTCGGTGCCGGTATCCGCTGGTCCTTCTGGCATTCCGACGCGCGGGTGCCGATCGTCCGTTAAGAACAGGAATATCTCCAGGGGCGGGCACTGCGCCCGTCCCCGGCTGTGCGTATGCCGCCTCAAGCCGGCACGGCCAGATGGCCAAATTCCTGCACAACTGCGTCATAGATCGCCCGCTTGAACGGTACGATCAGGTTGGGCAAATCCACCACCGACACCCATTGCCAGGCATCGAATTCCGGGTGATCCGTGTCCAGATTGATATCGGCATCCGTGCCGGTGAACCGGCAGGCCACCCATTTCTGCGTCTGGCCGCGATATTTGCCGCCCCAGACCTTGCCCAGCAGGTTGGGCGGCAGATCATAGCTGAGCCATTGGCCGCTTTCCGCCAGAACGGTGGCCTTGCCCGTGCCGATCTCTTCTTCCAATTCCCGCAAGGCGGCAACCCGGGGGCTCTCCCCCGCATCAATGCCGCCCTGCGGCATCTGCCAGGCGTCGGGCGTATCCACCCGGCGGGCGACAAAAATGTGCCCATCCTTGTTGATGAGCATAATACCCACGCATGGTCGATAGGGCAGCGTGGAAGGGTCGGTTTTAGCCATGATCGCCGTGTCCATTCTGGAAATTTAAAAAATATTAACGGAATGGGCAGCCGCCGTCACCTACCCTTGACAAATTCCTGAGACAACAAAGCATAGAGTTTTGAATCATCACATGTTTCGCTAAACCACCTTACGTACAAACGTCTTCACCCTATGGTTCATTAACAAGAACGATTTTATCATATAATACGGTTAAGTTGACCATCTCTTCATCACGCGCGCTTTATTTTGACGAAAAACCCGGCAGGTCACCCGCTTCATCCAAAAGCTACGGCATCACGGCCCTGCAGGGTGGGAAAACCCTACGGCGACTCGGAGATGCCCTGCTTCCCCCTGCTGCGCCGCACTGCCGCAACGCAGCAGTAACGAACGATCCCGGCCCACCCCTTTCCTGCACGATCCCACGCTGAACAGCCCCCAGTTTGGACCGAAAATAAGTCAGTAGAATTGACCTATTTTTTAGCGTTACGGTTGGAACGAACAGGTTCAGGCTATCGATGCGTCATAGGGCATCGATACAATAAGGGGACGCTTCATGAGCAACGCCGCCCGTAAACTCGCCACCGTTTCGCTGGATGACAAATATGCCCTGGAACAGGGCACAGCCTTCATGAATGGCACCCAGGCGCTGGTGCGGCTGCCGATGTTGCAGCGGCAGCGCGATCTGGCAGCGGGGTTGAATACGGGCGGCTTCATCTCCGGTTATCGCGGCTCGCCGCTGGGGGCCTATGATCAGGCGCTGTGGCAGGCCCGCAAGTTTCTGGCCAAGGGCAATATCCATTTCCAGCCCGGCGTGAATGAAGAGCTGGGCGCCACCGCCGTGTGGGGCAGCCAGCAAGTCAATCTGTGGAAAGGCTCCACCGTCGATGGTGTCTTTGGCATCTGGTACGGCAAGGGGCCGGGCGTCGATCGTTCCATCGATGCCATCAAGCACGCCAATTTTGCCGGCACCAGCCGTTATGGCGGCGTGCTGGCCTTTGCCGGCGATGATCATAGCTGCAAATCCTCCACCCTGCCGCACCAGTCCGACCAAGCCTTCATCCATGCCTTCATGCCGGTGATCAACCCGGCGGGCGTGCAGGAATTCCTGGATATGGGGCTGGTCGGCTTCGCCATGTCCCGCTATGCCGGCACCTGGGTCGGCTTCACCACCATTGCCGACACCATCGACACCACCGCCATTGTCAGCCTGGACCCGCAGCGGGTGAACATTGTGGAGCCGACGGATTTCGCTCTGCCGCCCGGCGGGCTGAATATCCGGCTGCACGACACCCCGCTGATCCAGGAAGCGCGGATGATCGACTGGAAGCTGAATGCCGCCAAGGCCTTCGCCCGCGCCAACAATCTCGACAAGGTCGTGTTCGGCCACCCGTCGCCCCGGCTGGGGCTGGTCACCATCGGCAAATCCTATCTGGATGTGCGCCAAGCCCTGGATGAGCTGGAGATCGGGGAGGAACTGGCGCGCGAACTGGGCCTGGGCATCTATAAAGTCGCCATGGCTTGGCCGCTGGAGCCGGAGGGGATGCGCGCCTTCGCCCAGACCACCGAGGAATTGCTGGTGGTGGAGGAAAAGCGGTCCCTGCTGGAAAGCCAGATCAAGGAACAGCTTTTCCACTGGGACCGTCGCCCCCGCGTGCTGGGCAAGACCGACCATGAGGGCAAGCCGCTTTTCACCGAAAAGGCCGAACTGAACCCGATTGATATTGCCCGCGTGCTGGGGGCCCGGCTGCTGTCCTTCGGCCCCCATGATTATGTCAGCGAGCGGCTGGCAAGAATTGAGGCGCGGATGGCGCGTGCGGCATCCTCTTCCACCGTGGTGCGCACGCCGTTCTTCTGCTCCGGCTGCCCGCACAATACCTCCACCAAGCTGCCCGAGGGCAGCCGGGGATTGGCCGGCATCGGCTGCCATTACATGGTCACCTGGATGGGCCGGAACACTGATGTGTTCAGCCAGATGGGCGGCGAGGGCGTGCACTGGATCGGCCAGAACCATTTCACTGAGGAGAACCATGTCTTCGCCAATCTGGGCGACGGCACCTATTTCCATTCCGGTATCCTGGCCGTGCGCGCCGCCGTCTCGGCCAAGGTGAACATCACCTATAAGATCCTCTATAATGACGCCGTGGCCATGACCGGCGGGCAGCCGGTGGATGGCAACCTCTCCGTCTTCGACATCGCCCAGCAGCTGGATGCGGAGGGGGTGCAGCGCATCGTCGTCGTCTCCGATGATCCGGAGAAATATGGTTTGGGGCGTGGCCTGCCGCACGGCACCAAAATCTTCCACCGCGACGAGTTGGATGGGGTGCAACGCGACCTGCGGCAGGAAAAGGGCGTCACCATCCTGATCTATGAACAGACCTGCGCCGCCGAAAAGCGCCGCCGCCGCAAGCGCGGCAAGTTCCCCGATCCGGCCAAGCGGGTGGTGGTGAATGAACTGGTCTGTGAAGGCTGCGGCGATTGTTCGACCAAATCCTCCTGCCTCTCCGTGGTGCCGGTGGAAACCGAATTTGGCCGCAAGCGCCAGATCGACCAATCGAGCTGCAACAAGGATTTCTCCTGTCTGAAGGGTTTCTGCCCCAGCTTTGTGACGGTGGAAGGCGGGTCGTTGAAGAAGCCCAAGCCGGCGGCCAAGAAGGAAGGCGATGATTGGGGTCCCCTCCCCCAGCCGGAAATCCCCACCCTGGACCGGCCCTGGAACATCCTGGTCACCGGCATTGGCGGTACCGGCGTTGTCACCATCGGGGCCATCCTGGGCATGGCCACGCATCTGGAAGGGCGCGGCTTCACCGCCATGGATATGGCCGGGCTGGCGCAGAAGGGCGGTTCCGTCACCTCCCATCTGCGCATTGCCGAACGGCCGGACCTGATCCATGCCAACCGCATCGTTGCCAGCGGCGCCGATCTGGTGCTGGCCTGCGATATCGTGGTGGCGGCCAATGCCGATGCCATCTCCAAAATGGCGCCGGGCCGCACCAAGGCGGTGGTGAATACGGCGGAAAATGTCACCGCCGCCTTCATCACCAACCCCGATGCCACCGTGCCATCTGGCAGCCTGACCCGCACCATCGCCAATGCCGTGGGCGGGGCGGATGCGGTTCACGCCCTGGATGCCGCCAAGATCGCCACCGCCCTGTGCGGTGACAGCATCGCCACCAATCTTTTCATGCTGGGTTACGCCTGGCAGAAGGGCCTGATCCCCACCAGCGCCGAGGCCATTGAGAAGGCCATTGAGATGAATGGCGCGGCGGTGAAGATGAATATGGAGGCCTTCCGCTGGGGCCGCCGCGCGGCGGTGGACCCCGCCCGCGTCATCGATGCCGCCACGCCCAAGGCCGATACGACGGGGGCCTTTGCCCATCGCAAGCTGTCGGAAACGCTGGAAGAGATGGTGGAACGCCGCGTCACCTTCCTGACCGACTATCAAGATGCGGCCTATGCCGGGCGTTATAAGGCGCTGGTGGACCGGGTGCGGTCGGTGGAGGCCCAGCGCACCCCTGGCCGTGACCAGCTTTCCCGCAGCGTGGCCCGCTATCTGTTCAAGCTGATGGCCTATAAGGACGAATATGAGGTGGCGCGGCTTTACACCGATGGGCGCTTCCTGGCGCAGGTGAAAAGCCAGTTTGAAGGCGATTATAAGCTGAAATTCCATCTGGCCCCGCCGGCCACCGCCCCGGTGGACCCGACGACGGGCCAGTTGAAAAAACAGGAATTCGGCCCCGCCATGCTGTTGGGCTTCCGCCTGCTGGCCAAGCTGAAGGGGCTGCGCGGCACCCGCTGGGACATTTTCGGCCGCCACCCGGAACGCAAGCTGGAACGCCAGTTGATCAGCGATTACATCGCGGTGGTGGAAGAATTGCTGGCCGGCCTGTCACCGGCCAACCACGGGCTGGCGGTGGAGATCGCCGCCGTGCCGGAACACATCCGCGGCTATGGCCATGTGAAGATGGACCATCTGAAAAAGGCCAAGGAAAGCGAGGCTGAGCTGCTCTCCCGCTGGCGTCACCCGCCGCCGACCATCAGTGCGGCGGCGGAATGAACCCTCTACCCCGGTCACCGGCTTTATCAACAGCCGGTGACCGGGGCCGACACTCTCAAACCGGCTTCTTGTTCCAGAAATCCCGCCGTTTCCAGGCGTCGAACGGATAGGCCAGCTGTCCCAGGAAGCTGGCCGGCACGGGGTCTTTGCAGCCGACATTGCTGGGCGGCTTGCGGTCGGCCGGCAACAGCCTTGTACCGAACACAATGTCCCAAATGATCAGATTTTCCCCGTAATTGCAGTTCCCCTCGATCGGGTCGCGGTTATGGTGCCAGCGATGCAGTTCGGGCGTGGAGAAAATCCAGTTCAGCGGGCCGCACACCATCTGCACATTGCAATGGGTCAGAAAGCCGATATAGGCGGTGATCGCCAGCACCCAGAGCATGACATCACGCGGCGCCCCCGCCAGATAGGCCACCACCAGGGCAAAGCCGGTCTTCCACAGCGAATCCAGAAAATGGAAACGCCCGGTATTGACGATCCAGAGCTTGGTGACGCTGTGATGGATGGCGTGCCAATGCCAGATGGCGCGGAATTCATGCGCCGTGCGGTGCGCCCAATAAAGACCGAATTCACCCGCCACCAGGGCCAAAGCCACCTGTGCCGCCAGCGGCCAGCTTTCAGGCCACCAGCTACCCACCGTGGGCGGGGCATGGGCAACGCCGGCCATGGCCAAGCTGGCGGCAATCACCTGCCCCAGCCCCTTGTTCAGCACCGTATGGGCAATATCGTTGAGCAGCTGCCCATCATTGGGCACCCAGGCCGGTTCGTAGGGCATCAGCCGTTCCAGCAACAGCAGTGCCGCCGCCAGTCCGAAATATGTCAGATTAAAGGCAAGTACCGCCTGCCCAGACTGCCATCCCCACCAGTAACCGGCAATGCATAGTGCCAGCAACCCAGGCCAGAGCAAACGGGAAAGCAACGCACGCATTGATCATCCTTCAATCTGAACACCGTAACTCCCTACTAAAAACACATTTTCACACATTTTTTACAACCATGTTTAACGTGCTATTATAGCATGATGATTTCGCACCAGGGTGTGCGTGGTTTCACAGGGGATGCCATGAAGATCGGGCTGGCGTTGGGCAGCGGGGCGGCGCGCGGTTGGGCCCATGTGGGCGTACTGCGCGCCTTGGACGAGATCGGCATCAAGCCCGCCATGATCTGCGGTACCTCCGTTGGGGCGCTGGTCGGGGCCGCCCATCTGACCAACCAGCTGGACGCGTTGCAGCGCTATGCCCAGGGATTCGGGATGCTGGGCGTGTTCAAACTGCTGGATATCACCCTGTCTCGCGGCGGGCTGGTCAGTGTGGAAAAGGCCTATGAGGCATTCCGCAACCCCCATACCGACATCCCCATCGAACAATTGCCCATCCCCTTTGCCGCCGTCGCCACCGATCTGGCGACGGGCAAGGAAGTCTGGTTGCGGGAAGGCCATCTGCTGGATGTGGTGCGGGCATCGGCCGCCATTCCAGGCTTGTTCCCGGCCGTGCCCTTCCAGGGCATGTGGCTGGCCGACGGGGCGCTGGTGAACCCGGTGCCGGTGTCCCTGACCCGGGCGCTGGGGGCGGAGATTGTCATCGCCGTCAACCTGAATGGCGACCTGTCGCAATTGCCCCGCCTGTCCAAGGCGCAGCTGGGGCCGGTCAATGTCTCCCTGCCCGACCACCTGCTGCAAAGCGAGGAGGGGCCAGCCGAACACCCCCCGGCACCGCGCGGCAGCGGCGGAGCATCGGGCGGCAGCGGCGCGCCGAAACCGCTGGCGCAGCTGGCGGCCAAGCTGAACGCCATGGGCGAACGGACCCGCAGCATGGCCGCCCAGTTTATGGCCCCCAAACAGCCCACCCCCAATGTGCTGGAGGTAATGGCCAGTTCCATCGACATCATGCAGGACCGCATCACCCGGTCCCGCCTGGCCGGCGAACCACCCGACGTGCTGCTGACCCCGCGCATCGGCCATATCGGCATTCTGGAGTTTGAGAAGGCCGATGAGCTGATCGAGCTGGGGTACACGGCCACCATGGCCATGCGCCCGGCCATCGAACTGGCGCTGGAGCGGTAAAGCGCCTTTACCCGCCCCGCTCAGGGTCCAGCCTGATCCAGGTCAGCTCGTGCTTGTTCTGGCACAGATGCACCAGCTGGCTGCCCGGGATGGCGGCGAAGGCACGGGCGGTTTCGTGGTCTGTCTCTCCCTGGAACTTCAGGGTACAGATGAAATTCTTCACCAGCCCGGACTCCAGCCAGCCCTGCACCATGCGCAGCAGCTTGGACGGATAGCAGATCACGTCACAGCACAGCCAATCCACCGGCCCGATATCGCTGGGCTTCAGGCCGAAGGCGCTTTCCCGCCGTTCGGTCACGCCGGGCAGGCGGGCAATGCGTGGGTCCAGCGGCGCCTTGTCGATGGCGATCACGCTGGCCCCGCAGGTCTGCATTACCCAGGTCCAGCCGCCGGGGCAGGCGCCCAGATCCAGGCAGATTTCCCCCGGCTTGGGCGTATGGCCGATGCGGGTGAAGGCCTCCCACAGTTTCAGATAGGCGCGGTTGGGCGGTGTCGCCTTATCCTCAATGAACTCAATCTCGCCATTGCGGAAGGGGCTGGAACAATGGGCGGCGGCCAGGATCGTGTTCTCGTTCAGCAGCGTCCAGGACCCCAGCGGGGCCGTGGGCGGGGCCGTGAAGAAATTCAGCGGCTTGGCCGAGACATGGGGGAGATTGTCCTGGATCAGCTGGGCCCGGCGGTGATGCTGAAAACCATAGAGCGCCCAGTTGCGCTGGATGGCGCGCAGAGCCTTGGCCCCCTGCTTGATGGAGCTGATGGGGATCAGCACCGGATCGTACCAGATATTCTGCGCCCAGGCGGCGGGGCGGGGCGGCCCATCGGCCAGCACCAGCCGCCCATGCACCGACTGTACCTCCCCCAGTTCCGCCAGCAGCGGTTCCAGGAATTCTTCGACCGCCAGATAGGCGGTGGCCCCGAGCGGCGTTGCCGTCGGGGCCGTCACATCATCAATGCTCATAATCAAGATATCGCGCGGAAAGGCGCCCTTATGCCTCAGGGCAGGATATCGGCAGAGGCGATCACCGCCTGGGTGCGGTTACGCACCCCCAGCGACCGCATCACCGCCGTGACATGGATCTTCACCGTGCCTTCGGACAGGCCCAGCTCATAAGCGATCTGCTTGTTGGACTTGCCTTCGCGCAGGCAGCGCAACACATCGCGCTGACGCTGGGTAAGCGCCGGCGACCCGGACGCGTTGCCGACAGCACCACCACCGGACGCGGAAGCCACCTGAACCGAGCCCCCCACCCCGGCCCCATCGCCCAGCAGGGCCGCCGGCGGCACATAGATGCCCCCGGAGAAGACGAGGTTCAGCGCACTCAGCATGATTTTCACACTGGAGCTTTTGGGGATATAGCCGGAAGCACCGGCATCCAGCGCCGCGCGCACATCGGCTTGCGATTCGGAGGCAGAGACAATCACCACCGGCGTGCCGGCTTGATTCTCGCACACTTCCTGTACGCCGGAAAAACCGGGAAAACCCGGCATCTGCAGATCCATCAGGATCAGGTCGAATTCCTGATCGCCCTTCGCCAGTTCCAGCACAGCGTCAAAGGTGCCGGCCTCCACGAAGGTGGCCTTCTCATCCAGCTGCTGCAGCAGGCGGCAGAGGCCTTCACGAAACAGAAGATGATCGTCGCCAATCAGGATATTCATCGTCAATCCCAATACCGGGGTCATGGGCTTTCTCCTGTTGTCACCCGATGGTACCGCCACGGTATGCAGAGCCGGCGGCACGCCAAATCAACAGGATCATTCCCTTAATAAATCAAAATACCACGGCTGTCTGTCACAACTGTGGGCGTTTGACACGAAGTCAGCAGAAATCCCATTCATTTCATGATTAGCATGTTCAACCCCGATGGCAAATGGCCTTGGCCGCCCCATCCGTCCAGCTGCAACCAAATTCCACACCGATCTGACAAAGATCAATGGGCGGAACAGACGGACGGCTGTAACGTTGAACAAGGCGGCCGGTTCCGTCCCCCCTGTTTCGACACGCCACTTCTGCGGGCATGTTGCGGGCGTCGGCGGCGCGTGGCACAACAGGGCGAGGCGGATTGATCCGCCCGCCCGTAATCTTCATTGGCTTTTTCAGCAGGGACCGAGATGCCCCAAAAAGTGCGCAAGGCTGTATTTCCTGTTGCGGGTCTGGGTACCCGCTTCCTTCCGGCCACCAAGGCCATCCCGAAGGAAATGCTGCCACTCGCCGACCGCCCGCTGATCCAGCACGCGGTTGATGAGGCGAAGGCTGCGGGAATTGAACAGTTCTGCTTCGTCACCAGCCGGGGGAAAAGCCCGCTGGAAGATCATTTCGACCTGAATTACGAACTGAACGAAACCCTGCGCCGCCGGGGCAAGGATGATCTGCTGAAGATCGTGGAAGCCATCCAGATCCAGTCCGGCTTCCTCTCCTATGTCCGTCAGGCCGAACCGCTGGGCCTGGGCCATGCCGTCTGGTGTGCGCGTGAATTTGTCGGCAATGAGCCGTTCGCCGTGCTGCTGCCCGACGAGCAGGTGCTGGGCGACCGCCCCTGTCTGGCTCAGATGATGGATGCCTATGATAAGGTGGGCGGCAACATGCTGTCCGTCTTCGAGGTGCCGCGGGAGCAGACCAACAAATACGGCATCCTGGATATCGCCGGGGAAGATGGCCAGCTGGTCGCCGTCAAGGGGCTGGTGGAAAAGCCGGAACCGGCCGCAGCCCCGTCCAACCTGTCCATCCAGGGCCGCTATATTCTGCAGCCGGAGGTGTTCCAGCATCTCTCCGTGTTCGAAAAAGGGGCCGGCGGCGAAATCCAGTTGACCGACGCCATGGCCAAGCTGATCGGCAAGCAGCCTTTCCATGGCTTCAAGTTCGAAGGCCGTCGCTTCGATTGCGGTGACAAGCTGGGCTTCGTGCTGGCCAATGTGGCCTATGCGCTGGAACGGCCGGACATGTCCGCCAAGGTGCGCGCGGCATTGAAGGACATGCTCTGATCGGCATGAAGGGCGGCTGGTCCGGCAGGGGATGCCGGCCGCCGCCTCTGCTTTTCAGTGCATGGTATGGATTTAGCCCGGCTGGACGGGGGATTGAATGCGCATTGCGGTGATTGGGACCGGCTATGTCGGGCTGGTTTCGGGGGCTTGCTTCTCTGAATTCGGCGTGGAGACCATCTGCGTCGACAAGGATGAGGGCAAGATCGAGCGGCTGCGCCGGGGGGAAATCCCCATCTACGAACCGGGGCTGGAAGCCCTGGTGGAGAAGAATGCCAAGGCGGGCCGGCTTTCCTTCACCACCGATCTGCCCAGTGCCGTGGCCGGGGCCGACGCCGTGTTCATTGCCGTCGGCACCCCGTCACGCCGCGGCGATGGCCATGCCGATCTCTCCTATGTCTATGCGGCGGCGGCGGAAATCGCCCAGTCGCTGGACCCTGACGATTATACGGTGATCGTCACCAAGAGCACGGTGCCCGTCGGCACCGGCCGGGAAGTGGCGCGCATCATCCGCAAGACCCGGCCGGAAGCCGATTTCGATGTGGCATCGAACCCGGAATTCCTGCGCGAAGGCTCGGCGATTGAGGATTTCATGCGGCCCGACCGCGTGGTCATCGGCACCGACAGCGACCGGGCCCGGCAGGTGATGCGGGCGCTGTACCGCCCGCTGTTCCTGATCGAAACCCCGATGGTCTTCACCAGTCTGGAGACATCGGAACTGATCAAATACGCCGCCAACACCTTCCTGGCCGCCAAGATCACCTTCATCAATGAAATCGCCGACCTGTGCGAGAAGGTGGGGGCGGACGTGCATGATGTGGCCAAGGGCATCGGCCTGGATAACCGCATCGGCAAGAAGTTCCTGCATCCCGGCCCCGGCTATGGCGGGTCGTGCTTCCCCAAGGACACGCTGGCGCTGGTGACCACCGCGCAGGATTATGGCAGCCCGCTGCGCATCATCGAAACCGTGGTGGATATCAACGATAAGCGCAAGAAGGCGATGGCAGAGCGCATCATCACCGCCTGCGGCGGGTCGGTTGAGGGCAAGCGCGTCGGTATCCTGGGCGTGACCTTCAAGCCCAACACGGACGATATGCGCGATGCCCCGGCGCTGGATATCATCCCCGCCCTGCAGGCGGCCGGTGCCACGGTATCCGCCTTTGATCCCGCCGGCCGGCACGAGGCGGAAAAGCTGCTGCCCGGCGTGATCTGGGCAGATGATGCCTATGGCGCGCTGGAACAGGCGGATTGCGCCGTTGTTCTGACAGAGTGGAATGAATTCCGCATGATCAATCTGGGCCGGGTCGCCAAGCAGATGGCCCAGCCTGTGCTGGTGGACCTGCGCAACATCTTCAACCCGGAAGATGCGGAAATGCTCGGTTTCGCTTATTCTTGCGTTGGGCGTCCGGGGCGGCTGAAACGGCCGAACCGCGACCATTGACATCAAGGCTCCGGTTAAACCTGCCATAAAGCAGTCAACCTGTGCCTCTATAAATATCAACCGAACAACCACCAGATCCTAGGTGACGTAACCATGACCCTGGCGCATCAGTTCCACCCCACGGTGCTGCGCGAATATGATATCCGCGGCATCATCGGCAAGACGGTGAATGCCGACGACGCCCGCGCCATCGGGCGCGGGTTCGGCACCCAGGTTGTCCGCCAGGGCGGCACCAAGGTGGCCATCGGTTATGATGGCCGCCATTCCTCCCCGGAACTGGAACAGGCTGTGGTGGAAGGGCTGAAATCCACCGGCCTGCATGTCGTGCGCATCGGCCTGGGCCCGACGCCCATGCTGTATTTCACCGTGCGCCATCTGAAGCTGGATGCCGGGCTGATGATCACCGGCTCGCATAATCCGCCGGATTATAACGGCTTCAAGATGATGATGGGCAAGGCCCCCGTCTATGGCGCCCAGATCCAGGAGATCGGCACCATCGCGGCGGCCGGTGACTTCGCCACCGGCGAGGGCTCGGAGGAGACCATCGACATCCAGGACGCCTATGTTGAGCGTCTGCTGCAGGATTATGATGGTGTGCGTGACCTGAACGTCGTCTGGGACAATGGCAATGGCGCGGCGGGCGAGATTCTGCGCCGTCTGGTCGCCAAGCTGCCGGGCAAGCACACGCTGCTGTTCGATGATATCGATGGTGATTTCCCCAACCACCACCCGGACCCGACCATCCCGGAAAACCTTGAGGATATTATCCACAAGGTGAAGGAGCTGGGTGCTGATCTGGGCATTGCCTTTGACGGTGACGCTGACCGTATCGGGGCGGTGGATGAAAAGGGCCGTATCGTCTGGGGCGACCAGCTGGTCGCCATCTATGCCAAGGATGTGCTGCGCAGCCATCCCGGTGCCACCATCATCGCTGATGTGAAGGCCAGCCAGACCCTGTTCGACCAGATCGCCAAGTGCGGCGGCACGCCGCTGATGTGGAAGACGGGTCATTCGCTGCTGAAGGCCAAGATGGCCGAAACCAACAGCCCGCTGGCCGGCGAAATGTCGGGCCACATCTTCTTTGCCGATAAATATTACGGCTATGATGATGCGCCCTACTGCGGCGTGCGCCTGATCGGCCAGGTCAGCCGGGAGGGCACCCTGTCCGCCCTGCGCGACGAGCTGCCGGAAGTGCTGAATACCCCGGAAGTCCGCTTCCAGGTGTCGGAAGAGCGCAAGTTCGCCTCCGTCGAAGAGATCAAGAACCGCGTCAAGGCGGCCGCTGCCGCCAGCGGCGACGAGGTCAATGATATCGACGGCGTGCGCGTGAAGACCAAGGATGGCTGGTGGCTGCTGCGCGCCTCCAACACCCAGGACGTGCTGGTTGCCCGTGCCGAGGCCTTCAGCGCTGAAGGGCTGGAGCGGTTGAAGAACTTCATCAAGGCCGAGTTGGCCGCCAGCGGCATCGCCGCCCCGGCCGGGTTCTGATGATGTGCTTCCCCGCACGGCTGCCTTGGCAGTCGTGCGGGGATCATTTTTAAGGACGATCAGGCCCCGCCTTCCAACCGGCGGCGCCATGCCTGCAAGGCCTGCACCTGCCGGCGTGCCCGGATCAGCAGCAGTACGCCCCCGGCGAGCATCACCACCCCAAGCCCGGCCGCCGGCCCCGCCCCCGGCATATCGGCCCCCAGCCAGAGGGTGACGGCACCAGCGGTATAAAGTCCGGCAAAGCCGCTTCCCATGGCACTGGCCACCACCCGGTGCCGGCCGAAAAGCGGACGGCGCTGCGCCAGCACCCACACGGCATAGGCAACCCAGGCCAGCGCCATGGCCAGCATCACCGAAAGGGCGGTGATGGTACGCGGGGGCAGGCCCGATTCCGTGGCCAGCAGGCTGCCCAGTGTGGCCGCCATGGCCAATGCTGCGGCCAACAGGGCCACATGCCCCCAGCGCCCCGGCCCGCTGAGCATGGCACGGCCCTGGGAAATCAGGCGGTCTTCAATCGTTGCGCTGTCTGCCCTTGTCATGCTTCCGGCTCCTTCATGATGGCGCGCAATTGCGCGCGGCCCCGCGACAGGCGTGACTTCACCGTGCCGGCAGGCACGCCGGTGATGCGGGCAACCTCGTTAAGGGGAATATCTTCCAGATAGAAAAGCGTCAGCGTCTGGCGTTCCACCGGCCCCAGCCGGTTCAGCGCGCGATCCAGTGCCGCCAACAACAGTTCGCGGTCGGCGGTATCCGCCCCCGTATCATCGCCGGCGATCTGATCCGCTGCCTCTTCCGGTATCGATACCGGTTCACGATAGAGCAGCCGGAACCGGTCCATCGCCGTGCGGTGGGCGATGCCGAACAGCCAGGACCGGAACCTGTCCGGCTGCCGCAGACCGGGCAGACCGCGCAAGACCCGCAGCCAGACATCCTGGGCCAGATCCCCCAGCGCATCGCCATCACTTGTCCAGCTTGTCAGATAGCGTTGGAGTGGCTGGGCCCAGCGGCGGGCCAGCCCGTCAAAGGCCGCCGCCTCCCCCAACTGGCACCGCAGCACCAGCAACAGATCGGCCCTGTCATCCTGTTCATCCTGTGCCATCACCCCTCCCCTTCTCTGACTTGGTAGTCGCGGCGCTGGGCAAAAGGTTCACGGGGTGCGGATCAGGGTGCGGATAGGCCCCGCAGCCGGGTGGGTGCCGGGTCCAGCCGCATCAGCCGCTCGGGTTCCGACGCGAACCAGACCTGACTGCCCCAGCCCAGCGATGGCAGCGCCTTCTTCACCTCGGCGCGGGAGCGGTCGAGAAAGGCGGTGACGCAGGCGACATGGGCGGGCCCGAACCCGCCCTCACGCGCGATCTCCAGAAAGGCCTGGGCGCGCTGTTCCGTCACCGGCCCATCGGTGGCCACCACCTCGACAAAGACCAGCATCAGATCATCGGCGCTGTGGCCGCGATCCAGCAGGATGATGTCGGGCAAGGTGCGGTCAGGTGTGATGTGCAGGCCCAGCCGCTTGATCCAGCCCTCATCCCGCGCGGCCACCTTGGCGGCACTCTCGCTCAACCACAGCACCACCGGGTCAGCCAGGAAGCGGGGGGCGAATTCCTCCACCACCGCCTTGGCGATCAGCGAACTGGGGCCGGGGGCCAGCAACCGCGTCTCCCGGTTGGGAAAGCGCACCAGCACATCCTCGGCATCGCTTTCGGTGCTGACGCGCAGGGAATTGATGCGGGCCCGCGCGGCGGCGTTCAGCGTGGCCGTGGCCCAGGCCGCCGCCGCCGCCTCCAGCGACTCCCCCGTCAGGCCGGGATTGAACAAGGCGGCAAAGCGCGCCGCCAGGGCATAGCGCGGCTTGGAAGAGGTGGTGGGGACACCGGGCCGTTCAATGATGGCGCCATTGGGGATCAAGCCCTGGCGTATCACCTCGTCCCGCACCTGTTCGCGGCTGTTATCCTGATACCAGCGATTGCCCATGGCGGTGGCCGCCTTGGCATAGGCGGCGCGGGCCTCCTCATCGGCGGCGAACAGCAGCCTTGTTTCGCCCATGCGCACCACATGCACCGGGTTGCCCCAGATATCCGCCCCCTCCACCGCACCAATATACAGGAAGGCCCCCACCGTGGCGGCGGCGGCGTCGCGCACGCATTTATCGCGCTCCGGCGTGCCTTCCGGAAAGATCCGTTTCAGGCGGCGGGCGATTTCCGCCCGGTCCAGCAGCGGCGGCAGACCCATGGTCACAGGCCATACAGCGCATCACAGGCGGCATCCAATGCGTCCCGCGTCGCCCCCTGCGCCACCAGCCGGGCCAGCGGGGCCAGGGCCTTGGGATCGGGCAGCGGCATGGCCTGCAACTCAAACGCCGACACCGCGACAGAGCCGGACAGGCAGCGGAAGGCCCGATCAGCCGCCCTGCTGTTCAGAAAGGCCGCCAGCACGGCGGGCGATACGGGCGGGCGGGCCACGCGCGGCACCAGCATATTGACGTGGTTTTCCACCGTCACCCCGCCATGCGGGGTGATGAAGCTGGCCGGCATTTCGGCGGCGATCAGCCGGCGGGCCTGTTCCTTGGCCGTGGTCCGCTGTAACAGCACGCAAGGGCGGCGGATCACCAACCAATCATCACCGGCACCTGGGATGAACCAGGGCTTGTGATTGGCCTTCTGGCAGCGATAGGCAAAGCGCCCATCGGGCGTGATGCTTTCCGCCCAGACCAGGGGAATGGCACCCTTGGCCTTGGCGTCGCCAATCTGCGGCTTGTGCCGGTTCCAGACCAGTGGGCCGGTGGAAACGCCATAGCCCCAATCGGCCAGCCGGTGCGACAGGGCGCGCAGGCTGGCCGCCAAGTCCGCCTCCCCCGCGTGCCGGGGTAAAATCCAGGGGGCCGTCACATCCGCCGGCAGGGTAAAATGGCCGGCGGGGCAGAGGCCGATGCCGCCGCCCTGGGCGATCTGGATCATCCGCACCTCCGCACGGCGCGGTCGCCGCACACCGCCACCGGCCCGGCGATAGGTTGCCAGCACGGTTTCCTGCAGCACATTGTCGAACACGCCCTTGCGCTGTTCGACGAAATCCAACCGCAGGGGGGGCGCTTCCTCGGCCAGGGTGCGGCGCAGATGCTTGAAATAATCACCGCCCAAAAACGAACTGGGGGTCAGGAAACAGACCAGCCCGCCGGGCCGGGCCAGCCGTACCGCCAGATCCATGAACACGCCATAAAGATTGGCATGGCCGAACAGGCTGCGGGCGAATCGGGCGCGCACCGGCTTGGGCAGCACCTGCCGGCCATAGGGCGGGTTGCCGATCACCAGATCGAAGCAGGGCTCCTCCCCCCGCTCCAGGCTGTCGCCGGCCTGCACGCAATCGCCCAGTCGCTGGCCGGTGCCCTGCAGCAGCGGCAGCAAGGCCGCCTCCAGCATCACCACGGAAATCCAGGCTGCCACCGGGTCCAGTTCCCAGCCGCGCAGCCGGGTGGCAATCGCGCGGGCGGCCAGAGCCGGTTCGACATTGCGCAAGGCACCCGCCATGCGCAGGCCACAGGCCACCAGAAAGGCACCGCAGCCCGATGCCGGGTCCAGCACCCGCGCCGACACCCAATCCAGCCCCGCCCCTTCCGCCTGATCGGCCAGACAGGAGGCGAGCGAGGCGGGGGTGTAGAACACGCCATGGCGGGCGCGATGTTCCGCCGACAGCAGACCGGCATAAAGATTGCCCAGCTTCTCACAGACCAGCGGCACCGGCAGCGGTGCCAGATCGGCCCCCCAGCGGGTTGCCTGTTCCCGCATCGCCTCGTCTAACCCAACCGGCAGCCGGGCCGGCAGTTCCGGCGGCGGCGATGCAATGGGCAGGCCGGTTTCCAGGGCGGCCCAATAGGATTGCACCACCAGCCCGGCAATGGCCGCCACATGCCGGCGCTGCTGTGCGGCCAGGGCAGCGGCGGCGGCCAGCAGCAGCGCCGACCCGTCAGCCGGCAGCGCCCCCGCGCGCTTGCGCGGGGCCTTGGCAGGGCTGGGAACGGGGCGGGTGCGGCGAACCAAAGGGCAACCTGACTAGGGTGATATCGGCGCTCACCATCGTTCAGCGCCGGGGGACTGGCAAGGGGGGATTATTTGGGGGGGCGAGGGACTCGGTTTGTTGAGCCGTAACCGATTCAGGCGCAAAGCTACTCAACCGCCCATTACCGTCACCCCGGCGAAGGCCGGGGTCCAGTTTCGTAGAGCGAAGCGCCTGTGACCCCTGGACCCCGGCCTACGCCGGGGTGACGGGAGAGAGTGACGAGTAACGGGTGAACACAGGGGAACCACATGGAAAAATCCCCCCCTCATTCCCCCGGCAGATCATAGGTGAAGTCGTAATAATGGTTTCCGTCGGCCACCTTAATGGCCATCTCCCCGGAAATGCCAGCCAGCCCGCCGGAACCGCTGTCCGGCACGACGGAGATGGACAGATGCGGGTGGCCGCGATCCATGGTGCCCAGATGACGCAGCACAAAGCTGCCGGTACGCCCGTTCAGCGTGCCACTCACCCGTTCCAGTGCCACATAGACCGCCGATCCTTCCACCCCCGTATGCGCGGTCAGCATCCGGCCCTGGCCGGTGGCATCCAGGGGGCCATGAAAGCGCTTGTTCAGCAGCATCTGGCCCAGGCTGGTGCCGTCGGCCGCATCGGGTTCGCTCTCGGGCGTCATCTTGACGTCGAAAGTACCGGTGGCATGGAGGCTCATGGCGGCGTCGATCCCATGGTTGGTGACGCCGCCATTCTATCAGAACATTACACGAACAGGAAAGCCCGTTCAGCCCGCCCGCACCAGATCGGCCGCCGGGCGGAACAGCAGGTCGCGCGGGGATGTCCGGGCGATGAAAGCGGCGAAATCACACGCCTCCCCATGCACCAGCTCGTGATAGGCGTCGAACAGATCTTCATAAAGATGCAGTTCCTTCAGCAGGGCCGTCTTCTGCTGCAGGCTGGCCTGGGCAACCAGATCGGTATGCAGCAGGGCCAGCCCGGCCAGCCGCCAGTCGGCCCCAGTGAAGAAGGGCACCAGCAACAGATTCTCCGCCTCCCCCGTGCCGGCGGAAAACACGGTGCGGCCCAGGCGCAGGGCCTTGCGCTTGCTGCCTGCCGCCACCCGGCCGCCATCATAGCCGGATGTCTGCCCGGCCGAACGGCCGACGCGGGTATCGGCCAGCAGCTTCGGCCCCTCCTTACCATCCCCCGCCAAGCGGTAAAGCAGCCCGCCCGTCACCCCCGTCAGCACGGCGGAATAGGCGGTCAGGGTCTGGCGGTCGGCCTCGGCCAGCGATTCCGGCGCCACACCCAGCTCCGCCAGCGTGGCCAGGATGGCGGGTGACACTTCCCGTGTCGGGCGGGAAATGCCCACGGTCACGGTCTTGGCCTGATGGCGGATGGTGTCGATGGGGCGGCTGGTTTCCTCAAACAAGGTCCGCAGCACCGCTTCGCCGGCCGTCAGCACGGCGGCGCGGCGGGCGGGGTCCGTACCGATGCCGGCCAGATCGGCCCCAAAGGCCGCCAGTTGCGCCACGGCGCGCGGCGGCAAGGCGGCATCCTGTTCGCCATCGGCAATGCGGCGCATTTCCAGCGCCACCGCATCCAGCAGCGGGCCGATGGGCCTGTCCTTTTCCACCAAAGCCTGCTCCAGCGCCGCACCCAGCTCCCGGAAGCCCTGGGACCGGCGGTCAATGGCGCGGGCGGCATGGAAACCCCAGAGATGCCCGGCCACTGTGGCCAGCACGAAATCCAGCCCGGCCCCGGCGGACGGCACGCGGATCACCGCCTCCGCGTAAGGATCGAAACAGGTTTCGCCCTTGGCGGCCACCACCAGGGGCTTGCCGGCATGGGCCTTGAAAATCGCCACTTCCTTGGCCGTGTCCTGCGCCAGCAGCGGCGGCAGGTCATTGGCGATCACCAGGGTCAGCGGCTCGGTCGACAGATCGATATGTTTCTTGTCCTCGGTATAATCGACCGGGATGGATTTGTAGCAAAGCTCCGACAGCTTGATGCGGATTTCCTCCGCCGCCACCTTGTTGGCGCCATTGCCCACCACCGCCCAATAGCGATTATAGGGGGCGTATTGTTCCGCCACGGCGGCAATCGCCGCCTCCTCATCCAGCACTTCCTGGATGCGGGCGGGCAGCCCTTCCAGCGCCACCAGCTCATCATGGATCTGCACCGGGCCCAGGGTGCCCAGCGCATCGGCGATGCAGAGTGCCGTCAGCTTGCCCGCCGTCACCTGCGAATAGAAGGCCTTGGTGCTGGCCACGGCCATTTCAATGTCGCGCCCGTCGCTGGTGAACAGGTGGCTGTCGGCCTTGCGTACCAGGGTGCTGTTGCGGCGGTTGACGATGGCGTGAATCCACGCCCCCGCCGCGCGCGCCAGATCGACCGTGCGGTTGGTGTCGGTGGTGGTGCCCGACTGGCTGATGGCGATCACCAGCGTATCATCCAGCACCACCCCATCCAGATCGGATGACAGTTCCGACGCCTTGGCCGCCTCCACATGGATGGCGCTGCCGACCAGCGCCTGGCGCAGCAGATGCGCCACGCCCATGCCGGCAATGGCCGCCGTGCCCTGGCCGGTGACGAAGATGCGGCGGATGGCGGGCTTGGCCGGATCGGTCAGGCGGCGGCGCAGGCTGGCCCAGATGCCATCTTCCCCCAGATCGAAGCTGGCCTGCCGCCCGGCACGGCTGTAACGCCCCACCAGGGTCTTGCGCACGCTGCCGGCGGCTTCGTGGACCTCTTTTTCAAAGAAATGGTCGAAATCGCCGCGGAAAATATCGCGGCTGAAAATCTCGATCGGGTCGGCTTTCAGGGCGGTGGGCTGGCCATCATCGATGGTGCGGGCGGCCAGCGCCGGTTCCCCCGCCGCGGTGGACAGCGTGACGGCCAGCCCGCCCTTTTCCACCTTGGCCAGCGCGATGGAGGCGCGGGCGCGCGGAGCCAGCCCATAATTTTCCGACGACAGGATCAGGCCATCCGCCACCTCTGCTACGAACAGGGCCTGTCCGCTGCCCTTCTGGCCCAGATAGAGCCGGTCCGGGTCCGTCGGGTGCAGCAGGCCGATGGCAACGGACCCTTCAAAGCGGCGCAGGGCCGCCAGGAAACGGTCGCCATTGCCATTGCCCGCCGTCAGCCGGAAGGTGACGGGGATGATCTTGGCATCGGTGGTGACGGCGGGCGGAATGGCCAGACCGGCGGCGTGTACCAACCCTTCACGCAGACCCTGGTAATTGTCGATATCGCCGTTCAGCACGGAAACGACATCCGCATCCACCGGCAATACCGGCCCTTCATCCCCCGCCAGGGCACCGCCCTGTGGGTGGCAATTGGGCAGGTTGATCGCCCCGTGGGAGGCCCAGCGCGTATGGGCGATGATGCCCACCTGTTCCGCCCTGGCCGCCATCTGCCAGAACAGCGCATCGGCGCGCAGCTTGGCCCGCAGCGTGGCGCCATTATCGCCCAGCTTGCCGATCAGCTGCGCCACCTTATAGGAGAAGCGCACCGTCGCCCCGCCATCGGCGAGCGCGTGGGTGACGAAGGCCCCATCGGTATCATAGCCGTCCCGCCCCAATGCTGCGGCCTGTCGGCGCCATGCGGCCAGTTCGGCATCAGCCAGGGGGCCAGGAATGGAAAGCTGCACGGAAATGCCGGCACTGTCGCGGCCCCGCACCTCCAGCCGGTCCAGATTCTCGATCACCTGTTCCACGGTCCAGGCGGTGAAATGCTGGGCGCGCAGCGGCTGGGCCACGCCGGCCAGCAGCGACAGGGTGCGGTCGATATTGGCCAGCACCTCATGCGTCAGCTGCCAGCCATAATCGCGCAAGCGTTCGGCCGTGCGCTCCACCCGCGGGTCACGCGCGTTGGCCCCCGTCTTCAAGGTCGCTTCCAGGGAAGCGACATAGGCGGCCGCCCGTTCCACATGGGCGCGCAATGCTGGCTGTTCCACCAGGGCCATATGGGTGGCGAAGGCCATCAGGTCGTTGAAACGGTCATGCAGCGCATCCAGCGCTGCATCAATGGCGTCCAGGTCCGTTGCCCTGGCTGCCAGCAGGTTGGCCGCGATGCCATCCACCCAGGAGGCATCTCCTGCCTGATGCCAGGAACGACCGGAGAGAAGGCCAGCGATGCCGCACATGGTGATCACCCGAAAGCTGAAGAACAGTACCCTAAATACGCTACCCCGGCGCCAGGGTGCAAATGGCTTGGCGGCATGGCCCGATCAAGGTGGCGCGGGTTCCGGTATCAAACCGGTCGCATCAATCCGCAATGCCACCTTATTGGCGATGAACAACCCGGCCACCCCATCCACCATGCCGTAATCCCGCCGGTCCAGAGCCCCCTTGGCGGTGATGAACAGCCGGCCGGGCGCACCATCCTGATCTGGAGTGATGGCCACATCCAGCACCAGCGGCCGCGTCACCCCGCGCAGGGTCAGTTCCCCCCGGATGATGCCGCTGACGGGGCCGGTGCGCTCCACACTCAAGCCCTTGAAATGCATGGTCGGGTAGCGTTCGGTCCAGAAGAACCCTTCCCCGCGCAGCCTTGCGTCACGCGCCGGCTGGCCGGTATCCACGCTGTCGGTGCCGATGGTGACATCGATATCGGCCACCTGCCCGCTGTCAGGATCAAAGGTCACATCGCCCTGTACGGCCGGAAAGCGCCCTTCTGCCTTGGCCACCGCCAGATAGCGCACGCTGAAGCCGACGCGCGTATTCTCCGCCCCCAGCCGATAGGCACGCAGGGCCGCCGGTGCCGTTTGCCAGGGCAACAGCGACAGCAGGGCCAACCCCAAGGCAGCGCCGGGATGGCGGACGGTGGAACGGGCGATCAGCCCCATGGCGGCATCCTGGTGGAAGGGCGGTCCATTTTACAGCCTCTGACCAAATCATGTTCCCAGTAAAAAGACCATTATGGCGCTGTCACGGCAAAGACACTTGGCCCGGCCCCGGCAACCATGACAGGCTGCTCATCCAGCCCATGAAGACGCCAAGGGGATGCCATTTGGAACAGACGCTGAAGGGACGCAAGGCGGCGGTGGCCGGCTGGTGCCTTTATGACTGGGCCATGTCGGCCTTTAACACGGTGATCGGCACCTTTGTCTTCAGCGTCTATTTCACCAAGGGTGTGGCGGCCGACCCCGATTCGGCTTCGGCCGACTGGGCCTTCATGCTGGGCCTCTCCGGGCTGGCCATTGCCGTGCTGTCGCCACTGCTGGGCGCCATCGCCGACAAGGGTGGGCGGATCAAGCCCTGGCTGGGCGGCTTCACCGCCATTGCGGTGGCGGGGGCCGCGCTGCTGTGGTTCGTGCGGCCCGACCCATCTTATGTGCTGCTGGCCCTGGTGATTGTCGGTGTCGCCAGCACGGCATTCGAGCTGGCCAATGTCTTTTATAATGCGCTGCTGCCCGGCATCGCGCCGCCCAGCCATCTGGGCCGGGTTTCCGGCTGGGGCTGGGGAACCGGCTATATTGGCGGGCTTTTATCGCTGATGGGCTGTCTGCTGCTGCTGTTGCAGACGGATACGCCCCTGTTCGGCCTGCTGGACAAGGCGGATGCCGCCCCGGTGCGCGCCACCTCCGTGCTGGTCGCCCTCTGGTATGGGCTGTTTGCCCTGCCCCTGTTCCTGCTGGTGCCGGACCGGCCGGGCAATGCCGCCCCGCTGGGGCAGATCGTGCGCGACGGGCTGGCCACGCTGGGCCGCACCCTGCGCGCCCTGCCCGGCCACGGCAATCTGCTGCGTTTTCTGGTGGCATCGGCCCTGTGGCGCGACGGGATCAACACCATCACCGCTTTCGGCGGCATCTATGCCGGGATCATTTTCGGCATGACGGAAGCGCAGCTGATTCTGTTCGCCATCCTGCTGAATGTCTCCGCCGGGCTGGGCGCCATCGGATTCGCCTGGCTGGATGACCGGATCGGCGCCAAGCCGACGCTGATCATTTCCATCATCGGGCTGATTCTCTCTGGTGCCGGGCTGATCGCCATCGGCACGCCGGCCTGGGGCTGGGCGCCGGCGCTGAACCTGCCGCTGGATTTCACGCCTGATCAGCAATGGCTGCTGCTCCTGGGGCTGGTGCTGGGCTGTTTCTTCGGCCCCGCCCAGGCCGCCGCCCGATCCATGATGGCGCGGCTGGCCCCTGCCGGGCTGGAGACGGAGTTTTTCGGCCTTTACGCCCTGACCGGGCGGGCCGTGGGCGTGCTGGGGCCGCTTTTCTATGGGCTCGCCGTCAGCCTGTTCGCCACCCGGCGGGCCGGCATGGGCACGGTGGTGGTGCTGTTCTTACTGGGGCTGGGCCTGCTGCTGCTGGTGCGGGAGCCGGGCCGCCAGGGCTGAAAGCGGCTATGCAGCAATGAAGGCGGCCCGCAGGCTTGACTCAGGGGCGGGTGTCGTCTATCAACGCGGCTTCATCGGCCAGGGGAAGCCCTGGCTGGATTGGTTTTATCGTGTCCGGTGCGCCCGGTAGTTCTCTCTCGCGGGCCGCCAGCAGCTTAAAGATAGGTGTTTCGATGTCCCGCAAGTGCGCCGTGACCGGCAAGGGTGTGCAGACCGGTAACAACGTCTCCCACGCCAACAACAAGTCCCGTCGGCGCTTCCTGCCGAACCTGCAGGAAACCTCCCTGCTGTCCGACGCGCTGGGCCGCATGGTCCGTCTGCGTCTGTCCACCAACGGCATCCGCACGATCGAGCACAAGGGTGGCCTGGACGCCGCCCTGCTGGATATCGCTGACGCCAAGCTGGACGTTGATGCCCGCAAGGTGAAGAAGCAGATCCAGAAGGCGCTGGCCGCCAAGACCGCCGCCTGATTCGGCGTCTGACGGTACCAGTTCGCTGCTGACGGTATTGTCGGCCCCGCGAAACCCCATCCGGGCGTTTCGCGGGGCCGCTGCCGTTTGGGGTATTGGTATTTACCTGCCCCCTCAAGCGCCGGGCGCTGCCTCCGGCAGCTTGGCTTACGCCGCACGAGCGGCGGGCCGGCGGTCGCCGGCCACAAGGGTCATGTCCCATGCCCCTTGGTATCAGTCACCCTTGCCGGTTCGCCTGCCATGTCGCTCTCGCCCACCGATCTCATCGCTTTCCTTAATCAGGTGCCACCGGAAGCACTGCTGCTGTTTCAGGCGCTGTTCTGTTTCGGTGCCATCCTGCTGATGGCGCGGCTGTTCGGGGCGGCGGGGCTCTATCTCTACATCGCCGTTGCCGTGATCGGCGCCAATGTAGAGGTGCTGAAGGCCGTGCAGTTCGGCTTCTATGACCATCCCGTGGCCATGGGCACGGTGCTGTTCGGCTCCACCTATCTGGCAACCGATATCCTGACCGAACATTTCGGCCGCGCTGCTGCGCGCCGCGCCGTTTTCCTGTCCTTTGCCGCCTATCTGCTGTTCACCCTGCTGATGATGCTGACGCTGGGCTTCCGACCCATGACGCCAGAACAGGCCGGTACGGATATGGCCTGGGCTTTGGGGATGCAGGACCATATCGCCGCCCTGTTCACACCGGCCCCGGCCCTGTTCGCCGCCGGCATGACCGCCTATCTCACCAGCCAGCTGTTCGATGTCTGGGTCTATCAGCGCATCCGGGGGGCCACCGGCGACCGGCACCTGTGGTTGCGCAATAATGGCAGCACCATGCTGTCATCGCTGGTGGATAATGTAATGTTCAGCGTGCTGGCCTGGGTCGTGTTCGCGCCAGAGCCGGTGGGCTGGGAGGCGCTTTTCTTCACCTATATCCTGGGCACCTATGGTTTACGTGTCGCCTTGTCTTTACTGGACACGCCGTTTATGTATTTGTCGCGCTGGGCACTGGGAAAACATCTGCCCTCCCAGTGAGATTGCCTTGGGCTTCCCTTTTCATGTCGCTGCGCAACAAATGGGGGGCCGACCAGCATTCCGAGCAATAGTATAGTTCGATTACATAAATTTAATTGCTCTAGATAGCGCTACCTTACAGTGGCGTCGAAATGGGGCAAGAAATTGATGCAAAAAGATAAAATGCTACGGATCGGGGTGGCGGTCGCGGGTTTGGCCATCGCCCTTCTGGTGGGCGGGGGCAGCCTGACCAGCGGTCTCTTCTGGCTGGGTCTCTTCATCGGGTTGGCAGCCATTCTGGCGGGGCTCTGGATCAGCCCTGCAACCCAGACCAGCGCTGTGATCACCGATGATGAAGCGCTGATGGAGACTTTCCGGCGCATTGCCTTTGACAAGTCACCGGACCCGATGCTGGTAGCCAACACCACCAGCTTCGTCGTTTCCAACGACGCCGCGCTGAAATTCATCAAGGCCAAGGATGCCAAACAGTTGCGCGGCGTGCTGCCCGGCGCCTTGTCCCCGGAACGGCAGCCCGATGGGCGGGTCTCCGCCGAGGTGGCGGGCGCCTACCTGCATGAGGCGATCCGCGATGGATTCCGTCGATTCGAATGGATGCACCGGGCGCTGGATGGCAGCCCGCTGCCGGTGGAAGTGACCCTGATCCCCTTCCCGTTCAAGGGGGAAACCCATGTCCTGGTATACTGGAAAGACATTGCCGACCTCTGGCAATCGCGTGAACGCAGCGGCAAGCTGGCAGATGAGGTGAACATTGTGGTGGATGGCTTCGCCACCGCCTCGGCCGCCCTGCAGGATGCCGCCACCCAGAATGCCGATCTGGCTGAACAGAGCAAAGCCCAGATGGGCGCGGCCAATGCTGCCGCCCGGCGCGTCTCCGCCGACACCCAGGAAGTGGCCGCCGCCGCCGGCCAATTGTCCGCTTCCATTGATGAGATCAACCGCCGCGTGGCAGAGGCAACCGGCATCTCCCGCACGGCGGAGGGGGAATCGCATCACGCCAATGAACTGATCCAAGGTTTGGCCGACATGGCCGGGCAGATCGGCACCGTGGTCAACCTGATCAATGAGATTGCCAGCCAGACCAACCTGTTGGCCCTGAATGCCACCATCGAAGCCGCCCGCGCCGGGGAGGCCGGCAAGGGCTTCGCCGTGGTGGCCGGTGAGGTGAAGAGCCTGGCAACCCAGACCGCCCGGGCCACCGGGGAAATTGCCGAGCAGATTGCCGCCATCCAGAACCAGTCGCAGATGAGTGTGGACGCCATCCGGACCGTCACCAAGGTGCTGGGCCAGATGAACGAAATCTCCAGTGCGATTGCCGCCAGCACCGAAGAACAGGGTGCCACCACGCGCGACATTGCCAGCCGCGCCGACAGCGTGGCCGCCGGTGTCAGCCAGTTGGCCAAAAATGTGGAACAGCTAGGCGAGATGGCGCAGCAGAGCGGGGCGGGCTCTGAAACCATGCTGATGGCGACCGCCGATCTGGACCGCAATTTTCGTCAGTTGCGGGAAAAAGTGTCGGCCTTCGTCGCCGGCCGCCGGTAACCTTATTCCAACCCGCCTGAAGCTTGACCTTCAGGCGGGTTGGAATAACGGGAAAATCAGCGCTGCAACTGGCCTTGCTGCGGGATCAGCGCCAGGCAGTTTTCCACAATGCGATAGCATTGACCCAGCCGGGCGCTCGGCCCCTGGCTGGCGCCGCCATAGACGATGCGCTGCACCACACCATCCTTCACCGTGAAGGTGGCCTGACAGTCGCGCGTCTCCGTCTCCGGATAATCGAACGGGCCCGGCCCCCAGCCATAGCCATACCAGGGCGACCAGGGCCGGTAATAGCCATAGGCAGCGGAGAAGCGCGGGCTGCCCGGAATGGTCACCAGCCGCTCGCTGGTATAGGTGTAATATTCCACATTATCGACCGTGGCTGTCCGCGTCGGCACCCCGGCGCAGGACAGCAGGGTCTGTTTGGGCATACCGACGAAGGCCTGCTGGGCGTAAAGCGCCTGATCGGCCTGCGGGTTGGCGCAGGCGGCAAGGCCCAGCAGCGCGGCCGCGCCCGCGGCCAAACGCACGCCCGTCTTCAGACGAGAAACCATGGTGCATACTCCTCAACATGCGTCCCGGGCCCGATCAGCGGGCCCTGCTTCTGCCGCCCCGTCCGGTCGGCGGACCGGAAAGGGTTGATCCCTCTCCTGATACGCTGACCGACCTGTTTTCCTGTCATGGCAAAATGGCATCGCCAAGGCGGCGTTGCAATGTGACGAAAAGGAATTGTCGTCAGCTCTCCACCATTTCCGCCGCGCGGGCCAGATCGACCGATACCAGTTTGGAAACGCCCCGCTCCATCATGGTCACGCCAAACAGCCGGTCCATGCGGGCCATGGTCAGCCGGTGATGGGTGACGATCAGGAAGCGCGTGGCGCCGCTGCGGGCCATTTCTTCCACCATGTCGCAGAACCGGCCGACATTGGCCTCGTCCAAGGGGGCGTCCACCTCATCCAGCACGCAGATGGGGGCGGGGTTGCACAGGAACACGGCGAACAGCAGGGCCAGGGCCGTCAGCGCCTGTTCCCCGCCCGACAGCAGCGACAGCACCTGCAATTTCTTGCCCGGCGGGCTGGCATAGATTTCCAGCCCCGCATCCAGCGGGTCTTCAGCTTCCGTCAGTTTCAGATGTGCCGAGCCGCCGCCGAACAGGCGGGTGAACAGATCCTGGAAATGCGCATCCACCTTGGAAAAGCTGGCCAGCAGCCGTTCCCGCGCCTCCCGGTTCAGGCCATTGATGCCCTGGCGCAGGCGGGCGATGGCGGCGGTCAGGTCTTCCTTTTCCGCTGTCATGGTGCCGATCTGCGCTTCCATCTCCTCCACCTCCTGCTCGGCGCGCAGGTTGACGGGGCCGATGCGCTCCCGCTCCTCCAGCAATTTCGACAGGCGTTGTTCCAGGGCCGCCGGGTCAGGCCGCTCGTCATCAGCGTCGAAATCAATGCCGGTGGCAGCGGCGATCCGATGCGGCTCGCAATCCAGCTTTTCCGCAATGCGTTCGGCCAGGGCTTGCATATGCTGCAGGGCCTGTGAAACGGCGGCTTCGGCATGGGCGCGGGCTTCACGCGCGTCGGCCAGGGCGGTTTCCGCCTTGGTGCGGGCCTGTTCAGCCTCGGCCAGCTCCGCCTCAGCCGCCTGCAAGGCGGCCAGTGCCTCGGCCCGATGGCGCTCGGCGGTCTGGATTTGTGCGGCCAGCAAGCGGCGCTCCTCCTGGATCGCCAGGGGGCGCTCGGCCAGGGTTTCCAGTTCCTCCCGCCCTTCGGCGGCGCGTTGTTCCAACTCAGCCAACCGGCTGGCCGCCCCCTCCACGCGGGCGGCCCAGCCCTGTTCTTCCTGTTGCAGCAGCGACAGGCGGCGGCGGCGCTGTTCGGCCTCCCGCAGCAACTGGTCAGCGCGGGTCTGCCGGTTGGCCAGGGCGGCGCGCAGTTCCGCTTGGCGGGCGCGGGATTGGGCGATGGCATTGCGGGCAATGGCGGCATCGGGCAGCGCATCCAGCGCCGCCTGCGCTTCCGCCTCCGCCGTTGCGGCCTCCGCCCGGTCGGTTTGCAGCGCCGTCAGGCTGCCCAGCAGGGCGTCCAGCTTGGCAGCGGCGGCATCGGCATCGGCCTTGCGGCGGGCCAGCCCGTCGCGTGCCTGTTCCACGGCACGGAAGCCACCGCGCACGGCCTCGCGCGCCTGCCGGTCACGTTGGGCGGCCTGATCCTGGGCTTGCCGTGCCTCCCCTTCCCGGCGGGCGGCCTGTTCGCGGGCACTGGCATGGGCCTCGCGCGCCGTGGCTAGCACCTCTTCCGCCGCATCCAGCTCCATTTCCAATTCGGCCAAGCGGTTACGCTGGGTCAGGCGGATGGCGGCGGCGGTGGGGGCACCGGGCTTGCGGGTCAACCCGTCCCAGCGCCAGGCCCCACCATCGCGGGTGACGATCATCTGGCCGGGCAGCAGCCGGGTCGACAAGCCGGCAGCCTGGGCGGCATCCTTCGCCACCCCGATCTGCGGCAGGCAGCGGCCCAGCGCCGCCGGGGCCTTCACATAGGCGGTCAGCGCGGTCAGCCCGTCCGGCAGGGCCGTGCCTTCCGGCAAGGGCGGCAGATCGCGCCAATAGATATTGGCGGCGGCATCCAGCGGGGCCGTCAGATCATCGCCCAGTGCTGCCGCCAGCGCCTGTTCATAACCAGCGGTCACTGTCACCGCATCGATCAGCGGCGGGAACAGGTCAGCCTCGTCCAGCCCCAGCAGGGCGCGCAGACCGTCGCATTCGGCCTTGATGCGGGTGAAGCGGGATTCCGCCTGGGTCAGCGCGTCGCGGCTGCGCGCCTGGGCACCGGCAGCCTCGGCCCGTGCGCGTTCCAGGGCGCGGTCGGCCTCCCCCTTGGCGGCTTCGGCATTTTCCGCCTCTTCCCGCGCCAGTTCCAGCCGTTCCTCGGCCAGGGCCAGCGCCTCCTCGGCGGCGGCCAGTTCCAGCCCGCCATCCAGCCCCTGGCGCAAAAGGTCGGCCTGGGCCTGCTGTTCGGCCAGCCGGCGGTCCAGCGTGGCCAGCCGTGCCTGCTGGTCCCGCAGGCGGCTCAACTGGGTATTGCGCGCCGTTTCTTCGGCACCGGCCTGTTCCAGCAAGGCGGCCAGGGCCAGATCGGCCTGTTCCACCGCATCGCGGGCGGTCAACAGGGCCTCCTGCGCCTCCTCCTGGTCCAGCGCCTCCTCGGCCTGGGCATCCAGCAATTGCTGGCGTTCTTCGCGCAGGCGCAGCAGGGCATTGTCGGCATCGGTGGCGAGTGCGCGTTCGCGCGACAGGTCGGACGCGATCTGGGCCAGCCGGCGCTGGGTGGCAGATTGGGCCTCCGCAACGCGCGCTTCCTCTGCCGCCAGTTGTTCGCGCGCCAGCACCAGCCGTTGCAGGGCTGACGCGGCGTCGGCCTCCGCCTGGCGTTTGGGCGGCAGGGTGGCAGCGATGGCGGCCCGGCTTTCAGCCAGGGTCGTGCCGGCCAGCATGGCCTGTCGCACCGCCTCATCCGCGCGGGCATGGCCGGAACGGGCGCGGGTCAGCGCCCCTTCGGCATCCTGCCAGCGGATATGCAGCAGGCGCGCCTCCGTCTGGCGGATATTTTCCTGCACATTGCGATAACGGGCGGCCTGTTTGGCCTGTTTGCGCAGGGTTTGCAGTTGGGCATCCAGCGTGCCCAGCACATCATCCAGCCGGGTCAGGTTGGTTTCCGCGGCGCGCAGGCGCAATTCCGCCTCGTGCCGCCTTGCGTGCAGGCCGCTGATGCCAGCCGCCTCTTCCAGCAATTGCCGGCGGTCCGCCGGCTTGGCATTGATCAGCGCCCCCACCCGGCCCTGGCTGACCAGCGCCGGGCTGTTGGCGCCTGAGGCATTGTCGGCAAACAGGATCTGCACATCGCGGGCGCGCACCAGCTTGCCATTGATGCGGTAATCCGACCCCGACCCGCGTTCCAGCCGGCGGGTGATTTCCAGCTCGTCAAACTCGTTGAAGGGCGGTGGCGCGGTGCGGCCATCATTGCCCAGCACCATGGTCACTTCGGCGATATTGCGCGCCGGCCGCGTGGTCGTGCCGCCGAAAATGACGTCATCCATATCCTCCCCGCGCATCCGCTTGGCCGAGGTCTCCCCCATGGCCCAGCGCAGGGCTTCCAGCAGGTTGGATTTGCCGCAGCCATTGGGGCCGACCACGCCGGTCATGCCCGGCTCGATCAGCAGTTCGGTCTGGTCAACGAAGGATTTGAAGCCGGAAAGGCGAAGCTTGGTGAACTGCACGGGCTGTCGGATTCACAAAAACGGGAAGGGATGGAACGCAAACGGGGGTGGTGCCAGCGGGCACCACCCCCGTCAATCTATCTCATACCAAGAGCCATGAATCATGGCTCTTGGTATTTGCCAATTCCCTCAAGTGCCGGGCGGAGGAATTGTTAAGAAGCCTTGCGCTTGGCCCCGGCCTTCTGCACCGCTTCCGTCAGCTCATCCAGCTTGGCGCCCATGACGACATAATTGTCATCGACGATGAAGGTGGGGGTGGAGTTGATCTGCTTTTCCTGGCTGGCCGTGTACTGGCTCTTGATCAGGAAATCTTCCAGCTGCTTGTTGCTGGTGCAGGCATCGAACTGTTCCTGGCTCATCCCCGACAGCCGGGCGATCTGGGACAGGTGCTTCAGATAATCCTGGTTCAGCCAGCTATGCTGCGACTTCATGATCGCCGTCTTCAGCGCCAGCCCCTTGGCCCCGCCGGCGCAGCGCATCAGCATATGGGCGCGCAGGCCCGGCGCATTCATCGGGAAGTCCCGGAAGATCAGCTTCACCTCACCGGGATCGATGAATTCCTTCTTGAAGGTGGGCAGCATGTTGATTTCAAAATCGGCGCAGTGGGAACAGGCCAGCGAGGCATATTCCACCACCGTCACCTTGGCCTTGGGGTCGCCATAGACGATTTCCGAGGTGGCCGCCTTGATATCAAGGGCGGGGGCGGCAGGTGCCGTCTGCGCCCAGGCCGGCAGGGCCGACAGCACGGCGGCACCGGCACCAAGGCCCAGCATGGAACGGCGGGAGAGCGGGGAAAGGTCAAGGCCGCGCACGTCGGGGTGTCTCCTGATCCAAAAAGTCGGCACGACTATAGAACCAGCTTTGCGGCGGCGGCAAGGCGATGTGTGCCGCAACCACTCCCCGGAATCGTGGCTGCGGCGAAACGGATCAGCGCAGTTGCCGCAGATATTCGATCATCATTTCCTTGGTATCCGCATCGCTCTGCGCAGCAACCGCCGCAACCAGGGCCTTGCGTTTGGCCTTTCCGACATCGCTGCTATAAAAATCCTCCAAAGCCTTCAGCGACGGTTCCGGGAGCCGGAGCAGCACGATCATCAACATTTCCTGGGCGACACCCCGCAGGAGATCATCACGGAAGGGGGAATAGGCTCTGTCCCCCTCCGCCCTTGTCCGTTGCACGAATTTCGTCGCGTCGTTTTCCAGGCCCTGATCATCCAATCGCTGCCAAGCGGCGGGTTCTTCAACGTGGCGGAAAGCGGCAGCTTCCTGCAGCCGCCGCCCCAGCAGCGCACCTTCGACCTGAATGTCGGTAATGGCCATGTTTCGGGCCAGATTCTCGATCCGGTTCTTATCCGCCCGCTGCGCATAGGCTTCGGCGGCCGCTTGCCGCACCTTGTCGGGGGATGTCTTGTTTTCCGCCTCTATGGCAGCTTGGGCCTGCATGAAGGCATCGGTGGCAAGCAGGAAAGCGGACAGGTCGGCATTGCCTATCTCCACCGCCTTCAGATCCTGACGCGCCCGTGCCAGCATAGGCTCGACCTTGAAAGCCGCCTCCATCACCGGGCGCAGCAAGGCCAGGTCAGCATCGACACCGGCCCCGAAATCCTTGCGGGCCACCCCGCCGGCCGCATCCAGTATCTGCGGGATGGAGCGGTAAAACGGCTCCACATGCTCCATCCGCAGCATGGCTTCATCGGCCTTGCCGGCCTCCCCCGACCGGGAGCAGCCGGTCAACAGCAGGGCCGTCAGCACCAGCAGCAGGCCGGACCATTTCAATAGTGACAGCTCCTGCCCCCGCATATTCATACCCGTGCCGCATCAAGTTGCAGCGGACGCGACGCCTCCGCCAGCCGGTTGAGCGTCGTTTCCGCCCGCAGCAGCACCGGCATCGGGCCGTTCTGCCCGCCCTGCCAGCTATTGGCGGAGAAGAATTTCTCATTGAAGATGCGGCCGTTCAGCTCATCAATCTTGGACTGCACCACATCGCCCGGCCGGGCAACCCGGATCATCTGCTGCGCATGGACACCCCCCAGGAAGCTGCGGGTGGGGGCTCCGCGCGGATAATCCGGGGCGGAAGGCAATTGCTGGATCGGTCGTTCGCGGGTCCCCAGGGCAGCGGCAATGCCCCCACCCAGGCTGGCTTCCCGCATCGGGATATCAACCAGAAAATCGGAATCCAGCATGGCCGACATATGCAGCGACAGTTCGATATGGTCGGTCAGCCGTTCCCGTTTGATCTCGTTCACCGGCGGCTTGAACAAGGGCGCCTTCTTCAGGCTGCCCACCAGGATGGCGCGATCCGCTTCCGACAGGGATTTGTCGTCGCGGATGGCAAAGGCCACCTCCATGGCATAGAGCTGGTTGCTCTCCACATAATTGATCAGGTCATTCTGCAGGACGGCCGGATTGGTGACCGCAGGCGTGGGGGCTGAACGGGTCAGCGTGCCGGCCTTTTCCTCGATATATTTCTTCGCCCTGGCATCGGCCGCATCCATCACGGCCCCCAGGGCGAACATTGCCGCCTTGTTGTTGCTGACCAGATGCAGCGCGTTGAAGGTGCGGTTCAGGTTATTGTTGCAAATGACATTCAGGGCGGCGCGGCTGGCCAGCACGCGCAGGGAGTTGGTGGCAAAGGCCGCCATCAGCACCGTGCTGGACGCGACCGACAAGGCGAGCACGATCATCTCCGCCTTTTCCTTGTCGCTCTTCTCCTGCGCTGCCCAGGTTGCCTTATACTGGTCATGGGCCAGATGATAGGCGCTGGCATAATCGCGGCAGAAAATCCGCCAGCGTATGGCCTTGGACTCCAGCTCATCCAGATAATTGCGGATAATGTCGCTCATGGCGGTTCCCCGTCCTGAGAAAGCGCCGGGCAGGCGCAAGTGAAGGGCTCGCCCTTTATTCCTGCAGGTGCGACGGGGGAGCAAGAAAGCGGGGGCGGTACAGCCGTTTGGGGCGCTCCTACCCCTTCCGGCTCAGCACCGGTTCAGTAATCCCATTCAAACTGCACGCCCACCTTGCTTTCGGTGCCCAGTTCGCCACGCGCCTTGATATGCTGGGTGATGCCATATTCAACCGTGGCCTTGCTTTCGCCCGTGCCCAACTGCTGCTCCACCCCGACATAGAGATTCTCGCCGATATAGCGGCCGGCAGCGACGGTGCCGGCCCCGGTGCCATTCTCGGACCCCCGGAATTCCAGCCGGTCGACGCCGAGCGAGCGTTTGACATTATCCACCAGCCCCGGCCCGCCGCCGAACAGGCCGGTCAGTTGCGCGGCACTCTGGGCCAGTTGCAGCGCCTCCAGGGCCGACAACTGACCGGCACCCCGGTTGAACAGCAGCCGGGCCAGCACCTCATCCTCCGGATAGGGCGGCTGGGAGCTGAGCTTGACGCTGGGCTTGGACGGGCGGCCGCCGATGGCGACAATGGCCGTCAACTCACCGCGCTGGGTGCGGGCTTCCACATCCAGGGTCGGGTCCAGGCTGCCATCAAAGGTGATGTTGGACCGGGCAATGGTGAAGGTCTGGCCCAGCAAGGCCAGATCGCCCTTCACCAGGGAGATGGGGCCGGAAACGCTGGGATCATCCAGCGTGCCCCGCACCTTCAGGGAGGCTTTCAGTTCCGCATCCAGCCCCCGGCCGGTGACATAAAGGCGGTTGGGCGCCTCCACATCCACTTCCAGCCGCACCACCAACGCCTTGGGCGGGGCGCCCACCGGCTGTGCCACCGCAGAACTGGCGCCCGCTGGCGGGGCAATGCGGCGGGGATGGTTGATCTCCACCACCGGCAGATCGGCCACAGAGGTCGGCAGCTTGTCGGGGATGCGGACATGCGCCTCCTCCACATCCACCCGTCCGGCCACCAATATGTCGGTCAGCGTGCCGGTGACGGCGATGGCCGCCCCGGCCGTCGCCTCCACCATGTCGATCTGGGCCAGCCTGGCCTTGCGCGCCGTCAGTTTCAGGTCGATCTGCCGGTCACCCCGCTCCGGCCGGAAGCCGATGGAGCCGGCCAGGCTGACCTGCCCGCCGCCGGGCGTCTTGCCATCAAAGCTGCGGATCACCAGCCCTTCCGGATCGCCCTGCATCAGCGCAGTGATATCGGTGATCCGCGTGCCCCATTCCTGGTTCTCATAAGAGGCCCCCTGCAGCTCCACCGTGCCGGAAAGCTGGCGGTGGGCCAGCGTGCCGGCCAGCGAGAGATCCACCTTCATCTGGCCGCCCAGCCGGTCCCCGCTGCCGGCCAGGAAATCGTTGAAACGGTTCAACGCCATATCCCCTTCCAGCCGGCCGCTGATCGGCTGATCATCGGGCAGGGAAATGGCTGTGGCATTGCCATCCATCACCAGGGGCAGTTCCCCGCGCGCCGTCAGCCCCACACCACCGCCCTGGCTATCCAGCTTGGCGGTCAGGGCCACGCGGCCATGCCGCCAGGTGGCGGCCAGTTCGGCCCCCAGCGGCGCCGGCCCCTTTTCCACCGGCGGGGTGATGGAGAAGCGGTCCAGCTTCAGTGACAAAGTACCTTCCGGGGCCGCCACCGTGCCGCCGATGCTGGCCGTGCCGTTCAGCTCCCCATAGAGTGTCAGGGTGGGATCGATGATGCGGGCCCAGGTCAGCGGCACCTTTACCATCTCCGCCCGCGCCGAGAGGGCTCGGCGGTTCAGGTCGGCATTCATCACCACCCGGCTGTCACCGGAGATGAGGGCCAGATCCTTCACAAGCACCACACCCGTGCCATAGGCCAGTTCCGCCGGCTGCGCCGTCTGGAACCCGGTATCCCCATAAGAACCGGTGAAGCGTGACAGCAGCAGGCGCAGCATCACCCCGCCGCCTTCCTTGTTCTCCGGCGTGGAGAAGGTACCGGCCAGGGAGACCTTCACCGGCGCGGACGCCTTGCCGGACAGGTCCAGGGTCACCGCCGTGCCGGTCAGCGGCCCCTTGGCGGTGGCGGTCAGCGTATCGACATGGGCGTTGCCGGGATCAATGCCCTTGGCCTGCAGGCTGACATCCAGCACCGGCTTGGCCAGCGCATCCTCCACCTTGCTGTCCACCGCCACGGCGGCAATGCGCTGGCCATGCCAGCGGCGCCAGATTTCCTTGAAATCAGCGGTGAACGAAACCTGCTGCTGCCCGCGCACCACCGCCAGATCCAGGCTGAACCGGCCATTGCCCCAGACCTCATCCCCGGCAATGAAGCCGATGATACCCAGGTCCGGCACCGTCCCCGTCAGCTTGCCTTCCGCCGTGCCGGTGGACAGGTTGGTGCGGATGCCGCCATCGATGCGGTTGATACCGATCACCGCGGACAGATTGTCCAGCGCCAGCCGGTCACCCTCCAGCGCGATATCGCCATTGGCGGCAACGCGCTGGCCGATGACGCTGGTTTCCGCCGACAGTTTGCCGCGTGCTGATTTCGGCCCGCCCTGGCCGGTGAAGGTGACCTGCGCCGCCCCCACCTGCAACCCGTCCAGCACCAGATTGCTGCCATCCAGCCGCAGGGCCAGCCGGGTCGCCCCCTCCGGTCCTTCCGCCTTGATGCTGGCGGTCACACCGCCCGCCATGGCCATGCCCAGGGCAGGCCCCAGCGGCGAGAGATCATCAATCTTCGCCGTCAGATCGCTGGTCAGGCGCTGGCCCGCCAGCGCCACCGCGCCGCGCAGGTCCAGGTGCGGGCTGGTCAGCACCAGATCGCGCAACTGGATTTCCTTGCCGGCAGACAGGGTGACCGACAGATCGGTGGTCGCCCCCAGCAGCGCGTCGGCCGCCGGTGTGGCGGTTTTCAGGTCGCGGCCACGCGCCTTGATGCTGGCCGTCAACTCCCCGCCTGCCCGTTTCAGGGTGACATCCGCCGCCAGTGCCCCCGACAGGTCACGCCCGGCCAAGGGCGACAGGGTGGCAAGATTGGGGCTTTCCAACACCAGATCGGCCTGGCCCGCCGCCCCCCATTGGGTGAAGGCACCCTTGCCGCTGGCCTTCAGCAGCGGGCCATCCAGGGACAGGCTGGTAATATTGATACTTTGCTGCGGTACCCGGATATCGCCCGTCAGGGCCAGCGTGCCACGCTGATTGGTGATGCCGCCGCCGCGCATCCCTTCCAGCGCACTGGTCAGATCCAGCACGATACGGTCGAGCGAGCCTTCGGCCGCCGCCGTGCCTTTCAAGGTCACGCTGTCGGCGCCGAATTCAGCAAAACGCGGGGCCATCACGGTAAAATCCGTCACCAGCTTGGGCACCTGCGGCGTGCCAGTCATGGTGACGGTGCCCCGCGCCGTCTCGAAATAGCGGGTCTCGCCCAGGAAGGCGTGCAGGGCCGATTCCGCCGGCACCTGGATCAAGGTGCCCAGATTGACCGCCTTGGTCGTCAGATTGTAAGCGCCGCCGCCGGCCAGCGTACCGGCGGCAATCTGGATGGAGACACCATCCAGCACAATCTCCTTGCCGGGATGGATCAGCCCGCCAGCCCCCAGCTTCAGTTCCGGCCCGACCAGGGCGCGCCAGTTGGCCGGCAACAGGGCCTGGATATTGCCATCCGCCTCCAGCCCGAAGGTCAGCTTGTCGGCTGCCGGGCGGATGCGGGCCTGGGCCCGGCCATTCACCACATCGCCCGCCTTGGCGGACAGGTTGCCCGTCCAGTCGGTCAGCGGGCCATCGCCCTCCAGCGTCACGGTGAAGGCGGGGCGGCCGGGAATATCCAGCAATTCCGCCACCAGACCATTTTCCGGTTCCGCCGCTACGGCGGCCAGCTTCAGCCGGCTTCCCGGTTGGTAGAAGGCATCCAGCGTCAAGGTGCCCGGCCGGTCATCGATCCGGGCCACGTCCAGATGCACATTCCCACCCGGTGCCCCCGCCGGGATATCGGCGCGGCCAGCCAGCTTCAGCAAAGCCGCCGTTCCGCCCAGCAGATCGGGGCCCAATTCCGCCCTCCCCACGGCCAACTGCCGCAGATCGATCGCCACCGGCAGGCGGAAGGGGGCGGCGTTGGGGTCCGCGGGTTCTTCCGGTCCGGGCAAGGGCTGGCGGGCCACCGCCACCCTGTCGGCCGTCAGCGCCTCCACCGACACAAGGCGGGACAGCAGTGCCCAGGGCGACCAGGACAGCCGCGCACCTTCCACCGTCAGCCAGACACCCTGGGCATCGGCCATGGTCAGCCGGGTCAGGCGCAGGTCAAACAGGTTGCCACTGGCCCCTTCCAGCCCCAGCCCGGGCACGGACTGGCGGGCCTGCGCCAGCACGAAATCCCGGCCCGATCCGGTGCCCAGCCAGATGATGGCAACGGTGAAAATCAGCACGGCCAGCCCGATCAGGCTGGCGAAACCGGCGGCGATCCAGGCCAGCGGTGAGCGCATGTTCATTCCCTCCCCGCCTTTGCTTAAAATGCCTGACCGATGCTGACATAAAGCTGGAAGGCATTATCACCCTTCCGGCGGTTCAGCGGCACGGCGGCATCCACCCGGATCGGGCCGATGGGGGTGTAATAGCGCCCGCCAATGCCGGCGGCATAGCGCAGCCCCTCCCCGAAATCGGGATATTCGGTGGTGTAGACATTGCCGGCCTCGACAAAGGGCACGATGCCGATATTTTCCGTCACCTTGACGCGCATCTCCGCCCCCAGTTCCAGCAGCGAGACGCCGCCGGTGGGATTACGCTCCGCGTCCAGCGGGCCGACCTTCTGATAACCATAGCCGCGGATGGACCCGCCACCGCCGGCATAAAAACGCTTGTCGGCGGGCACATCCAGCAGCCCGCCGCCCAGCACCGCGCCATAGACGCCGCGCAGCGCGCCGACATAGCGGCCATTGCCGGAAAAATCATGATAGGCGGACCCGTTCAACCGCCCGATGACAAAGCTGTTGCTGTCCCCCAGTGCTGCCCAATAGGGGGTGACCGTACCGGACAAGCGGAAGCCTGCTGTCGGGTCCAGCAGGTTGTTGCTGCGATCCCAGGTCAGCACCAGGGGAAAACCGATCAGGGTATTGGTGGTGGTCTGCACATTCTCTTTGATCTTGGATTGCTCGGCGGTGACACCCAGGCTGCCGGTCAATTGCTTGGAAAAGCGCCGATTGACGGCGGCGGTGAAGACCAGCGCGTCGCGGCGATAGGCATCGGGCCGTTCCGACACCGCCTCTGCCGTCAGGTTGAGTGACTGGCGGCGGGAGAGGAAATCCGGCTCTTTGTAGGTGGTGATCAGGCGGTAATCCAATTCCTTGACGTCGGTGGTGGTGCCGCGCCGGCCGACGCCGGCGATCTCCGCCCCCACCCGGAACTGTTCCGCCCCGCCCAGCAAATTACGATGGCCCCAATAGGCATTGGCGCCAAAACCATCCTCGGTGGAATAGGCTGAGCCGAAGCCGACATAGCGCATTTCCCGTTCCTGCACATCCACCAGCACGGGGGCCTGGTTCTGCGCATCGGGCTGATCCTCCAGCCGCATCCGGACGGAGGAGAAGACGCCCAGTTCCGCCAGGGCCTGGCGCCCCTCCTCCATGGTGGCGGGGTTGTACTGATCCCCCTGGCGCCAGGGCAGACGGCGCATCACGGCGCGGTTTTCCACATCCTGCAACCCGGTGATGCTGACCGGGCCGAAGGCGACGCGGGGGCCGGGATCGACCTTGAAATTCACCGCCATCGTCTGGCTGGCATGGTCGACCACCAGCTTGCGATCCAGGGTGCGGGCATAGGCATAGCCCTTTTCGGCGAAACGGGGGACGATACGGCCCTCCGCCTCCAGGATTTGCGGCCCGTCCGCCGGGGCGCCCTCGGCCAGCCCCAGTTCTGCCGCCGTCACCGTCTGTTCCGGCAGCGGCACATCGCTGGGACCGGACAGGGTGACCTGGGCGATCTTGTAGCGCTCCCCCCGTTCCACGTGGATCACCACCTCGGCGGGACTGTTCTCCACATCAATTTCCAGATCCAGGGTGGCATCGTAATAGCCGGTGGAGCGCAGGGCGGCCACCATGCGGTCCAGATCGGCATCGGCCCGGCGGCGCAGCCCGATGGGCGATGGCGGCGGCTGATCCTTCAGGGAGACCAGGCGGGAGACGTCGTTCAGCAGGTCGCGCAGCGCCGGACGGTCATCAACCCCCTTGATCTCCACCTCATAGGGCGTCTGCTGGGCCATAACAGGCGCGACCGCCAACAGCGATACACCGGCCAGGGCCGACAGCAGGAACCGTTTACGCATCTTCCACATTTCCCAGTTACATCGGGCTCGGGCCCATGGTGGCAGGTGATAGCCGCCGGCACCAGACGGAACCCATAACGCCTTGGGGCTACATCTTGTTGCATAAGAGATTGGCGGGATGCGACTTAAGGTTAGTTTTGGGCGGCACGCGCCGCGGGCTGGCCCCGGGACGCAGGACGGTGCCCCACCGCCCCTGCCAAAGTGCTGCGTAAAAATGTCAAAAAGTTATCAGCACCCTTGCGCAAGAGCTGACGCTGGCTTCCCGCACCTCAACCAAGTTCCAATATCCTCGATTCTTCTGCACCCGATGACGCCCCGTGCTTGCTTGGGACAGTTGGTTTGCAGTACGATCAATAAAATTATCCGGGATTGTGTGAAGCGATGCTGACGGTCGAAGCCTTTCTTTCTGCCGCCAACGGCGAGGGACCGCCTGTTGAACTGGAGACAAGCGGATTCAAGCTCTCCTATGGGCTGAACCGCCGGGCCGGGCGGCCGGAACTGACCTTGATATCCACGGTCGGGGCGGGACATCGGGCCATCCATAGCAACTATATTGAGCTGGATGATGATGGCTCTGTGATCGATCATCCCTTGATCGGCCCGGACGTCGCCGCCTTCATTTACCGAAATTTCGACCGCCGTGGTCACACGGAATCCTTTACCATTCCGGCCCGCGCCCTGGCCCATGGGGAAGCAGAGGCGGCGCTGGTCGCGCCAAAGCCGGAAGATGTGCGCCATCAACTGGGCACAACCGAAAAAAGCTTCACCGCCACTGGGGCCAAACTTGCCGCCCACTGGCCGATATTCCACAAGCTGCGCGATACCGGCTTTTCTTCCATCATCCGCGCCACCATGACCAACAGTCAGGTCTGCGCGTCGCGCTGCCATTTCTGTTCCACGATCGCCCGGAACAAGAAAGACAGCATCACGCTGGAAGAAGCCAAGCGTTTCGTCACCACGCTTTATGATGAGCAAGCCGCCTTCAACCGGGAACAATTTCCCGAGTATAATGAGGAATATCGCCGCCTTCACGGCTGCGATATCCGGTTGCGCGGCCTGATTCTCTCCGGCGGCGGTCAGCCTAATCTCTGGCCGCATTTCGTTGAATTCGTGCGCTGGCTCTCGGAACGGGATATTGATCTCGGGTTGATCACCAACGGTTTTCCCCAGTCAATCCCGGAAGATATCTATACCCATTTCAAATGGGTGCGCATTTCCGTGACCCCGCCGGAGGCATCGGCCTTCTATCCGGGCGGGATGTTTGAAAAGCAATATATCCCCGCCACCCTGAAACATAACCCGGCCGTCACTGTCGGCCTGTCCTATGTCGATGGCCCCTGGTCGGATGACGCGATTCTGCTGCGGCTGGATCGGGCTGCCGTTGAAAACGGCTTTGAATATGTCCGTGTGCTGACCGATTGCAATCTCGGCCGTTCAGCGCAGTTGCTGGCCCATCATCATCTGGCAGAGAAGCTGTTCCGCACCGGTCTGGTCGATGCCAAGGGGCAGGCCATTTCCCGCACCTTCCAGCAGTTGAAATACCATGGGACCGAAGGTGAAGCCCTGGACCTGTGGAGCGAAGGGCAATGCTATCTTCAATCCTATAACGTGTTCTGGGATACGACTGGCCATGATGATAATGGCCATTCCTACTGCTATCCCTGCGATTCCGTAACGGTTCTGACCGAGGAAGGGCCAGCGAACGAAGCCAGCAATTCAGAACGCCGCTTCAATGCCTCGAAATGGGGGACCGTTCGCAACGATCAGGTTGAAAAACTCTACCGCGAACCTCTGCGCGCCTATTTCGATCCGCGTGAAATCTGTCACGCTTGCCTTTTCATGCGCAATAATGCAACAGTGAAGTCATTGGCGAATGCTGAGGATTATTCATCCATCTCAGTTCCCAAGGATCTTCAGCATCAAAATTTCCCTTAAAGACGGAAAAACAAATGTCCAACGCTGACACCATTAAGCACGATAATCTCATAGAAGCCTATGACGAGGATTATTACGAACGAGGTGTCATTGTTGGAAAATCCGGCTATATGAATTATCGCTGGATGCCGGAAATGACGCTGCGTATGGCGCATTTCATGATCCAGAATCTTGGCCTTAAGCAAGGACAGCGGGTACTTGATTTTGGCTGCGCCAAAGGCTTTCTGGTCAAAGCTTTCCGCATTCTCGATATTGATGCCGAAGGGATTGACGTATCGGAATATGCCATCCGCATGGTGGATACAGAGCTGCGCGATCATTGCCGCCTGATCACGGGTGTTGAGGACGAGAATTGTTTTGTTGGCAACTATGACATCCTGATCGCAAAGGATGTCTTTGAACATTTGACCGAGGAACAAGTTCGTACCCTGCTGGTGCGGGCCAAGAATTCCTGCAAGCGTGTGTTTGCAGCCATTCCCTTGGCTGCAGACGATGATATCGGCAGTTTTATTGTACCAGAATACAATAAAGATATTACCCATATAACGGCAAAATCCTTCAATTGGTGGCAGAATCTATTTATAGATTGCGGCTGGAAGATTGAAGATGCATCATTTAACTGTATTGGAATTAAGGAAAACTGGACACGGTATTGGCCGGAAGGCAATGGATTCTACACACTAATATCAGATTGATATTAGATATCGCTAAGTAGATAATTTCTATAGACAACCATTTTTCTAAATTTCTCAAACGAGGGAATGATCATGGAAAAGGCGAGAGGTCAGTTCCTTGATGATGGTGCACGGTTTCTCGCCGAAGCAATCAGCCAGTTCGTACCAACTTGCGCAAGTGTTGTGGACATTGGCGGTAACGCCGCTGCGGTGGCAGACCATGTACGCACGTCTGACAATGGTCCGCGTCTTGCCCTGGCCTTGGGCGTTGCGGAGTTTATTGCGGCGGAGCAGGCGGATGCCTTGATTGATGATCTCTGCAATCGCGCTGACAATATCATCTTTGCTGCGACAGCCCCCGGTCAGGCGGGCGAAGGGCTGTTGAACTGCCAATGGCCCTCTTTCTGGGTGAAAGCCTTCGCCGCACGTGGCTTTTCCGCAACGGATAATTTACGTCGCCTCATCTGGGATGATGAACGTTTTCCGATCTGGTGCCGTCAGAACCTGTTGCTCTTCACAAGAGGGGCGGTGCAGGAAGAGATTTCCCCATCTCAATTCGATATCGTTCATCCACATACGTTGCGTCAGGCCGAAACCCGGTCAGAGGTTTTGACACGGGATAATGAACGGCTTCTGGCCATGTGGACCAACCGTTATGAGAACGGCTTTTCACCCCAGGAGGTACATTGGTGCCGCATCGTCATGAACGAAGAAACCAAGCGTCTGATGAAGACGCTGGATTATTCGAATATGAGTTGTTTGGAAATTTCTGGTTGTGCGTGGCAGGGCTTTGGTTTCAAGGATTACACGGTCGCTGTCTTTCCGCAGTTTGACATCACGAAGCACGTAGCACGACGCGCGGACGGTCAAGGCTTTGACGTCATCATCGCGGAGCAGGTGTTGGAACATGTTCCTGTCCCCTGGGTTGGGGTCAGCACCATGTATCAGGGCTTGGCCCCTGGCGGCCATTTATTGGTGACAACGCCGTTTTTCATCCGAATTCATGCTCACCCGCATGATTACACGCGCTGGACGGAGGCAGGCTTACGGAATCTGTTTGAATATGCCGGCTTCGCGCCGGACAAGATCATCACTGGTTCCTGGGGTAATCGCGCATGCGTCAATGCCAACTTTGTTGGCTCGGTCTATCGCGCTGAAGCCTATGACCAAGCTGTACATTCGTTGGAAAACGAACCGGATGTTCCGATCATGGTGTGGGCGTTTGCGCAAAAATAACGTCGCGCTCACACTTTACTACCCGTCACCCCGGCAGTTACGCAAACATGCTGGTGGATTCGGTTTTCTGCCCGGGGTAACGCCATGACCAGTTTCGACCTTTTTTACATCAATCTGGACAGCGCAACAGATCGGCGTGCCGCCGTTGAGGCAAGCCACGCCAAAGCTGGCTTTTCCAGCAACTGGACCTTCAACCGCTTTCCAGCCTATGGCAAAACCAGCATCGAGGTCTTGTCGACCCCGGGACAGCAAACCCCCGCCTATAAAGGAAATTTTCTGAGTCACATCAACTGCATTGAGCGGATGGGAAATCCGGACTCCCATTTGATGATCTGCGAGGACGATTGTGACTTCGCACCCGGCTGCGGCGATTACATTGAAAAACTTGTTGCGCAGCTCCCCGACGATAAGTGGGATGTCCTTTTTACCGAAATCTCCTTCATGAGTTGGTACCAGCTTCCAATCATGATGAAGTTGAAGCAAAAACTTTCTGGCGAAGCATTAAAGTTGATCCCCTTGGAGGGATTTAAATTTCCATTCACTGGATCATCAAGCTATGTGGTCAATAAAAAATCCAGAGGAAAAATCCTGGAATTGCTTAGTAACTTACGCAGCTCAATTGATCACCCTTACGATGTATGTCTCAGGGCATGTATTGATAAAGGAAATCTTCAAGGTTTTCTTATATTCCCCTTCATTGTCGCCCCGTCCATTCACGCCAATGAAACCCAGGCCCCCTGTTTCGAATTAGATGGAATCCAAGCTTTCGCCCAGAAGCTGCAAATGGAAACCCTTAACAGTGCCCGCCGAATGCTCGCCATCCATTACAACGGAACCGTTCCATTAAGCCCCGTCTATCAAAATTTTTTCAACACCTATGAATATAATCAAGAAGAAAAAAACATGCGGGACATCATGTACTGGGGGCAAGCAGTTCAGGCACTTGCAGATTATAATGAACTTTCAGGCATAAAGGTGCTTTCAGTCGATCTTCCCTTGAAACCCGTCTCTTAAAGACGCAAGACCCGCTTCCCGTCCTTTGTTCATTGAAGGGGGCGGGGAGCAAGGAGACGGGATATCGGCACCGTCACAGAAAATTCACCCACGCGGCGCGCAAGGCAGCCCGGCAGGATGCGCCCTATGCGGCGGCCGGGCGCTTGATTATATTGCGCCGCGACAGACACGCCCGACCCCTGACCTGTGGCCTTTGATGCCGCCGGCCCGGTGGCGGGCATTTTTCATGCGCGAACCTCTTTCCGGCGGATCAGGAATGGGCGGCGCGCTCAGGACAGATTCAGGGCCCCACATGGAATTGCGCAATATCGCCATCATCGCCCACGTTGACCATGGCAAGACCACCCTGGTGGACATGCTGTTGAAGCAGTCGGGCACGTTCCGCGAAAACCAGCAGGTCGCCGAACGCGCCATGGACAGCAACGATCTGGAGCGTGAGCGCGGCATCACCATCCTGGCCAAGTGCACCTCAGTCGTCTGGAACGACGTGCGCATCAACATCGTCGACACCCCCGGCCACGCAGATTTCGGCGGCGAGGTGGAGCGTATCCTGAACATGGTGGACGGCGTCTGCCTGCTGGTGGACAGCGCCGAAGGCCCGCTGCCGCAGACCAAGTTCGTGCTGGGCAAGGCCCTGAAGCTCGGGATGCGCCCGATGGTGATCGTCAACAAGATCGACCGTCAGGACGCCCGCCCCGACGAAGTGCATAATGAGATTTTCGACCTGTTCGCTTCGCTGGACGCCACCGACGAACAGCTCGACTTCCCCACCTTGTTCGCCTCGGGCCGCAATGGCTGGGCCGTGAACAATCTGGATGATGAGCGCAAGGATCTGACCCCGCTGTTCGAGCTGGTGGTTAACCATGTGCCGGCCCCGAAGGTGGACAGCGCTGACGCCCCGTTCAAGATGCTGGCGACCACCCTGGAAGCCAACCCCTATCTGGGTCGCATCCTGACCGGCCGTATCCAGTCCGGCCGCATCAAGACCAACATGGCCATCAAGGCACTGAGCCGTGACGGCAAGCTGATCGAGCAGGGCCGTGCGTCGAAGGTGCTGGCCTTCCGCGGTCTGGAACGCGTGCCGGTGGATGAGGCGCAGGCGGGTGACATTGTCGCCATCGCCGGTCTGACCAAGACCACCGTGGCCGACAGCATCGTGGAAATGAGCGTCGATGAGCCCTTGTCGGCTCAGCCGATCGATCCGCCGACGCTGGCCATGACCTTCTCGGTCAATGACAGCCCGCTGGCCGGCCGCGAAGGCGACAAGGTCACCAGCCGCATGATCCGCGACCGCCTGATGCGCGAAGCGGAAGGCAATGTGGCCCTGCAGATCCGCGAAACCGCCAATGCCGACGCTTACGAAGTGGCCGGCCGTGGCGAATTGCAGCTGGGCATCCTGATCGAAACCATGCGCCGCGAAGGTTTCGAGCTGTCGATCAGCCGTCCGCGCGTGGTGATGCAGACCGACGAAAACGGCCAGAAGCTGGAGCCGATTGAGGAAGTCGTCGTTGACGTGGACGAGGAATTCTCCGGCGTCGTCGTTCAGAAGCTGAACGAGCGCAAGGGCGAAATGCTGGAAATGAAGCCCTCGGGCGCCGGCAAGCTGCGTCTGGTGTTCCATGTGCCGTCGCGTGGCCTGATCGGCTATCAGGGTGAATTCCTGACCGACACCCGTGGCACCGGCGTCATCAACCGCCTGTTCGCCGATTACATGCCCTATAAGGGCGCCATCCCGGGCCGCCGCAACGGCGTGCTGATCTCCAATTCCGATGGCGAGGCCGTGGCCTATGCTCTGTGGAACCTGGAAGATCGCGGCCCGATGATGATCGAACCCGGCTGGAAGGTTTACGAAGGCATGATCGTGGGTGAACATACCCGCGAGAATGACCTGGAAGTGAACGTCCTGAAGGGCAAGAAGCTGACCAACATCCGCACCACCAGCAAGGATGAAGCCGTCGTTCTGACGCCGCCCATCCGCATGTCGCTGGAAAAGGCCCTGTCCTACATCCAGGATGACGAACTGGTGGAAGTGACGCCGAAGTCCATCCGTCTGCGCAAGAAGATGCTGAACCCGAACGACCGCAAGCGCGCCGAGCGTGCGGCCGAAGCCGAGTAAGGCTTACCGGTTCTGCTGAAATGACAAAGCCCCCGCCGGAGCAATTCGGCGGGGGCTTTTTCTTTGGCGTAAAAGGAAATGACTGGGGTGCTCACGCCTCCAGCAGCAATTCCCCATGGTCGCGCACGCGCTTCATCATGCTGGCTTTCAGCTTGTTGAGCGCGCGGGTTTCCAACTGGCGCACGCGTTCCTTGCTCACACCCAGCACGCGGCCCAGTTCCTCCAGCGTCGCACCTTCGTCGCGCAGACGGCGTTCAGCGATGATCTGGCGTTCGCGCGGGCTGAGTTCGCCCAGCGCTTCGGCCAACCAGTGGGAGCGCATCCGGCCGTCGCGCATCCCGATCACCACATCTTCCGGGGAGGGGCGCTGATCGGCCAGCAGATCCTGCCACTCCCCCTCACCGGCCTCGCTCAGCGGATTGTTCAGCGACTGGTCAGCGGCGGCCAGCCGCTGTTCCATCGTCTCCACCTCGCGGGCATCGACATTCAGGGTCTGGGCGATCTGGGCCCGGTCCTCATCGCTCAACCCCGCCGCAGAGGGGTTGCCAGCAATGCGGGCGCGCAGGCGGCGCAGGTTGAAGAACAGGGATTTCTGCGCCGCCGTGGTGCCGGTGCGCACGATGGACCAGTTGCGCAGCACATAATCCTGAATGGCGGAGCGAATCCACCAGGCGGCATAGGTGGAGAAACGCACATCGCGTTCCGGTTCAAACCGGCTGGCCGCCTGCATCAGCCCGACATTGCCTTCCTGCACCAGATCGCCCATCGGCAGCCCGTAATTGCGGAAGCGCGTAGCGGTGGCGATCACCAGACGGGTATAGGAGCGCACCAGCTCATGCAGGGCCCGCTGGTCCCCCTTTTCCCGCCAGCGCCGGGCCAGATCCAGCTCATGATCGCGTTCCAGCAGCGGTTGTTTCATCGCCTGGCGGATGAAGGCGACATTGGCACGCTGGGTTTCGGGATCGTCGATATGGGCCACAGGGAACCTCCGCTCGTATCCGTGTCGCGGCGGGTTGGCCGCCGTCAGATGCGATTGATACGGGGGGAGATTCCGGCTGGATCACCAGGATGACAGAAAAATTTACTCCGGGTCCGGTGCCTTGGTGCGCATGGTGACGAATTCCTCCGCCGCCGTCGGGTGCAGGCCGATGGTGCGGTCGAAATCCTGCTTGGTGGCGCCCATATTCATTGCCACGGCGATGGCCTGGATCATCTCCGGCGTGTCCGATCCCACCATGTGGCAGCCGATCACCTTCTGCGTGGCCCGGTCCACCACCAGCTTCATCAAGGTGCGCTGGTCGCGGCCGGAAAGCTGGTGGCGCATCGGCTTGAAGGTGCTGCGGTAAATATCCACCTCCCGCCCCAGCCGGGCGCGGGCCTGTTCTTCCGTCACGCCGATGGTGGCCACGGGCGGGATGGAGAAAACGGCGGTGGGGATATTGTCGTAATTCACATCACGCGGGCGATTGCCATAGAGCCGGTCGGCCAGCACATGGCCTTCGGCCAGGGCCACCGGCGTCAGATTGATGCGGTTGGTGACATCCCCCAGGGCATAGATGCTGGGCACGCTGGTCTGGTACTGGTCATTCACCTTGATGGCGCCACTGCCATCCAACTCTACCCCAACATTTTCCAAGCCCAGCTTGGCCGTCATCGGCTTGCGCCCGATGGCATAGATCACCGCGTCGCAGGGCAGCGGGGTGCCATCGGTCAGGGTGGCGACCAGACATTCGTCCGTCTTCTCGATCCGCTCCACCACCGTGTTCAGGCGCAGGTCGATGCCGGTCTTCACCAACTCATCCGTCACGAAGGTACGCACATCGCCATCAAAGCCGCGCAGAATCTGGTGCCCGCGGTAGAGCAGCGTCACTTCTGCCCCCAGCCCCTTGAACAGGCTGGCAAATTCCAGGGCGATATAGCCGCCGCCGGCCACCACCACCCGGCGGGGGAAGCGGGGCAGGTGGAACACCTCGTTCGACGTGATGCCATATTCCCTGGCCCCCGGCTGGTCCGGCAGTTCCGGCCAGCCGCCAGTGGCGATCAGGATACGTTCGGCGGTGATATGCTGACCATTCACCGCCACCGTATGCTCATCCACAATGGTGGCGCGCCCGTCGAACAGGGTGACGCCGGCCCCTTCCAGCAGGCGGCGATAGATGCCGTTCAGCCGGCCGATCTCCTTATCCTTGGCGGCGATCAGGGCCGGCCAGTCATGCACCGGCTTTTCCACCGTCCAGCCGAAACCTGCGGCATCTTCGAACGCATGGGCATATTCGGCGGCATAGACCAGCAGCTTCTTCGGCACGCAGCCGACATTCACGCAGGTGCCGCCATAATAGCGCTCCTCCGCCACCGCCACGCGGGCGCCATGCTGGGCGGCGATACGCGCAGCGCGCACCCCGCCGGAACCGGCACCGATGGTGAAAAGGTCGAAATCATACGTGGCCATGGCGGGGCGCTCATCGTTGGTCGCGGCAGGAGGCTTGGTTCCTCAATGCGCACAATTGGGTGAGCGGGCAAGCGCTTTCCAGCCCCGCCGGGGCGAAGCGCAGCCATGCAGGCGACCAACCATGATGGATAAATTGTCAGCGACGGGTAAAAAGGTGCGGTGGTAGCCACCGCACCGACGCCTTACCACTTGCGTTCGGTTTTCAGCCCGCCGGAATTCAACGCATCCAGAAAGGCGTTGCCCGTGCTTTTCGGGGCGTTACGCACCATGCGCGGGTTGGGCCGGCGCTGGGCCTGTTCCATCACCTTCACCGCCGTGGCGGTGGCATCATTTTCCACCCGGCGGCGTACATCGCCATCCAGCGATTCGAAAGCCTGACGGGCGAACAGCAGGGCGTTTTCTGAGCGGCTTTCCACCACCTGGCGCAGCGCATTGGCCGCCATCAGGCATTCCAGCCGGTCAGGGCCTGTCACATCATCCAGCACGCCAGCCAGAATCCCAATCGCCTCCAGGGTTTTGGGATCGTTCAACTCCACAGACATCGCTTCATCACAATGGTTGGGCCCAAGGGCACAGCATATAGTCCCATTCTGTGGCGAAATACGCAACGGACTCTGTGCCGCGCAGCAGGGGCATGGCAGGTGTGGCGTAAATCCCTGCTTTACAGGAGAGGGGCTTCGCGGCATCGTCCCGCCCCATGATCACCAAGCGCCCCACCACCACTACCACCAAAACCACCACCCTTCGGGGCGGTGCTGTTGGTGTGCGCGTGGCTGGATAAGGCCAGTGACATAACGCCAAACGGTCCCGCCGGGTAAGGTCGGGGCCGCTTTCCAGGCGAAACGGAACCCCGACCAGACGGCGCCCCTAGCCACACTGAAGGGTTCCTGATCATGAATATTCCCGCCCATTCCGCCCGCCCCCTGAATGTCGCCGTTGTCGGTGCTACCGGTGCCGTGGGCGTTGAAATCCGCCAGTGCCTGGAAGAAAGCGGCCTGAACCTGGGCGAAGTCCGCCTGTTGGCCTCCCCCCGTTCTGCCGGGCAGAAGGTGCCGTTCGCCGGTGGGGAACTGGTGGTGCAGGCGCTGGATGAAAACAGCTTCCACGGCATTGATTATGCCCTGTTCTCCGCCGGCAGCGGCATTTCCAAGCAATATGCGCCGGCAGCCGTGGCAGCGGGTGCGGTGGTGATCGACAATTCATCCGCGTTTCGTATGGAAGAGGCCATCCCCCTGGTGGTGCCGGAGGTGAACCCGCAGGCCATCCCGGCCAAGCCCGGCGTCATCGCCAACCCCAATTGCGTGGCCATCATCGCCACTGTGCCGCTGGCGGCCCTGGAACGCCGCCATCGCATCCGCCGGCTGAACATCGCCACCTATCAGGCCTCCAGCGGGGCCGGGGCGGCGGCGATGGAGGAATTGCGCGCCGCCACCGCAGCCTATCTGGCCGGGGAAGCCTATCCGCCGCGGGTGATGAAGCACCCCTATGCCTTCAACCTGTTCAGCCATGATGCCGGCATCAACCCTGATACCGGCTATAATGGCGAAGAGGAAAAGGTGGTGGAGGAGACGCGTAAGATCCTGGCCCGCCCCGATCTGGCGATTTCCATCACCTGTATGCGCGTGCCGGTGCTGCGCGCCCACACCATGGCCATCAGCGTGGAGTTTGAAGAGGTGGTGTCGCCGGAGGCGGTGAAGGCCCTGCTGGCCGATGCTCCCGGCGTGCGGCTGGTGGATGACTGGGCCGCCAACCATTTCCCCATGCCCAACGAGGCATCGGGCCAGGGCGATGTGCTGGTGGGCCGCATCCGCCGCGACATTGGCGACCCGTCCGGCCGTTCCGTGGCGTTGCTGCTGGCCGGCGACCAGTTGCTGAAGGGGGCCGCACTGAATGCGGTGCAGATCCTGCAGCGGCTGGTGGGCTGATCCGCCCGATCCGTAGGGGTGGCAAGGGGGCGGCCTGGCACCGCCCCCTTGTGGGAATTATGATGAAAACTACTTATTGGTGTAAATTGGTTGCACTTAAAAGTTTTACAGGCTACGCTCTCCGCATAATAAAACATTCCAGGAGAGAGGTTCCTCATGTCTATCTCTCGTCTCAAGCTGGGCAGCGTGCTGCTGCCGGTAATGATGGCGTTTGCCTTGCCGGTCGGTGCCGCCGATACCCCGTTTGGGGTTACGCTGCCCAACCCGAATATTCCCGGCTATAATTTCCCGGAGCCGGAGCCGGTGATTCTGGGCTGGGTGAACAACCAGCCCGCGAAATCGTCGAATATCTATCTGCATGGCTGGGGGCTGTGGACATCGCTGAACATGCCCAGCGGCCAATCCGCCTTCGGCCTGAAAAACGCCCCGGTCTATCTGACCTGGAAGTCCAAGCAGGAGTTGGAGGCCTTGACCGTGGAGTCGGTGGCGGCCAATGGTGAAAAGGCGGCCAAGCAGAAGCCCGCCCCCCGGCAATTGTCGCTGGGGCCGGTGTCCCAGCACCTGAAGTTCGGCATCAGGACCACGCTGGACAAGGCCGTCAAGGCAGCGACATCCACCGCAGCCGAGGCGGCGCCCGTCCCCGCCCCGGCCAACGGGACGACGCCCACCACGCCGGATGCCAAGGTGTTTGAAACCGTCTCCTACAGCCCAGATGCCTCTCAGTGGATTCTGCAAGGCGGGCTGTTCAAGCTGTCGACCTTCAAGGCGCTGTACGCCCAGAACCAGAAGGAAATCCCGGTTTTTCCCAACACCGCGGTTTCCCTGAAGCCGGTCTACAAGGTGATCTCCAAAAATGGCGGGCACCTGATCAATGGGCGTTACTACGCCATGCCGGCCTGGCCCGGCACGCCGGAAGTGACGCAAACTATCATTGACGACGGCTTCCCCGAGGAGAGTTGGAATGCCGGTTGTGTCTATGTCGATATTCAGAACAAAGGCCCGTCGGCCGCCAAGGGCACCGATGCCAGCTGTAAGGTGCCAACCCCGGACAGCACCTATGGGCTGGGTGATTTCGTCAATATTCCCGTCACCGCCGACAATCTGCCCCAGTTGAAGGTGGACGGGCTGGATGTGGCGGTCGGCGACACGCTGATCCTGGTGGCCATGCATGTCACCTCCCGCGAGATCGCGGAATGGACCTGGCAGACCTTCTTCTGGACGCCCGATCCGGCCAATCCGCCCACCCCCAGCGACAAGGCCGTCGCGGCCGCCCGTCCGCTGGGTCAGCTGAAGGGTGCGCCGGCCCATTATGCGGCCAGCTTCGCCTATCAGATGATCGCCCCCAACCAGCCGGTGGATGGCGGCAATAATGTCGGCAAGCCGGTGATCGGCTATAATCCTTACCTGGAGTCGGGCTTTAATGGGGCCGTGTTCGGGGTGAAGGTGCCGGTGATCGACCCCACCACCAAGGTGGCCTGGGTCGGGCAGGTGGGTGTGCAAACCAACTGCATGACCTGCCATGCTATGGCAACCGTGGCCATGGCGCCGGGCGCACAGAATTACTACACCACCAACTTCTGGATCGGCCGTAACGACCCGCTCTATAACGGCACGGTGCAGGCTGACTTCCTCTGGTCCATCGCCGATGTGGTGGGCTCACAGCAGGCGAAGCAGAATAATTAAGGATAAGAGACGGGCGGCAGGTTACCCTGCCGCCCGTTCTTGCCCCCAACGTCAGTGATGATCGTCGGGCACCGGTCGGTCGGACAGATAGACCTGCCCGCCCTTCTCCTTGAACGCCACCGACATTTCCGCCATGCCGGCTTCGGCCTCTTGCGCCGCTGCATAATCACGCACTTCCTGCGTGATCTTCATGGAGCAGAATTTCGGCCCGCACATGGAACAGAAATGCGCCAGCTTGGCCCCTTCTGCTGGCAGGGTCTGGTCGTGGTACTTCTCCGCCGTTTCCGGGTCCAGCGACAGGTTGAACTGGTCGCGCCAGCGGAATTCAAACCGGGCGCGTGACAGGGCGTCGTCACGTTCCTGTGCACCCGGATGGCCCTTGGCCAGATCAGCGGCATGGGCGGCCAGCTTATAGGTGATCACGCCCACCTTCACATCATCGCGGTCGGGCAGACCCAGATGTTCCTTGGGCGTGACATAGCAAAGCATGGCCGTGCCGAACCAGCCGATCATCGCCGCGCCGATGCCGCTGGTGATATGATCGTAACCCGGCGCGATATCCGTGGTCAGCGGCCCCAGCGTGTAGAAGGGGGCCTCACCGCAATGGGCCAATTGCTTGTCCATATTGGCCTTGATCTTGTGCATGGGCACATGGCCCGGCCCCTCGATCATCACCTGCACATCATGCTTCCAGGCGATCTGGGTCAGCTCGCCCAGCGTTTCCAGCTCCGCGAACTGGGCGCGGTCATTGGCATCGGCGATGGAGCCGGGGCGCAAGCCGTCACCCAGGGAGAAGGCGATATCATACGCCTTCATGATCTCGCAGATTTCCTCAAAATGCGTGTAGAGGAAGTTTTCCTTGTGATGGGCCAGGCACCATTTCGCCATGATGGAGCCGCCCCGGCTGACAATGCCGGTCACGCGCTTGGCCGTCAGCGGGATATAGGGCAGGCGCACCCCGGCATGGATGGTGAAATAATCCACGCCCTGTTCGGCCTGCTCGATCAGCGTGTCGCGGAAGATTTCCCAGGTCAGGTCTTCGGCCTTGCCATTGACCTTTTCCAGCGCCTGATAGATCGGCACGGTGCCGATGGGCACGGGGGAATTACGGATGATCCATTCGCGGATCGTGTGGATATTGCGGCCGGTGGACAGGTCCATCACCGTATCGGCCCCCCAGCGGGTGGCCCAGACCAGCTTATCCACCTCGTCCGCGACGGAGGAGGTGACGGCGGAATTGCCGATATTGGCGTTGATCTTCACCAGGAAATTCCGCCCGATGATCATCGGTTCGGTTTCCGGGTGGTTGATATTGTTGGGGATGATGGCGCGGCCACGGGCGATCTCATCGCGCACAAATTCCGGCGTCACATAATCGGGGATCGACGCGCCGAAATCCTCCCCATCGCGGGCGGCCTGCTGGGCCAGCTTGGCGCGGCCCAGATTTTCCCGGATGGCGACATATTCCATTTCGGGCGTGATGATGCCGGCCTTGGCATAATGCATCTGGCTGACATTGCGGCCCGGCTTGGCACGCAGCGGCTGGCGGCTGGCACGGTCGAACAGGGGCACGGGGCTTTCCTGGCCCACGCGAAGACCATTATCCTCCGGCTTCACCTCCCGTCCCGCATAGGCCTCCACATCGCCGCGGCCTTCGATCCAGGCGCGGCGCAGTTCGGCCAAACCCTTGCGGATATCGGTCTTCACGGCCGGATCGGTATAGGGGCCGGACGGATCATAGACGCGCACCGGCGCCTCGTTGGCGCTGGGCGACAGGTCGATTTCCCGCATGGCAACGCGAATATCGGGAAACAGCGTGCCCGGCACATGCACCTTGCGGCTGGCCGGCAAGGGCCCGGTGGTGACGCTGAAATCCTGGGGAATGGAAAGACTATCTGGCATCTGGACCTCCCTCGAATGATGGAGATCCGGGCAGCGCGCGTGGCGGCTCTCATAGGCGGGGCAGATATAAGGCCCCTATATGAATCCCATCCCTACGCCGGTACGACCCGGATCAGGTTCTAAGGGTTCCCGCGCCAATGCCGGTTGAACGGCACCATAGCGGTATCTCAGCCCCTTGCCGGGGCTCCCCTTGGACGGTTCGGAAAGTGAAGAATTGCCTGGGCCCTGTCAAGCAGATGGGTGGGGCCGGTCAGGGGCCGGATGGCACAAACTGATGGGCGCGGGCCGCCACTTCCGTCACCATGCCTTCCATGGGGCGGTGACGGGCCAGCAGGTCGGCATAGAACGGGCTGGCCAACAGGGCTGTATAGGCCGCCTCGAACGCCGTGCGGACCGGGGTGGAGGCAAAGGCGATGCCATAGCCCATATAGGAACGCTGCTCTGAAAGCGTGGGGCCATAGGGCTCAAAACGCAGGGAGGGACGGGACTGCTGAAACCGCGCCACAGCGCGCGCATGGGCAACCACCCCGTCCAGCCGGCCATTTGTCAGCAGGTTAAAGGCGATATCGACATTGCGCACCGGTTCCACCTGCGCCCCGGTGAGGCTGGACAAGCCATCCAGCACCGCCCACCCCAAGGGAACGCCGATTCTGCCGGACGGTGGGGGGGCTCCCCCATCTGCCCTTTGCAGCCGGAACAGGCTGATCTGGTCGACATAGAAATAATCGCTGGAAAACACCATCCAGCGTGCGCGATCCGGCGTGAAATAGGGGCCGATCAGAATATCGGCCTGCCCGGTTTCAATTTCCTTTTGCGCGCGGGGCCAGGGGAATTGTTCGAATTGGCAGGAAAGGCCGGCATCCTGGCAGGCGCGGCGGGCCAGCTCCGCGCCGATGCCGCTGTCACACCGCTCCCCATCGGACACATAGGGCAGCGGACCGCAGACCAGCCGGACGGTATTCCCCAGCCCGCCCCCCTGGGGCGGGGTGGACGAGGCCATGGAAGGGCGACCGTGCGGGCCAAGCAGCACGGCCGCACAGATCAGCACCACCGCCATGCAAACCCGGCCCCGCCGGACAGGAAGGCGCATCTTCCCCCCGTCATCCAAACGCCCACCCCCCGATACGCGCCTTAAAGTTGCAGCGTAAGCATGTGTAAGTAGCTGGTCAATAAGGGTGACCGGAATTTAGCCCCGGCGCGGGCCTGCTCCCCCCGCCGCCGTTCCGTCACTGCAAACCCGTCCTTCCGTGGCGGCGCTTGAGCCGGCGATCCATCCGCCCTAAACATCGCCAGCCCGCCCACCCAAGGATGCAAGCGCCGCCATGACCGATCAGCCCCAGCGTATCACCCTGCGCCGCCCCGATGACTGGCACCTGCATCTGCGCACCGGGGCCATGCTGAAGGCGGTGCTGCCGCACAGTGCCGCCCAATTGGGCCGCGCCATCGTGATGCCGAACCTGGCCCCGCCGGTGGTGGATACGGCACGCGCAGAGATTTACCGGGATGAAATCCTGGCAGCGCTGCCCGCCGGCAGCCATTTCCGCCCGCTGATGACGGCTTACCTGACCGATGGCACCGATGCGGATGATATCGAAGCCGGCCATGCCAAGGGCGTGTTCACGGCAGTGAAGCTCTACCCCGCCCACGCCACCACCAATTCCGCCCATGGCGTCACCGATTTCGACAAGGTGGCCCCGGTGCTGGACCGGATGGCCAAGATCGGTATGCCGCTGCTGGTGCATGGCGAGGTGACGGACCAGAGCGTCGATATTTTCGACCGCGAGGCGGTGTTCATCGACACGGTGCTGCCCAAGCTGATGGGCCGGCACCCGGACCTGAAAATCGTGCTGGAACATATCACCACGGAAGAGGGCGTGGCCGTGGTGCGCCAACATGGGCCGGGCGGCAAGCTGGCCGCCACCATCACCGCACATCATCTGATGATCAACCGGTCCAGCATTTTTGTCGGCGGCATCCGCCCGCATCTCTATTGCCTGCCCATCGCCAAGCGGGAAAAGCATCGCCTCGCCCTGCGCGCCGCCGCCACGTCGGGGGAACCCTGGTTCTTCTTCGGCACCGACAGCGCGCCGCACCCGATCGGGGCCAAGGAAAGTGCCTGTGGCTGTGCCGGCATCTATACCGCTGCCACGGCGGTGGAACTGTACGCCCAGGTGTTTGACGAGGAAGGGGCGCTGGACAAGCTGGAAGCCTTTGCCAGCCTGAACGGCCCCGCCTTCTACGGCCTGCCGGTGAATGAGAGCTTCATCACCCTGGAAAAATCCGGCCTGATCGTGCCGGATGTGCTGGATGTCGGCGGCAATATCGCGGTGCTGCCCTTCCGGTCGGGGGAGCGGCTGGATTGGCGGCTGGTGTAAAACCGCCGCCACAGCACCCCCGCTTTTCTGCTATTTTCACCCCCAACCCGCCCATCCTTGGAGCCATTTGACATGATCGACGCGCAGACCGCCGCCACCCAGGCGGCCCGTATCCTGATTGAGACCAAGTCGGTCCTGTTCAATGCCGAAAAGCCCTTCATCTTCACCTCCGGCCGCGCCAGCCCGGTCTATATCGATTGCCGCCGCCTGATCAGCTTCCCGCGCGCCCGCCGCTTCCTGATGCAGGCGGCCAAGGATCAGCTCTGCCGCGAGGCGGGGTTTGAGGCGTTTGACGTGGTGGCCGGCGGGGAGACGGCGGGCATTCCCTATGCCGCCTTTGTTTCCGACGTGCTGGACCTGCCCATGGTCTATGTGCGCAAGAAGCCCAAGGGTTTCGGCCGTAACGCCCAGATTGAAGGCAACCTGCCGGAAGGCCAGCGCGTGCTGCTGGTGGAGGATCTGGCCAGCGAAGGCACCTCCAAGGTCAATTTCGTCAATGCGCTGCGCCAGGCCGGCAGCATTGTCGAACATATCTGGGTGGTCTTCCATTACGGCATCTTCCCGCAATCGGAAGCGACCATGGCCGATATGGGCGTGAAGCTGCATTCGCTGGCCAATTGGTGGGACGTGCTGCGCGTGGCCCGCGAAGGGAACTATTTCGACAACTTCACCCTGAATGAGGTGGAGAAGTTCCTGCACAATCCCGAATCCTGGGTGGCCCCCAAGGTTTAAGGGTCATCGGGGCCGGTGCGAAAAGCCGGCCCCCGCATTCTGGAATTAGACCGCCATGCTGGTGATCGACCATATCGATCATTTCGTGCTGACCGTGCGCGATATCGACCGCACCTGCGATTTCTACAGCCGGGTGCTGGGAATGCAGGTTGTCACCTTTGGCCAGGGGCGCAAGGCGCTATCCTTTGGCCGGCAGAAGATCAACCTGCATCAGGCAGGGCGGGAGTTTGAGCCTAAGGCCAAGGCCCCTACCCCCGGTTCAGCCGATTTCTGCCTGATCACCGAACAGAGCCTGGACAGCGTGCGGGCGCATCTTGATGCCTGTGGCGTGGCGATTGAGGAAGGCCCGGTGCCGCGCACCGGCGCCACCGGCCCCATCACATCCTTCTATCTGCGCGACCCAGACGATAATCTGGTGGAAATCGCGGTTTATTGAGCCGCCGCCTCCCGCTTCTCCGCCTCTGTCGCCTTGGGCAGATAGCGATGGGCCAGCGCGTGATAGACGGCGGGCGCCCCCGTCATCCGCGAAACGGAAAAGCCGATCAGGCTGGCCATCATCACCGGGGCCGCCATGGCATGATTGCCCGTCATTTCCAGCACAATGACAAAGGCGGTGATCGGCGCCTGCACCACCCCGGCGAAATAGCCCGCCATACCCAGCAAGGCAGCCGCGCCCAGGGCGTGGCTGTCCAGCAGGCCGGCAATGCTGGTGCCCATGCCGGCCCCGATGGCCAGCGAGGGGCTGAAGAATCCCCCCGGCACCCCGGTGATGCAGGACAGCAGCGTGGCCCCGAACTTGGTCAGCATGAAAAGCGGGGAGACATCGCCCCGCCCATCCAGCATCGCCTTGGCCTGTTCATAGCCGGTGCCATAGCTGGCCCCACCCGACGCCAGCCCCAGCAGCGCCACCAACAGCCCGCAACCGGCGGCGAACAGCACCGGATAGCGCTTGAACCAGCGCCCCACCTGCCCCGGCAGCCCATAGGCAAAGGCCACCACCAGCCGGCTGAACAGCCCGCCCAGCACCCCGCCCAGCAGCCCGCAGGCCAGCACCAGCGACCAATCCTGCCAGCCATGCAGCACGTCCCGCGTGGTGCCGAAATAGGTGTAATCGCCCTGCATGGCCAGGGAGGCGATACCGGCCAGCAGCACGGCAGACAGGATCAGATGGGCGGAGCGGACCTGGAAGGCGCGGCCCATCTCCTCAATGGCGAAGACCAGCCCGGCCAGCGGCGTGTTGAAGGCGGCGGCCACACCGGCCGCCGCCCCCGCCACCAGCAGGCCGGGCATCCGGTCGCCCAGGCGGCGGCCGATGCTGTTCATGATGGCAGCCCCCACCTGCACCGTCGGCCCTTCCCGCCCGATGGAGGCACCGACGCCCAGCGCCAGCAGCGTCAGACCCATCTTGCCGGCGGCAATGGGCAGCGCCACCAGCCGGTCACGCAGTTCCTGCACCTTGGTGGCGCGGGCGGCCACCGCCTGGGGAATGCCGCTGCCACCGGCCATGGGGAAGAAACGGCTGGTCAGCCAGGCCGACAAAGCCAGCCCGGCGGGGGTGAGCAGCAGCGGGGCCAGCGGCCAGCGCTGTACAATCTGCTGAAACAGGTGGGAGGCCGCATCCGCCCCCCAGGCGAACAGCACTGCCACCACACCGATGCACAGCCCCCCGCCCCAGAAGACCAGCCGGCGCCGCCAGATATGCGGCGCCACCCATAATTGCCGTCCCCGGCGTGCCACGGCATTCGGCATCGCCCCGATCCTTACATTGTGCGAACCATTCCCCAGGCTTAACGCCGTGGGCAGGCGGCGGGCATCGTTGATCGGGCATGGCAAGCCTGTGCCGGGCGGGAAGCGGCGGATTGGCGCAGCCGCAGCCCCCCTTTCCCAATGGGCCTATTCTGTATATGTTCTCCCTACCATGAGCGATCTCTTCTCCCCTCCCCCGCCGCCGCCCACCCCGGCCCCGCAGCGCCGCCCCTATCTGGACGGGTTGAACCCCGTGCAGCGGGAAGCGGTGGAGGCGCTGGACGGCCCGGTGCTGGTGCTGGCCGGTGCCGGCACGGGCAAAACCCGCGTGCTGACGACGCGGCTGGCGCATCTCTTGCTGTCGCGCCGCGTCAGCCCGTGGAATGTGCTGACGGTGACCTTCACCAACAAGGCCGCGCGGGAGATGCGGGAGCGGGTGGACAATCTGCTGGGCAGCCAGTCGGAAGGCTGGTGGATGGGCACCTTCCATTCGCTGGCCGCCCGCATCCTGCGCCGCCATGCCGAACTGATCGGCCTGAAGCCCAGCTTCACCATTCTGGACACTGACGACCAGATCCGCCTGCTGAAACAGTTGATGGAGGCGGAAAATGTCGATGCCAAGAAATGGCCGGCGCGGATGCTGCTGTCGATCATCGAGCGCTGGAAGGACCGGGCACTGACGCCCGACAAGCTGAAACCGGAGGAGGCGGGCGATGCCGCCAATGGCCGCATCCTGACGCTCTACCGGCAATATCAGGACCGGCTGAAGGCGCTGAACGCCTGCGATTTCGGCGACCTGCTGCTGCACAATATCACGCTGTTCCAGCAGCATAATGATGTATTGATTGAATATCAAAATCGATTCCGCTATATTCTCGTAGATGAATATCAAGATACGAATGTCGCTCAGTACCTTTGGCTAAGACTTCTCGCCCAGTCTCACAGAAATATCTGCTGTGTTGGCGATGACGACCAGTCGATATACGGTTGGCGTGGCGCTGAAGTTGGAAATATACTTAGATTTGAGCATGATTTCCCCGGCGCCACCATCATCCGTCTGGAGCAGAACTACCGTTCCACTGCCCATATCTTGGGTGCTGCCCACGGCATCATTGCCCATAACCAGGGCCGCCTGGGCAAGCAGCTCTGGACCGAGACGGATGGCGGCGAAAAGGTGAAGGTCCGCGGCCTGTGGGACGCGGAGGAGGAAGCCCGCTGGGTGGGCGAAGAGGTGGAGGCCTTGCAGCGCAAGGGCGCCAGCCTGGGCCAGATGGCCGTGCTGGTGCGCGCCGGCTTCCAGACCCGCGAGTTCGAGGAGCGCTTCATCACGCTGGGCCTGCCCTATCGCGTGGTCGGCGGCCCGCGCTTCTATGAACGCCAGGAAATCCGCGATGCGCTGGCCTATCTGCGCGTGCTGGTCAGCCCGGAGGATGATCTGGCGTTCGAGCGCATCGTTAATGTGCCAAAGCGCGGCGTTGGGGCCGCCACCATCCAGCAGCTTTATGTGGCAGCCCGCACCTTGAATGTGCCGGTGACGGAGGCCGCCTGGAAACTGTCGCAGACGGATGAGCTGAAGCCCAAGATGCGCAGCACCCTGTCCGGGCTGATGCAGGATTTCTTCCGCTGGCGCGGGTTGATCGACCGGATTCCCCATACCGAACTGGCCCAGATGGTGCTGGACGAATCGGGCTATACCCGCATGTGGCAGGAGGATAAGACGCCCGAAGCACCGGGCCGGCTGGAAAACCTGAAGGAACTCATCAACGCGATGGGGGAATTTGAGAATCTGACCGGCTTCCTGGAACATGTCTCCCTGGTGATGGAAAATGCCGCCGGGGCCGATGTGGAACAGATTTCCCTGATGACCCTGCATGGGGCCAAGGGGCTGGAATTCGATGTCGTCTTCCTGCCCGGCTGGGAGGAAGGCGTCTTCCCCAGCCAGCGCACCCTGGATGAAAACGGCATTGCCGGGCTGGAGGAGGAGCGGCGGCTGGCCTATGTCGGCATCACCCGTGGCCGCCAGCGCGTCTATATCAGCCACGCCGCCAACCGCCGCATCCATGGCACCTGGGCCACCGCGATCCCCTCGCGCTTTGTCGAGGAACTGCCGGAAGAGCATATCGAGACGGAGAATAACCCCGGCATTGGCGGGGCCGGCTTCGGTGGTGGGCGTGGCGAAGGCGGCTATGGCGGCGGATTCGGCGGTGGCTGGGGCGGGGGTGGCGGCGGCTTTGGTGACCGCTTCAACCGCATGGGCCAGAAGGCGGCCCAGGCCCCGGCGCGCGGGGGCCGGCTGATCGAGGGCACGGCCCTGGATGTCACGCCGCGATCACGGCCCAACCGGGCCTATAATCCGGGCGACCGGGTTTTCCACAGCAAGTTCGGCTATGGCACCGTGAAGATGGTGGAGAATGACAAGCTGGAGATCAGCTTCGACGTCGCCGGCATCAAGAAGGTGATGGACAGCTTCGTCGTACCCGCCGACAAGGCGGGCTGACCGCAAGCGGACAAAAGAAAACCCCGCGCCAAGGGGGGTGCGGGGTTTTCCATTCTGCCGGGCCGATGCTCCTGAAAGCACCGGCCCGGTATCAGCAGCAGATCAGGCAGCGGCCTTGATCTTGGACAGCTTTTCCACCGTGGCGTTCACGCGGGCGGTGATCGGCTCGGCCGCCTGATTGGCGACCTTCAGGCTGGCCTCCGACACCTTGGTGGCTTCGGCCAGGGCGGCGTCAAAGCTGGACTTGGCGAATTCGGTCTGCAGATCGACCAGTTCCTTCACCGACTTCACGGCCAGCAGGGCCTTGGCGGTGCTGACCGACTGTTCATACTGGCCCTGGGTGAAGGCCAGCAGCTCCTTGGACAGGGCCTCAAAGCCCTTGGCCAGGATGGTGGAGGAAGCCACGAAGGCATCCACATTTTCCTTGTGGAAGCCGGCGACGTCGTCGAATGCGGTGAAGACTTGCTTGCTCATTTTTTCCACCTGCTCCTTGGTATAGGCAACAGCCTGTTCAACAGATTTGGGTTCGAAAGCAGCGGCCAGAGGCTTGGCCGCCTTGGTGATGGCGGGTGCGGACACGGCCTCAACCGCGGCCTGCTTCGTCTCTTCCACAGCGTCGGCGACGATCTCGGCCGTGGCTTCCACCACGGGCGCGGAGTCGGTCACGGGTGCTGCTTCAGCAGACGTGATTTCGGGTACCGGATCGGCCGGCGGGGCAACGGCGACCGCCGTCTCCTCAACCACCTTCTGTTCCGGCGTCTTGGACGCGGGGGCTGCCGGTGTCCGGCTGGTCCGTCCCGCTGCACCTCTGGGCGTGCGCGTCACCATCATCTTCTCCTTATGCGCGCTGGTGGAGCCGGCCCGCATCAAGCAGCCCCGGCCCCGGTAGCCGCCATTGATCCAGGTCGCACCAGCGGGAAACCTTCCCGCAGACGGCATGGGTCTGCTGCACCGCAGCATTAGCAATGTATATCGGAGCGATTGTTGGTGCGTCAAGCCCCTTTTGTGCAGTGCAACAAGATTATCACGTGTGTCAGCGCCCCAACTCATACAAGTTCAGGAGGTAGCCGCCTTGAAGCGGTCGCACTTTGACCGGCGCGAAAGATCATGACAGGATGCGCCGCCCAGAAGCAAAAAATGGAACGGTAGCGGCTTCATCATGACTTATTGTCTCGGCATCAAGATCAAGGAAGGGCTGATCGCCCTGTCCGACGGACGCATCACCGCCGGCACCCAGGTGACGGCGGCGCGCAAGGTCACGTTGTTGCCCAATGGCAGCGACAGGTTCTTCGTCATGACCTCGGGCCTGCGCAGCGTGCGCGACAAGACGCTGGCCTATCTGCGCCGCGACATGCAGGCGGCCGGACCGAAGCCATTCGACAGCATGTTGGAAGCGGTGAACAGCTTCACCCGCTGCCTGCGCGTGGTGGCCAAGGAAGATAAGGAAGCGCTGGAGGCCTCCAAGCTGACCTTCAACCTGCACGCCATCATTGGCGGCCAGTTGGGCAGCGACCGGGAACCGACCATGTATCTGGTCTATCCGGAGGGCAACTGGATTGAGGTGGATGAGCGCACGCCCTACCTCTCCATCGGTGCCACCGCCTATGGCAAACCGATCCTGGACCGGGCGCTGAAATTCGACACCAGTATGCCGGCCGCCCTGAAGCTGGCCTATCTGTCGTTTGACAGCAGCCGTTACAGCTCCGCCGATGTTGGCTATCCCATTGATCTGGTGACCTACCATCAGGCCGACCGGCAATGGCGGGAAGACCAGTTCGATTATGATGATCTGGTGGAACAGCGCCATTGGTGGAACCGGCACATCACCGGCTTGGCCGCCCAGCTGCCCGACGGGCCCTGGGTGGAGACGCTGCTGCCGAAGTGACCAGCACGCCGTTCAGCGCTGGCGGTGCAATAGTGCCGCCAGCCCGAACGGCCGGCCCAGCAGCCGCGCCCAGATGCTCCACCCCGTCAGCACGGTGCCCAGCACCAGCAGCAGCGACAGTCCCGCCACCTCTTCTGCCTTATGCGCACTGGCCGCGGCGGCCAGCGCGAAGGCCACGGCCAGAATGCCAGACAGTTTGGACGTGAAATAAAGGGCGCTGGGCCAAGGCATCCGCGTCAGCAGGACCGGCTGTTTGGCCGCCTTCAGCAACAGGGGCAGCGGCAGCAATTTCAGGGCGGCGAAAAGCAGCGTCAGCCCGGTAAGCAAATCCGTCAGATCCATCGGGCCTTGCCCTCCCCTGCGAACAGCCGGACCGACGCGGCAGCCCACCGCCGGCCCGGCTTGCCTCACCTCAGCCCAGCGGGCCGATGAAATCGCGCTTGCCGATCGCCAAGCCCTGCTGACGCAGCAGATCATAGGCGGTGGTGAGGTGGAAATAGAAATTGGGCAGGGCGAAACCCAGCAGATAGGACTGGGCCGTAAAGGTGATGTCGCCCCGGGCCAGCTTCACCACAATGGTCCGCCCGGCATCATCGGAAATATCCGCCGGCTTCACCGTATCCAGAAAGGCGATGGTGCGGGCGATGCGCTGGCGCAGTTCGCCCAGGCTCTGTTCCTCATCGGCCATGGCGGGGGCGTCAATGCCGGCCAGCCGGGCCGCCGCCCCCTTGGCATTGTCGCTGACCATCTGCACCTGCCGGGTGAGCGGGTGCATATCGGGCGCGATGCGGGCATTCAGCAGGGTGGCCGGGTCGATGCCGGTTTCGGCCACATGCGCTTCCGCCTTGGCCAGCAGATTATCCAGCACCGCCAAGCCCCGGCGCAGGGCAGGTACAGAGGCATCGTAGAAGGACAGGCTCATTGGGGACGTTTCCTCAACAGGATGAAGATATGAAGCCCGGATGATGCCCATTGCCGGTGGGTTGTAAAGTGGCCGCCATCACTCCCCCGACGGTGGCGCGGAGACAATGCCCCGCCTGGCCAGTTCGTCCATCAGCCGCAGATAATCGCGGACGCGATCATCGCGCTGACGCCACAGATCATCGCGGGGCATGGCGCGCAGAAACTGACAGGCCAGGATCGCGGCCTCCCGATCATCCTGGCCCGGCAAGGGGCGTAAATGAGCGGCGGCTGCATCCCGAAACGCATCGACGACCGAGGCTGGTGCGGGCGGGCCATTGCGCAGCCAATGTTCCGCCATCTGAAAGCGATCCAGCAGCATCAAGGCGATCATGTAATCCGAGGCTGATTGCAGACAGGGCTCACCCGTTTTGTAAATGCCGATCATCGGCATGAAAGGGGCCAGCCCCGGCAGCGCATGGTTGGCGTAAATTTTCATCTGCCAGTAATTGTCCGCCGTGCGAATGAAATGGTCGATGTCGCGGATCGCCACCAACCCGGATTGGGCCATCGGCAATATCTCAACCTTCGGCTTGGTCGGGGTCACGGTGTCGTTGGAGACGTCGACATAGAGATCGCCGAACTGCATGGCGTTCTGGAAATAAGACTCGCGCAGCACCCCCCAGATGCTGCGCACCTTGCCCCCCGCCGCCACAAAGGCGCGGATGGCGGCGAGACCGGCATGGGTCGGGTTATGGATTCGCTTGTTCAGCTCCCCCACCACCCTATTGCTGATTTCCAGGCAGCAGCCCAGCGGATAGGGCTTGCCGAAACGCGTGGGAAAGCGTTGGGACAAAACCGGATCAAGCTCTGCCCGCAGCCCCAGCAGATAGTCATAGATTACATCCTGCGCCGGCAGCAGATGCTGCCGTGTCAGGGCCACCTGCTCCGGAGAGGCCGAAATCGGCTGCTGCGGCAATATGATCTTGTCACGATCCATCATCACCCACCCTGTCCCGCCATTTTTATTCAACGGTGACGCCAGGGAGTTCCCATGTTTCAGCGCAACAGGCAAGGCGGGATCAGGGGAAAGGCCCATCACTCCCCCGGCAGGCGCACGCGGATGGCGGCACTGGCCCGCTGCCCGGTGGCATCCATCACGGTCAGGCGGGAGAAGCCGGCGCCGGTCGGCTGCCAGAACCGGGTGTCATCGGGCAGCGGCACATTATCCGCCACCCAACGGTAAGGCGGGCGGCCACCGGATACCGACAGCGACACCCCTTCCGCCAGTGCCTCCACCTCCGCGCCATCGGGCGGGAACAGGATGCGCAGCGGTTCGGTACGGGTCGCCGCCGCCATCCCGCCGCTATCCAGCCGGGTCAGGGCTGGCGGTGGCGGGTTGCGGAACAGGGCGTGATCCGGGTTGGGCAGCGGCTTGCCCGGCCCATCCGGGGGCAGCAGGTCGAAGACGCGGAACATGATGGGGGCGGCGGCCTGCCGCCCCGCCGCACCGGGCCGGGGTGCGCCATCGGCCCGGCCCACCCAGACGGCCACCGTGTAATCATTGGACACACCCACCGTCCAGGCATCACGGAAGCCAAAGGACGTGCCGGTCTTGAACGCCACCCGCCGCCGAGCGATGCCGGCACCGCCGGCCAGCCCATCGGGCATCGGGCTGTCGCGCAGCACCGCCAGCACCGCACGCGCCGCATCCGCCCCCACCAGCCGGCCCACAGGTGCGGGGGCCGGTTGATCGGCGCGCAGGCGCAACGGCCGGGCCAAGCCATCATCGGCCAAGGCGGCATAGAGCATGGCCAGATCGCCCAGCCTGATCCCCACCCCGCCCAGCGCCAGCGGCAGGCCGGGTTCAGCGGCGGGCGGCAGGGCCAGATCGGCCCCGGACAGGCGCAGCAGCGCCGCCAGTCGCCCCGGCCCCACCCGTTCCAGCACCCGCACGGCGGGGATGTTCAGCGACCGTTGCAACGCCTCCCGCGCCGTCACCACGCCATGGAAGCCATCATCGAAATTATGTGGCAGCCAGTCACCAAACCGCTGCGGCGTATCATCGATCAAGGTGCCGGGATGCAGCGACAGATCATCAAAGGCAACGGCATAGATAAACGGTTTCAGCGCCGATCCGGGGGAGCGCACGGCGCGTGACAGGTCCAACTGGCGCTGTTTCCAGTCGCCACTGCCCATCTGGGCCAGCACGCTGGCATCCTTGTTATCCAACACCAGCACGGCCATATCGCCGCCGGCTTCCAGCCGCGCCAGTTCCGCCCGCCCCACCCCTTCCAGGGCGCGCTGCAGGTCGCTGTGCAGGGTGCTGCGGATGCGCGCACCGCCCGGCTGATCCGCCGCCAGCTTTTCCGCCAGATGCGGGGCCAGCATGGGCAAAGGCAGCATGGTGGTGGGCAGCGGTTCGGCCTTGGCGGCGGTGGCCACATCGGCGGCGATCAGGCCGGCAGCCACAGCGCGGTCCAGCACCTTAGCCCGCGCCGCCTTGGCCGCCGCCGGAAACCGGTCGGGCCGCAGCCGTTCGGGCGATTGCGGCAAGGCCACCAGCAGGGCCGCCTGGGCCGGGGTCAATTGCCCCGGCTCCCGCCCGAACCAGGCAAGGCTGGCCGCCCGCACCCCTTCCAGCGGCCCACCAAAGGGGGCGAGCGTCAAATAGATCGACAGCACGCCATCGGCACCCAGCCGCCGGCGCAACTGTAACGCCCGCCCCGCTTCCGCCAGCTTGGCACCGATGGTGCGCGGGCTGGGGGACAGCAGGCGGGCGGCCTGCATGGACAGGGTGGACGCACCGGAGATCACCCGCCCATGCCGTACCCCCTGCGCCCCCGCCCGCAGAATGGCCAGCGGGTCGATACCGGGATGCCAGCCATAGCGGCGATCCTCCACCGCCACCAGCATGGCGCGGTAAAGCGGGTCCACCTGATCGGGATTGGTGGTCAGCCGCCACGCCCCCTCCGCCGTGGGGAAGGGGCGCAGCAAGCGGCCTTCATGATCCAGTATCTCCACCGACCGACCGTCCCAGCGGGACAGGTCGGGCGGCAAGGCCAGATCGGTGGCGAGCAGCCCCAGCGCGAGCACACCCGCTGACGCTATCGCCACCCGCCTTTTCTTCACTCCGCAATCTCCAGCCGGCCCATCGCCGTGCGGGCCTTGATCTTGGGCAGGTACATATGTTCGGCCACTACTGCCGGCATGGCGAAGGAACCGGGCGTCACCGCCCGCACCGCATAGGCAATGCGGAAGCCCCATTTGCCGTTCAGGCGGGCACCGTTGGGGCCGAATGCCAACTCGGTATCCTCATAGGTGGGCAGGGACAGAGCAGCGACGAAACGGTCATCGCGACCTTCGGCGATGTTGGTGGAAGAAATCCGGCCCAGCCAGCCATAGCCGGCCTGTTCCGGCCGGATCACGCCTTCCACCTCCAGCCCGGCGGGCAACAGATCCAGCAGGGCATAATCGCCGCTGGCCTGCGCCTCTTCGGCACTGCCTTCCAGCACCACGATGATGCGGTCATTCTGCTTCACCTGGGACAGGTCCAGCTTTTCGCCCGTCATGCTGAAGAAGGATTTGGTGATGCTGATGCCCGATGCCTGTGCCGGTACCGGCTCCACCGGCACGCCTTCCACCGACAGGGTACGGTAAAGCCCCGTTTCCCCCTGATTGGCAACCACCAGCCCGGTGCGCAGCCGTTCCAGCGACACCGGCAGGGAAACCGGGTCGCCGGCCCCTGCCGGCTTGCCATCCACCGTCACCGCCAGCTTGGCATTCTTGCCGGCCAGGGCGGATGCGGCGCGCAGCATCCAGGCCTTTTCCTGGGTGTTGGTCTCCTCCGCCCGCGTGTCAAACAACCGGGCCGTGTCCAGCAGGGCCGGCACGGCCGCCCCCCGCCCATCCAGCGCCAGCAGGGAGGCAATGGCATAGGTGTCACGCAGCCGGCTGCCATAGGCATCGGTGCGGGCCGGCAGGTTGGCTTTCTTGCCGGTACGGCGGGCCTGTTCCAGCGCCTGCTGGTCGGCCTCCGCCTTTGCCGCCCATTGCGCCAACTGCTTGCGGGCGGTGTCAAACGCCTGCCCGGCGCGTGCCCGTTCGCCCACGGCATCCAGGGCGGCAGCCAGATGGGCCGAGGCCAGGGCCTGATCCGGCATCCGGCTGTCATGGAAATAACGCAGGTCGCCGGCATTGGCCTGCCCCTTGCGGGCCAGTACCCAGGCGGCATAGGCCTGCACTTCCGCCGGATAGGAGCGGGTGGTGGCCCCGGTCAGCCATTGCCGGCCCAGCGCCAAGGCATCCCCCGGCACCACATAGCCCTGATCAGCGGCCAGGTTCAGGAAATCGAGCGCAAAAACCGACAGCCACGGATTGGCCGCATCGCCATACTGGCCCCACATGCGGAAACCGCCTTCAGGGTCTTGCATGGTCAGCACACGGTCGATGGCATCCTGAATACGGTCGCCAATGGCCTTGTCCTGCTTCGCCTCCGTCAGCAGGGCCAGATCGTTGAACCAGAGCAACGGCATGGCGCGGCTGACCGTCTGTTCCAGGCAGCCGAACGGGTACCGGTCCAGCCAGCGCAACATGCCGGGCACATCCATGCCCTGCCAGCGGGAGATGGAGAGCGCCACCTTTTCCGTTCCGGGTATCAACCCTTCCAACAGGTCGGGCGGCAGGTTGGAAACCTCCCCCGGTGCCAGGGTGGCCACCATTTCGCGCGTCACCGGCAATTGCGGCGGGCGCACCTGGATCGGCCAGCTCCGCTGTACCTGGAAGCCGCCCGGCCCGCTGACAGCCAGCGTCACCGTGCCGATGCCGGCTGTGGTCCCCGTCAGCGGCACGGTGAAGACCTGCCGCTGACCGGCGGCCAGAGTGATCTCCCGCGTTTGCTCGCCGCCGGAAACGGCATCCTTGGCGGTGATGGTCAGGCGATAGGGGCCCGGCTGGCCTTCCACATTATGCAGCAGCACCGTCGCCCGCCCCTGGTCGGCCGGCGACAGGAAGCGCGGCAGGATCAGTTCCGCCACCACCGGGTCACGCACGGTCAGGCGTTTTTCGGCCGAGCCCAGCTTGGTCGCATCCCAGGCCACGGCCATCAGGCGCAATTCACCCTGGAAATCCGGGATATCCAGCGAAATGGTCGCCTTGCCATCACCATCCAGCTCAACAATGCCGGAGAACAGGGCCACGGTGCGGGTGGGCACCACATCCAGCCCCTTGCCGCCGAACCCGTCACCACCCTGGTCATCGCCCTGGCCCTGGGCGCGGATCAGGCGGCCATAATCATCGCGCATGGCAACGCCCAGCTCGCGCTTGGCCAGATAATAATCCTGCGGCTTGGGCGTGGGGAAGCGGGTCAGTTGCAAAATGCCCTGATCCACCGCCGCCAGGGTGAGATAGGCCGACTTGCCGGCCCCCTTCACCGTGACCGGCACCTTGATGGACTGGCGCGGCAGGATCTTGTCCGGCGTGCCGATGGCCACATCCAGGGTGCGGCGGGCCGGGTCCAACCCCAGCCAGGCCACCCCCACGGCGCGCACCGGGGCATGGCCCAGATCGGCCGTCAGCGGACGGTAGAGCGTGACCAGGGCATAGGCGCCCGGCCCCCAATCGGCCCCGATGGGGATATCCACATCCGCCCCACCCGCCGGGACGCTGACGCTGCGGGTTTCATGCACGGTTTCATTGGCGATGACGATCAGCGCCTCACCCGCCGCTTCGCTGTCAATGCGCAGGCGAGCCGTGTCGCCGGGCTTATACCCGGCGCGGTCGGCGGCCAGCTTCAGCCGGTCGGGCCGGTCCGGCCCGCTTTCACCATACCAGCCGCTGTAAAAGTCGAGAGAGGTGGCCGCACCACTGGCGGCATCGGTGACGATCAGGCGGTAGCTGCCCCAACTGACATTCTGGGCCAGACTGGCCGGCTTGTCGGTGCCGATATCCAGCGCCCCGCTGGCAATCACCTTTTCCCGTGGCACGCGCTGATATTTCCAGGTGCCGCCGCTGCGGAACCATTGCCAGGTCGACGTATCCTTGACCAGCCGCCAGGACAGGCCCTTGGCGGCCACCGCTGTGCCCGCCTCATCCACCGCGATCACATCGAAACCGGCCTCCGCCCCTTCCGGCACCGCATCCTGAAAGCGGGGGCGGATGCCGATGCTGACCGGGGTGACCGGCACCGGCACATAAACCTGTTCCGATGTGGCGCGGCCCCCCGGCTCCCGGATGGCGACGGAAATCGCCGCGCGCAGCGGCTGGGTGCCCAGCGGGCCGGCGGGCAGCGACCCCGTGACCACAGTATCGCCCTTGGCGTCGGTATTATCGACCGACAGGTCCACCGGCTCCACATCAAACCGGTCGGCTTGGATGCCCCAGGTGAAGCCCTTATGGGCCGGGAAGGGGGCCGGGTCCGGCTCCAGCGTCAGGCGCGCTTCACCGGCCAGATCGGCACCGGGCGCGCCATAAAGGAAGCGGGCATTGACATTCAGGCTCAGCTCCCCGCCCAGGGCCAGCCGTTCCGGCTTGTTATTGATGGCCAGCGCCAGCCGCTGCGGCACGAAATCCTGCACCTGGAAGCGCACGGAACCCACCGCCGGCCCTTCCGGATCGGCATGGGCGGTGGCTTCCCACTGGCCCCGGCTGGCACTGACCGGCAGCACCACGGACAGGCTGCCCGCCGCCCCGCCCTTGTCGGCCAGATCGAAGCGCTGATGTTCCTTGCCGTCGGGGCGGCGGATGCGGATGGTCAGGTGCCGGCCCGGCAAGGCCGTCGCCTCCCGATCACGCAGCAATGCTGTCAGTTGCACCGTCTCGCCCGGGCGATAGATGCCGCGTTCGGTATAAAGGAAGGCATCGACAGCGGCAGAGGGGCGGCGGCCCTCTACGCCGCGATCGGACAGGTCGAAGCCGGGCCGACGCAAATCCAGAAAATTGAAATCGCCATCATTCTGATAGGCCATGACCATGACGGGGGCCATGCCGCCGTCGCCGCGCAGCAGCCCGGCATCAAAGCGCACCAGCCCCTTGGCGTCCGTGCGCGCCTCCCCCAGCACCTCATTATTGCGGGCGATCAGGGACAGGCGCACGCCGGCCAGCGGCTTGGCGCTGCCCAGCGACCGGACGGAGAGCGTCAACCCATCATCACCGCGAAAGCTGGTCAGCCCCAGATCGGACTGCACCACCCATTGCCCCGCCTGCGGGCGATAGCTGTCGGAGTAATAATATTCATCCTCCCCGTCATTGCGGGGCGCATCGGGGTTGCGCGCGGTCAGCAGATAGGCGCCGGGTTCGCGTTTGCCGATGGCATCGGCCAGCGGGAACAAGGTGGTGACGGCGGTATTGCGCGGCCCCTTCACCGCCACTTCGCCCTGCCAGATCAGCTTGCCCGTATCCTCCCCCACCTCCCGCGCGGCATAGGGATAGAAGGTGCGTTCATCGACGAAATCCTGCCGCATCCGGGCCAGCATCCGGTCGCCGACGCGGTAGAGCTTCACCTCCAGCCGGTCGACATTGACGGTGGTGATGGGCAGGCCATCGCCCATTTCGCGCGGCAGGATGAAGCCCTGGCCCAGCGCCACCGCCGGTGCGCGGTCGGACAGGCTGACGGTGACATTCTGATCATCGGCCAGCTTGGCCCCATCAGCCGCCGGCAGGCCGGCGCGCAAGGTCACCTCATGCTCCGCCCCAAAGGCCAGACCGGACAGGCAGAGCTTCGGCCCATCGACCCGGAAACCGGTCGTCACCCCCTGGGGCAGTTGCACATAATCGGCATAATTGACGGCACGGGTGCTGTTCAGGGGGCGGTTGAACACCAGGCAGGCCTCCGCCACCGCATTGGCGGATTCGGTGGACAGGCGGGCAAAACGGAAGGCGGGGGAATCGGGCACCCGCTGGCTGCTGACGGTCAGCGGCCGCGAATCGGGCGCTGTCGTTCTGGCCGGTTCAGCGGGCGATGCGGCAGGGGGTGCGCTGGTCCCGGTGGCCACCACGCCCCCCCGTTCCCCTGCCGATCCCAGCCAATGGGCAACGCCCCAACCGGCAACACCCAACAGAATGACGGTGACGGCCGCCAGGGCCATCTGCATCAAGGACCGCATGTTTTCCCATCCCCCGGATAAGCGTGGCCACAGAGTGCCAAGCCCATTATGGCGACACAACGGTCAGTGGTGCAAACGAAGGAGGTACTTCTTCAGATAGAGGTATGCCCAAGTGACGGGAGAAACCCGGAACTGGGTATACCTAAGCCCGTGCGGCGTTTGAGCATTTTGCCGAATTTATTCGGTACTTGGGTATATAAGGCGGAGCACACTGAAGGTGCGGACGCTCACCCAGGCATCGTTTGTTGTTCCGCCAATTTCTTCACCCCGGCCAGCATACGGCGCCGAATAAAGCCGCTGGCGGGGCGGATGGCGATCCAGTAAGGCCGCAGACGCCGCCGGGTCGCATCATCGGGACAAAAAATCTGCGTGCGGGTGACCAGCCGTGTGGCCCCACCGGGCAGCGGCTGCGCATCAAAACTCATCACCAGTTTGGCGACACCCGGCTGGGCGAAAGCCTGGAAGGCCGGACCATCGGCAATGGCTTCCAGGCCGAAATCCAGGCGCCAGAAGCGCCCGACAAGACCATAAGCCAATTGCCGTTCCGTGCGTTCCAGCCGGGTGAAATCCTTCAATCCGAAAGCGGCGGCCGGCTTGGCCGTCTGTGCAAACAGCCGGTCGGGCAATTGACGCAGCCAGATCAGGCCACGGGTGAAGATATCGTCACCCGTTTCCATCCGTTCAACAGCGTCCAGAATGGTGGCGGGTGCGCTGTTGATCAGAATGTCGTGACATTCCGTGAACTGATAGGCGGTCAGGTATTTCGCCGCTAATGCCATGTCTGATCCCCCCAACCGTTCAATGGCTGAAGGCACCGCGCAGATGGCGCATGAAGCGGGCCGGCGAGGGCAGATGCACCAGCAGGTCGCCGGCCTTGCCGCTGCTGCCCTTCACCTTGGCGATGCCCTGGCCCACCCGCATCACATCGGCAATGCGGCGGTCCAGGAAGGCCCAGCTGTCGGCATGGCCTTCCGAGGCATCATCCAGCCAGTAAAGTGCCGTGGAGCTGACCACGCCGGAGAGCAGTAGCCGCTTGGTGTAGAAATTGAAATCGTTGGACTGGTCGCCCACCGCCTTCCACACCGCATCCACCGTGGCATAGAGCAGGCGCGGGGCCAGGGGCAGGCCATGGGGCATGGCCAGCAGGGCGGCCGCCCGGCGCAGCGCCTCCTTATGGGGTGTCAGAATCTCCAGCCGGGTGCGCACGGCCAGCGCCACACGCTGGCGCACCTTCAGGGCCGACAGGTCGGTGGTGGCCAGCTTTGCCGCCATCTGCCGGTTGGCCCAGTCAGCCAGATGGGCCACCACCTGCAAGGGGCCTTCGGGGAAGGCGGCTTCGGCCTCCCGCGGGTCGAACCCGGCCTGTTCAGCCCCCCGGCGCATGGCGGCCGGTGTCCAGCCGTCAAAGGTCACATCGGGCAGCATGGCCAGCAGGATGGCATCCCGGCGGGCCTGCAATTCGGCCGTAACACCCGCCAGCGGCGATTCCCCGGCCGTCGTCTCAGTATTGGTCATGGCATTCGGCTCCAGCGCGGGATTCAGCCCTTCAAGGCATCTGCCGTGAAATGGACCATTTCCTCGGTAAAGGTCAACTTGCCCAGATCGGGCATCCGATCGAGATAGAGCACACCATCCAGATGATCCAGCTCATGCTGGATGACGCGGGCATGGGTGCCCGTCGCTTCCCGCTCCACCAGATCGCCATCCAGATCGTACCCACGATAACGGATACGGACATGGCGTGGCACAATGCCGCGCAGGCCGGGGATGGAGAGACACCCCTCCCACCCCAGCTTTTTTTCATCTGTCAGGGCGACAAATTCCGGGTTGATCAGCACCTGATTGCCCAGCGCCGTGTCACCCTCGGCCCCGCTGGCCCGTTCCGCCGGAACGCGGAAAACGATGATGCGCTGGCTGACATCCACCTGCGGGGCGGCCAGCCCGATGCCGGGGGCCGCCAGCATCGTTTCAATCATATCGCCTGCAAGCCGTTGGATTTCTTCCGGGAAAGGCAAACCGGGCCGCACCGGCAGCGCCGTGGCAACGGTGCGCAAGGTGGGATGGCCCATGCGGATGATCGGCAGGATGGCCAAGATGCAGGCTCCAGCACTAAGGGGATGGGGGCAGAAATAGTGCCCCGCCACCGCCCGCCGCGCAAGCCACCGCAGGGCCTGGAAACGCCCCGCCCAAATGACAATCACATTAAAGAATGTTTAGGCAAAGGTCACCGAAAGGAAACATTGCGGTCCTACATGAAGCCCTGTTCCCCCTTGTTTCATCCTGGAGAATTTCCATGGGCATCATGTCGCGTTTCCTGGCGGCGCCGGTCCTGGCGGCGCTGGTCGGGTTCGGCATTGCCGGGGTTGCCCCCGCCGCCGATATCAGCGGTGCGGGCGCCACCTTCCCCTATCCCGTCTATGCCAAATGGGCCGACAGCTACAAGAAGGAGACGGGGACCGGTCTCAATTACCAGTCCATCGGTTCCGGTGGCGGGATCAAGCAGATCAAGGCGAAGACCGTGACCTTCGGCGCCTCCGACGCCCCCCTGAAGGAGGAGGAGCTGAAACAGGATGCGCTGGTGCAATGGCCGATGATCATGGGCGGTGCCGTGCCGGCCATCAATGTGCCGGGGCTGAACCCCGGTGAACTGACCCTGGATGGCCCGACGCTGGCCCGCATCTATCTGGGGGAAATCACCAAATGGAATGATCCGGCCATCGCCGCCCTGAACAAGGGCGTGAAGCTGCCCAGCACCGCCATCGCCGTGGTTTACCGTTCCGATGGGTCGGGCACCAATTTCCTGTTCACCAACTACCTGTCCAAGGTGAGCAAGGATTTTGACGGCAAGGTCGGGGCTGCCGCCTCCGTGCAATGGCCGACCGGTATCGGTGCCAAGGGCAATGAAGGCGTTGCCAACATGGTCAAGCAGACCGCCGGTGCCATTGGTTATGTGGAATATGCCTATGTGAAACAGAACCACATGAACTATGCCGGGCTGATCAATGCCGCCGGCAAGAAGGTGCAGCCGGAGGCCAAGAGCTTCCAGGCCGCCGCCGCCAATGCCGACTGGGCCCATACGCCGGGCTATGCCGTCATCCTGACCAACCAGCCCGGTGCCGAAAGCTGGCCGATCACCGGTGCCAGCTTCATCCTGATGCGTGAGAAGGTGGAAGACCCGGCCGCCGCTGCCGAGGCGCTGAAATTCTTCGACTGGGCCTACAAGAAGGGCGGCAAGGAGGCTGAGGCGCTGGATTATGTGCCGATGCCCGCCAGCGTCGCCGACATGGTGCGCAAGACCTGGGCCGAGCATATCAAGGATGCCAATGGCAAGCCGGTCCATGCCGGCTGAACCGCTGTTGCGGACATCTTGATTGCAAAGGGTTTTCGGGGGTGGGCCGCTGCCACGGCTCACCCCCGGCCTTGTACCCACCCCATTGGCAGCGGGGAGCGGCAGCCATGGCCGATCTGATCATTGCCGCGCCGGCGGCGACCCTGTCCCGTGCAGGACGCTATCAGCGCCAGGACCGGTATTTCCAATGGCTGACGGGCGGTTTCGCCCTGTTTGTGCTGTTGCTGCTGGGCGGCATCGTGCTGTCCATTCTGGATGGGGCCTGGCCGGCCCTGCGCCAGTTCGGTTTCGGCTTTCTGGTCACCGAGACCTGGAACCCGGTGACCGAAAAATTCGGCGCGCTGGCGCCGATCTTCGGCACCCTGGTCACCTCCATCATCGCCATGCTGGTGGGGGTGCCGCTAGGGTTCGGCATTGCCGTGTTTCTCACCGAACGCTGCCCGCCGGTGCTGAAACGCCCGCTGGGCATTGCGGTGGAACTGCTGGCCGGCATCCCCTCCATCATCTATGGCATCTGGGGCCTGTTCGTGCTGGCGCCCTTCCTGCAGCACCATGTGCAGCCCTTCCTGATCGACACGCTGGGGGAATTGCCCTGGATCGGTGCCCTGTTCCAGGGGCCGCCCTATGGCATCGGCGTGCTGACGGCGGGGCTGATCCTGGGCATCATGGTGCTGCCCTTCATCACCGCCATCACCCGTGACGTGTTCGACACGGTGCCGCCCCTGCTGCGCGAAAGCGCCTATGGGCTGGGCTGCACCACCTGGGAAGTGGTGTGGAACGTGGTGCTGCCCTATACGCGGGCCGGCGTGGTCGGCGGCATCATGCTGGGGCTGGGCCGGGCGCTGGGGGAGACGATGGCCGTCACCTTCGTCATCGGCAATGCCCACCGGATTTCCGGGTCGTTGCTGGCCCCCGGCACCACCATTTCCGCCGCCATTGCCAATGAATTTACCGAGGCGACAGGGGATCTCTACACCTCTTCCCTGATCGCGCTGGGCTTGCTGCTGTTCGTCATCACCTTTGGCGTGCTGACGGCGGCCCGGCTGATGCTGCGGCATCTGGAACGCCGGCGGGGGGCCTGAGCCATGCAACATAATTCGCTCTATCTGCGTCGCCGCATCATCAATGCCATCATGATGGGACTGGCCATAACGGCCACCCTGATCGGGCTGGTCTGGCTGCTGCTGATCCTGGGGATGCTGGTGGTCAAGGGGGCCGGCGCCCTCAACCTGGCCCTGTTCACCCAGATGACACCGCCGCCGGGATCGGCCGACGGTGGCCTGCTGAATGCCATTTTCGGCAGCCTGGCCATGAGCCTGATGGCCATGCTGATCGGCCTGCCGGTGGGGCTGCTGGCCGGCACCTGGCTGGCCGAATATGGCCGGAAGCAACCCCTGGCGGAACTGGTCCGCTTCGTCAATGACGTGCTGCTGAGCGCGCCCAGCATCATCATCGGCCTGTTCATCTATGAAGTGCTGGTGCTGCGCATGGGCCATTTCTCCGCCTGGGCCGGTGCCTGCGCCCTGGCGGTGATCGTGGTGCCGGTAGTGGTGCGTACCACGGAGGATATGCTGCGGCTGGTGCCCGACACGATCCGGGAGGCCGCCGCCGCCCTGGGCGCGCCGCGCTGGAAGGTGATCACCCTGATCTCCTATCGCGCAGCGCGGTCGGGGCTGGTGACGGGCGGGCTGCTGGCCTTTGCCCGCATCAGCGGGGAAACCGCCCCGCTGCTGTTCACCGCGCTGAACAACCAGTTCTGGTCCACCGACCTGAACGCCCCCCTGGCCAACCTGCCCGTCACCATCTTCCAGTTCGCGCTCAGCCCCTATGAGGGGTGGCAGCAACTGGCCTGGGCCGGATCGCTGCTGATCACCATCGTCATACTGGCCCTGAACATCCTCGCCCGCGCGCTGTCCGCCGGCGGAAAGGGAAAATGATGCAACAGACAAGCCTGCAGATGGCGGCCCCCGCCCTGGCCACCGGTGCCCCCAACGCCAAGGTCAGCATCCGCCGCCTGAACTTCCATTACGGTAGCTTTCATGCGCTGCGGGACATTAATCTGGACCTGCGGGAACGGGAGGTGACGGCCTTCATCGGCGCCTCCGGTTCCGGCAAATCCACCCTGCTGCGGGTGCTGAACCGCATCCATGATCTTTATCCCGGCCAGCGGGCGGAAGGGGAGGTGCTGCTGGATGGGCAGAATATCCTGTCCCCCCGGCAAGATCCCAACCTGCTGCGCGCGCGGGTGGGCATGGTGTTCCAGAAGCCCACGCCCTTCCCCATGAGCATCCATGACAATATCGCCTTTGGCATCAAGCTTTATGAACGGCTGGGCCGGACGGAGCTGGAGGCGCGGGTGGAACAGGCGCTGCGCGATGCCGCCCTGTGGGACGAGGTGAAGGATAAGCTGCAGCAATCCGGCCTGTCCCTTTCCGGCGGGCAGCAGCAGCGGCTGTGCATTGCGCGGGCCATCGCCACCCGCCCCGCCGTGCTGCTGCTGGATGAACCGACCAGCGCCCTGGACCCGATCTCCACCGCCAAATGCGAGGAGTTGATCGACCAGTTGAAGGACCGCTATACTATCGCCATCGTCACCCATAACATGCAGCAGGCCACGCGAATCAGCGACTGGACCGCCTTCATGCATCTGGGTGAATTGGTGGAATTCGGCGATACGGAGCAGGTTTTCACCCGCCCCCGCGAGCGCCGGACAGAGGATTACGTCACCGGCCGCTTCGGCTGAACCGCAGAAAACCGGCTTTCACCCCCCGCATGTCGGCCATTCCGCATGAATCTGACGGGGAACCGCCGCAAGCCCTTCACAAGCGCGGCGGGCATGTGTATAACCCCGCCGACTGGATCGGGCGATGGCACGACCTGAAAGGGTTCCCATTGCCGTTTCTTTCTATGATCAACCCTATCGCGTGACGCCGGCTTGCCGGATGAGCGCATCCATTGGAGTGGAAAGTCCCGTGCAAGTTCTGGTTCGTGATAACAACGTCGATCAGGCCCTGCGCGCGCTGAAGAAGAAGATGCAGCGTGAGGGCATCTTCCGCGAAATGAAGCTGCGCCGCAATTACGAGAAGCCGTCAGAGAAGCGCGCCCGCGAGAAGGCTGAAGCCATCCGCCGTTCGCGCAAGCTGCTGCGCAAGCGTCTGGAGCGCGAGGGCTACTAATAGCCCTTGCGGGTTCCGCCCGCTTGAATTCGTAGCGAAGTTATTCGCATACGGGATTGATCGCCGCCCAGGAATTTTCCGGGGCGGCTTTTGGTCTTTCTGGGGTGGGTGTATCGATTGGGGCGGAAGAGCGGTTGGCTGATCCTCATCCCCCCACCGTCACCCATGACGCGGCCGCCCATAGGGGCGCTAAGTTAATCTCTTGCACCGACCTGCTTTCCCCGCGAAAGCGGGGATCCAGGGGCCGCAAGAACCACGTTTCAGTGCCCTTGGCCCCTGGACCCCCGCTTTCGCGGGGGAGGCAAGGAAGGTACTAACCGCTAACTTAGCGCCTATGGGCCGCAGTATGGGTGACGGTTGAAGAGATCGGGGCGGCAACGTCACCGTCACCGCCCCCTCCCCTTTAGAACTTCACCGCGAAACTCACCCCCCATTCGCGGGGGCGGCCGTAACTGACCTCTGCCAGGCCGAACGCGGCACTGGCATTGCCGGAGACGAAATAGCGCCGGTCGGTCAGGTTGGTGACAAAGGCCGCCGCCGTCCAGCCATCATCGGCCGAGGTGTAGGTCAGCCGGGCATTGGCGATGCCATAGCCGTCCTGGGCGATCAGGGCGGTATTGGCGACGTCGTTATAGAATTTGCTGTAGGCGGACAGGTCACCACGCAGGGCCAGTGAACTGTCATCGGGCAGGATATAGGTATATTGCACCCCGGTGGAGACGGTCCATTTTGGCGTCTTCACGAATTTGGCCGCCTTGGTGATGGGCAGAATCTGTGTCGGCCCCAGGCCGGACCCCACCTCATCATAAGAGGCATCGGTGTAACCGACGGCCAGATCGAAATCCAAACCCTTGGCCGGGCGCGCCCGAACCTCCAGCTCCCCGCCCTTGATGGTGCCCTTGGCGGCATTGGCCACGAAGTTGCGCGGGGTCTGGTTCACCGTCAGCTGGATATTGTCATATTTCGACAGATAGGCAGCGGCGTTCAGGATCAGCCGGTTATCGAACCAGCCGGTCTTGGCCCCCGCCTCATAGGTCCAGATGGTTTCCGGCTCATACTGCGTCACTTCCGAGGCATCGACCAGCGGCCGGGCATTGAACCCGCCGCTCTTGAAGCCCTTGCCGGCGGAGGCATAGAGCAGCACATCGCGGGTCGCCTTATATTCCAGCCCGGCCTTGGGCGTGAAGGCGTTCCACTTACTGGAACGCTGCACGTCGGTGAAGATCACATTGTCGCGCTGACGCTGGTTGAAGACGGAAATCCACTTCTTGTCCTGGTTCCAGCGGGCACCCAGCGTGACGCTCAGCTCATCGGTCAGCTTCACATTGCCCTGGCCAAAGGCGGCATAAGAGCTGTTGTCGATATCATTGCGAATCCGGGTGGCCGGCGACAAGGGCGGCCCCAGCGGCGGCCAGAGGCCCATGGCCAGATCGGCCCGCGCCTTGTCGCTGCCTTCCTCCTTGAAGTAATAGAGCCCGCCCACCCAGGTGACGCGGCCATCGAAACTGTCACCGCTGACCTGCAGTTCCTGGCTGAACTGCCATTGATCATCATCATTGTAGGTTTCGCGGTACACAAAGGGCGTGTTGTCGCCATCACGGCCAAACACGGCCGCCAGCTTGCGATAGGCGGTGATGCTCTTGATCTCCGCCCCGCCGACATCCCAGCTCAACGTGCCAGCCACGCCCCACAGGTCCAGATCATTGACATTGGGGCCGGTGCCCCAGCTGGTGAAGGGGCTGTCGGTGACAAAGGAACTGTTCAGCGTGCGCTGGCCATTGGGCGCCACCACCCCGCGCGACGGGGCCACCAGCTGGTTATAATTGGTCAGGAACGGCACACCGGTCAGGCCCGGTGCGGGGGCCACGGCCAGCAGCTTGTTTGGCGCGGAATGTTCGCGCGCGCGAGTCACATCGCCAACGATATGAAAGGTAACATTTTCCGCCAGTTCGGCCTGCATCTGCAGCCGGGCGCTGTCGGCATTGCGATTGCCCATATCCTGCCCATCGGACAGCCGCTTGGCATAGCCGTCGCGGTTGAGGGAGGAGGCGGAAATCCGGGTCAGCAGCTTGCCATCGGCCAGCGGCACATTCAGCGTGCCCTTGGCATCGAACCGGTTGAAGCGGCCGCCTGTCAGTTCCACCCGGCCGCTGAAATCTTCCGTCGGGCGCTGGGTAGTGATCAGCACGGCACCGCCGATGGTGTTCTTGCCGAACAGCGTGCCCTGCGGCCCGCGCAGCACCTCCACGCTTTGCAGATCGACCGCATCCATGATGCCGCCGATGGATCGGGCATAATAAACCCCGTCCACATAGAAGCCGACGCCCGGATCGCTGAAAATGGCAAAGTCATTCTGGCCGATACCGCGAATGAAGACGGTGGCATTGTAATTACCACCGGACAAGGCGGCCGCCCCATCGAAGCGGATATTGGGGGTGAATTTGGCAATGTTATCCAGCGTATCGACATTGCGCGTTTCCAGCGCTTCCGCCGTGAAGGCAGTCACGGCCACCGGGGTGGCCTGAATCGATTCCGACCGGCGGCGCGCGGTGACGACAATTTCCTCCAGCGCGCCCTGGTCGGCCTGCTGCGCGCCCACCGGGGCAGCACTGGCCAGGGCCAGACCCAGAATAATCGCCTTGCGGGACGCCGTGGCAGACGTACGCGCACCACCCCCCACCGGCGGGCGCCGATGTTGCCAACTGAGCATGATGATCCTCCCTGGACCCTGTTTCTTAATTCAGGCCTCGGCGAGCCAACCCCTACGACTGGCCCGTTATTTTTGCATAACCATCATGCTTCATTACTATTTTGCCTGCAATGGGGTTTGTCGCGACCCGATAGATCGCTCCCATAAGTGTGGCTTATTTGTCCCGGTAGCGCTTGCCGGCCTTCACATGATCCTTGGCGCGGAAGGTGATGGCGGTGAATTCCGGCGGCTTGCGCGCCACCCAGCGGATGAAGTCGGCAATGTCGGGATGGGCCCGCAGGGCATCCAGCGTGTTATATTGCCGCGCCAGTTCCTTTTCCGACAGTTCGGCGTGGATCTTACGATGGCAGACCCGGTGCAGCATCACCGTGTCGCGCCCGCCCTGGCTGCGTGGCAGCAGGTGATGGGCATCCACGCTGGGGCCATCCAGCATGGGCCGCCCGCACAGGCCACAAGGCCCAAGCTCTCGTGCCGCCGGGGCGGCACGGGGGCGGGGCAGCAGATCGGGCGGCGGCAGGGGCTTCAGGCGGTCCATAGGGCTGATACTGGATCGCCCGGACCGCCCGTCAAGGGGAAGCTTATATATGCTTGCAATGATCGGACCCTCTGGTTTCGATCATTGCCCTCAAACGCCGGCGCCAACTGCGCTGTGATGAGAACCCGTCTGAAAGGTTTTCATTTATTATCAACACATTGATAGATTCTCACCGTCACCCCGGCGAAGGCCGGGGTCCAGGATCACAAGCAATGTGCTCTACGAAACTGGACCCCGGCCGCAGCATGGGTGACGGTGATATTGAAAATCAAAGCATGTAATGCACTGAAATCAAAAAACTTTCTGACGGACACTGAGTGGAACTCATCACAGCGCAGTATTATTTCCCCGCCACTTGCTTCAGGAACGTATCCACCCGCAGCTTCACATTGGCGCGGATATCGGCATAGAACAGGCCGTAATCATGATAATGCATGGACCCGCCGGGCAAAGGCTGCAGGTCCAGCGCCGCCGCCGGCTCCACAATCAATTCCCCCCGGTCACACCGCGCGGCCACGGATTTGACCTTCAAGGGCTGCAAGCCCCCCTCCCCCGGTGCGCCGGGCACGGCACCCAGCGCCTTGTCGGCCGTTGCGGCGGGCTGGTCGGCATCGAAGGTGATGGGATTGATGCAGAGAAGCTGCTTGCCGGCATCATCACCATGGCGCTGCACATAGCGGCGTTCGGCCATGGGCAGGATTACGTCCAGATTGGCGGTCGGCAACAGCGCGTTCCAGGCCACCACGCAATGGGTCTGTGCCGGCTTGGCGCAGATTTGCAGGTTCTTGTAAGTCTTGGGGAAATCACCCACCGACAGGTTCACGCCGATAATATAGGCGGCCACCATGCGGCCCTTCAGCGGCGTGCCATCAATCCGGCTTTCCAGCAGCCGCATCAGGTGAAAGCTGCCCTGGCTGTGGCTGGCCAGGATGAAGGGGCGGCCATTATTATAATGGGTCAGGTAATAATCGAAGGCGCGTTCGACATCGCTGGTGGCCAGATCGAACGCCTTGCCACCATCGCCATCCATGCTGGTGAAGGACAGGGTGGAACCCTGGCGGTAACGCGGGGCGAAAATCCGGCAGCAGCCATTGAACACACCGGCCTGCCGGGCAATTACGCTGGCATCGGTCCAGTCATTGGCCGCCTTGTCGGCAATATCCTGGTTCCAGCGATCCTTGGAGCGATAGGTGGTGGGGTGGACATAGAACACATCCACCACCGCATCCTTGGCCAGGGGCGTGGCCCCCGCCGGCAGGGCCGCCGCAGCGCCCAACCCATTGGGACCGGCGGCCCAGGATTCCGCCTTGGCATAATCCGGCACCGGCGGCGGGGTCTGCTGGGCAAAGGGGGGCACCCCATCCGCCGCCTGAACAACATGGGTGGCAACAGTGGCGGCAAACAGGCTGATCCCGGCGGCCAGCAGGCGGGCGAAGGCTTGGTTCATGACAATCCCCGGCATGATATTGCCCAGCCTTAACACGGGCGCGGCGCGGGTGCGCTTGTGCGGTGGGGCGGGCGACCATCAGGCGGTTGCCCCCGCCCCGACAAAAGTTGACACAAAATACACAATTCGACACATATCAATAAAAACTGATAATATTTACCCATCCACCAAATGGACAAGAAATATATCAAGCCTTCATTTCCAATGAAATTGGGATGAACCTTCTGGTCAATAAAGAAACAATCCCGGATCAGAGGCTGACATCATGTTCACAAGACGCGGATTCTTTGCCGCCACGGCAGCGCTTTCCCTGGCGCCCCGGGTCGCCTTTGCGGAGGAACAGGCCGATATCATCATCATCGGCGCCGGCCTTTCCGGCCTGAATGCCGCGCTGATTCTGCGCGAACAGGGCCTGCGCCCCATCGTGCTGGAAGCGGGCGCCCAGGTGGGCGGCCGGGTGCGCACCCACCAGACGGCCGATGGACCCATCGATGTCGGGGCCAGCCAGATCGGCCGTTCCTACGCCCGTGTGCTGGACGCCTGCTGGCGCTACAAGCTGAAACTGATCCCGGAAGACCGCGACCTGCTGACCTTCGGCACGCATTACAAGGGCAGCTGGATCGATGCGGCGAGCTGGGAGAGCAACCCGCTGAACCAATGCATCGGCGAGGAACGCAAGATCGCGCCCATGATGATGGGCTCCCGTCTGGTGGGGAAATATAACCCGCTGAAAGAGCTGGATGATTGGCTGAACCCCGCCTTCGCCGATCAGGATATCAGCCTGCGCACCCTGTTGCAGCGCCATGGTCACAGCGCGCAGGCCATTGAACTGGCCGCCCTGTCGGCCCCCGGCATCAGCATCGACGATACCTCCGTGCTGCGCATGTGGCAGGAGGAAACGCGCGGCGCGCTGGACCGGAAGTTCGGCGGCCCGGCCAGCGGGCAGGAAGCCACCAAGCTGCACCCGTTTGGCGAACAGCATCGCCGCGATCTGGTCAATGGCCTGACCTCCACCTCCAATATCGACGGCGGCTGTCACCTGCTGCCGGCCGCCATGGCCGCCGATCTGGGCGATGCGGTGCGGCTGAACAAGCAGGTGACCGCCATTGAGCTGACGGACACATCCGGCAGCGTGCGCTGTGCCGATGGCAGCCGCTACAAGGCCCGCTTCATCATCTCCGCCGTCCCCTTCACCCTGCTGCGCAACGTGGCCATTTCCGGTGCCCCCGGCGGGGCGGCGGCCAAGGCCATTGCCCAGATGCCCTATGCCAATACGGCCCGGCTTTATATGCAGGTGGAGCCGTTCTGGCTGGAGGATGGGTTGCCCCCCTCCTTCAACAGTGACGGGCCGCTGGGCATGTTCTGGGCCATCGATAACCACAAGGGCACCGGCACCCACCGCGCCATGATCGTGATGGTGGGCCAGCGCGCCGCCGCGATCAGCCAGCGCGACCCCGATCAGGTGGTGCCCTTCCTGGTGGAAGAGCTGGCCCGCCTGCGCCCGGCCTCGGCCGGCAAGGTGAAGGTGGCGACCTATAAGGACTGGGCCCGCGACCCGCTGCAACGGGGCTGCGGCTTCAGCCTCGCCCCCGGCCAGATCAACAGTTTCGCGCGCGAGATGAACCAGCCCTGGCAGGTGATGCATTTCGCCGGCGAACACACGCGCCGCAGCGATTTCGGCATGGAATCAGCCATGGAAAGCGGCGAACGCGCCGCCCTGGAAGTGCTGACCCGCGCCGGGTGAGGGGGCGGCGAACAGGAACAGGCACCGGTGCCAAGGGGACGGGTAACCCCGGCAGCGGTCCTTTGAAAACAAAACCAAGCATCAATCAGGAACAGGTAGGGGATAACATGGGACACGCAAAGAAACTCGCCATCGGCACCGCCGCCATGATGCTGTGCGGCAGCCCGGCTTTGGCCCAGCAGGGCCAGGGGGACGATCTGCTGCTGGAAGAGATCGTGGTGACGGCCCGGCTGCGCAGCGAAACGCTGCAAGCCGTACCGCTCTCCATCTCTGCCGTGACGGCAAAGGAGATTGAGCGGGCCGGCATCACCGATATGAGCAGCCTGGCCGGCGCCACCGCCGGCCTGCAAATCGACACCACCGGCGGCAAGACCACCACCACCCCGGTGGTGCGCGGCCTGTCCCAGGTCTCCCGCTCCGATGACGAAAACAACACCCCCGTCTTCATCGATGGCGTTTATGTCTCCGGCCGCGACGGCATCGATGGCAGCCTGCTGGATGTCGAGCGGATCGAGGTGGTGAAGGGCCCGCAAAGCGCGCTCTATGGCCGTAACTCCTATGCCGGCTCCATCAATTACATCACCAAGAAGCCGACCGACACGCCATCCGGCAGTGCCGCTGTCACGGTGGGCGATGAAGGCCGTTTCACCGCCAAGGGTTCCGTTTCCGGCCCGCTGGTGGCGGAAAAGCTGTTTGCCCGGCTGGCCGCCGCCTATGACCAATGGGATGGTTCCTATGGCGACAGCGACCTGAAGATCGGCGGCTATAAATCGCGCTTTGCCTCCGGCGGGCTGCGGCTGGTGCTGGACAGCGGGTTTGAGGCCAATGCCAATATCTATTACTCCAATGATGATATCGGCCCCGCCCCGCAGATCATTTTCGCTGGCAATTGCCAGCGCATTGCCGGGGCGCTGGGGGCCTGGTGCGGTGCCTATCCCGGCGTGAAAGACCCCGATCTCAGCGGTTATGACCGCCGCGCCAAGGGGACGGAGCGGGAAACCATGCGCTCCAGCCTGACCCTGACCCAGGATCTGGACGCCGTGCGCCTTTCCTCCATCACCGGTTACAACCGGCTGGACACGCGCAGCTATACCGACCTCGACCGGCAATATAAGGGCGTGCCTTTCAGCTATACGCTGGCAGGCCAGACCGGCACGGTGAACCTGACGGCGCTGCAGGGCTCCGGCGGCAACAGCTATGATGTCTCCCAGGAATTCCGGGTGGAATCCAGCGATGACGGGCCGTTCCAGTGGATCGTCGGTGGCTCCTATTACGGTTACCGGTTCAACACCGATTCCCCCTATGCCATTGATACCACACCGGTGCCGGCCGGCGCGCGGCTGACCTCTACCGGGGCCATCGCCCTGGCGGCAGGCTTGAAGAACATTCCTGATGCCAGCCTGCAGGACAGTTTCTTCAGCGCCTATTTCAGCCGTAACCGCAAGGAAACGGCGGCCTATGCCGCCTTTGGTGCTGTGCAGTACACCTTTGCCGAGGCGCTGACGGCCCGCGCCGAGCTGCGTCATACGGATGAAACCAAGACGCTGTTCCAATATGGGGCGACCACCACCAAGGTGGACAAGACCTTCAAATATCTGACCCCGCGCTTCACGCTGGATTACAAGGCGGATGACAATCTGCTGTTCTATGCCTCGGCGGCGCGCGGGGCCAAGGCCGGCGGCTTCAACGCCACCGCCCCCACGGCCGACGAACTGCCGTTCGATCCGGAATTCAACTGGACCTATGAGGTGGGGGTGAAAAGCGACCTGCTGGACCGCAAGCTGCGCCTGAACCTCTCCGTCTTTGATGTGGAGATGGAGGGCATCCAGATCACCAACCCGTCCGCCACCTCCCCCACCATTTTCCTGACCAAGAATGCCGGCACCGGCCGCAGCCGGGGCTTTGAGCTGGAAGTAACGGCCAAACCGGTGGAGGGGCTGACGCTGCAGGGCTCCTACGCCTATGCCGACTCTTACTTCGTCAATGCCAAGGATGGCTCGCTGCGCTCCTACCCCAGCTTTGTCAGCAATTACGATGTCTCCGGCAACCCGCTGCCGCGTCAGGCCAAGCATCTGGCCAATGCCAGCATCCAGTATGAAACGGCGCTGACAGCAGCGCTGGATGGCTATATCCGCACCGATATCCAGTATAATTCAAAGAAGAACGGCTTCACCACGCCCGACCTGGGCTATGTCAAGGGCCGCACGCTGGTGAATGCCAAGGTGGGCCTGATCTATGATCAGGTGGAGGCATCCTTCTGGGTGCGCAACCTGTTCAACAATGACACGCCGGTGCTGGCGCAATCCGCCCTGATCCTGAACACACTGGGCCGCCAGCCGGTGGCCCTGCTGCCCGAGCTGCGCAGCTTTGGGGCGACGGTCAGTTACAAGTTCTGATGATCGGGCGGGCGGCTGTCCCTATGGGCAGCCGCCCGCCGCTTCATATTAAATCAACTCACCCCGGCGGATGGCGGCATAGCGGTCATTCACCGCCTGCCAGTTTACCACATTCCACCAGGCCGCCAGGTAATCCGCCCGACGGTTCTGGTATTTCAGGTAATAGGCGTGTTCCCACACGTCATTGCCCATCAGCACCGCCTTGCCGTCCATCAAGGGCGTATCCTGGTTGGGGCGGGCGACGATCTCCAGCTTGCCGGCTTTGTCGGCGGTGACGAACACCCAGCCGGAGCCGAACTGCTTGGTACCGGCCGCATTGAACGTCTTCTTGAAATCCTCAAACCCGCCCAGATCGCGGGTGATGGCCTCGGCCACCGCCCCGCTGGGCGCGCCGCCGGCCTTGGGCCCCATGATGGACCAGAACATGGCATGGTTGGCATGACCGCCGCCATTATTGCGGATGGCGCTGCGCACCCCTTCGGGTACCTCCGGCAGGCGGCGCAGCAGTTCCGGCAAGGTCAGCGATGCCAGTTGGCTATGCTCCGACAGGGCCTTGTTCAGGTTGGTGACATAGGCCTGATGGTGCTTGTCATGGTGCAGCGACATGGTTTGCGCATCAATATGCGGCTCCAGCGCTTCCGGCGCATAGGGCAAGGGCGGCAGGGAGACGGGGCCGCCCGCAGCCTGGGCAAAGGCCACATGCGGCATCGCCCCGCCAGCGGCGGCCAGCGCCAAACCGGCAGCACCAGCCAGCAACATTTCCCGGCGGCCCGGCTCCAAGCCCATCCGCTTCACATCGGCATTCATCATCAACCTCTTCGTCCGGTGAACAAGATTAAGGTGGCGTCGGGGGCCGCCAGCTCCCACTATCACACGCGCCGGGGTTTTCCCCGGCAACTTTGTGGCTATTCGGGAAACTGGCAGATGGGACGCGTTGTCCTGCTCAACAAGCCCTATGATGTGATGTGCCAGTTCACCGATGAGGGAACCGGGCACAAGACGCTGGCAGAATTCATCAAGGAGCCCGGCATCTATCCCGCCGGGCGGCTGGACCGCGACAGCGAAGGGCTGGTGGCGCTGACCGATGATGGGGCGCTGATCGCCCGCGTCAGCCAGCCGCGCCATAAATGGCCGAAAACCTATCTGGTGCAGGTGGATGGCGCGGTGACGGAAGAGGCTTTGGCGCAATTGCGCGACGGGCTGGACCTGAAGGACGGCCCCACCCTGCCGGCCGAGGCCCGCGCTGTGCCGGAGCCCGACTGGCTGTGGCCGCGCGACCCGCCGGTGCGGTTCCGCAAATCCATCCCCACCAGTTGGGTTGAAATCGTGCTGCGCGAGGGGCGCAACCGGCAGGTCCGCCGCATGACCGCCGCCGTGGGCTTCCCCACCCTGCGCCTGATCCGCATCGGTATCGGCGACTGGCGGCTGGACGGGCTGGCACCGGGGGAATGGCGGGTTGCACCGCCACAATCCCGATAAAAATCAGCCGAAGATGGCCTTGTGGAATTGCGGCAGCAGCGGCCCGATATTTTCGGGCCGCCCCCGTTCCAGCAGATCGATTTTCCTCCAGACATCCCAGACTGCCGGGAATAGCCTCAGAAACTGGGCGCTCCCAGACATGGCTAGATTTCGAAAATTCGTCAACAATGATGATTTTTAATTTTGTGATGAAATATGTTTTTGTTTGATAAATTCTCAACTCATACAACATAAACTTGATTTAATAGAGTCAGCATACGTATATATCCCTTGCAAGGCACCCATGCGGCCGAACACTTAAGTTGAAAAGTGACTTATGTTTGGCTTACGCCGAGCAGTTCTTGCCTTACATCGCGCATTATCCAATAAAGGTGCGCGAATGAGCCTTACGGGAAAACAGAAAAAACCTGTTAAGACCCGCAGCCAAATAAAATGCAAGAACTATAAAACCATGACGTTCACCAACCCAATAAATGGAGACGAGAACTATGGCAAACACCTATCATGCAATTATTATATTGCCCGGAACCACCGGAACAAGCCTTGTCATCAACCAAAGCGATGAAGCATCCACCTCCCCCCTGTGGACAACCCAGGCTCTGAAAGAGGCTGCGCTTCCCGCCTCGGCCGCAATTGTTGCCGGAGAGATGAGCGAAAGCCTCTATGCCGGGATGCCCGCTGGGTTTGATACGACGAATTCCGGCTACGGTGCCCTGATCAACTCGATTGTGACGGCCGCCAATGCCAGCAACCCCAATTCTTATAGTTTTCAATATGCATATTGGCCGACGAACACACCCCCAAATATGCCCGAGAATGCGCTGCCCTGGCTAAACTCTGATCTGACGGGTAACACGGTGATCGGATGGGGTTATGACTGGCGGCAGGACAATCTTCTAGTATCTGCCCAGATGCTGCAAAATTTCCTGAACTATCTTGTGAACAGTCAAAATGTTGGCAAGATCACCCTGATCGGCCATAGCATGGGCGGCCTTGTTGCGCGCTCTTATCTGGAAAGTGTCGGGAAATCCGACAACACAATCATCGGCATGATTGATCAATTGATCACTCTGGGGACCCCTCATCTTGGGGCACCGATGGCTCTTGCCCCCATCTCCAACACGATGTCGACATCGGTTGCTGGAGATGACAGCTTGAATCCATTCATTCAAATTTTCGATGACTGGCTGGCCGGTCTGGAACAAATCGCGGCGGACAATGTGCTGGCCATGTTCCACGCTTTTGTTAACGGTTCAATGGGCGTCAGCACCTATCAGTTGCTCCCACCCAACTTGTCATCCGATACCCTTTCTAATTTCATCACATATTCCGGACCGAAGGTTACAACGGAAAGCTATCCAATCTATCCATTTGCAAATCTGCCTACCCCAGTTCAGAAACGCCTGAACAACACAAATTTCAATAGTACGAATTTAGCGGCGGCAGAAAAATTGTTCAGCAACCTCAATTATACATCTGCTCCCCCCGTTCCCTATCACTGTATTTATGGTGTAGTCAGCACAACCGAACCCAGTGCGACAACCGCCGCAACGGGGACTATAACCGGATTCACCGCTGCACCGGGGGAGCTGTTTGATACGGTGCTCACGCCCGTTTGGACCGATGGCGGCGGCGACACTATTGTTCCGATTTACAGCGCGATGTTCAGCACCAATTCCAATGTGACGACATACGGCGTGAACGGGGCTGATCACATCCATATGCCCAGCAATGCCGGAGTACAGTCACAGGTCAACGCGCTGCTGGGCTTCAGCGCCAGCTAAGTTCCTGGCGTTCCAATCAACCAGCCGCATGTCATACAAATGGCCGGCAGAGTTGTTTGGCTGACAAAGAGAAACTAAAAATTATACCGGTGGCATGAAATCTTGACCGTTGGTCAATCTTTCTTGCCCCTCAGTCGCCAGCGCCAGCATCCGCTGGCTTGGCTACACCGCACGAGCGGCGCGGCGGCAGTCGCAGCATTACCAACGGTCATGAATGATGACCCTTGGTAATGCCTTGCATAAAGGGCCGGCTTTTTCAGCCGGCCCTTCCTTCATACCTCGATCAGTGCCCGCCGCCTGACAGCGCCTTGACGATTTCTTCCGTCATCTTCTTGGCGTCGCCCAGCAGCATCATGGTGTTGGGGCGGAAGAACAGCTCGTTCTCCACACCGGCATAACCGGCACCCATCGACCGCTTGATGAACAACACCGTCTTGGCCTTTTCCACATCCAGGATGGGCATCCCATAGATGGGGCTGGACGTGTCGGTCTTTGCCGCCGGGTTGGTCACGTCATTGGCGCCAATGACATAGGCCACGTCCGCCTGACCGAAATCACGGTTGATCTCGTCCAGTTCGAACACCTCGTCATAGGGCACATTGGCTTCGGCCAGCAGCACATTCATATGGCCGGGCATACGGCCGGCCACGGGATGGATGGCGTATTTCACCTCCACCCCTTCCTTCTTCAGCAGGTCGGCCATTTCGCGCAGCGCGTGCTGGGCCTGGGCCACCGCCATGCCATAACCCGGCACGATGATGACCTTGGCAGCGTTCTTCATGATGAAGGCCGCATCATCGGCCGAACCGGCCTTGAAGGAACGATCCACCGCCGCACCGCCCGCCGGGCCGGCCGCAGCAGCATCGCCGCCAAAGCCACCCAGGATGACGTTGAAGATGGACCGGTTCATGCCCTTGCACATGATGTAGGACAGGATGGCGCCCGAGGCACCGACCAGCGAACCGGTGATGATCAGCAGCGGGTTTTGCAGTGTGAAGCCGATACCCGCCGCCGCCCAGCCGGAATAGCTGTTCAGCATGGAAACGACCACCGGCATGTCAGCGCCGCCGATCGGCAGGATCAGCAGCAGGCCCAGCGCCAGCGCCACGGCCACGATCAGCCAGAAGATCACCGGGCTCTGCGTGATGCAGAGCAGCACGATCAGCAGCAGGGTGGCAATGCCAAGCCCGGCATTCAGCATATGCTGACCGCTGAACTGCAACGGCTTGCCGGAAACCAGACCCTGCAGCTTGGCGAACGCCACCAGGGAGCCGGTGAAGGTGATGGCACCGATGGCCACCCCCAGGCTCATTTCAATCAGGGAGCCGACATGAATATCCCCCGGCTGCCCGATATTGAAGCTCTCCGGCGAGAAGAAGGCGGCGGCGGCCACGAACACGGCGGCCAGACCGACCAGGGAGTGGAAGGCCGCCACAAGCTGCGGCAGCTCTGTCATCTGGATGCGCTTGGCGATGACATAGCCAATGCCGCCGCCGATGGCCAGACCGGCCACGATCAACAGCCAGGCCAGCCCACCAATATCGGGGGTGACCACCAGGGTGGTGACGATGGCCACGGCCATGCCGACCATGCCGAACCGGTTGCCGGATTGCGCCGTTGCCGGGCTGGACAGCCCGCGCAGCGCCATGATGAAACAGACCGCCGCCGCCAGATAGGCGAGCGAAGCAACGATAACCATGAATCGCCCCCCTTACTTGGCGTTGCCGCCGGCAGCCGGCGTCTTTTTCTTGTACATGGCCAGCATCCGCTGGGTGACCATGAAGCCGCCGAAGATGTTCACGGCGGCCAGGATGGTGGCCAGGAACCCGAAGAGCATCGACCAGCCGGAAATCGCAGACCCGGTGGCGATGAGCGCGCCGACAATGATGACGGAGGAAACAGCGTTGGTAACGGCCATCAGCGGCGAATGCAGGGCCGGCGTCACCCGCCACACCACGTAATAGCCCACAAAACAGGCCAGCACGAAGATGGTGAGCCCGGTGACGATGAAGGGCGGACCGGCGGCCATGGCGGCATGGGTAGCCACGGAGGCGGCCTGATTGGCAATATCGGCGGCATTGTCGGCCAGGGCCTTGGCCTGGTTGGCCAGTTCCGCCGCGTCCTGGGCGTGCTTTTGCGGATCCATATTATCCCTCCCGATCAGGCGGCGGCCGGCTTGAAGGCGGAATGGACGATGGTGCCGTCACGGGTCAGGCCCGTGCCCTTCACCACCTCATCCTCCCAGTTCAGCTTCAGGGTCTTCGTCTCCTTGTCGACGAAGGGGGTGATGAAATTCAGCAGGTTCTTGGCGTAAAGCGCCGAGGCATCGACAGCGATGCGGCTGGGCATATTGATGCGGCCGACAATCTTCACGCCATATTTCTCCACCACCTCACCGGCGACGGAGCCTTCGACATTGCCACCCTGCTCGCAGGCCAGATCCACCAGGATCGCCCCCTGCTTCATGGTCTTCAGCATCTCGTCGGTCACCAGCACCGGGGCCTTGCGGCCGGGGATCAGTGCGGTGGTGATGACGATATCCTGCTTCTTGATCGTCTCCGCGATCAGGGCCGCCTGCTTGGCCTTGTATTCCGGGGACATTTCCTTGGCATAGCCGCCGGCGGTCTGGGCCTGCTGGAATTCCTCATCCATCACGGCGACGAAGGTGCCGCCCAGGCTTTCCACCTGTTCCTTGGTGGCCGGGCGCACGTCGGTGGCCGAGACCACGGCCCCCAGACGCTTGGCCGTGGCGATGGCCTGCAAGCCGGCCACGCCGGCCCCCATCACCAGGGCGCGGGCCGGCGGCACGGTGCCGGCGGCCGTCATCATCATCGGGAAAGCGCGGCCAAATTCGTTGGCCGCCTCAATCACCGCGCGGTAACCGGCCAGATTGGACTGCGACGACAGGATATCCATGCTCTGCGCACGGGTGATGCGCGGCATGAATTCCATGGCGAAGGCATCAACCTTGGCATTGGCATAGGCGGTCACCGATTCCGGCGCGCCATAGGGGGACAGGCCGGCGATCAGGATGGCGCCGGGCTTCAGCAGCGCCAGTTCATCCACATCACCCTCGCCGGCGGTCAGCGGACGCTGCACCTTCAGCACGATATCGGCACCGGTCAGGGTGGTGGCGACATCCGGGGTGATCTTGGCGCCAGCCAGGGCAAAGGCATCATCAGTGATGGCGGAGCCAAGGCCGGCGCCGGTTTCCACCACCACCTCAAACCCCAGCCCGATATATTTGCGCACCGTTTCCGGCGTGGCCGCAACGCGCAATTCATGCGCACGGCGTTCCTTCGGTATGGCGATCTTCATTGCGATCCGATTCCCCCTCTGGCTTCAGTGACGCCCGGCTTGGCCGGAACCCCGGAGACGGTTGGCCCGCCTGCGACATGATCGGTCCCGGCCGGATTTGTTTTGCATCGGCACGATGCCTGATCCGGTAATCTTTGTGAAGCTTCGCGGGACGTCCGCGCAGTTTCACATCGGCAGAATGGCGGGGCAAAAATACCCATGTCCGGCGTGCGAACACCAGCCGGCCAAGTGTCGCGGTGGACAGGCGGGCGGATCAGAAAGCAAGGATTTACGCCAAATTTCATTGTTCCACCGGTGTCATCGGTAATTTTGCTGCCGAAAATGGGCATCGGCGACGGCCGCCCGCTATGCGCCCATGTGGAACCGGCCCCGCGTCCTGCTGGTTGCTGCAACGGCGAAGACTGGACCAGAGGGGGCGTTCCGGCGCAGATTGGGCCGCAGGAACCGACAAAGGTGATCAGAGCATGAGTGACGCGACCAACACGGAAAAGCACCCGGTGGCCGAAGCCGCCCGCAGCCTGTTCAAGGAACTGACCGACGCCGGCAAACCCGTTGTCGGCACTGGCATGGGCGAAGGCCGCATCTATCTGCGCGTGGCCGGCCCCGACCATGGCGCACCGGCGGAATATCGCGGTTACCCGGTGGTGGTACTGACGGATGAAGGCATCAAGCGCTGAAAACAACCTTCCCTTGACGGGTCGATATATCCGCCGCACCCTCAAACATGCGTTTAAAAATAAGCATGGAGAGGAAACGGATGCGCGCGCTGTTGTGCAAGGAATATGGGCCGCCGTCGCGGCTGGCCATTGAACCGGTTGCCCCGCTGCCCCTGGGGCCGGGGCAGGTGCGGATCGCGGTTCATGCGGCGGCGATGAATTTCGCCGACACGCTGATGATTGAGGGGAAGTACCAGGAAAAGCCGCCCTTCCCCTTCACCCCCGGCCTGGAATGCGCCGGTGAGGTGGTGGAGGTGGCGGCCGATGTGACCCATCTGCTGCCCGGCCAGCGGGTCATGGCACTGGCCGCCCATGGCGCCTTTCGCAGCGACACGGTGGCCGATGCCAGCCTGACCCTGCCCTTGCCCGATGGCATGGATTTCCCCAGTGCTGCCGCCTTCCCCGTCGCCTATGGCACCTCCCATCTGGCGCTGACGGTGCGGGCGGGGCTGAAGCCGGGGGAAACCCTGCTGGTGCTGGGGGCTGCCGGCGGCGTGGGGCTGACGGCGGTGGAGATCGGCAAGGCACTGGGCGCACGGGTGATCGCCGCTGCTTCCTCAGAAGAAAAACTGGCCCTGGCCAAGGCGCATGGCGCCGATGAGCTGGTGAATTACGCCAGCGATGACCTGCGCACGCGGATCAAGGAACTGGCGCCCAAGGGCGTGGATGTCGTTTATGACCCGGTGGGCGGCGATCTGTTCGATGCTGCCCTGCGCTGCCTGGGCTGGGGCGGGCGCATTGTCACCATCGGCTTTGCGTCCGGCCGTATCCCGCAAGTGCCCGCGAATATCCTGCTGGTGAAAAACTGCGCCGTGCTGGGCCTGTTCTGGGGCGCCTATCGCCAGTATGACCGCACCACCCTGACCGACAGCCTGCGCGACCTGCTGGCAATGTGGGCGGCAGGCAAGCTGCGCCCGCATGTCAGCCACCTGCTGCCGCTGGAACAGTATGAGGCTGCCTTTGCCCTGCTGTCGGGCCGGCAATCTACCGGCAAAGTAGTGATGACAGTCGGCTAAAAATAGAACCGCCGCACCGGTTGCCCGGTGCGGCGGTCAAATCAAACCCCGAAGAGGGATCGTTATTTACTGAATGGATTCGCCATGCAGGGCGATGTCCAGACCGTCACGCTCGGCATCTTCGTCCACCCGCAGACCGATGGTGAACTTGATGGCGTAGAGGATGATGGCGGAGACGACACCAGACCAGACCAGGGTGATCAGCACGCTGTAAATCTGGGTCCAGACCTGACCGATATTGCCTTCCAGGGCACCGGCGGCAGCGGCACCACCGATGGCGGACTTGGCGAACACGCCGGTCAGCACGGCCCCGACGATACCACCCACGCCATGCACACCCCAGACATCCAGGCTGTCATCATATTTCAGCGCGTGCTTGATGGTGGTGGAAGCAAAGTAGCAGATCACGCCCGAGGCCAGACCGATGGCCAGGGCCCCATCCACACCGACGAAGCCAGCGGCGGGCGTGATGGCGACCAGACCAGCCACGGCACCGGAAATGATACCCAGGATGGAGGGCTTGCCCTTCACACCCCATTCCACAAACAGCCAGGCCAGCGCGGCGGTGGCGGCGGCAACCTGGGTCACCAGCATGGCCATGCCCGCACGGCCATCAGCGGCCACGGCGGAACCAGCATTGAAGCCGAACCAGCCAACCCACAGCATGGAAGCACCGATCAGCGACAGCACCAGATTGTGCGGCTTCATGTCAGCGGTGCCATAGCCCTTGCGCTTGCCCAGAATGATACAGGCAACCAGACCAGCAACACCGGCATTGATATGCACCACGGTGCCGCCGGCATAATCCAGCACGCCATCACCGAACAGGAAGCCATTGGCCTGCCACACCCAGTGGCAAACCGGGCTGTAGACCAGCAGCGACCACAGCACCGCAAACACCAGCAGGGCCGAGAACTTCATCCGGTCAGCAAAGGCGCCGGTGAACAGGGCCGGGGTGATGATGGCAAAGGTCATCTGGAAGGTGATGAACACCGATTCCGGGATGGTGCCATTCAGGCTGCCCACTTCCAGGCCAGCCAGGAAGGCGCGGCTGAGATCGCCGATATACGGGCCGCCGGCACCAAAGGCCAGGCTGAAGCCAACCACAACCCACAGCACAGAAATCACGCAGCAGATGGCGAACGACTGCATCATCATCGTCAGCACATTGGGCTTGCGCACCATGCCGCCATAGAACAGCGCCAGACCCGGAATGGTCATGAACAGCACCAGGGCCGTGGAAACCAGCAGCCAGGCCGTATTGCCGCTGTCCAGGGTCGGGGTCGGTGCCGGTGCCGCGTCCTGAGCGAGGGCCACGCCTGGCATCATCGCCACGCACGCCGCGAAAAGAAGTTTGTTCAAACGATTCATGTGGCTCCCCATTCTTGTGGGCACGGGGCCGACCGGCCGCCGCACACGCCGTGCTCCCTCTATTCAAAGTCCGTGCCGTCCGTGGAAGCGGCGGAATCCCTTGCGTGCTACCCCCGATGAATCGGCGTCAGCACAGCAGAGAACCGCCCGAAAAGCTCCCATTTGCACAAAAAATAGGCCGTTTTTCTTGTCACAAAAAACGCGGAAACCCCTTGTTTTCCGCGAATAGCTTCCCAAGCGACCAGGGACGAGGCGAATGATTCACCCTCCGCAATTGTCACTGATTATAATTTAGGCAAAAAATCGGGTGATTTGGATCATTGCCAGCCATGCCCGCTGGGGATGACATATTGCCGGAGCCATGCAACCGACCATGGAAGGCGGAACCGATCTGTGCCAGCATCCGTTCCGGTTCGTGTTCCCATCTCATCCAAGCCCACCAACGGGCAGATGCGGCGGGCCGGAACCATGCGCTTGTAACGAGAGGCGTGAAGCAGGGGGGAAGATTAAGAATGATCGATAATCAGACAGAACAGCGCCTCGACCAGGAACTGCGTCAGGCCCCGCGCAATGCGCTGGCCCTGGTGCTGGCCGGCGGCCGTGGCAGCCGATTGAAGCAACTGACCGACCGCCGGGCCAAGCCGGCGGTGCATTTCGGCGGCAAGTTCCGCATCATCGATTTCGCACTGTCCAATTGCATCAATTCCGGTTTCCGCCGCATTTCGGTGCTGACGCAGTACAAGTCCCATTCGCTGCTGCGGCATCTGCAGCGCGGCTGGAACTTCCTGCGCGGGGAAATCGGCGAATTCATCGATCTGCTGCCGGCACAGCAGCGCATCGATGAAACAAGCTGGTATCAGGGCACGGCCGACGCCGTGTATCAGAATCTGGACATCCTGCGCAGCCATGAGGCCGAATGGGTGCTGATCCTGGCCGGCGACCATATCTATAAAATGGATTACGCCAACATGCTGGCCCATCACATCCGCACCGGTGCGGATGTGACCGTGGGCTGCATTGAGGTGCCGCGCGCCCAGGCCAGCGGGTTCGGCGTGATGGCGATTGATGAGAGCAACCGCATCACCAGTTTCCTGGAGAAGCCGGCCGACCCGCCGCCCATGCCCGGCAAGCCCGATATCTCGCTGGCCAGCATGGGTATCTATATTTTCAATGCCGAGTTCCTTTATGAACATCTGGAACGCGACGCGGGTGAGCAGACTTCGTCGCGCGATTTCGGCAAGGACATCATCCCCTACCTGATCGACAAGGCCAAGGTGATGGCCCACCATTTCAGCGAAAGCTGTGTGCGCAACCGCGCCCAGCCGGGGGAGGCCTATTGGCGCGATGTCGGCACGGTGGACGCCTATTGGGAGGCCAATCTGGACCTCTGCCACGTCTCCCCGTCGCTGGATATCTATGATCCAAGCTGGCCGATCTTCACCTATCAGGAACAATTGCCGCCGGCCAAATTCGTCTTTGATGATGATGACCGGCGCGGCATGGCGGTGGACAGCATGGTGTCCGCCGGCTGCATCCTGTCCGGTTCCGTCGTCCGCCGCTCCCTGCTGTTCAACAAGGTGCGCATCCATTCTTATTGCGAGCTGAACGACGCGGTGATCCTGCCGGAGGTGGAGATCAACCGGAATGTGCGGCTGACCAGGGTGGTGGTGGATCGTGGCTGCGTCATCCCCGCCGGTCTGGTGGTGGGGGAGAATGCGGAAGAAGATGCACGCCGCTTCTATCGCAGCGAACAGGGTGTGGTATTGATTACCCAAGCCATGCTGAAAAAGCTGGAAAGCTGATCAGGATGGGCGGCGACGGCCCGGGCCTTCGCCGCCCCCTGGCGTGGGAGGGGCGTGATGAAGACCTATCCGGGTGATTTCGTGCTGGACCCGATGGGTCGGCGGGTTCCCCTGCATGGGGAAGAGGGCTTTGCCGCCATGCGCGCGGCGGGCCGGGTTGCCGCCGCCTGCCTGGACCATCTCACCCCCTATGTGCAGCCGGGCATCAGCACCGGGGCGCTGGACCGTATCGCTGATGCCTTCATGCGCGACCATGGGGCCACTCCCGCCACGCTGGGCTATCACGGCTATCCTAAATCCTGCTGCATCTCCCCCAACCATGTCGTCAACCATGGCGTGCCGGATGATCAGGTGCTGTTGAAGGAGGGCGATATCGTCAATATCGACGTCACCGCCATTCTGGACGGCTGGTATGGCGATACCAGCCGCATGTATCTGGTGGGGACGGTGAACCCGCGCGCCGCCCATCTGGTGCGCACCACCTATGATGCCACCATGGCCGGCATCAATGAGGTGGCGCCGGGCAAACATCTGGGCGATGTCGGCCATGTCATCGACCGCATGGCCCGTGCCGTCGGCTATTCCAGCGTGCGCGACTATGTGGGCCATGGCATCGGCCGGGTGTTCCATGATGCGCCGGATGTGATGCATTGGGGCAAGCCGGGACGCGGCATGAAGCTGGTGCCCGGCATGATCTTCACCGTGGAACCGATGCTGAACCAGGGCGGTCCCGGCCTGCGCCAGTTGGACGATGGCTGGACCAACATCACCCGCGACCTGTCGCTTTCCGCCCAGTTCGAACATACGGTGGGGGTGACGGCGGACGGGGTGGAGATTTTCACCCTGTCGCCGGCCGGGCTGGATTGCCCGGTGGGGGCGATCAAGCCGTTATCCCGATAACGCAACCCGTTTCACAGGCTCTCGGAATCATCATGCGCGTTCTTTTCGTCACGTCGGAATGTCTGCCCTATGTGAAGACCGGGGGGCTGGGGGATGTGGCCGGGGCCCTGCCCGCCGCCCTGCGGGCCGAAGGGGCAGATGTGCGGCTGCTGTTGCCGGGATATCCCGGCGTGCTGGAAAAGCTGGAAAATCTGAAGCCGCTGCGCGACCTGCGCGGGATGCCGGGCTTGACCTCCCAGGCGCCGGCCCGGCTGTTGTCGGGGCGCGGGGTGGATGGCAGCACGGTTTATGCGCTGGATGTGCCTTCCTTCTTCGGACGCAAGGGCAACCCCTATCTGGGGCCGGACGGCAAGGATTGGAGCGATAATCACCTGCGCTTCGCCGCCTTGGGCCGCACGGCGGCCCTGATCGGGCTGGATGGCGATGGCGGGCGGGGCCGGGCCGGGTGGAAGCCGGAGGTGGTGCATGGGCATGACTGGCAGGCGGGTTTGGCCGCCGCCTATCTGCGCCATCCGCTCTGGCCCTTTGGTGATGCCAAGCGCCCCGGCAGCGTCTTCACCATTCACAACATGGCCTTCCAGGGCCTGTACCCGCCCGACCTGCTGCCCACCCTAGGCATCCCCTGGGACAGCTACACGCCCAATGGCTTGGAATTCCATTCCCAGCTCAGTTTCCTGAAGGCAGGGTTGGTCTATTCCGACCGGCTCACCACCGTCAGCCCAACCTATGCTACCGAAATCCAGGGGGAAACCATGGGGTTCGGGCTGGACGGGCTGTTGCGCGCCCGCGCCGCCGCCCTGGAAGGCATTCTGAACGGCATCGATACCGATGCCTGGGACAGCCGGCATGACCCGCTGCTGGTCAGCCCCTATGATGCCGACCAGTTGGGGGCGAAAATCCCCAACAAGGCGGAATTGCAGCGGATTTTCGGCCTGGCGCCCGATCTGCACGCCCCCCTGTTCGGCATTGTCAGCCGCCTGACCGACCAGAAGGGCATCGATCTGGTGGTCGAGGCCCTGCCCTATCTGGTGGAAAGGGGCGCACAACTGGTGGTGCTGGGCACCGGCAGTGCGGCGCTGGAACAGGCGCTGGCCGGGGCCGCCCGCCGCTTCCCCGGCCGGGTGGGGCTGGTGCTGGGCTATGACGAGGCGCTGTCGCACCGGCTGCAGGCCGGCGTGGATGTGCTGATGGTGCCGTCACGGTTTGAGCCCTGCGGCCTGACCCAGATGTATGCACTGCGCTATGGCAGCCTGCCGCTGGTAGCCCATGTCGGCGGGCTGGCCGATACGGTGACGGATGTGACGGAGGACAGCCTGGCCGCCGGCACCGCCACCGGCTTCACCTTCGCCCCCGTCACCGTGGCGGCCATGCTGCCGGCCATCGACCGGGCGCTGACCCTGTACCACCGCAGCGACCTGTGGCGGCAGGTGCAGCGCAACGCCATGGGGCGCGACGTCTCCTGGCAGGCCTCGGCCCGCAATTATGTCGCGACATATAAGGCCGCAATGGAAGCGGCGGGGCAGTAGCCCGGATAACAAAACGCCCCGCCGAAAATATCGGCGGGGCGTCACAGCGCGCGTCATCAACACCCTGACGGGTGCCCATAACGCCTGTCGTTCAGCCTTGCGGCCGTTGTCCGTCGAGGATTACTCCTCGTCACCTTCCTCGGCGTCGGCTTCGATCTGGTCGGCCAGATCGCGCAGCATGTCGGCCACATCTTCGTGGCTGGTCTCTTCAACGGCCTGGTTCACCGCTGCTTCGATCATGGCAATCGCCACATAGCCGGAAAGTGCGCCACCTTCCTTCATGGCCGCTTCAAGATGCTTCTCGGCCAGGTCGAGCGCCTTGTCGAAAAGCTGCTCGGCGGCGCTGGTGTTGGTCGGTTCGGACATGGATGGACCCCTTCCGGGATTAGAGATTACCGGTAAGCCCCCTTCTAACATCCTTTGCCGCGTCCTGCTTGCCGAAATGTGGGTCACCACCTATGCCCAGGCGGGGCACGCCCCCCGACGTAAGCGGGCTTGACCCGGACGGTGGCTGCCTCTATGCGCGGTGGGATGACGACGACCGATCTGAACCTGTTGCGCGACCCGGCCCGCTTTCGGCACTGGGTACAGGACCATGTGCGCTTTGGCGACCTGGACCCGCTGGGCCATGCCAACAATAATGCCATCAATATCATCATGGAAAATGGCCGGGTGGCGCTGTTGGACCGGATGGAAATCCGCCCGCTGGTGCCGGGCGGCCTGATGGTGATCAAAACCACCCGGACCGAATTCAATGCGGAGGTGCATCGCCCCGCCCGGCTGGATATCGGTGTCGGCATCGGAACGGTCGGCACCAGCTCCTACAGCATCCTGGCCAGTCTTTTCGTAAACGGAACAAATGCGGCCACGCATGAGGCGTGGATGGTGCTGATCGACCGGCAGAGCCGCCGCCCCATGCCGTTGCCACCAGAAGCCCGCGCCATTCTGGCCGACAACATCATTCTATAATTTCGACCCCGAAACGAAAGTCACCCCCATGGCCGCCCCCCGCCGGCACAGCAGCAAGCCCCGCCCCAGCCACCGCCCGCCCGCCAAGGTGCGGCAGGAACCGCCCACCCATGGCCCGGTGGAGGTGACCATCACCCGTGTCGGCGGGCGGGGTGACGGCCTGGCGGAATGGCAGGGCCACCGGCTTTATGTGCCGCAGACGCTGGCGGGCGACCGGCTGATGGTGAAGTTCGGGGAGGCGCGGGCCGATGGCTGGGAGGGCGTGCCGGTCAGCCTGCTGGAAGAGGCACCGGGCCGCACCGACCCCGCCTGTCAACATTTCGGCAGCTGCGGCGGCTGTGCCGCCCAGCATATGGATGAGGCCACCTATACCGCCTGGAAGCTGGAGATGCTGACCAGCATCCTGGGCCGGGCCGGCCTGCTGGGCGAGGGGGTGACCCTGCACCCGATGGCGCGCACAGGCCCCGGCGGGCGGCGGCGGGCCAGCCTGGTGGCGGCCCAGCGCGGCCGGCGCACCTGGCTGGGCTTCAACGAGGCGCATTCGCACAAGCTGGTCGATCTGGCCGAATGCGCCGTGCTGGCCCCGCCGCTGGTGGCCCTGCTGAACCCGCTGCGCGCGGTGCTGAGCCAGATTCTGGCCGATGGGCAGCAGATCGATGTCTCCCTGACCCTGCTGGATGACGGGGTGGATATGGTGCTGGAGGGGCTGCCGGAACCCGATCTGCGGGTGCTGGAAACCCTGGCGGCCTTTGCCGAATCCGCCGATCTGGCCCGGCTGTGCTGGCGGGCGAAGGAAGGGCGGCCGGCGGAACCGATTGCCATGCGCCGCCGGGGCAGCATCACCTTCGGCCCCGTCTCCCAATCCCCCGCCCCCGGCAGCTTTCTGCAGGCCAGCCCCGCCGGGGAGGCAGCCATCGTCGCCGCCGCCCTGACCGGGATCGGGGAGGCGAAAGAGGTGGCCGACCTGTTCGCCGGCAGCGGCACGCTGACCTTTCCGCTGTCGCAACAAGCCCGTGTTCATGCGGTGGAAGGCGATGGCGATGCCGTGGCATCGCTGCAGGCCGGTGCCCGCATCCGCCCGCCGGGGCAGGTGACGGTCGAACGGCGCGACCTGTTCCGCGACCCGCTGCCGCCCTATGACCTCAATCGTTTCGAAGCCGTATTGTTTGACCCGCCGCGGGCCGGGGCCCAGGCCCAGGCGGCGGAACTGGCCAAATCAACGGTGCCGATGCTGGTCGCCGTCTCCTGCAACCCCGCCACCTTCACCCGCGACGCCGCCCTGTTGGTGGAGGGTGGCTATCGGTTGACGGATGTCTGGCCAGTGGACCAGTTCCTCTGGTCCTCGCATCTGGAACTGGTGGGGCGGTTTGTGCGGTAAGGGGGGCTGACGCCCCCTACCCCGCCAGCAGCGGCAGGGTGATTCGCATGGAAAGCCCGCCGCCGGCGCGGTTCATGGCTTCCACCTTGCCGCCCACGGCTTCCACATTGCGGCGCACGATCCACAGGCCGATGCCATAATGCGGCATCGGGTCGGCAGCGCCGGATTCGGCGGGGCGCTGGGAGAAATAGCGTTCAAAAATCCGGTCCAGGCTGGATGATTCCACGCCCGGCCCTTCATCCTCCACACAGAATTCCGCCTGTTTGGCGCGGCGGCGCAGGGTGACGCGCAGCACCCCGCCGCTGGGGGAGAAGGACAGCGCATTGTCGATGATATTCTCGATCACCGTTTCCAGCAGGTCTTCCCCGGCCCGCACGGCAATATCCGGGTCCACACGGGTCAGCAGCTCAACCCCGCGTTCCTCCACCAGCCCGCGATAGCCCTTCAGCACCCGTTCCAGCAGGGCGGACAGGTCCACCCGCTGGCGCGGGGGTTCCAGCAGGTCGGCTGCGGTTTCATCCATGCGCCGGGCGAAGGAGACAAGCCCGTCCAGCTTTTCCACCGAGCCTTCGATCATGTCCAGCGCCCGGCGGCCGCGCGGTTCCGTCGCCGGAACCAACTTTTTCAGCGGTTCCAGTGACTGGCGGATGACGGCAATGGGGGTCTTGAAGGCATGGGCATTATCCTCCGCCGCGCGGCGCAGGTTGCTGGCGCTGCTGTGCAGGGTGGCGACCAGCCGGTCGAAATCCTCCGCCACCGGGGCCAGCTCGGGCACAGTGTTCTGGTCGGCAAAGCTGCCGGCGGGGCCGCTTTTCTGCACGATGTCGCGGGCCAGATCGCCGAACCGGCGCAGGTTGCGCCAGACCTCCACCAGCAGCAGCATCACCAGCGCTGCCATGGCGAGGTAGATCAGGGCCGCCACCTGCACTTCCGGGTTCTGCCAATAGGGCCGGCCGGCCCCGGCCCCCAGATAGGCCTCCGCCCGGTGGGAGGTGATGACGGCCCAGCAGCCCATCGGCGTGCGCACCGGCGTGATGGAGGTCAGCAGTTCCGAACCCCCGCCGCCCTGTGACACCGGAATGGCCAGCGGATAATTCCCGGCACAACTGCCGGCCAGCTTGTCCAGCACCCCTTGTTCAATCAGCCGGTCCCGTTCCAGGTCCAGCAGGTCGGTGGGGATGGCAGGCGCAGCGGCAACATAGAAGAACCCTTCTGCCCCCGCCGGCGGCAGCGGTGCTGCGGTACCCGCCGAGGCCACCGCCGGCCCCATGGAAGGGCTGAGCAGCAGGCGGACGGAGGTGTTGCTGTCGGCATAAGGTGCCAACCGCTCCCCCAACCCGGTCAGGCCGCGCTTGTCCAGCCCGGCCAGCAGCGGTTCCAGCGCACGGGCGACCAGCTGGCCCTGCTGCTGGGCACTGCGCAGCAACAGGGACTGTTTTTCGGCATCGGCGCTGCGGAACTGTTCATAGATCAGCAGCGGCACGGCCAGAAAAACCAGCAGCACCAGCACCAGCCGCGTCGCCAGTGACCGCCAGAGCCAGCGGCCCCGCCCGCCGGGCCTTTTACGGGGAAAGGGGGTTGCCGCGGCCATCGGACGTTACCGGGCCGCCGGGACCGCCACCGCCTCACCGGTCAGTTCCGCCGGATGGCGGTCCGACCAGCGATAGCCGAAGCCGGGATAATTGCCGATCTCATCAAAATGCGCGTCGGCGGCGCGGAATTTATGCCGGATGCGCTTGATGAAGGCGCGGACGTTGGCGCGATAGCCCGCCGGCCCATAGCCGGCGACGAAATCCTTGCCATGCACCAGATCATAAAGATCACGGTAGGAGACATCCTCCCCCGCCCGGGTGGCCATCAGCTTGACGATGTTGAATTCGGTCAGGGTCAGATCGATCCGCTGGCCGGCCCAGAAGGCGCGGGCCACATCCAGGCGCAGTTCCAGCGGCCCGCGCCGGAACATCTGGCCAGCCGCCCCGGCCGGATCGGCCCCGTTTGCGGCACCGGATTCCTCCGGCAGCGGCTTGCGCCCCTGCACGATCAACTGCATCCGTTTCAGCAGAATGGGCAGGGAGCGGGATTTTTCGACAAAATCCACCGCCCCGCCGCCCAGCGCCGTCTCCTCATAAATCTGGTCGGACAGCACGGTCAGGAAAATGACCGGGATATCAATATTGCGGGCGCGCAGCTGGCGCAGGGTTTCGATCCCGTCCATGCGCGGCATCCGCCAATCCAGCAGGATCAGGTCGGCGGTGCCGCCATTGCTGAAATAATCCAGCGCGGTATGGCCGCGGTCGAAGGGCATCACCTCATAGCCTTCATCGGCCAGGTTCAGGCCCAGGCTTTCACGAAACAGATCATCATCATCCACCAGGGCCACACGGGCGATAGGGTTTTCCGTCTGCATGAGAGTGCCGTCACGGCTGGCTGGCCGCGCGCCCGTCGGGGCTGCCGGCTGCGGATTTGAAGCGAGCTTGGAGCCAGTCACGGCATTGCTGATCGACATCGGGGCCTACTCCCGTGCTGTTGAGATCGTAAGAGAGGGTGCGGAAGCTGCGGCTGGTCATTTCCATGAACAGGTGCAGCCGCAGAACGCAGCGCCCCTCCGCGTAATGAAGCGTGCGCGAGGGCGGGCTTTCCTCCACCCGGCCCGGCTGGCCCAGGGCCGCCTCCGCCTGTTCCTCCGACAGGCCGATCAGCCGGTCGGGGTTGAAGGCGGGGCGGGCGGGCTCCGGTTGCAGAACAACCGGCGGGGCGGGCGGCAGGGCCGCCACCTGCGGCGCACTGTCGGGGACCACCGGCGCGGGCTTGGCCGCCGGCTTGCTGGCGGGTGGTTTTGGTTTCACCTTGGGTAGCGGGGTGGCGGGAACCAATGGCTGCGGTGCGGTGGCAGCGGCAGGGGCCGGCGGGCTGGGTTTCGCGGCGGGGGCCGGGTCCGGCTTCGGCGTGGCGCAGGCAGACAGCAGCAGGGCCAGCAGCGCCACCGGCAGGGCCTGCCCCGTTCCCCTGCCTCTGCCCCTCCAGGCCAAGCCCGACATGATCTGCCCTTTCCATTCGTCCCGTCTAACAAGCCGGCCATCCGGCCGGCGTGCGACAAAGCTGTAACAACCGGAACCGCAAAACGGTTCATCGCGCCGCGAAACGGCATCACCATGGTTCAGCTAAGACGAAAAAATGGCAGGGGTGGGGGAACGGGCCGGGGCGATGGGGGTAACGCTTATCCACCGGCACCACCCTGGGGGTAGGGCGATGCCAGCGGTCATGCATGATGACCGTTGGCACGGCGGCGACCGCCGCCGCGCGGCACGTGCCGCGGGAAGCCAAGCTGCCGGATGGCAGCGCCCGGCGCCTGAGGGAACGCAAAATCTCCCTGGATCGGTCACGATCAGGGGAGATTGGTATGAAGCGCGTTCCAGACATGAAAACGGCGGGGCGCCCACAAGGGACGCACCCGCCGCTTTCTTCTTGTACGGCCTGTCGGCCTCAGCCGGATGGGCGCAAACCTTCGTAACCCGCCTCAGCGCGGTGGCTTCGCCACAGAACGATCCGACCGAATGTCCGGCCAGCCACGGGAAGCCCCGGTCTGGTCGGTCTGGTGGCGGGACCGGCCATCGAAACCGTCCCCGTCATGAAGAAATGGTGCGCCCCTGCCGGCTCCCGGTCAACCCGGTCCGGCACATGGCGCAGTGCGAAAGCATCCCGCCTGCCACATGGCTTGGCCTGCAATTGCCAGGGAACAAGAGGGGCGGGTCCGGCTGTTCTCTATCCAAGGCTTCTTGTTTTGCACAACAACCATGGTGAGGAGGGCCAGATGCCGGACCAGACGAACCCATCCAGCGAGAAAACCGCCGCCGAACTGGGCGAACAGGTGAAGGAGGTTGGTGCCAAGATGGTGGATGCCGCGCGGGAAAAGGTGCGCAGCGGCTTTGAAAAGCAGCAGCGCCGCGCGGCGGATGAAATCTCCGGCGTGGCTGGCGCCCTGAAGGATGCCGCCGACCGGCTGAAATCGGAAGATCGCGGCGGCACCGCCCATTATGTGAAGGCCGCCGCCGATCAGGCCGCCAAGCTGGCCGATCAGGTCCGCGACCATGGGCTGGATGATCTGGTAAGCCGGGCGGAAGGGCTGGCACGGCGCCAGCCGGAACTGTTTGTCGGCGGTGCGCTGCTGGCCGGTGTGGCCATCGGCCGTTTCCTGAAGGCCAGCAGCAACCGCCGCCGCATGGCCGGTGATATTGATCTGGCCACCCGTCCCCGCACGGGGGCGCCCCCGGCCCGCCCCGAGCCGCCGGTGGGCGACGTGCCCACCACCGGCAATTTTGATTACACCGTCACCGGCACCACGCCCGGCCCGCAGGCCATGCCATGAGCATGGATGCGCCGGATGAAACGGCCCCGGCGGACAAGCCGCTGACCAGCCTGCTGACCGATCTGGTGGCCAGCATGACCGCTCTTGTCAGCAAGGAGGTGGAGCTGGCCAAGGCCGAACTGATGGAGAAGGCCAGCGAAGCCGGGCGCGGGGTGGGGCAGATCCTCTGCGGCGGGGCCTTTGCCTTTTGCGGCCTGCTGCTGCTGCTGGCGGCGGCCACCCTGGGGCTGTCCCATGTCATGGCCCCTTGGGCGGCGGCCCTGGTGGTGGGCGGGGCGGTGATCTTGCTGGGTCTGGTCCTGATGATGGCGGGGCGGGCCAAGCTGCAGGCGCTGACCCTCTCCCCCCGCCGGACCCTGAATAATCTGCGCACCGACGCGCGTGAGGTGGCTGACGCGGTGTCCCGCTGAGCCCCTGGATTTCTGCAAGGAGACAATGATGACCTATGGCAGCACCAATAGCGGCAATGGCAGCGCCTATGCCGGGACCGTCCGTTCCTCCAATCAGGCGCAGGCGGATACCGATTCGCTGAACTATACCGATCCCATGGCCAGCTACGGCGCCGTGCCGGATCATCCGGCCGATGCGGCGGACGAAGACCACCGGCCGCATGGGCGCGGCATCGGCACCATGCTGTCGGAACACAAGATCGCCCTGGGGGTGATCGGCGTCGGCATCGGCTGGCTGCTGTTCTCCGCCGCCCGCAAGACCGACGCCTATGACCGCGCCGCCCATTGGGCGGAGAAGCGCACGGCCCAGGCGCGGGACCGGCTGCGCCACCAGTATCAAGACCTGTCGCACCGGGTGGAGGAAGGGCTGCACGAAGCCGGTCACAAGATTGAAGAGACGGCGCATGAGCTTTCCGACAAGGCCGCCGACCTGCGGGCCCGCGCCACGCGCAAGCTGAACCGGATGCGCCATTCCCGCCAGTTGCACGAGCTGGGGCAGCGCTATGCCAGCTATGGCGACAGCGCCTATGGCTTTGATTACGAGGATGATTCGGAGGGCCACCGCCGCTATCACCGCATCATCGCCGAAAGCGAGGCCATGGCGCAGCGCGCCCGCCGCCGGGCCGCCCGTATCAACCGCAGCTTCTGGGACATGGTGGATGACCATCCGCTGTCCGCCGGGCTGGCAGGGCTGGCGGTGGGGGCGGCCATCGGCGCCTGCCTGCCCGCCACCCGCACCGAGGATGAGTTGATGGGCAAGCAGCGCGACGACCTGCTGGAAGAAGCCCTGGCCAAGGGCCGCCGCACAGCCGAAAAGGCCGTCAATGTCGCCAAAGAAGCCACCAGCGCCGGGGCCGAGGCCGCTGCGCATAAGGCGGATAAGGTGGCGGAAGAACAGGGGCTGAAGGCAGAAGCGGTGTGATGGGGGCTGTCGTTCTGCCAGCATAGGGTGAAGGGATAATAATGACGCGGTATGGCTTCATATCGAGTAACGCTTCACCATCGTGATTCCCGCGCAAGCCCCCTCCCCCCAAAGGGGCAGCCCCACCCGGCTGCCCCTTTTTGTATGCGCGCCGCCCGCTTTTCGGCCCATGCATGTCACCTGTGACAAGGCCATGCAGCGTGGTGCTTGACTATCGCCCCTCAGCGGCTCACTTAATCAGTACCAGATTGGTACTGAATTGAGAAGGACTCGCAACAACCCATGCTGAGGCTCAGCAAAATGACGGATTATGCCGTGGTCGTCCTGGCCACGCTGGCGCATGCCGATGGTGCGCTGCATACCGCCACGTCGCTGGCCGACCGCACGGGCCTGCCGATGCCGACGGTCCAGAAGCTGCTGAAGCTGTTGGCACGGGGCGACCTTCTGCAATCCCATCGCGGGGCCACGGGCGGCTATACGCTGGCCAAGGCCCCCACCGCCATCAATGTGGTGCATATCATCGAGGCGATCGAGGGTCCGATCGCCTTGACCGATTGCGTGGATGGCGGCAGCGGGTCGTGCGGGGTGCTCAGCCTCTGCGCCCGCAAGAGCGCGTGGGACAAGGTGAACAGCGCGGTACGCCGCGCGCTTCAGGATGTGACGCTGGCCGATATGGCCGCACCGTCCACGATTGACTTCATCCACGCCCCGGCCCCGCCGGCGGCGCTGGCCGGTTGATCGGGAACGGAATCGTTTAGGGGAGCTTGCAGGTTATGGCCGCCACCGAACAGACCATCGAACAGGTCCGCAATCTGGCGGAAGCGAAGTACAAGTACGGCTTCTTCACGGATATTGAGGCGGAAACCGCGCCCAAGGGCCTGTCTGAGGAAATCGTCCGCTTCATTTCCGCCAAGAAGGGGGAGCCGGAATGGCTGCTGGAATGGCGGCTGAAAGCTTATCGCCATTGGCTGACGATGGAAGAACCGGATTGGGCCAAGCTGCATTATCCGCCCATCGACTATCAGGACAGCTATTATTACTCGGCCCCGAAGACGACGCCCGGCCCGAAATCGCTGGATGAGGTCGACCCCGAGCTGCTGAAGACCTATGAGAAGCTGGGTATCCCGCTGAAGGAACAGGCCATCCTGGCCGGTGTCGAAGGCGCTGGCGACAGCCCCTCCATCGCCGTGGATGCCGTGTTCGATTCGGTGTCAGTGGCCACGACGTTCAAGAAGAAGCTGGAAGAGAAGGGCATCATCTTCTGTTCCATCAGCGAGGCGGTGCAGAACCACCCGGAACTGGTGCGCCAGTATCTGGGCTCCGTCGTGCCCTATTCGGATAATTACTTCGCCACGCTGAACTGCGCCGTCTTCACCGATGGCAGCTTCGTCTACATCCCCAAGGGCGTGCGCAGCCCGATGGAACTGTCCACCTATTTCCGCATCAATGCGAAGAATACGGGGCAGTTCGAACGCACGCTGATCATTGCGGACGAAGGTTCCTACGTCTCCTATCTGGAGGGCTGCACCGCCCCGCAGCGGGACGAGAACCAGTTGCACGCCGCCGTGGTAGAACTGGTGGCGCTGGATGACGCCACCATCAAATATTCCACCGTCCAGAACTGGTATCCGGGCGACGAGAACGGCAAGGGCGGCATCTATAATTTCGTCACCAAGCGCGCCGCCTGCCGGGGCCGTAATTCCAAGGTAAGCTGGACCCAGGTGGAAACCGGGTCGGCGATCACCTGGAAATACCCGAGCTGTATTCTGCAGGGTGATAATTCGGTGGGCGAATTCTATTCGGTCGCCATCACCAACAATATGCAGCAGGCCGATACCGGCACGAAGATGATCCATATCGGGAAGAACACCCGGTCCACGATCATCTCCAAGGGTATTTCGGCCGGCAAGGCGCAGAACACCTATCGCGGTCTGGTCCGCATCCTGCCCAAGGCCCAGAACGCCCGCAACTTCACCCAGTGCGACAGCTTGCTGATCGGCGACAAATGCGGGGCGCACACCGTGCCCTACATTGAAAGCAAGAACCGCACGGCGCGGGTGGAGCATGAGGCGACGACGGCCAAGATTTCCGAAGACCAGCTTTTCTATTGCCGCCAGCGCGGCCTGAAGGAAGAAGACGCGGTCGGGCTGATCGTGAATGGCTTCTGCAAGGAAGTGCTGAAGGAACTGCCGATGGAATTCGCCGTGGAGGCGCAGAAGCTGGTGGCGATCAGTTTGGAGGGGAGTGTGGGGTGAGCCGGACGTACCACGTTTACATTATGGCGAGTGACCGTAATGGGACGTTGTATGTCGGTATCACGTCCGATCTGGCCCGGCGGGTTTACGAACATCGCCAGGGTGCCATGGCTGGTTTCACCAAGCGGTATGGCGTTAAGCGGCTGGTTTATATGGAACCCTTCGATGATGTCGAACACGCGCTTCGGCGCGAACGGCAGATCAAGAAGTGGAACCGAAATTGGAAGCTGGAACTGATCGAAAAGACCAACCCGCAATGGTTGGACCTTTATGACCAGTTGGCTTGAATGGGTTGAACGGTGCCTTTGGCGCAAACCTGCCTCCCCCGCGAAAGCGGGGGTCCAGGGGCCAAGGGCACCCAGCGTCGTGATAATCCCCCCTGGACCCCCGCTTTCGCGGGGGAGGCAGGGAGAGAGGGTGGAAAGGTTCTTCTCCTCTCTGAAGCGTATCGGTGTTGGAGCAGCGTTATGTCCCTGATCGAAATCAAGAATCTTCATGCCTCGGTCGATGGCAAGGCGATCCTCAAGGGGGTTGATCTGACCATCAATGCCGGTGAGGTCCATGCCATCATGGGCCCCAACGGGGCGGGCAAAAGCACGCTGTCCTATGTGCTGGCCGGCCGCGAGGGCTATGAGATCACCGAAGGCAGCGTCACTTTTGACGGCCAGGACCTGCTGGCCCTGGAAGTGGAAGAACGCGCCGCTGCCGGCCTGTTCCTGGCCTTCCAGTATCCGGTGGAAATCCCCGGCGTCACCAATGCCACCTTCCTGAAGGAAGCGTTGAACGCCATCCGCAAGACGCGCGGCGAATCCCCGCTGGATGCCATGCAGTTCCTGAAGCTGATCCGGGCCAAGGCCAAGGATCTCTCCATGACTGATGAGATGATCAAGCGCGCCGTCAATGTCGGCTTCTCCGGTGGGGAGAAGAAGCGCAACGAGGCGCTGCAAATGGCCGTGCTTCAGCCGAAGTTGGCCATTCTGGATGAGACCGACAGCGGCCTGGATATTGACGCGCTGAAGATCGTGGCCGAGGGCGTGAACAAGCTGCGTTCCCCGGAACGCGGGATGCTGGTGATCACCCATTATCAGCGCCTGCTGGATTACATTGTGCCCGACGTGGTGCATGTGCTGGCCAATGGCCGCATCCAGAAGACCGGCGGCAAGGAACTGGCACTGGAACTGGAAGCCAAGGGCTATGCCGAGTTCGGCATCAGCGACGCGGCGGCCTGAGGAAAAGCGACACGCCATGGCCGCCCCCGACACCTATATCAGCCTGGAACGGGATATCACGGCCTCCAGCCCGGAGGCCGAACCGGTGATTGCCGGCTTGATGGCCTATAACACGGCCCATCTGCCGCCCAGTCACAACCGTTTTATGCTGGTGATCGGTGACCCGGAGACGGGTGCCCCCGCCGCCGGGCTGACGCTGATCGGCTGGGGCGATACCGCCTATTGCTTCTGGGGTGTCTGGTCCTTGCCCGATGCGGTGGACCATCCGGGGGCTGTGGCCGTGCTGCTGGGGCTGGCGGAGCAGGAACTGGCGCGGCGTAACATGACGCGGATGGAATTCTACATCCGCGCCCATGATGATACCGCCCCCTACCGTGCCTATGGCTTCACGGTGCGCCAGCAGGTGGATGGGCATGTCAATGGCCGGCCCTTCACCGTGATGGAAAAGCCGGTCGTTTACCCGGACAGCCCGCCGAATGCGGAGGGCCTGTCCATTGCCCTGCACGCGCCGCCGTCCCGCCAGTTGGGCCGGGATGCCTGGGCCGTGACGGACCGGCGGCGTCGCCTGATGCTGGCCCAGCCGCTGACCCTGGTGGCAGCCATGGTGCGTGACCGGGCCAGCCATGCCGTGCTGGGCGGTGCCCTCTGCTACGCCACCCAGGGCGACTATATGGTCGATATGGTGTGGCTGGATGATCGGCTGCGCGGCAGCGGTGTCGGGTTCGACATGCTGGCCCGGGCGCTGGATGAAGGCCGGGCCATGGGCTGCACGCGGGCGGGGGTGGAAACCATGGATTGCCAGGCCCCCAAATTCTATCCGAAGCACGGTTTCCAGCGCTTCGCCTATGTGGCGAGCCCGGTGCCGGGCATGGGCATGAACTTCTATGAAATGCGGCTTTGAGAGATGAGTGGCGAACTGACCCCGACCCACAGCCCCCAGGGCACCGGTGCTTCCTTCATCGAACAGGTGAAGCAGGCCCAGCCTGCCCTGGCCCCGGTGGCACATCCCTGGCTGGCCTGCTTCCGGGCCGAGGGGATGGAGCGTTTCGCCAAGGCGGGCCTGCCCACCACCCGGAATGAAGCGTGGAAATTCACCAGCCTGCGCGGGCTGGACAAGCTGACCTTGTCGCCCGCCCCGGACGCCAAGTCCGTGCCGGTGGATGCCATCCCCACCGCGCTGGAAGCGCCGGGGCCGCGTCTGGTCTTCATCGGTGGGCAGTTCCGCGCCGACCTGTCGCGCACCCAGGGTCTGCCCGATGGCGTGCTGCTGGATGCGCTGTCGGCGCAGATGACCACGGACCCGCAGGGGCTGGCCGACCGGATGGAGGGGCTGCTGGCCCGCTTCCCCGGTGCCGATCACCCGATGCGGTCGCTGAATGCCGCCTTCCTGGCCGACGGCGCGCTGCTGCATGTGCCGGCGGGCGTGAAGCTGGCCCAGCCGGTGGAACTGGTGTTCCTGGCCCCGCCCGGAGCGGCGGCTGCCTGGCATCCGCGCCTGCTGGTAGTGGTGGAGGATGGGGCGGAAGCCACCATCGTGGAACATCATGCCGGCCAGCCGGGGGCAGCTTACCTGTCCAACATCGCCACCGATGTGGCGGTGGGCACGGGTGCGCGGCTGCACCATTACAAGATCCAGCGCGAAGGGACGGATGCCTTCCACATCGCCACGCTGAACACCCATCTGGCCGATGCCAGCACCTATGACACCTTCGTGCTGAACCTGGGCGCGCGTCTGGCCCGGCACGAGGCGCGGCAGGTGCTGGGGGGTGAGAAGATTGAGGCGCGGGTGTCCGGTGCCTATGCCATTGGCGGCGATCAGGTGAGCGACATCACCACCCTGATCGACCATGCCATGCCCAATTGCACCAGCCGCGAGGTGGTGAAGGGCGTGATCGACGGCAAGGCGCGCGGCGTCTTCCAGGGCAAGATCATCGTTCGCCCCGATGCGCAGAAGACCGACGGCTATCAGTTGAACCGCGCCCTGCTGCTCTCTGAAACGTCGGAGATCAACAGCAAGCCGGAGCTGGAAATCTATGCCGACGATGTGAAGTGCAGCCACGGGGCCACGGCGGGGGAGCTGGACGAGGACCAGATGTTCTATCTGCGCGCCCGTGGCGTGCCGCGCGATGTGGCGCGTGTCATGCTGATCGGTGCCTTCCTGGATGAAGCGATGGATGAAATCATCGACGAACAGGTCCGCGCCTATTTCCGCGCCGCTGCCGCAGCCTGGATGGGGACGGAACGCGCCTGATGAACGCCACCGCCCACCCCACCCCCTTGGCCGATCTGGCGCTGGAAATCCGCCACCCGGCGGATATGTCGGCGCTGCGCTGGCTGCACGACCGGGTGTCGGCAGCCGAGCGCGCGGCCCTGGGCGTGGGGCGGGAGGATGCGGGCCTGTTCATCAAGGACGAAGCCGGGCACATCGTGGCCGGGCTGGTCTGCTGGCTGCGTGGGCAGGATGCCTATCTGCATATGCTGTGGGTGGATGCGCCCTGGCGTCGCCACGGGCTGGCCGCCACCTTGATGCGTACCGGGGAGGCGCTGGCCGCCAAGCGCGGCTGCACCCGCGCCCTGGTGAACACCATGCGGTTCCAGGCCCCGGATTTCTATCCCCGCCTGGGCTATGTGCCCATGGGCGTGATGGTGGATTTCACCGGCGGGCATGACCGGCTGTATTTCCGCAAAACCCCGCTGGCCGAGAAGACCCCGGCACCGGACCTGCCGCCGGGCCTGCGGCTGGAGGTTTCCGCCCCGCCCGCGCATGAGGATGTGCGGCTGGTGGAGGAAGGGCTGGATGCCCATTGGCTGCTGCATATCGACCGGCTTTATACCGAACTGACGGTGATGGCCCGCGATGGCGCGGGCGACCCGCTGGGCGGTGTGATGGGCGTCGTCGACAATGGGTACTTTACCGTGGTGGATTGCTGGGTGGAACCGGCCCAGCGCCGCCAAGGTTTGGGCCGCCGGCTGCTGGCCGCGGCGGAGGCGACGGCGGCTGAGGCCGGCTGTCGCTGGGCCACCGCCTGCCCGATGGCATTCCAGCATCCGGGCTTCTTCCAGGCCCAGGGCTATGCGCCTGTGCTGCATATTGAGGATTATCTGTTGGGCCATGGCCGTTACTGGCTGCGCCGGCCCCTGGGGACGACACCATGAGCGATACCGCCACCCTTTCCCCCGCCAGCCTTGGCAATGCGCCCTATGATGTGGAGCGTGTGCGCCAGGATTTCCCGATCCTGACCCGGCTGGTGCATGAACGCAAAGGCCGGCCCGGCAAGCCGCTGGTCTATCTGGATAATGGTGCCTCGGCCCAGAAGCCGCGCCAGGTGATCGACGCCATGTCGCACCTGTTGGAGAACGATTACGCCAATGTGCATCGCGGCGTGCATTTCCTCTCCCAGCGCGCCACCGACCTGTATGAGGGCACGCGCGACAAGGTGGCGGCCTTCCTGAACGCGCCCAGCCGGGAGAATATCGTTTTCACCCGCAACGCCACGGAAGGCTTCAACCTGCTGGCCCAGAGCTGGGGCCGGCGGTTCCTGAAGGCGGGCGATGCGGTGCTGATTTCCTGGATGGAACATCACGCCAATATCGTGCCCTGGCAGTTGCTGCGCGACCAGATCGGCATTGAAATCAAGGTGGTGCCGGTCCTGGATGATGGCTCGCTGGACATGACGGCCTATGCCCAGTTGCTGACCGATAATGTAAAGCTGGTTTCCATCACCCATGCCAGCAACGTGCTGGGCACGGTGAACCCGGCCAAGCGTATCGCCCAACTGGCCCATGCCAAGGGCATTCCGGTGGCGTTTGACGGCAGTCAGGCCGCCGTGCATCAGCCGGTGGATGTGCAGGCCCTTGATGCTGATTTCTATGTCTTTACGGGGCACAAGCTGTACGGCCCCACTGGCATCGGTGTGCTGTATGGCAAGATGGAGCATCTGAACGCCATGCCGCCCTGGCAGGGTGGTGGCGACATGATCTCCACCGTCAGTTTCGCCCACACGACCTATCGCGAAGCCCCCTATCGGTTTGAGGCGGGGACGCCGGCCATTGTGGAAGGGATCGGCTTAGGCGCGGCGATTGATTATGTGACGGCCCTGGGCATGGATGCCATCCACGCCCATGAACAAAGGCTGCTGGCCTATGCCACCGGCCGGCTGTCGGAGATTGAGGGCGTGCGCATCATCGGCACCGCGCCGGACAAGGCCGCCATCATCAGCTTCACCATGGACGGCATCCATCCGCATGATATCGGCACGCTGCTGGACAGCCGGGGCGTGGCGGTGCGGGTGGGCCGGCATTGCGCCGAACCGCTGATGGACCGGTTCGGCGTGGGCGCCACCGCCCGCGCCAGCTTCGCCGCCTATAATACCGAGGCGGAGGTGGATGCGCTGGTGGATGCCGTGTTGGCGACCAAGAGTTTCTTTGGGTAAGGGCTTCCCCCATGTTTGATGATTTGCGCGATCTCTACCAGGAAGTGATCCTGGACCACGGCAAGAACCCGCGGAACTTCGGCAAGCCGGAGGCCTATAACCGCACCGCGCGCGGCGACAACCCGATGTGCGGCGACAAGATCAATGTCTATCTGACCGTGGATGGGAACGGCATCATCCAGGATCTGCGCTTTGACGGGCGCGGCTGCGCCATCAGCCAGGCCAGCGCCAGCCTGATGACGGAAATCCTGCGCGGCAAGCCGGCGGCGGAAGCCGAAGCCCTGTTCGAATATTTCCACGATGTCTGCACCAAGGACGAGGACGAACAGGGCGTCCATGAAAATCTGGACGAGGATGCGACCGACAAGCTGGCCGTGCTGTCGGGCGTGCGTGAATTCCCCATGCGGGTGAAATGCGCCACGCTGGCCTGGCACACGATGAAGGCCGCCCTGCATGGCGACCCTGTCACTTCCACCGAAAATTCCGCCTTCTGAGGGGGACGAAAAAATGAGCAGCAATCCACGCCCCATCGCCCCTGGCGTTTTCATGGGTGCCCCGGCAGAAGTGCCGGAAGATGAGAAGCTTCCCCCCGACGCGCCGCTGGCCGACCGTGTGGTGGAAGCCCTGCGCACGGTCTATGATCCAGAGATCCCGGTGAATATCTATGAACTGGGCCTGATCTATCGCTGTGACGTGGATGGCGAAGGCGATGTTGAGATCGAAATGACGCTCACCGCCCCTGCCTGCCCGGTGGCCGGCGAAATGCCGGGCCAGGTGCAGCAGGTGGTGCAGGCCGTTGACGGTGTGCGCAGCGCCCGGGTCGATCTGATCTGGGAACCCGCCTGGGACCCCAGCCGGATGAGCGACGAAGCGCGCATCGCGTTGAACATGTTTTGAGTTGTGGTGAGTGCTTTTTGTCGTGCTTTTGAGAGAGCGCCTCTCTCCCTTCAACCGTCACCCATGCTGCGGCCGGGGTCCAGGCTCGTAGAGCAAAGCGCCTGTGAATCTGGACCCCGGCCGCAGCATGGGTGACGGTGGAGGAAAAAGTGAGAGCGCCTCAAAGGGTGAGGCAAAGTCCAAGCGCATAAAGGAGAAACCCATGGCCCGTCCCCTGCCCAAGGCAATGACCATCACCGACGCCGCCGCCGAGCGGGTGAAGGAACTGATCAGCCGGTCCGACAAGCCGATCATCGGCCTGCGCGTGGGCGTGAAGGCGCGCGGCTGTTCCGGCATGAGCTATTTCGTCGAATATGCTGAGGAAAAGAAGCTGTTCGAGGAAGTGGTGGAGGATAAGGGGGTGACCATCCTGATCGACCCCGCCGCCACCATGTTCCTGATCGGGTCTGAAATGGATTATAGTGAGGACAAGTTCCAGTCCGGCTTCACCTTCAAGAACCCGAACGAGAAGGCCCGCTGCGGCTGTGGTGAGAGCTTCATGGTGTGAAGCTCCATCCAAAAATTATTTTGTGTCAGCTATTTATACCGTCATAAACAATAAGCCATTGATATAAATATACTTGTTCCAATCACAAACCAGTGCCGAAGACAAATTTACAGGTTGCTATATGCACTTCAGAGCGGCGACGGGCACAGTGTCGAAACAGGAACCTTGTGTTGGGTTGGTTTATCTGGAAGAGAGGGAAGCACTATGGCACTCGCACAAAAATTCGCAGGTTATGCATTATGTGCAATATTATTGGCCGGGTGCGCTAGCACTGAAATGAAGCCATTTATCGGAAAGGATGTATCAGAGGTTCGTATGGTTTGGGGCGAACCAATATCGGCCTTTGACTTACCAGATGGTCGCCGCGCATTTCAATATCGTTGGGGTGGTGGCGCTGCCGTTCTACCAGCACAATCTCAATCCAATACATTTATTTCAGGAAATACGGCCAACACACACACTACCAGCACACCCGCTATTATTGCAAATAGCGAGGGATGTATCGTTTCATTCATCGGCAGACGAAATAAAACTAACTCGTTTACAATAGAAGAATATCGCATTCCTGAGCGTTTAGTTTGCTAGAGAGTGCATTCTAAATCAACCAATTCACCGCAAATTATTTGTAATATTGCGACATTGTTCACCAGTCCTATACCAAGCCGTTCTAGCATCGGCACCCCTTGCCATAGTAAGGCTTCGAAAAAACAATCTCTTTCCGGAACACAACGCCGTGACCTCGCCCCGCTCATCAAGGGGAAACGGACAGGAGCGAGACGGGCATGTTACAGACACCCGGATGACACCGGAAAATGGCCTCTGTAAGACCTTCATGACCCCCACCCTTGCCGACGCCGCCATCGCGGTGCTGACCACGCCGGATGCCGCCGATAAGGTGCGCCTGTCCCGCGCCTTTGCCGCCGACTGGCGCGCGGGCCGCATCAGCGAGATCGGCCAGGGCAACCCGCCCTCCCGGCCCGCGCGCCCGGCCCATCCTGAACTGCGCCACCCCAAGGATATGCCCAAGCGCGGCAAGGGGCAGAGCATTGCCAACCGCATCGCCCTGCTGCACGCCATCGCCCATATTGAGCTGAACGCCATCGATCTGGCCTGGGACATTGTCGCCCGGTTCCACACCCTGCCCGATGGCACGGCCCTGCCGCGCGCCTTTTACGATGATTGGGTGCGCGTGGCGGATGAGGAGGCCAAGCATCATGCTCTGGTCGCCGACCGGCTGGCCCATTTCGGGGCTACCTATGGCGACCTGCCGGCCCATGATGGGCTGTGGCAGGCCAGCGAAGCGACGGCGCATGATCTGCCGGCCCGGCTGGCCGTGGTGCCGATGGTGCTGGAGGCGCGCGGCCTGGACGTGACGCCGGCCATTATCGACAGCCTGACCAAGGCCGGCGACTGGGACAGTGTGGCCGTGCTGGAAATTATCCTGGCGGAAGAGGTGGGGCATGTGGCCGCGGGCCGCCGCTGGTTTGAACAGGCCGCCCGCTGCCTGGGCCAGGAGGCTGGCCCCTGGTGGCAACATCTGGTGCGCACCCATTTCAAGGGGGAGTTGAAGCGCCCCTTCAACGGCCTGTCGCGCGAACTGGCGGGCCTGCCATCAGACTGGTACGAACCGCTGGCCTGTGACCCGGCCCACAGCGCATGAACCCTGTTCGGCCCCATGATCTTGTGGCAGGGTGAAAGAAAGGCCCAATCATAGGGCCTGTGCGAGACGGCGGTGACAAGAATGACGAAACGGGTGCTGTTCCCCCTGGTGCTGGCCGCCCTGGCCTGGTGCCCGCCCGTGCTGGCAGAGCCGCCGGCAAAGGGCGACAAGAAAGCCGAACAGCCCGCCGAGGAAGAGGAAATCATCGTACGCGGCCGCCGCAATGGGGAGCCCGACTATCAGGAACAATATGAATTCCATCAGAAGGAATTCGAACGGCTGCACAAGATTTACGGCAAGGAAGCCCCGCCCAACCGGCGGCTGGACCGGATGACCGACAGCCCCAACCCGGATGCCGGCAAAACCGTTGTCCCCAGTGTCAACGGCAGCACGGTCCAGGGCCAGCCCAATGCCCGGCCCTGGTGATGGGCGGGGCGGAGCTTCATACTCAACTGCCTTGACGACAACATGCCAACGGCTTGGCTTCACGCCGCATGGGCCGCGCGGCGGCCGTCGCCGCCGTGGGATCAGTCCTCCTTGATAGCCGTTGGTTTCATTCCTCATATCCATCCACGATCACCGGCTCTCCTCCCAGGCCGCGCAACATCGCGGCTACCTGTTCAGTCGTACGCCCAAGCAGATCAATATCTGTGGCGCGCAGCACCAGGGCGGTGGAAATCTTGCCCCCGCCGAAGCTGGGGTAAGAGCCGATATCCACCCCTGCCCCGACCTGTTCCTGCAGGGCGCGCAGTGCATCGGCAAAACTGCCTTCGGGGATGGCGCTGATCACCGATTTGGTGCGAACCACCGGCCCACCGACCAGCCGGTCGCGCAGGCCGGTCAGCATGGCCTGCATGATCTTGGGCACGCCGGCCATCACGAAGACATTGCCGATCTGGAAGCCCGGTGCCGTGCTGACCGGGTTGTCGATCAGACACCCCCCCTCCGGCACATTGGCCATGCGCAACCGTGCCTCATTCAGCAGGCCGGTGCCGGCATAATGCGCCTCCAGCCGGCGCACCGCCTCCGGATGGCGCAGCAGCGGCACGCCGAAGGCCTTGGCGATGCATTCGGCGGTAATGTCATCATGCGTCGGCCCGATGCCGCCGGTGGTGAAAACATAGGTGTAGCGGGCGCGGAGCGCATTGATCGCCGCCACGATCTCCGCCTCCACATCCGGCACCACCCGTGCTTCCCGAAACCGGATGCCCAGATCGCCCAGATATTTGGCGATGAAAGACAGGTTCGCATCCTGGGTGCGACCGGACAGGATTTCATTGCCGATAATCAGCAGGGCGGCTGTGGGGGCATTATCCGTCATGATCTGTCCGGGTCGGGGGATGGTGGCGGTGATTATAGGGGGTTTGCCCGCTTATCCCAGCACCAGATCGTCACGGTGGATGATCTCATCCCGGCCGCGATAGCCCAGCACCGCTTCAATTTCTGCACTGCGGCGCCCGGCAATGGCGCGGGCATCGTCGGCGCCATAGGCGCAGAGCCCGCGCCCCACGGTGCGACCATCGGGCCCCTGCACCAGCACCAGATCGCCGCGCTCGAAATCCCCCGTCACCCCGCGCACCCCGGCGGGCAGCAGCGAACCGCCCTTCAGCAGCGCGCCGACAGCCCCGTCATCAACGGTCAAGGTGCCCAGCGGCTTCAGCGATCCAGCGATCCAGCGCTTGCGGGCGGTGCGCGGTTCGGCCCCTGGCACGAACCAGGTAGCCAGCGCCCCACCCTGCTCCACCGGCTTCAACAGGGCGGCCAGCGGGTTTGTCCGCTTGCCCATGGCTATGGCCATGCGGCAACCGGCGGACAGGGCGATTCGCCCGGCAACAATCTTGGTAACCATGCCGCCGCTGCTGTAGCCCGGCGGCGGTTCGCCAGCCATGCCGATGATTTCCGGCGTGATCTCCCGCACCAGGGGGATATGTTTGGCCTCCGGGTCTTTGCGCGGATCGGCCGTGTAGAGCCCGTCAATATCCGACAAAAGCACCAGCGTATCGGCGCTGATCATCTGCGCCACGCGGGCGGCCAGCCGGTCATTGTCACCGAAGCGGATTTCCGCCGTCGCCACCGTATCATTCTCGTTGATCACCGGCACGGCCCCCAGCTTCAGCAGGGTTTCGATGGTGGCCCGGCCATTCAGGTGGCGGCGGCGATCCTCTGTATCATCCAGGGTCAGCAGCACCTGGGCCACGGTGATGCCGTGGCGGGCCAGCGTTTCCTGATAGGCATGGGCCAGCCTGATCTGCCCGGTGGCAGCGGCCGCCTGCTTTTCCTCCAGCCGCAGCGCGCGGCCCATCAGCCCCAGATGTTCGCGCCCGCAGGCAACAGCGCCGGAGGTGACGATCACCACCTCCACCCCCTGGGCGCGCAGGGCGGCCACATCGTCGGCCACGGAATCCAGCCATTCATGACGGATACGATGGGTGGCGGCATCAACCATCAGCGCCGACCCGATCTTGACGATCAGCCGCCGGGCCGAACCCAAATCCTGCGCAACTGCACCGACGTCACCCATGATACCCATCCTGGCAAAACATCTTTGCCTTATGCTTTTCGGAAAGCCTGATGGTCAATGCACGAAGCAATATTGCCGCCATGCCACGATGGCGTGACGGTTTCTGCTGTTGCGGGGCTTAGATGGCATTCGACAGCAAAAACCCCAGCAAGACATTGATCTTGCTGGGGTTTTCTTTTGGATGCGGGGACAGGATTTGAACCTGTGACCTTCAGGTTATGAGCCTGACGAGCTACCGGGCTGCTCCACCCCGCGTCAGAGGGGGTTGTTTTCCCCCAAACGGTAACGCCGCCTTTGAGAGGCGGCGTTGGTGTTTTTGGATTTCGTGAAGTGTTGTTACCTGTTACGAGCGGACCTGGCGGTGACCTACTCTCCCGTGCCTTAAGACAAAGTACCATTGGCGCAGAGGGGTTTCACGGCCGAGTTCGGGATGGGATCGGGTGGGGGGCCCTC
>NZ_JANLNL010000008.1:0-283828 GCF_027568365.1 Niveispirillum sp. BGYR6 | reverse complement strand
CGGAACAAGCGACGCGATCGTCACCATCTCAAGTTCCGTCTGTTGGGGCGTCTGGGGCTTAAGCATAAACACAGTGAATCAAAAACCCCCGCCATAGGCGAGGGCTTTGTCAGCAGTCTGAGGGGCGGCCGGCACAGGCCGCCCCTTTTTTATGCTGACGCCGCCGCAGCGGCGGTGGCCGCTTCATCAGCGACCACCACCCGGTCGCGCCCCTGCTGCTTGGCCACATAAAGCGCGGCATCGGCCCGGCCCAGCAGGTGGGCAATGTCCCCATCGGCGGCCTGGAAACTGGCCACCCCCAGGCTGGCCGTCACCCGCACGGCCAGCCCTTCATGGCTAACCGGCAGGTCGCTGATCACCCGGCGCAGCCGTTCCGCCAGTTCCCGCGCCTCTGCCAGCGGGGTTTCCGGCAGCAGTACGGCCATTTCCTCCCCGCCATAGCGCGCCACCCGGTCGGTGGAGCGCACCGCCGCCAGCAGACGGCGCGCCGCCGCCTGCAAGGCGACATCACCCATTGCATGGCCATGCGTGTCATTGATGCGCTTGAAATGGTCCAGATCAATCAGCAGCAGGCTGAGCGGGCGGGCATAGCGGGACGCCCGGTCAATCTCCGCCTGGGCCAGTTCATCGAACCGCCGCCGGTTCAGCAGACCGGTCAGCGGGTCGGTGCTGGCCAGCCGCTGCAGCTCGGCATTGGCGTCCATCAGGTCACGGGTGCGGTCCGCCACCACCGATTCCAGGCGTCGGCGCTGGTGACGCAGGGCGGCCGTGCGGGCCTGCACCAGCAGCGCCACCAGCCCCAGCCCCAGCAGAAGGGCCGCCGCCTTTGCCCACAGGGTCTGGTACCAGGCCGGCAGCACCTTCACCGCCAGGGAGCGGATGCTGGCCCCCCATTGCCCATCCTTGTTGGTGGCCCGCAGCCGCAGCACATAATCACCGGGCGGCAGGTTGGTATAGGTGGCCGTCCGGCTCAAGGCATCGGCCTGCACCCAGCCCTCATCAAAACCGCTGAGATGATAGGCATAGCGCACCGAATCCGGCCCGGCGAAATCCAGGGCGGCAAAGGACAGGGCCAGCGTGCGGCTGTGCGGCGACAGTATAACCTGGGTCGGGCTGCTGGGCGGGCGACCAGCAACCGCGCTGACGGCATTGTTCAAGCCCCCGGACGGCACCGGCCGATTATCGATCCGCATTTCCGTCACCACCAGCGGCGGCTGATAGGTCCAGTCGCGCAGCCAGGCCGGCCGCGCGATGCTGAGCCCTTCCCGCCCGCCGAACAGCAGGGCACCATCCGGCAAGGCGGCACCGACGGCCATGCTGGCCCCATGCACCCCCACCCCATCATCCAGATCAAAGGCCCGCACGCTGAGGGTTTCCGGATCGATGCGGGCCAGCCCGCCTTCCGTATTGGCCCAGATGCGGCCATCGGCATCCTGCACCAGGGCATGGACACTGTCGCCGGGCAGGCCGCTGCGGCTGTTGACCTGATGGAAGCGGAAATGCCCTGCACCGGCATTCTTATCCTGCACGCTGATGCCGCCACCGAGCGTCCCCACCCAGAGCTGTCCGTTCCGGTCATAAAGCAGGGCGGTGATGAAATTATGCGCCAGCGAGCGCAGATCCCAGGAACGGTTCTGCACCCGGCGCAGCCGGCCCTGACTGGTATCCAACAGATGCAGACCATTATGGGTGCCGACCCAGATGGCCCCGCCGGGAGCCGCCGCCAGCACGCGCACCCGATCATCCGACAGGCTGCCCTCATCATCGGGATCATGACGATAGCGGGTGACGGCGCCGCTGGCCGGTTCGTAGCGGATCAAGCCATCGCTGGCCAGCCACAGGGCGCCTTCCACCGGCAGGATGGCATAAACCGGCAGCAGGTCCAGGCCGGCCGGCAGGGGCACCCGCTCCACCCGCCCGGTCTGCCGGTTATAGCGGACCAAGCCCAGCAGGGTGCCGATCCAGACATCGCCGGCCGCATCCTGCGCCAGGGAAAGCACCGTGGCACGCGGCAGTGCCGCACCATCGCCGGTACCCGGCAGCAGCCAAGAATGGCGGCCGCTGGCCGGGTCCAGCCGTTCAATCCCCTGCCCTTCCAGCCCCAGCCAGATTTCCCCCTCGCGGGTGGTCAGGGCAGAGCGTACCAGCGCCTGCCGGGGCGCGCCGGCCGGCCCTGGCAGATAGAAGACCGAGAGAATGCCGGTATTGGCAGGATTATGCACATTCAGCCCGCTGCCCCAGGTGGCAACCCAGATCAGCCCGGCCCGGTCGCGCAGCATCATATGAACGATGTCACCGCTGAGGCTGGTGCCCAGTGCTGGATCGTGGCGGATGGGCCGCACCATGCCCGTCGCCTCCTCCAGTTCCAGCAGACCGCCGGGGCTGGTCGCCATCCAGATGCGTCGGCGGGCATCGCCCCCCGCGATGGCCGGCAAATCCTGGAAAGCCTGGATCACATGATGGTCTGCCATCTGATCCGTTGCCAGCCGGACATCATAATGGCGTACCGTCTGGCGCGCCGGATCATGGCAGAGCACGGAACCCGACCGGGTGGCCACCCATAACCGGCCCTGATCATCGCTGAACAGGGCGGAAATGGCGGCGTCGGCGGGCAATCCCGCCTGCCGCAACAAGGCCCCGGCATCTTGAAACGCGGGATCAGCGGGCGTCTTCCGCCGCAGACCGCGGCTGGTGCCGATCCACAGCACGCCGTCATGATCAACCTGCAGGGCCGTCACATCGCTTCCCATCCCGGCCGTCACGGGCGCCGGCCCTTCCAGGGGAACGGTTTGCAGCACGCCGCTGTCAGGGTTCATCCGCACCAGGCCGGCCCGCGTGGCCAGCCATAAATCCCCCTGGAAATCCTCTGCGATGCGTTCCACCGGCACCGCACCCCGGCCACCGGCATGGACGGCGTAGCGCGCAAAGCCGCCCGTATCCGGCACATAGCGGACAAGACCGCCGGTGTTGGTAGCCACCCACAGCCGCCCCGCCCGGTCCACATGCAGGGCATTGACATAGCCATCGGGCAATGAGGCCGGGTCACGCGGATCGGGCTGGAACAGGGTGAACCGATAGCCATCATAACGGGCCAGCCCCACCGGCGTGCCCACCCAGATGAATCCGGCCCCATCCTGGGCAATGGCGGTCACGATATCGCCGGGCAGGCCACGTTCCCGCCCCAGGCGCTGGAACATCACGGCCGACTGATCTTCCCAATAGCGCTCAGAAGCCGGTGCCACCATTGATCCGCCCGCCAGCAGCAGGCAAGCCGGCAGCAGCATCCAGGCCCGGTATCCAAACCAGCGCCTGAACCCCGCCAGAATATTAAAGATCAATGCTTTGGCTTTTCTGTTCATCTCTTGCGCATACCGCCCCCGCGTACAGGCAGCCGTGAATGAAGGATCGTCCTGTACGTTGCTGATGGCAGATGGCGTGCCCGGATATTTTTAGAACATACAAAGAAAATCATACTGAGTTATTAAAGGAGCCGTCCAAAGCGGCCTATGGTGGCATGTGGCAACGCTGCAAAATCGCAGCAGCCGTGTTAACCTGTTGCCGTTTTGGAATGAAGGCCGCCCGTTGCCGGCGGGTGGATCAAACGATGCGCACGATATATTTCCTCGATGATGGTCCGTGCCTCGGGGATAGCCTGATCGATTTCCTACAACTCTACGGATATGCGGTCCAGTTTTTTGACAATCCTGCGCAGCTGGCCGCCGGGATGGCAGAGGCGGTACCGGATGCGGTCATTCTGGGTGCCAGCCAGCAGCCGCTGGCCGAGCATATGCCGGCCCTGGCCGATCTGGTGCCCCGTGATGCGGCGGGGCAGACGCGCTGCCCGCTGATCATCACGGCGGATCAGCAGGATTTCGCTGCCCGGCTGGCGGCCGTGCGGGCCGGGGCGGCGGCGTTCCTGGGCCAGCCGGTTGACCCGCAGACATTGCTGGAACGGCTGGATGAGCTGACGGAGATGCAGCCGCCGCAACCTTTCCGCATTCTGCTGGTCGAAGATGATCCGGTGATGGGGCAGATTTATCTGGCCGCCCTGACCCAGGCGGGGATGCAGGTGTGCAGCATCGCCGATCCGACCCTGGTGATCGAGGCGATCCATGACAGCGACCCCGACCTGCTGATCACCGATCTGAACATGCCGCAATGTTCCGGCCTGGAACTGGCGGCCGTCATCCGCAGCCATGCGGATTTGACCGCCTTGCCCATCGTTTTCCTGACCGGGGATGCCGGGCAGGACAGCCGGCGCAGTGCCGTCAACCTGGGCAGCGACGCCTTTCTGACCAAGCCGGTGCAGCTGGGCGATCTGGTGGAAACGGCGCGGGCGCGCGCCCGGCGGGCACGGGCGCTGCGTGCCCTGATGGTGCGCGACAGCCTGACCGGCACCCTGAACCATGGCAGCATCAAGGAGATGCTGGTCAGTGAGCTGGGTCGGGTCCGGCGGGAGGGGGACGGGCTCTGCCTCGCCATGATCGATATCGACCATTTCAAGCAGGTCAATGACAGCCGGGGCCATGCCAGCGGCGACCGGGTGATCAAATCCCTGGCCCGGCTGCTGCGCCAGAACCTGCGCCGCAGCGACCATATCGGCCGCTATGGCGGGGAGGAATTCGCCATCATCCTGCCGCGCACCCCCCTGGCCGATGCCCAGCGCCGCCTGGACGCACTGCGGGTGCAATTTGCCCAGCTGGTGCAGCCGCATAGAAAAGGGGATTTCCGCGTCACCTTCAGCGCCGGCATCGTGCAGGATGACGGGCGGGCCGAGGCCGGCACCCTGATTGAGGCGGCCGATGCCGCGCTCTATGCCGCCAAACGGGCCGGGCGCAACCGGGTGGTGGTGGGCTGATGCGGCTATGGGCCATTGCCGACCTGCATCTGGCGGCGGCGGAAAATCGCGCCGCCCTGGCCAGTCTGCCGGACCATGGCGATGACTGGCTGATCCTGGCCGGGGACGTGGCCGAACGGCCGGACCATCTGGACGATGCTTTCAGCCTGCTGGCCCGGCGTTTCGCCCGGCTGATCTGGGTGCCGGGCAATCATGAGCTATGGACCCTGCCCGGCCCCGACGGCCCCCTGCGCGGGCAGGCAAAATATCAGGCCATGCTGGATGTAGCCCGCCGCCACGGTGTGCTGACCCCGGAAGACCCCTATCCGGTCTGGCCCGGCCCTGGCGGGCCGGTGCTGATCGTGCCGCTGTTCCTGCTCTATGATTACAGCTTCCGCCCGGCGACGGTGGCGGCTGCCGATGTGCTGGCCTGGGCCTGGGAACATCGGCTGCGCAGCGCCGATGAGGTGCGATTGTCACCCGCCCCCCATGACAGCCGCGCCGCCTGGTGCGCGGCCCGGGTGGCCGCCACGGCGGAGCGGCTGACGGCAGAACGCCCGCCCGAAATGCCCACCATCCTGGTGAACCATTTCCCGCTGCGGGCCGATCTGGTGACATTGCGCCGCATTCCCCGGTTCAGCCCCTGGTGCGGCACGGTGCGGACGCAGGACTGGCACCAGCGGTTCGGCGCTGTGGTCTGCGTGCATGGCCACCTGCATGTGCCGGCTACCCATTGGCGTGATGGGGTGCGGTTTGAAGAGGTCTCCCTGGGCTATCCCAAACAATGGCAGCCGCACGGGCGGGGGCCAGCACAGGCGCTGCGGCTGATCTGGCCCCCGCCCGTGACCGAGAAAGCGGCGGCGTTGTTATGATAGAATGGCCCCTTCAACCGGATTGAAAGCTCTGCCCATGCGCGCCGCCATCCTGCTGATCCTGGTCGCCGGCCTGTTGCTGGGCCTGCTGGCCTATGCCGCCTTTCACCTGACCATGGGGCTGGAACCGCTGCCGCTGGCTGCACGCGGCGCCATGGCCGCGGCCATTATTGGGGCGCTTGGCCTGTTCATCCTGTTCACCGCGCTGCAGCGCCGCCAGCGCCGGCGGGATCGGGAGGAGGGGCAGGATTAGAGCGGATCGCGGAAAAGCGGAATCGCTTTGGAGCGTGAATCCGCTCGCTGAACAGAGATTTAGAGCCCAAACGATAGAAGTTCAAGCCGCCGGCTTGTCCTGCAGGGGCAGCAGGGCGGTCAGGGTGCTGACCAGATTTTCCACCCGGATCGGCTTGGTCAGGAAGGCCTGAATGCCGACATCCCGGCAGAGCTGGCGTATTTCCGGGGTGATCAGGCCGTTGCTCAGCGCCACGATGGGGACATTGCCGGCCGGCAGCGGCAGGTTGCGGATATGGCGGGCGGTTTCCAGCCCCTCCAGTTCCGGGGTGGAAAGATCGATCAGGATGATATCGATACGGCGTTGGGCCAGCAGGGCCAGCGCCTCCCCCCCATCAGCGGCCTGCACCACATCGGCCCCGCGCCCGACCAGCAGTTCGGTGGCAACCACCCGGTTTACATCATCCCCTTCCAGCAGCATGACCGCCGGGCCGCCCAGGGGGCCATGGGGCAGCAACGGGGCGATGTGGCGCGGGCCCCCTTCCGCCTGGGAACCGGGCTGCACCACGGTCAGCGGCAGGGTGACAGTGAAGCGGCTGCCCTGGCCGGGCACACTCTCAACCCCGATGGAACCGCCCATCATTTCCGTCAGTTGCTTGGCGATGGAGAGGCCAAGGCCCGCCCCGCCGAAGCGGCGGGTCAGGGTATTATCGCCCTGGGAAAAGGACAGGAAGATGCTGTCGAGCTTGTCCGCCGGCACACCAATGCCGGTATCCGTCACCTCAAACCGCACCCAGACGGGGGGCTGGCCATTCTCCAATGCTGACGCCGCCGCAGCACCGGCCGGGGCGGTAACCGGTTCCGCCGTCAGGCTAACATGGCCCTTTTCAGTGAATTTCACCGCGTTGCCCACCAGATTGAGCAATATCTGACGAAGACGCCGGCCATCGGCCAGCACCGCCGCCGGCAAGCCCGGGGCCGGGCGCAGGCTGAGCGTCAAGCCCTTATGATCGGCCTTGGGCGTCATCAGCACCGTCACTTCACGCAGCAGGGCGCCCAGATCGGTGACGCCGGGGTCCAGCGTCACCCGCCCCGCCTCCATGCGCGCCATGTCCAGCACATCTTCGATCAGGGCCAGCAGATTGGCGCTGGAGCTGCCCATCACCTCCGCCAGACGCGCCTGGGATGGGTTCAACCCATGGGCACCCAGAATTTGCAGGCAGCCCTGGATGGCATTGATCGGGGTGCGGATTTCATGACTGATGGTGGCCAGGAATTCCGATTTGGCACGGTCGGCGGCACGGGCCTGTTCGGCCGCCTGTTCGGCCGCAAGGCGCTGCGCCTCCCGCTCCGCCACCAGTCGCTGCGACATGGTGATGACCCCGCCCATGCCGATGGTCATGACGATGAAGGGCTGGGCCATCAGCAATATCTTCATCGTCTCCGTATCCGGCAGGGGGCGGGGCGGATAGGAGTTGAAGAGCAGATCAACAATATGGACGGCATTGGCGACGAGCAGGAAGCCGAACCCGCCCAGCAGCAGCCATTCCCCGGCCCCCGTCGGCAGCCCCCAGCGCCGCGTCCCATCGGCCGGGCGCAGCATATCGATGGTGGCGGCAATCACCGCCGCCTGGATGAAACCGGAATGCAGCAGCCGATGCAGCCCCTGATCCCCCCGGATCAGGGAGATGGCAGAGATGGCGACGATGACCGAGCCGGCAAACAGCCAGCGCCGCCAATGCATCCGGCGCCCGCGATAGCGGGCCATGCCATCGGCCAGAAAGAACAGACCGGCATCACGACAGATAGAACCCAGTAGCGCCAGGAAGATGCCCGCCGGTCCACTGTGGGGTGACAGCCCCAGCAGCAGCGGCAGGCCCGGCAAGGCCACCAGCAGCGCCAACGCCCAGGAGAGCGCGTACCGTTCCGTCCGCCCCTGCCACCAGATGGTGCCCAGCGTCACCGCCGCCCCCAGAAGGGTGGCCGAATTAACCAGCAGGATGGAGAGTAACAGGCTCATCAGCAGGCGGTTCGGGGGAGACGGGACATGGGTGGCGCGGGTTGAAACTGTGATCCGGAAGCCGTGTTGATACACGTGAACGGATCATTTTTCTATAGTCGTTTATCAAACAATGCAACACAAACGGCCGAATGGATAAATTTCGATAACTTGCCCTATATTTGTCCCCATCAGATAAAATCGACCAAAAAGTTAATGCATTAACACGGTATTTTAAATATTCACTTTGCAACACTGGTTGAATTTACACCGGTCGGTCATCGGCTTATCCTTTCGCGTCAACAGGGCCAATAGCCTGGAAAAAAGCCCCCCGATGTGATTCAACAGGGGCCGTCGGTCAATCTACCACCATGGTACAGGCCGCGATGGCACTTGGTATCCCTGTCGGCATCTGGAACGAAATTCATAAGGACTCGGGCTCATGAAAAAGCATCTCCTGCGGTTGGGGATCCTGCTGCTGCCCCTGCTGGGCCTGACGGTGCCGGCATCCGCCTTCCGCCTGATTCCCATCGAAATGAATTTCGAACCGTCTGGCCGCGGCGCCACGCAGATATTCCGGTTGGAGAACGATGCCCAAACGCCGGTGGCGGTGGAAATCAGCATCGTTGGCCGCGGCCAGGATGAGAATGGCGAGGATGTGCTGAGCGGGGGCGGCGATGATTGGGTGATCTTCCCCGAACAGCTGATCCTGGAGCCGGGGCAGAACCAGTCCGTCCGGGTGCAGTGGATCGGCAATGCCGCCCCCCCGAAGGAGCTGCCCTTCCGGCTGGTGGCCGAACAGCTGCCCATCGATGTCGGGCAGGCGCCCGCCCAGGGGGCACAGGTGCGACTGCTGGTACAGTACAAAGCCTCGCTCTATGTCGTGCCGCCGGGTGTGGCACCGAAGCTGACGGTGCTGTCGGCCGGCCCGACCACCCTGTCCGATGGCGGCACGGTGCTGGACCTGCGGGTGCAGAACAGCGGCACCGCCCACCAGATTTTGCGTGACCCGACCCTGACGCTGGCCGCCGGCAATGCCAAGGTCAGCATCAAGGCGGACAAGCTGGGGGGGCTGGCCGGGGAAAATCTGCTGCCGGGGGTGACGCGTCGCTTCCTGCTGCCCTGGCCCAAGGAATTGCCGGTCGGCCCGCTGACGGCCACGATCAGCCTGCCCTGACCACCACTGGCCTGGCACCTTGTTCCCTTCCCGCCCCTATCGCCTGTTGCCCCCGCACCGCCATCACATGGTCCGGCCATTGGCCCTCTGTGCCCTGGCTTTGCTGGCAACCGGTGTGGGGCGGGCGGCGGACGACAAGCCGGCGGCCAAACCCGCCGCCTCGGCTGAAGAGCTTTACAAAAAGGTGTTCGGGGCCAAACGTCAGGCCGCGCGCACCCAGAAGGCCGACCTGCCCGTGTTTTTCGACGGGGCGGAGATTGGGCAGATACCGGGCATGGTGGGGCTGGACCCGGCCGATACTGGCTTTGATCTGACAGCGCTGGCAAGTCTGCTGATCCCCCTGGTGCAACCCAAAGCGCTGGATGACCTGAAGACCCAGGCCGATCCCAGCGGCTGGACGAAGCCAGCCCAGCTATCCCGCCAGGGCATCCAGGTGGCCTATGAACCGACGACCCAGGTTCTGCAGGTGACCGTGCCCGCCATCGCCCGGCAGCGGCGGGAATTGTCGGTGATGGAACGGGGGGCGGCGGCACGATCCTATGTCGTGGTGCCGCAGGCCGATTTCAGCGCCCAGATGAACATGCGCGCCGCCGCCGATTATCTTTCCGTTCCCGATGGCTTGGGCGAAAGCGGGCTGGGGCCGCTTTCCGTCGTCTATGAACCGGCGGTGAACTGGAAAGGCTGGGTGGCGGAAGGCAATGTCTATTACCGGGAGGATGGCAAAAAACGCTGGGCACGCGGCCCGGTGAAACTGCTGCATGATTTCCAGGCCAGCGGCATCCGGGCGCAGCTGGGCGATCTCAGCACCCCGGTGACGGGCAGCCAGGTCGGCAAATCCGTGCTGGGTCTCTCCGTGGCGCGGGAATTCTCCATCCGACCCTATGATCTGGTGCAGCCGGCCGGCAGCCGGGATTTTGTGCTGGAAAACCCGTCGGTGGTGGAGGTGCTGGTCAATGGCCGGCCAAGCCGATCCTTCCGCCTGCAACCCGGTCCTTATAATCTCAACAGCTTTCCCGGTGCGTCGGGCACCAATGATGTGCAGATCCGCATCACCGATGGTTTCGGCCGCGAACAGGTGATCGATTTCCCTTTCTTCTTCGACAGCCAGCTGCTGGGCGCCGGGGTGCAGGAATTCGGCTATACGCTGGGGCTGCCTTCCAGCGTCCGCGACGATATCTATACCTATGACACGGCCGACCCGATGCTGACCGCCTATCAGCGGGTCGGTGTGACCGATCAGCTGACCATCGGGCTGGGCACCCAGATTGACCGCACCGAAACCAATGTGACGGGGGAGGTGCTGTTCTCCACCAGCCTGGGCACGTTCGGGGTGGAGCCGGCGGCCTATCTGCGGCGCAAACCCAACAAGGATGCCGACCCGACGGATAAGGGGCGCAAGGCCGGGCTGGCCGGCACCCTGCGCTACCGCTCCTATGATAATGGGGCGGATAGCTGGGCCAATGGCTCCGTGACAGCGCAACTGAGCTGGTATCAGAAGGATTACCGGAATTTCGGGTCTAATTTCGATAGCGATACGAAATTGGACATGGCCGCCCGTGTCACCCGACCGCTGCTGGAGACTCTGACCCTGTCGCTGGGCGGCCGTTATCGTGATGTGCGCGGCACGGATAGCCGCGATAATTACAGTATTGACCTGTCGCTGCGTCAGCGACTGTGGCGCACGGGCAGCCTGGATGTCACCTTCTCCCACGGGCGGGACAGTCTGGGGGAGCGGGATACCGGCGTCTATGTCACCTCCCGTTTCTTCCTGGATGGCGGGCGGCAGAGCCTGGGGGCCAGCATCGATACAATCGCCGGGCAGCAGCGGCTGGACTGGCGTTATCAATCCATGCATCCGGTGGATGCGTTGAGCGCCCGGCTGGAATTGACCAATCAATATGGCTCGGCCGGGGATCAGATCCAGGGCGGGCTGAGCTATGTGAACCAGCGGTTCGAAACGTCGGTGCAGCATAATCTGGTCCGGCGCAGCCTGGATGCGCACAGCGAACTGGAAAACCGCACCCAGATGACGGCGGCCACGGCCCTGGCCTTTGCCGATGGCCATGGCGCTGTCACCCGACCCATCAGCAACAGCTTTGCCATCATCGTGCCGCACCCGCGTCTGAAGGGGCGGGATGTCGGGGTTGATCCGGTGGATGATCATTATCTGGCGGAAACCGATTGGTTGGGCGTGCCGGTGGTGCCCAATATTTCCGCCTATCTGGTGCGGCCGCTGCTGCTGGATGTGCCCGACGCGCCGGCCAATTATGATCTGGGGGATGACCGGCCGGCGGTGCAACCGGGATACCGCGCCGGCACCATCGTCACCATCGGCACCGATGCCGTCGCCTCTGTAACCGGTCAGCTGCTGACGGCCGACGGGACCCCCGCCGCCCTGCTGTCAGGCGTACTGCGGCCGCTGGACAGCAGCAAGGGGGCCAAGGATTTGCCCTTCTTCACCAACCGCAAGGGGCAGTTCCGGGTGGAAAGCGTGCGGCCGGGGCGTTGGGCGCTCAGCATTTTCGGTGTCACCATGGTGGCGGAGACGGTTACCGTGCCGGCCGACGCGGATGGAGAGATCAAACTGCCGCCGATCCACCTGCCGGCCCCGTAACCGCCGGTGCCAGCAGGGCCGCCACGTCCGGCCGCCGCTGGTGCCAGTCGGTGGCCTGCTGATAGGCATTGGCAATGCCCAGCACCAGCCCTTCCCGCCAGGGCAGGCCCAACACCTGCAGGGAAATCGGCAGGCCGGCCCGGTCAAAGCCGCAGGGCAGGGCCGCTGCCGGCAAGTCCAGCCAGTTGGCCGCCCGGACAAAGCGGCTGAACGGCAAAGTGCCCTCATCCGCCGCCGCCAGGGCGGGGGCGGTCAGCGCCAGGGTGGGGGTCAGCAAGCCATCCACCTCTTCCAGCCAGGCATGGAAACGCTGCTGATCAGCCCGGCGGCTGTTGCGCAGGGTCGTTAATTCCGCATCCGAAACGTCTGCCCCCAGCTTCAGCCGGGCGCAGGTACCGGGGTCCATTTCGGATTCGTAACGTTCCAACCGCTCCCGCCACAGCCGCCAGGCAACCCCCGCCATCAACAGGCCGGACGGTTCGATGGCCGCCGGCAGCGGCAGGGGTGGGCGCACCTCCACCAGCCGGGCGCCCGCCGCCTCCAGCACGCGGCAGGCTTCCAGATAGGCGTCACCCACGGCATTGCTCACCCCATCCAGCCCCTGGTCGGCCAGCACGGCCAAGCGCCGGCCGCGCATGGACAGGGCCAGCGCGCGAGCCGGATCAAAGGGACCGGGTTTCGGCCCCTTGGGCTCCAGCAGGGTGGGCGGGTCAGCGGGATCGGGGCCGGCCATGGCGGCCAGCATCCAGGCCAGCTCCGCCACACTGCGGGCCATCGGCCCCACGGTATCCAAATCCGGGCAGAGCGGCAGGCAGCCGTTGCGGCTGACCCGGCCCAAGGTGGGCTTCAGCCCGGCAATGCCGTTAAGGGCGGCCGGGATGCGGATGGAACCGCCGGTATCCGTCCCCAGCGCCAGATCGGCCAGCCCCGCCGCCACGGCGACGGCCGACCCGCTGCTGGACCCGCCCGGCACGCGAACCACCGCCGCATCCCACGGGTTACGCGGGGTTGCCGTGGCACGGTTGATGCCCCAGGTACCGAACGCCAGTTCCACCGTATGGGTTTTGCCCAAGGGCAGCATTCCCGCCGCCGCCAGCCGGGTAACGGCAACAGCGTCACTATCCGAGTCGGCCTTGTGCGGCTGGCGGGAACCGCCGCCGGTGGGCAGGCCGCGCAGGTCCAGCAGATCTTTCACCGCCAGTGTCAGGCCGCACAATCGCCCCTCGGGGAAGCTCTGCCGATCCATGGCCCAGGCCCGTTCGCGCAGCCATTCCGGCTCAAACCCGGCAAAGGCCTGCAGATGCGGGTCCAGCCGGGCGATGGTGCGGATGGCATGTTCGGCACGCTGGGCGAAACGGGTCGGCGAAACGGCGTTCATGGCAATGGTCTCCCATGGCGGGCGGGGACGCGCATGATAGTCGCCATCCGCCCCAGGTCCAGCCCTGGTGATGGGGACAACCACTGCAGGCTGCAACAGGTCGTAGGGCGAATGGCCGATGGGTCATACCACCCAAGAACCCTGGTATTTGCAGATGAAACGGTTAATGATCAATAACCCTTTCTGTTGAGCCTCCTTGATCCCCGTCCATAGCCAGGACGGGGATTTTCTTTTGCCCCATCCCAGGCTGGCAGCCGGCGGGGCGAACTGGCATCCTGCCGGACGGGCATCCGCACCGGGTGCCCGCGCCAATGCCATGTGATGCGATGCCGATGCCTTCTTCCCCCTGCCGCCGCCGGCTTGCCGCCGCCTTCCTGCTGCTGGCGGCGGCATTGCCCGCCCATGGCACTGACCGCTGCGAGGTGGAGGTCGACAATATCGACCGTATCGAGCCCGATGATGATTATGATCCGTTCCGGGGGGCCAATCTCAGCTATCACCGGCTGGAGATTGAACATGATGACGGCCCCGCCTGCAGCGTGCTGATCGGCATTGATGATGGCCGCAACGGCACCCGCATCATGGAAGATGGGCGCGACCGTCTGGTCTATGAGCTGTACAAGGACAGCGCCCGATCCCAGCGGTTGAACGATATTGGTGGATCGCAGAGCGGCCTGTTCCAGGCCACCTTGACCAAAAAGAACGAAAAACAGAGCCTGACCTTCTATTCCTATATCGAGCCCGGACAGGTGGTGAAGAAGGGCACCTATACCGACCGCGTCACCGTGAATATCTATGAGCTGCGCAACGGGGTTCCCGTCGGCCCCATTGACAGCCGGTCGGTGCAGGTCCGCGCCAAGGTGCGGGAAGTGGTGGGCGCCAGCGTCACCGTCAATGGCGTTTCCCGCCCCCTGTCGGGCAATTCCGGGGTGCTGGATATGGGGGAGCTGTCGCGCACCGGTGGCGGCTCCTTTGAAATCAAGGTCATGGGCAACAGCGACTATGACCTGTCGCTATCCTCCGACAATGCGGGAAGGCTGGTCTCCGCCGATAACCCCGACGGGATCGGCTATAGCGTCGCCGTCGCCGGGCGCAGCGCCCGGCTGACGCGCGGCAGCAGCTTCAGCCTGGGGGGAGAGGGCACCTATCGCATCGACGTACAGGTGGATGATGTCAGCCGGGCTTTGGCCGGCACCTACGCTGATAACTTGATCCTAATCATTTCGGCGCGATAAGCTTCTATCGGATAACCGTCACGACGCGGGACCGATCCGTCGTGGTGCCCAAAATGGGCAGAAGTGGGGTGCATGATGCGCAAGTTATCGCAGATTGCCGCTGTCATGGCGGTTGCACTGCTGGCACTGGCCAATCCGGCCGGCCCGGCACAGGGGCAGGCCAGCCAGGCCACCCTGACCATCCGTGGCAGCGTCACGGCCGAATGTTCCATCGGCATTTCCAACAATACCGCCACGGTGAACCTGACGGCAGGCCAGGCCACCGTCCCCGTCGCCACGGTGGAGGAACGCTGCAATGCCGCCAATGGCTATGTGGTGACGGTTGCCTCGCAGAATCGCGGCACGCTCAGTTCGGGAACGGCGTCGGTGGCCTATGGGCTGCAATATGGTGACGTCGCCGCCCAGAATGGCAGTGTCGCCACCACCCGCGCCGCCAGCGGCCAAGCCCGAAGCACCACGGTATCCGTCTCCGTCCCCGCTTCGCCCTCCCTGCCGGCGGGTGAGTACGCCGACACGGTGATCATCAGCATCACGGCGAAGTAATACCAATCTCCCTGGATCGTTGCCGATCCAAGGAGATTTTGCGTGCCCTCATGCGCCGGGCGGGCGCATCCGCGCCCTTGGCTTGCGCGGGCACGTGCCCGCGGGCCGGCGGTCGCCGGCCTGCAATCTGCCCTGCCGCCTGCTCTGTTCCTTCAGCGCGGGCGGCAGGGTTTTTTCATATTTTGCTTGAGAACAAATCAGGAACATTGTAGCGTCTCCCTATCAGGCCCCGTCATCAGGGAGAACCGTCATGAAGCCCGCCATCCGTCACAGTGCCCTGCCCGGCAGCATTGGTTGCGCCAATTTCCAGGGACATGATTTCGCCATGCATTGCGTCTGCTGTGCGGAGGAATGCACATGGCGCAGCGATCTGCTGCTGCGCCAGCACGGGCATGATTATCCGGTGGCGGAATTCAGCCGGCAGTTCGTTTGTCAGGGCTGCGGCGGGGTGGGCACTTCCGTTCTGCAGCGGGTGGAACGGCCGCTGGAACAGCAGGCCAGCCGGTTTCGCCGCATGGCGCCGCGCGTGGTGACGGCACCGGAAGGTACACGCCACCCCCGCCCTGTCTGGGGAATGCGGGCGGTCGATGACGGGCTGGCGGCGCTATAGGCCGGCCAAAACCGGCCAGACCGCCCGGCACCGTTCAGAAAAAACCCGCAGATGGCCGATGCTGGCAACCCCCGCTGCCGCTGGTTCGATCAGGTGGTTTTCCACCTGGGCGGCCGGATAGAACCCGGCCAGATCACGCACCACCGGCGGCGGCAGCATCGGATCATCGGCAATGGCCACCAGCCGCAACCGGCCCTTCATGCGCGACAGGTCCGGCTGCGGCAGGCGGCTGCCCCAATCCCGGCGGTAAAAGCCAGGGGTGACACACCAGCGCCGCCATTCCCAATAGGCGCTGGCCGGCAGATGCGCCCCCTGGCCCAGCACCCAGCCCGGCATATAGCCCAGCAATGTGGTCAGCACCGGCCCCGCCAGATACCAGAAGGCCAGCGCCTTGGGCACGAATCCGGGCGGGTGGCGGGACCAATGGGCCGGACCGCTGGCCACGGCCACCATGCGCACCACCCGGTCGGCGCGGTCATGAAAGGGCAGGCCCAGCCCGCCCAGCGAATGGCCAATCACCTCCAGCGGCAGATCGGGAAAGCGCTGGTGCAGCAGCTCCAGCGCCGCCGCCTGATCGCGCACGGCCCAATCGGCCATGGTGGCGCGGGCTTGCTTCACCGGCACCTGGGCGGAATGGCCGCAATCACGATAATCATAGATCAGCACCGCCGCCTGACGTGCCTCTGCCGCCCAGGCGGCAAAGCGGGCATAGTAGTCCCGCGGCACGCCGGTGGCGCCATGCAGCACGATGGCCGCCTGCGGTTCCCCCGCCGGCTGGAACAAAAGCCCGGCCAGGCTCACCCCCGCCGCACCCGGAATATTGACAGAAGCTGGGACTGCCGCCGTTGCCATGATGCCACCCGTTCGTTCCTGGCCTCTTTTGAATATACGAACGTTCGTGCGAAAATCCAGCACCTTCCGCCAAGCCACCCAGGTGCGACCGATTGTGCAGGGAGACCCAAGTAAAAAACTGTGCCTATGCCTGCGACAGCATGATATTTGTTGAAACCAGAACCACGCACATAGAAAGCACGGCCCCGATAATCTGCCGCAGAAGCAGATATAATAGTTAATTATAACGAAATCCGGCTGACGATGTAAACACGTTAATGGATTTCTTGAAACTGGTGAGTGTGAATGCTGCTAAGTGGCAAGTATCGGCGATTGATGGGACGGCTTGACATACGGTCGAAGTCACCCAGTGCCATTGCCATGTGCGCACGCTCCCAAATTGCCGGCGGGCTGACCCAGGTGACCGTGGCCAGTGCCCTGACATTGGCCTTAGCGCAGTCCCTGCATCTGATCGCCCTGCTTTCCTGGGCAGCAGCGATCTGGCTGGTCTCCCTGTACCGGATATTCACGGCGCGGGGATTGTTGCCACAAACGACGAATCGCGCGGCGGTGAGCCGCTGGCAGCGCGGTAATCTGTGGAATTTCCTGCTGACCGGCCTCCTGTGGGGCACCCTGCCCTGGCTGCCCCGGGATGGAGCCAGTGTGATGGTGGTCAGCCTGATTTATCTGGTGCCCACCGGCATTTCGGCCGCCGCCTCGCATAATCTGGGCGCCATGCCGATGGCGTTGTTGACCCTGGTGGGGCCGATCGCCACCAGCCACGCCCTGTTTGCGCTGGACATTTTCGACGGGCCGACTGCTGCCGTCATGGCCTTTTTCTCCCTGCTTTACATGCTGGTCATGTGGGTGGGCGTGTTGATGGTGAACAACACGCTGCTGTCGGAATGGCGGCTGGTGCGGCGGAACCGGGGGATTGCCCGGCGCAGCAAGGCCCAGGCCGCCGCCTTGACGCAGACGCGGGCGGAACTGCTGGCCGCCAATGAAAGGCTGTCGCGTCTGGCTGCCCTCGACCCGCTGACCGGGCTGGCCAACCGGCGGCAGTTCCAGGAAAGGCTGCGCCAGGATCTGGCGCAGTATCGCCGCCATGGCACCGCTGGCGCCCTTGTGATGCTGGACCTGGATTATTTCAAACAGGTCAATGACACCTATGGCCATGCGACCGGCGATCTGGTGCTGATGGAGGCGGCGGCACGGATGGCCATGTCACTGCGTCCCAGCGATCTGGCCGCCCGCGTCGGCGGGGAGGAATTTGCCGTGCTGCTGCCGGACAGCGATATTGGCAATGCCGTCACCGTGGCGGAACGGCTGCGCGCCACCCTGGCAGACCTTGTGGTTTTCGCCCCGGATGGGCGGCCGGTGCGCATCACCGCCAGCATCGGCGTGGCCGCCTGGCAGCATGATGACCGGGACGAGCGCGATCTGCTGGAACGGGCCGATCAGGCGCTCTACGCCGCCAAACATGCCGGCCGCGACAGTATCCGCATCGCCGTGCCCGGCCTGTCGGTGGTGCGCGGCTGAGCCCCTGCATACGAATTCTTCTTGGGTGCCGGGGCAAAGCCCTGTCAGATGGCGGCAAGGGCGGCATCTGACAAGCCGCCGGTAATGAAGGTCCAAGGGGGAGAGGATGCCGCCCATTAACGGTCTGGCGACGCTGGATTATGCCGTCATCGCCGCCTATCTGATCGCCATCATCGCGTTCGGCCTGTTGCTGACACGGCGGCGAGCGACGACGGAGGATTTCTTCCTGGCCTCGCGCGGCTGCACCTGGCCGGTGATCGGCTTGGCGCTGCTGGCCTCCAACATCTCCTCCACCACCCTGATCGGGCTGGCGGGTGCCGCCTATGGCACCGGCATTTCCGTTTATAATTATGAATGGATGGCGGCGGTGGTGCTGGTTTTTTTCAGCATCTTCTTCCTGCCCTTCCTGCTCCGCTCCCGCGTCTATACGCTGCCGGAATATCTGGAGCGGCGGTATAATGGCACGGCACGGCTCTATTTCTCCGGTCTGACGCTGTTCCTCAATATCGTGGTGGATACGTCCAGCGCGCTTTATGGCGGGGCGCTGCTGTTCAAGCTGCTGCTGCCCGATGTGCCGCTCTGGCAGATCGTCATCGGGCTGGCCCTGTCGGCCGGCATCTACACCATCGCCGGTGGCCTGCGGGCGGTGATCTATACAGAGGTGATCCAGGCGCTGCTGCTGCTCGGGGCCTCTATGATCATTGCCGTGAAGACCTTCGCCGCTGCTGGCGGCTGGGACCGGGTGATGGTGGCGGTTGATCCGGCCAAGCTGTCGCTGATCCGCCCGCTGGATGATCCCACCCTGCCCTGGCTGGGCCTGCTGACCGGGGTGCCGTTGCTGGGCTTCTATTTCTGGTGTACCAACCAGTTCATGGTGCAGCGGGTGCTGACCGCCAAGGATGAAAATCATGGCCGCTGGGGCAGCCTGTTCGCCGGCTTTCTGAAACTACCGGTGCTGTTCTTAATGGTGCTGCCGGGCACGGCCGCCATCCTGCTTTATCCCGGCCTGGAAAGCCCGGACATGGTGTATCCGACACTGCTGCTGAACCTGTTGCCGGCGGGGCTGGCCGGCATTGCGGTGGCGGGCTTCATGGCCGCACTGATGTCCTCCATCGCGTCGACCTATAATTCCGCCTCCACCCTGTTCACCATGGATTTTGTGCTGCGCCGCTGGCCCACCCTGTCCAACCGGGCGCTGGTGCGCATCGGGCGGGTGGTGACACTGGTGATGGCGATCGCCTCGGTGCTGTGGGCACCGCAGATCGAACGGTTCGGCTCGCTCTGGCAATATCTGCAGATCATCATCGCCTATGCCGTGCCGCCGGTGATGGCGCTCTATCTGGTGGGGCTGTTCTGGCGGCGGGCCAATGCTGCCGGGGCCATTGCCTGTATCGCCACCGGTGTGGTGGCCGGCATCGCCCTGTTCCTGGCCGTGCCGGTGCAGGGGCTGTTCACGATCCATTTCCTCTATATCGCACCGCTGCTGTTCCTGGCCTGCGCGCTGGCCCTGGTGGTGGGCAGTCTGGCGACCGCCCCTGACCCGGCGACCAAGAGCGAGGGCATGATCTGGACCCCCGCCTTCTATCGGGAAGAAAGCGCCCGGCTGGCGGCCGAACCCTTCTGGCGCAATTACCGGGTGCTGGCGGCGGCCCTGCTGGCCCTGACGGCGGTTATCGTGTGGAATTTCCGCTGATGGATCGCGCATGGGGAGAATTGCCAGCCTGGGCACCCGTCCGCTATCCTGCCGCCGGTCAGCAACCCAGCGCCGGAAGCACAATGCGGGCAAAACGGCCGACCTCATTTGATATTGCCGAACTGGCGGGGGTGTCCCAGTCCACCGTGTCGCGCGCGCTGCGCCATGACAGCATGGTCAGCGAGGATACCAGGCTGAAGGTGGAGCGTGCAGCACGGCAGCTGAATTACAAGGTCGATGTGAATGCGCGCAATCTGCGCTCCCAGAAGACCAACACGCTGGCGCTGCTGATCTATGAAGATCCCGGCACGTCGGATAGCCTGATCAACCCGTTCTTCCTGGCCATGCTGTCCAGCGTCACCCGTGCCGCCGCGCGCCATGGCTATGATCTGCTGGTGTCGTTCCAGCAGCAGAGCGGGGAGGGCAATGCCGATTATGCCGCCTCCAAACGCGCGGACGGCATCATCTTTCTGGGCTATGGCGATTACCCCAGCTACATCGCCCGCATCGCCCGGCTGGACGAGGCGGGGATACCGCATATCACCTGGGGCCCGGTGCTGCCGGGACAGCCGGGCCATTTCATCGGGTCGGACAATGTGCAGGGCGCGCGGGAGGCGGTGACCCACCTGATTGCCGCCGGGCGGCGACATATCGGCTTTATCGGCGATATTTCAGAGAATTGCCCGGAATTCCGCGACCGGCACCGGGGTTATCTGCTGGCGCTGGAACAGGCGGGCCTGAGCGCCGATCCCGCCCTGCACCTGGATGCGGAGGCATCGGAACAGGATGGCCACCGCGCCGCCCTGACGCTGCTGGACCGGGGCCGCCCGCTGGATGCCATTTTCGCCGCCTGCGACCTGCTGGCCATCGGCGCCCTGCATGGCGCCCGTGACCGGGGCCTGACGGTGCCGGGTGACCTGTCCATCGTCGGTTTCGACGATATTCAGGCCGCCCTTTACACCAACCCGCCACTGACCACGGTGCGCCAGGATACTGAAGCCGCCGGCCGACTGCTGGTGGAAAACCTGCTGCGCCTGATGGAAGACCGCCCCATCGACCAGACCATCATCCCGACACGGCTGGTGGTGCGGGGGTCTTGCCGGCGGGTGGGCTAAATCAAGGGAATGGAGGCGCCAGCCGCCGCCCGCACCAGCGCCTCATCAGGCAGCAGCCAACTGGCCGCAACAGAGGCGTCCACCACGAAAGGCATCAGCGGTTGCGGCCTTCGTCACGCGCAGCCAGAATCTCTGCCACAGACAATGCGGGCATATTCTGGCGGAACAGCGCAATCTCCCGCATGACATCCTGTATCTCTGCCGCCGGATGCTGGGGTTCGGGCACAAGCCGAGCGACAGCACGGCCATGTCGGGTAATAATGACCGTCTCCCCCTGCTCAACCGCGTCAATCAGCCGGGGCAGGTCAGCCTTCGCTTCCGTCAGACGTACTTCCCGCATGATGACCCTTCCGGTGCCGCAGCCTCACACAACACCAGTTTAGCACAGCGGCGGGTGAAATCACCCTGCCGTCCCTTCATCGGCTTCCGCCAGCATGGCGACATCCTCATTGGGGCTGATCTCACGGGACTTGATGGCGGTGACGGCCAGCATCTGGCTCATCATATCTTCCAACTGGCTGTTGGAGGCGCGCAGGTTGCGGGCCAGGATGCGGACGATGGAGGCGACGAACGGGTCGGCATCGGCCAGCCGGGCCCGCACCTTCTCCCCCGAAATGATGATCAGCACCGTATCTTCGATGGCCGTGGCAGACGCAGACCGGGTGCCGTCGTCGATCAGGGCCATTTCACCGAACAGGCAGTTCGGCCCTACCTCCGCCAGCACCACCGGATGTTCCGGTTCCCCCCGCCACAGGCGGACACGGCCCGACTGCACCAGATACATATGTTCGCCCCGGTCACCGGTGGCGAAGATCTGCTTGCCCGTGGCCACGAACTTCCGATTTAAAATCCCACCCGACATCGCATCAACCCTTTCCCGATCCCATGCAGGGGATCATTCCATATCTTGGTACGTCAATTGGCACGCCATCACGGTGCCCGCAAGATCAACCCTTCAGCAGGGCCCGCGCCTGCCGGTCGCAGCCCCGTGCCAGCAGCCAGCCGCCCACCATCTTCCGTGTCGTCACCGCATCGGGCAGATGGTGGAAGGTGATGGCTGCTGCATTGCCATCCAGCTCCAGCAGGAAGGTGGCGCCTTCCTGCACCGGCAGTTCGGGCAGGGCCAGCCGCTGCTCCCCCGCCGGCCAGGTGGCATTGGCAGTCCAGCCGCGATCGGCCGGCATCAGGGTCAGGCTCTGCTGCTTCTGCGCGGCGGCCCGCCACAGAACCAACGTATGGCCGGGCCGCAGACAGCCGGAACCGGAGGCACCGGCATCAATCAGCCAGGGTTCCGGCAGGGGGGCCGGCTGGCCAGCATCCCGCGCCGCACCCAGCGCACTGGTATCGGTGGCCCGCGCACCCATCAGGTCCGCCAAGGCCTGCACCGTGCCGCCCTGGCTGCCGGCCACATTGGCGGGAATGCCGGTGAAGGGGCCGCGCAGGGTGATCTGGCTGCCATCTTCGGCAATCAGCACCATCTGCGCGCCGTCGGGCAGGGTGAGGGGCTTGTCATCCGGCACCAGGGTGCCGGGTGCCATCGCCACCCCGCGCGCATCCACCAGCACCAGCGAACCCGCCAGAGCGGCGGGCACCAACAGCAGGGCGGCAAGGGCGACGGAAAGACGGTGCAGCATCATCATTCTCCGGCAGCTTGGGCGGGGCCGGCGGCCCCCACCAGGGTGAAGGCCGCCCAGTTGAACGGGTGGGCGCTGGCCGGCTGGGCCACCATGGCGCGTTGGGCGGCGGCCAGGGCACCGGCCAAGTCCCCCTGCGCCGCCGCCCGGTCGAACAGCCCGGTCATCAGCCGTACGGTGGGCAGGGAAGGCACCTGCCAATGCGTGACCAGCAGCGACCGGGCCCCGGCAAAGAAGAAGGATTCCGCCAGACCGGAGAGGGCCTCACCGCCCAGTCTGGCATCGCCACCCGCCGTGTTGCAGGCCGACAGCACCACAAGATCAGCTTTCAGGCGCAGCAAGGCAATATCGGATGCTGTCAGCAAGCCATCATCGGCAGCACTGGCCGGGCGGCTGGCCGGCGGGGCCAGCGCCAGCCCCGGCTGGGTCTGGCAGCGCAGTTCGCCGGGCAGCAGCCCGTGGGTGGCAAAGTAAATCACCCGGTAATCGCCCAAGCCCCGGTCGCGCACCGCCGCCTTGGTGACGGCAGCCCCGGTCAGGATATCGGCCGGGACTGCACCCAGCTTGCCCCCCACCTGCCGCACCTCATCCGCCGTTTCCGGCAAGGGGGTAAGCGCGCGCAGCAGGGCCGGGTCCATCACCGCATCGGTGCGGCAGCTCTGCGCCAGGGCAGCCATGCCATTGCCCCCCTTGGTCCCCTGGAAGGGCGGGGCGGCGAAGCCGATAAAGGGCTTGGGCGCTGCCGGACGCGCCGCCAGCCGTTCCAGCGCCACCAGGGCCGGGATGGAAGGCACCACCGATACCGACCGGCCCCGGATCAGCCAGGCCGCCCCGGCATAGTCCCCTGCATCACCCGGTGCCGACACCAGCAAAGCCGGCGGCAGGCTGAGCAGGGCGGCGGTGGGCACGAAGACCAGTGATCTGGCGCCCTGCAACGCCGCGTCGGCCGGCCCCAACAGCCGGCGATAAAGATCATGGGAAAGCGCCAGATCGAACGGCGGCAGGGCACCGGCCCGCGGGGTCAGGCCCCGGCGCAGGCTGGCCACCCGCTCTTCCAGCGCCGCGCGGGAGAGGGAAACCGGGAAGGCCGTCACCCCGTCACGCCGCACCACGAAGCCGAAACCGCCCTCGCTGCCGAACACATGATAGATCACCGCCTCATCCGCCCGCAGCAAGGCGGACAAATCCGCCGGGGCTACCGGGGCGGCGCGGGACAGGCGGGCATAGTTGGGGAAGGCCGCCTGCAGCTGGCGTTCCAGCGCCTGGGCCGATGTCGCCGCCGTTTCCAGCTGTTTCAGCAGGGTCGCTTCACGTGCCCGGTCACGCTGGCTGTCAGGCTTGGCGGTTTCCGCCGCCGCCTCAATGCGCAGCCGGTCGCGCTCGCGCACGGCATCCTGTTGCTGGCGCACCAGATCGGCCACGGTGGGGTCAGCGGTGGCAAAGCGGGTGGCTGCACGGGTGATGGTCTGCCCCACCACCCCTTCGCGCACCTGCTGCACGGCCAGGAACATTTCGGCATTCAGGGCCGGACGGGCGGCGGGGTCAGCCGCCGCCATCCGATCCAGCACCGCCAGATAGGGCATAATGCGGTCCAGCGGCAGGGGCGCGCCGCCCGGCAGATCGCGTACCATGGCCAGCCCTTCGCGGTAGATGCTGGCTGCCGCCGCATCCTGGCCCGCCTGGGCATAGACCCGCCCCAGTTCCAGCATGGCCGAGGCGACAGGCCAGCCCTGGCCGAAGAGCTGCCGGTTGGATGCCACCGCCTTGGACAGCAGGGCCGCCCCACCCGCCACATCGCCCCGCCCGGCCAGGGCCAGACCGTGGATGCCCAGGATACGGGCATTCCACCAGGGCGGCAGGCCGCGCGTGCGCTGGTACAGCCGGTCAGCCTCCGCCGCAGCCGCCTCCGCCAGCCCATATTGCTTCAGGCGCAGGGAGACAGTGGCTTCCAGCAGCAGCGAATGGATCAGGTCGCCGCGCGCCGCCGCCAGACTGCCCAGCACCGCGCGGTTGGCACCGCCGCCGGCGGCATCTTCCAGATCATCCACCAGGGCGCGCCGGGTGGCGCTGGCATCACGGCTGAGACTGAGTGCGCGCTTTTCCTCCCCGTTATTGGCGGCGTGGAAAGCCATATAGCTGGCCAGCCGGGCGCGGGCCGCCTTGTCGAAGGATTGCTGCAACAGCCTATCGGCGCGGCGGAACAGGCCGTCGGCCTCCTCCCCCCGCCCCTGGTTGCTGACCTCCAGCGCCAGGGCCATCAGCGTGTCACCGGCACCGGGGCTGTCATCGCCCAGGGCACGGGTCTGGATGGCGAGCGCGCGGCGATAGGCTTCCTCGGCGGCGGCATAATCCTCCACACTGTTGGAAAGCCGGCCCAACTCGCTCAACCGTTCGAAATCATTCAGATCGCCGCGCCCGAAACGCAGCGCATCATCGCCCAAGGCTGCCCGCAAGGCGGCCTGGATGTCCTGCATCCGGGCGGTCGGGGCTTCGCCCCCCTTGCCTTCCAGCCGGTCGGCCATGCCCAGCAGCAGGTCGGCCACGGCGGGGATACCATCAGCCTGATAAAGCTGCTTGCCGCGCGCCAGGGTGATGCCCACCCAGGGCCAACCGCCTTCGCGCAACTGGCAATTGGCCAGCAGGGCGCTGCTGCCATCAGCCAGGGCAATGGGCTGGGCCGGCTGGCAATTGGCGCGTTGGGCCAGCGATCCGGCCCAGCCGGTGCGCCCACCTTCCACCGCCAGTTGGCGCAGCCGGGCGGATGGTTCGTCAGGCAACAGATCGTAAAGGCCGGTCACGGCAATGGAACCGCTGGCCTGCTCCCAGGCCCCGCAGAACAGGCCGAACGGGCGTGTGCCACCATCGCCTGCCGCCGGGATGGCGCGGCATTCCTCCCCAATGGCATTGGTGCCAAACGGCAAGGGTGCGTCGGCCCTGGCCGCCATTCCGCCGCTGGCCGGCTTGCCCGCCTGCCCGCCACAGCCGCCCAGCGCCAGCAGGGCCAGGGCGGTGATGGTTGCCTTCCAGACGCTCACCATACCCTCCCCAGGTTGGGGAATTGCTGTTCCAGGCCGGGGGTACCCTCCGGCGCCTCTGACGGCAGGCGGCGCTGCTGGCCCAGCAGACCGGGGATCATCTCCTCCGTCTTGGAATCCTCATCCGCTGCGGAACCGGAGGCCGATTGCACCACCTGGGTGGTGGCGGCCAGGGCGGCATCAGCGCTGATGCTGGCGGCGGGCGGATTGCTGCCGCTGCCGCCGGTCGTGCCGGCCCCGCTGGCGAGGCCCGCTGGGGCGGTGGTAATGCTGCCCGCGTTCGCCACCACTGGGGCTGCCACGCTGGCCAAGGCGGCGGTGGCACTCGCCACGCTGGGGGTCTGCGGCAGCTGGGTGATGGTGGTGACCGGGGCGACATTGGCAACCGCCGCCGGCAGGCTGCCGCCACCGGTGACGGTCAACTGGCCATCGATATAGGTGATATCGTAATTGCCATTGCGGATGCCGCCCGCCTGGATGGCATAGGCCCCCGCCGGGGAATCCACCGTAGCGCTGGTGGTAAAGGCCAGCCCCGTCAGGCTGGCCACGCCATCCCCATTCACCAGCCCCTGATATCGGGCGGTGAAAACCGGGTTGGCCACACCGGCCGCCCGGCTGACACTGTCCACCGCTACGGTCAGCAGGGCCGGTGTTATCGTCAGGGCTGCACCCTGGTAACGGATCGTGTAATTGGCATTGGCGATCAGGCTGCCCTGGCCGATGGCGTAGGTACCGACATTCTCACCGGCAGCCCGGTCGAGGGCACCTGAGAGAATGGCCGAGGCACTGTCGCCCCATTTGAGGCCGGAAACGCTGTAACTCAAGGCCGGATCGACATCGCCGTAAACCCGGCTGACGGCGTTGGCTGTCACACTCAAGGCCGCCGGGGTGATGCGGAGGAGGGTCGAACCGGTGACACTCAGCGTGTAATTGGCGTTGGACGCGAGGCTACCCTGGCTGATGGCGTAGAGGCCGACATTCTCACCCGCTGCCCGGTCGAGGGTGCCGGACAGAACCGCTGTGGCGCTGTCGCCGCGCTTCAGGCCGGCAACGCTGTAGCTCAAGGCGGGATCGGCATCGCCGTAAACCCTGCTGACAGCGTTGGCCGTTACGGTCAAGGCCGCCGGGGTGATGCGGAGGGTCGAGCCCGTTACGCTCAGCGTGTAATTGGCGTTGGATGCGAGGCTGCCCTGGCTGATGGCGTAGAGGCCGACATTCTCGCCCGCCGCCCGATCGAGGGTGCCGGACAGAACCGCCGTGGCGCTGTCGCCGCGCTTCAGGCCGGCAACGCTGTAGCTCAAAGCCGGATCGGCATCGCCATAAACCCGGCTGACAGCGTTGGCTGTTACGGTCAAGGCCGCCGGGGTGATGCGGAGGGTCGAGCCCGTCACGCTCAGCGTGTAATTGGCGTTGGATGCGAGGCTGCCTTGGCTGATGGCGTAGGTACCGACATTCTCACCGGCAGCCCGGTCCAGGGCGCCGGTGAGAACCGCTGTGGCGCTGTCGCCGCGCTTGAGGCCGCTGACGCTGTAGCTCAAAGCCGGATCGGCATCGCCATAAACCCGGCTGACAGCGTTGGCTGTTACGGTCAAGGCCGCCGGGGTGATGCGGAGGGTCGAGCCCGTTACGCTCAGCGTGTAATTGGCGTTGGATGCGAGGCTGCCTTGGCTGATGGCGTAGAGGCCGACATTCTCCCCCGCCGCACGGTCGAGGCTGCCGGAAAGAACGGCCGAGGCGCTGTCGCCGCGCTTCAGGCCGGCAACGCTGTAGCTCAAAGCCGGGTCGGCATCGCCGTAAACCCGGCTGACGGCATTGGCCGTTACGGTCAAGGCCGCCGGGGTAATGCTGAGGGTCGAGCCCGTCACGCTCAGCGTGTAATTGGTGTTGGATGCGAGGCTGCCTTGGCTGATGGCGTAGAGGCCGACATTCTCACCGGCAGCCCGGTCGAGGGTGCCGGACAGAACCGCCGTGGCGCTGTCGCCGCGCTTCAGGCCGGCAACGCTGTAGCTCAAGGCGGGATCGGCATCGCCGTAAACCCGGCTGACGGCATTGGCTGTCACACTCAGCGCCGCCGGCGTGATGCTGAGCGTCGAGCCCGTCACGCTCAGCGTGTAATTGGCGTTGGATGCGAGGCTGCCCTGACTGATGGCGTAGGTACCGACATTCTCACCCGCGGCCCGGTCGAGGGCGCCGGAGAGCACCGCCGAGGCGCTGTCGCCGCGCTTCAGGCCGGCAACGCTGTAGCTCAAGGCCGGATCGGCATCGCCGTAAACCCGGCTGATGGCGTTGGCCGTTACGGTCAAGGCCGCCGGGGTAATGCGGAGGGTCGAGCCCGTCACGCTCAGCGTGTAATTGGCGTTGGATGCGAGGCTGCCCTGGCTGATGGCGTAGGTACCGACATTCTCACCGGCAGCCCGGTCGAGGGTGCCGGTGAGAACCGCTGTGGCGCTGTCGCCACGCTTCAGGCCGGAGACGCTGTAGCTCAAAGCCGGGTCGGCATCGCCGTAAACCCGGCTGACGGCATTGGCCGTTACGGTCAAGGCCGCCGGGGTAATGCTGAGGGTCGAGCCCGTCACGCTCAGCGTGTAATTGGTGTTGGATGCGAGGCTGCCTTGGCTGATGGCGTAGAGGCCGACATTCTCACCGGCAGCCCGGTCGAGGGTGCCGGACAGAACCGCCGTGGCGCTGTCGCCGCGCTTCAGGCCGGCAACGCTGTAGCTCAAGGCGGGATCGGCATCGCCGTAAACCCGGCTGACGGCATTGGCTGTCACACTCAGCGCCGCCGGCGTGATGCTGAGCGTCGAGCCCGTCACGCTCAGCGTGTAATTGGCGTTGGATGCGAGGCTGCCCTGACTGATGGCGTAGGTACCGACATTCTCACCCGCTGCCCGGTCGAGGGCGCCGGAGAGCACCGCCGAGGCGCTGTCGCCGCGCTTGAGGCCGCTGACGCTGTAGCTCAAAGCCGGGTCGACATCGCCATAAACCCGGCTGACGGCGTTGGCTGTCACCACCAGGGCCGCCGGGGTAATGCTGAGGGTCGAGCCCGTCACGCTCAGCGTGTAATTGGCGTTCGACGCAAGGCTGCCTTGGCTGATGGCGTAGAGGCCGACATTCTCCCCTGCCGCCCGGTCGAGGGCACCGGAGAGCACCGCCGAGGCGCTGTCGCCACGCTTCAGGCCGGAAACGCTGTAGCCCAAGGCCGGGTCGGCATCGCCGTAAACCCGGCTGACGGCGTTGGCTGTTACGGTCAAGGCCGCCGGCGTGATGCTGAGCGTCGAACCGGTGACGCTCAGCGTATAATTGGCGTTCGACGCGAGGTTGCCCTGGCTGATGGCGTAGCTACCTACATTCTCACCCGCGGCCCGGTCGAGGGCGCCGGAGAGCACCCCCGAGGCGCTGTCGCCGCGCTTGAGGCCGGAAACGCTGTAGCTCAAAGCCGGATCGACATCGCCGTAAACCCGGCTGACGGCGTTGGCTGTTACGGTCAAGGCCGCCGGCGTGATGCTGAGCGTCGAGCCCGTCACGCTCAGCGTGTAATTGGCGTTGGACGCGAGGCTGCCTTGGCTGATGGCGTAGGTACCGACATTCTCACCCGCGGCCCGGTCGAGGGCGCCGGAGAGCACCCCCGAGGCGCTGTCGCCACGCTTGAGGCCGGAGACGCTGTAGCTCAAGGCCGGATCGGCATCGCCGTAAACCCGGCTGATGGCGTTGGCCGTTACGGTCAAGGCCGCCGGCGTGATGCTGAGCGTCGAGCCCGTCACGCTCAGCGTGTAATTGGCGTTGGATGCGAGGCTGCCTTGGCTGATGGCGTAGGTACCGACATTCTCACCGGCAGCCCGGTCGAGGGTACCGGAGAGCACCACCGCCGCGCTGTCGCCACGCTTGAGGCCGCTGACGCTGTAGCTCAAAGCCGGGTCGGCATCGCCGTAAACCCGGCTGACGGCATTGGCTGTGACGGTCAAGGCCGCCGGCGTTATGTTGAGTGTCGAACCGGCGACGCTCAGCGTGTAATTGGCGTTGGATGCGAGGCTGCCTTGGCTGATGGCGTAGGTACCGATATTCTCACCCGCCGCCCGGTCTAGGGTGCCGGACAGAACCGCCGTGGCGCTGTCGCCACGCTTGAGGCCGGAGACGCTGTAGCTCAAAGCCGGATCGGCATCGCCATAAACCCGGCTGATGGCGTTGGCCGTTACGGTCAAGGCCGCCGGCGTGATGCTGAGCGTCGAGCCCGTCACGCTCAGCATGTAATTGGCGTTGGATGCGAGGCTGCCTTGGCTGATGGCGTAGGTACCGACATTCTCCCCCGCAGCCCGGTCCAGGGCGCCGGTGAGAACCGCTGTGGCGCTGTCGCCACGCTTGAGGCCGCTGACGCTGTAGCTCAAAGCCGGGTCGGCATCGCCGTAAACCCGGCTGACGGCGTTGGCTGTCACCGCCAGGGCCGCCGGCGTGATGCCGAGCGTCGAGCCCGTTACGCTCAGCGTGTAATTGGCGTTGGATGCGAGGCTGCCTTGGCTGATGGCGTAGGTACCGACATTCTCCCCCGCAGCCCGGTCCAGGGCGCCGGTGAGAACCGCTGTGGCGCTGTCGCCGCGCTTCAGGCCGCTGACGCTGTAGCTCAAAGCCGGATCGACATTGCCGTAAACCCGGCTGATGGCGTTGGCCGTTACGGTCAAGGCCGCCGGCGTGATGCTGAGCGTCGAGCCCGTCACGCTCAGCATGTAATTGGCGTTGGATGCGAGGCTGCCCTGGCTGATGGCGTAGGTACCGACATTCTCACCGGCAGCCCGGTCGAGGGCGCCAGAGAGAACCGCCGCCGCACTGTCGCCGCGCTTCAGGCCGCTGACGCTGTAGCTCAAAGCCGGATCGACATCGCCGTAAACCCGGCTGACGGCGTTGGCTGTGACGGTCAAGGCCGCCGGGGTAATGCTGAGCGTCGAACCGGTAACGCTCAGCGTGTAATTGGCGTTGGATGCGAGGCTGCCTTGGCTGATGGCGTAGGTACCAACATTCTCACCCGCTGCCCGGTCCAGGGTGCCGGTGAGAACCGCCGTGGCGCTGTCGCCGCGCTTCAGGCCGGCAACGCTGTAGCTCAAAGCCGGGTCGGCATCGCCGTAAACCCGGCTGACGGCGTTGGCTGTCACCGCCAGTGCCGCCGGGGTGATGCGGAGGGTCGAGCCGGTGACGCTCAGTGTGTAATTGGTGTTGGATGCGAGGCTGCCTTGGCGGATGGCGTAGAGGCCGACATTCTCGCCGGCAGCCCGGTCGAGGGTGCCGGACAGAACCGCTGTGGCGCTGTCGCCGCGCTTGAGGCCGGAGACGCTGTAGCTCAAAGCCGGGTCGGCATCGCCGTAAACCCGGCTGACGGCGTTGGCTGTCACCGCCAGGGCCGCCGGGGTGATGCGGAGGGTGGCACCCGTGTAACTGATCGTGTAATTGGCGTTGGCGGCAAGGTTGCCCTGGGTGATCGCATGGCTGCCGGCATCCTCCCCCGCATGGGTCAGGCTGCCGGACAGCACGGCACCGGCCAGATCGCCCCGTTTCAGCCCGCTGACGCCATAGGTCAAGGCGGGGGTGCTGTCGCCATAGATCTTGCTGGCGGCATTAGCGGTGATGGTCAGGGTGGCGGGGGTGATGGCAAGTGCTGCACCGCTATAGGTAATGGTATAATTGGCATTGGCGGTCAGCCCGCCCTGGCCGATGGCGTAAGTGCCAACATCCTCCCCCACCGCGCGGGAGAGCGCACCGGTCAGCACGGTGCCCTCCACGTCGCCGCGTTTCAGCCCGCTGACGCGATAGGTCAGGGTGGGATCAGCATCACCGTAAATCCTGGTCTGCGCATTGGCCGTGATGGTCAGCGCGGCCGGAGTGATGGCAAGTTCCGCCCCCGTATAGGTGATGGTGTAATTGGCCCCCGCCGTGACACTGCCCTGGTTGATGGCATAGCGGCCGGTATTCTCTCCACCTGCGCGGGTCAGGCTGCCGCTGATCGTGTCGCCTTGCAGCAGGCCGCTGCTGACATAGGTCAGACTGGGATCGGCATCGCCATAAATCTTGCTGGCAGCATTGGCGGTGATGGTCAGCGCGGCCGGGTTGACGGTCAGGGTGCCATAGGTATTGCCGCTGTCGGCAATCCGGTAATTGGCAGCATCCGTCCCGGTCAGCGCCCGCACCGCCTGGTCATAGGTGCCGACGGAGAGCCGGCCGCTGAGGCTGCTATCGGCCAGCCCCACGGTCCCCGTGACAACATCCCCATTCAGCACACCGGTCAGGCTGGCAGTGCCATAGGATATCGTCTGGCCGTAGGTGGCGCTGGCCGCCACCACACTGTAGGTCAGCGGTTTGGCCGCGATCACCAGATTGCCGGCGCTGTTGCCGCTGGCGGCGATGCTGTAATTGCCGGCATCCGCCCCGGTCAGGCCGGTGAGGGTCTGGGCATAGGTGCCAACCCCCAGCCGGGCGGACAGGCTGGCATTGCTGAGCGCCACCGTGCCGGACACGGCATCACTGCCCACCACCCCGGACAGGCTGGCCGTGCCCAGGCTGGCCAGGGTGCCATAGGTGCCGCTGGCCGCACCGATGGAATAGGTCAGGGCCTTGGGCGCGATGGTCAGGGTGCCGCTGCTGTTGCCGCTGACGGCGAGGGTATAATTGCCGGCGGCGGCCCCGCTCAGCCCGGTGACAGATTGGGTATAGCTGCCGGCCCGCGTGGTGGCGGACAGGGTGATGGTGCCATTGCTGTCCCGCGTGCCCACAACACCGGATACCGCATCCGCCCCCACCACCCCGGTCAAGGTCACCGTGCCATTGCTGGCCAGGGTGCCATAGGTGCTGCTGGCATTGGCCACGGCCCAGCTCAGCGCCTTGGCGTTGATGGTCAAGGTGCCGGTGGCCGAAACATCGAACTGATAGCCCAGATCGGAGGCCAGGGTGCCCAGCGCCGCGCGGATCGTATAGGTGCCGGCATTGGCATTGCCGCCGGAAAGGCTGGCGGCACCGCTGACCGCCTGGGCCAGCGTGTCATTCCCCACCAGCCCGCTGACCGTATAGGTCAGGGTGGGGATAGCCCCGCTATAGGTATGGCTGAAACTGTCCGGTGTGACGGTCAGCGTCGGCGCGTAACTGTAAACGAAGCGGCTGCCGCTGTTGGCAATGGCCGCATGGCTGCGCCCGCTGAAATCATAGGACCGGTTATAGAGCGGCAGGGCATCCACCCCGCCCGTGCTGGTGGTGACGGGTGAGGTAGAGAAGACCAGGAAGCGCCCGCCACCACCGACCGACAGGGCCGTCGCCCCGCCATTATTGCTGAAGCTGCCATTGGCGGCCAGCACCAGGGCGTCACCGGTCCCGCTGGCCGAAACACCGGCCCCGCTGGCGATGGTCAGGGTGCCACCAGCCGTCAGCTTCACCGTGCCGCTGGCACTGATCCCGGCCGTCGCATTGACGGTGCCGATGGTCAGCGCCCCGGCATGGGCGAAATCCAAGCTGCCCACGCTGCCAGCAAGGGTGGCGATGCTGTTGCCAGCGCCAGCCAGGATGAAATCCCCGCCGCCCAGCAGCCGCAGGGAACCACCGGTGATCGCCTGACCCTGCGTCACGGTGCCGGCACTTGTCAGCAGCACGGCCCCGCTGCCGGCATTCAGCCCGTTAAGGCCATTGACCGTGCCGATGGCAAAGCCGCCATCATCACGCAGGCTGATATCATGGCCGCTGGCGCTGACAGCCACGGTACCCAGGGCATTATCGGCATGGGCGAGCGTCACCGCCCCGCCAGCGGTGACGGCCAGATTGGCGACACTCAGCCCCGCCGCCTGACTGACCGTGCCGCCGGCCACCAGATAAAGCGTGCTGCTGTTGGCCGGGCTGATGGCGGCGCTGATGCCGATATTGCCGCTGCCGGAGGTTTCCACCCGCAGCAGGCTGGCCGTCACCCGGTCCAGTGCCGCGTCGGATATTTGCAGGGCTGTGCCGGTGCCAGCGGCACCCAGATCAATGTCTCGACCAGTACTGCTGGTTGTCAGCGTTACCGTGCCGCTGGCCGATAGGCTGCCGGAAAGGTCCAGCGTATCGGTGCTAAGCGTGACATTGCCCGCCGCCGCATTCACCGCCCCCGTACCGGCGATGGTCAGGGCGCTGGCCCGCAGGGAGAGGTTGCCGCTGTTGCTGCCGGTCCCGGTGGAAAGGGTGCCGGTAACCCGCAGGGTGCTGCCGGTGCTGATGCTGGTGTCATCGCGCAGCGACAGCGTGCCGACCTCCACCGCTGCCGTACCGGCGGTGGAACCGATATTGATCGCGGCAAAGCCCGCCTGTAACAGCGCCAGTTCCGCATTGGTCAGGTTCAGCGTGCCAGCCCCGCCGCCCAGCCCGATGCTGGTGGCATTATCCAGCGGGCGGATGAACAGCTGCCCCGTGCCGCTGATGCTGGCTGTGCCGCTGCCGGCGGACAGGTCCATCTTGTCAGCCAGCAGGTTGATCGTGCCCGCCCCGCCATTGATGCGGGTCGCGGTGGTGCCATCGCTGACGAAAAGCAGCCCCTCCCCCACCCCCTGGTGCCGGGCCGTAAGAGTGATACCACCGGCATTGCTGAGGCTGGTGCCATTGCCGATCCGCAGCCCGGCCGACAGGCTGTTACCCGCCCCGCCCTGCCCGTCCAGGCTGATCGTGCCGCTGGCGCTGGTGGTCAGGCTGGCGGCGTTGAGATCAATGCCAATGCCGGTCCCGGCATTGGCGGTGGCGGCCGCCCCCCGGCCACGAATGCTGATATTGCCGCCGCCAGCATTCAAGGTAGCATTGGCAATGGCAACGCCAATGCCGGTGGCGGCATTGCCCAGCGCCGCCGCACTGGCTGGGTCGCCGCCGCCACCCAGGATGATCGCCCCGCCCCGGCTGGACAGGCTGGCATTGCTGATGCGGATAGCGCCGGTGCCGGCGTTGCCGCTGTCGGCATTCAGCGTGATGGCCAGGGCACCCCAGCTGCTGGCGCTGATATTGGCCGTCACCGCCAGATCGCCGCTGCTGTTCAGCCGCAGGCTGCCGCTGCTTGATCCGGTATAGCTGATGGCCTGCCCCACATTCAGGCCGGCGGCACTGAGGGTAAGGTTGCCGCTGGCCGTCAGCCCCGCGACACCCCCCACCGTGCCAATGGTCAGCGCCTGATCGCTGACCAGACTGGCACTGCCCAGATTGCCGGCCAGGGTGGCAATGCTGTTGGCGCTGTTGGTCAGGGTGAAGCTGCCACTGCCCAGCAGGGACAGGTTGGCAATATCCAGCGCGGTGGATTGGGTGACCGTGCCGGCGCTGGCCAGTTCCAGCACCGACAGGGTGCCCGTCACCGGGCTGTCCACCAAGGTGATATTGCCGCCGCTGGTGGAGCCCAGCCGCAGGATACCGGCGGAGACATTCCCCAACTCCGTCCGGGTCAGGTGCAGGCTGCTGCCATCATCCGTACCGTCGGAAACGGTGAGCGCCTGACCATTGCTGCGCGGGGCCAGCGTCACCCGGCCACTGCTGCGCAGTTGAAGCTTACCCAGGTCGATCCTGTCGGCGGCAAGGCTGATGGCACCGGTCTGGCTGGCATCCCCCAACTGTCCATCGGGGGTGGCGGTGCGGCTATTGCCGATGCCGCTGCCCCCCGCCCCGCCGGTACCGGTGATGCTGATCGTGCCCGCACCGGCGGTTACCCGATAACCGCTATGGATCATCACGCCGATATTTTCGGCATGGCTGGTGCTACCGCCCGAATATCCCGTCAGGCTGACATCACCACCATTGGTGGTGATAGCAAAGCTGGTGCCGGACTGGCCGTGCAGCTCAACCCCGATGGTATTGGTGCTGCCGGACAGGGCCGAGCCCGTCAGGCTGATCGTGCCGCTGCCGGTGGCGCTCAGGCTGCCATTCAACACCCGGATGCCGGTATTGAAGCTGCCAGCCACGCCGGATCGCGCCGTGCCGGTAATGCTGATGGCACCATTGACGGTGCTGATATTCGTGCCGCTGCCCGACAGGTCCACGCCATAATGCCGCTGGGCAGCACCGCTGCCGGAGGTGCCAGTGATGGTGATATTGCCGCTGCTGGTGGCAAGGCTGGTGCCACCGATCAGCCCCACCCCGCTGGTACCGATGGTACTGGTCCCCACCGGCCCGGAGCCGGTGATGCTGATGGAACCGCTGCCGGTGCTGATCTGCACCCCGCTCAACTGCACACCGTAAAGGTCGCTGCTGCCGGCCGTCCCGGACAGGGAAAGCGACCCGCCATTGCTGCTGATGGACAGGCCGGAGGCCAGCACCAGCATCCCGCCCGAAGCGGTCAGCGAGACATGTCGGCCAGCGGCCAGCGGGGTTTGCAGGGCCGCCGCATCGGTCACGCTCAACCCGCCGCTGGCCGAGACCGCGATGCTGCCAGCGGTGATGCGGCCGATTTCCGCCGCACTCAGGGCCAGTCCGGCGCTGCCATTGCCCAGCTCGACGGAACGGTTACTGCTGCGGGTGGCGAGGCTGGTGGTGTAGAGACCGGTATTGATGGTGCCGGCGATATCCATCACATCCGACCGCAGGGTCAGACCGCCGCCTGTGATGCTCAAGGCCCCGGTCAGCGACAGGTCGCCACCCTGGATCTGGGTGTCGCCCTTGATGCTGGCGGTGCCGATGGTGACCGCCCCCGTGCCATCGCTGCGCCCGATAGTCACCTGATCAAAGCCGGACTGGATGGTCGCCAGTTCCGCCGCCGTCAGGTTCAATGTGCCGGCATCGCCGCCAAGGCCGATGCTGGTGGTAGTGCTGGCCGGCCGGATGGTCAGGCTGCCGCCGCTGCTGGACAGGCTGGCATTGCTGGCAATGTCCAGGCTGTCGCTGACCAGGGTGATGGCATTGCCACGGCCATTGACCGCTGCCCCCGACGCGATGCTGAGGGAGCCGGCCGTCAGGCTGGCGCCGCCGCTGAAGCTGCCGACACTCAAAGCCCCGCTGGTGACCAGCGACAGGCCATAGGCGCTGCCCGAGACGGCGGCGATGCTGTTGGCGCTGTTGGTCAGGCTGACATAGCCATTCTGCAACACCAGCGCACTGGCGGTGAGGGCGGCGGATTGGGAGATATTGCCCGTACTGGACAGGGACAATTGCCCCGCCGTCACCGCCCCCGTCAGCGCGATGGACGATCCGGACAGGCTGATGGCGCCGCCATTGCTGGCCATGCTGCCCAGGATACTGACGCTGCCGCCGCTGCTGGCGAAATCCAGCCCCAACTGGCCGGCGCTGGTGGTGATATTGGCCCCACTGGCCAATGTGATATTGCCCCCGGCGCGCAGGGTCAGCGTGGCATTGCCGCCGGCGGATTTGGCAATGCCGGTATTGATGGAAATGGCATTGTCGGCCGCCAGCGTCACGCTGGTGCCGGCATTCAGCAGGCCTTGCAGGGCACCTGCCGTGATGGTGCTGCTGGCCTGGGGGAAATTGCCGGCGCTGTTCAGATCGCCGGCTCCGGTCAGATCATCCCCGCTGACCCCATCACCATTGATATTGGCCGGGCCAGTGGAAATGGTGATGTTGGCCGGGTCCAGCAGCAGCGTGCCGGCCAGCCCCGCCGGGGCCGACAGGTCAACCATGCCGGCGAAATCCAGCCGGTCCTTGCCCGACACCTCGGCAAAGCCGCCAGCGCCCTGGCCCGCCCCTTTGGCGGAAAGACTGCCCTGGAAATCCGTTCGGCCATCCGCCCACAGGATCACCCGGCCGCCAGCGCCATCCTGTGTCGCGTCGGCGCGGATGCGGCTGGCGGCATCGACGTTTGTATGCTCCGCCCGCGCCAGATCGCCCTTGCCCTGATAATCACCGCCGATGCGAATGGAACCACCACCGGTCGCCCCGCTGGCATCCAGGGTGGCACCATGCAGGGCAACACTTTCCCCCGTCACGCTGATGGCGCCGCCGTTGCCGCTGGCGGCACTGGCATCCAGTTGGCCGGTGACGCTGACATCCGCCCCGTCCCCACCGATGAAGATGCGGCCCTCGCGTGCCTCCGCCCGCGTTGCCTGCACCAGCCCGCCGACATTGATCGCGGCCACCGCCCCCGCTGCCGCCCGCGCCGTCACCAGCACCGAACCGCCCTGCGCCGACAGGGTGCCGCTGTTGGCCACCTGGGCCGCCATCTCCGCCGGCAGCTCATAGCGCAGCAGCCCGTCGCCCTGCAGGTCCAGCGTGAAGCTTTCCGTGCCGGCCAGCACGATACGGCCCAGCTTGGCCTGCACCACACCCTTGTTGGCAACAGCCGCCGCCGCCAGTGCCACATAGCCGCCATCGGCGACCTGGATGGTGCCTTCATTCACCACCGCAGCGCCAGCAGCCCCCCTCTGCCCGAAGACCAGCCGCCCGGCGGCAAAATCGCCGTTGCTGATATTGGCTGTGGTGGCGATGAAGGCGCCAGCGTCGATGCGGGCATCGCGCCCGATGATGATGCCGGCCTGATCAATGATCACCACCTGCCCATTGGCGGTCAGCGAACCATCGATGCGGGTACCGCTGCCGGCCCCCACCCGGTTGACCAGCAGGGAACCGCTGCCCGGCTGGCTGATACTCACCTGTTCCCCGGCGCCAACCGTGAAGGACCGCCAGTCGATCAGCGCCCGGTCGCTCTGCTGCTGGATCAGGGTCTGGTTGCCGCTGCTGCTGATGCTGGCCTGACCGACGGCCACCGACCCGCCCTCCGGTCCCGCCAGTGCTGGCAGGGCGGGCAGGGTGAAGACGCTGGCCAGCGCCAGCGCCCGCAATCCCCGCTGCCGTGCCATAGCCGCCCTCATAGCTGCACCGTCAGATCGACGAACAGGCGGGTACGTTCCCGCGTGGCACCGGGGATGGGCAGGCGGCGCAGCGTACGCGCCCCTTCCAGCATCAGGCTGGCCTTGCCGGCCAGACCGATGCGCAGCCCGCCACCGGCTGAAACCAGATGCGTATCGGCGGCCACACTGTCCCAGACCCGCCCGCTATCGATGAAGGCATAGGGGGTGATACCATCCACATAGGCGATGCCGGGATCGAAGCGGCGGCGCAGTTCCAGCCCGCCGCCAATGCCGGACGGGCCGGACAGGTCACCACCATTATAGCCGCGCCCGAAACGGCTGCCGCCCAGCGCGAACTCCTCCCCCGCCGGCAGCGTGTCGGGGCTGTACTGGCCGCCGATGGTCAGGCTGGCGCTGACGCCCGCCCCGATCAGGGTGGCATAGCCCAGTTCGCCACTGAACTTGGTGAAGTCCGGCTCCACCTTGGGGCGGGAGGCTTTCAGCGATCCCTTCTCCGTCGCCCCCAGAATGCCCAGCCCGCGCGTCACCCCGCCCATGGCCAACACATCCCCGCCCAACAGGTGCTGGGCGGTGAAAATCGCGCGGATATCCACGCTGCGCCAATCATCCCGGCTGAAAGGCGCGTTCAGGATGCGCACCGTGGCCCGCTGGGCATTCCAGCCACCTTCCAGCGACAGGTTGCGGGCGCGGCTGCGGATCAGCGGCCAGGACAGGCGCTGACCGAAACCATAGCTCTCCGTCGCCACGGCAAAGGGCTTCAGCGCCGCACCGGGCCGGCCCCGGCTGTAATTGCCATTGCTGGTCAGGGTCAGACCGTCGCCGGACAGGGGCTGCAGCCAACGCAGATTGGCGGAACGCTGTTCCTTGATCTCCGGCGTGGCGGACAGGGTGGCGCCCAACTGTTCGCCCAGACCCAGCGCATCATTGGTTGCCAGATCGACAAAGCCGGACCAGGGGCCGGCAAAATCCGATCCACGGTTGCCGATGCCGGCCACCAGCCCCCAGGGCGCACGCTCCACCCCCACCAACAGTTCCGCCGCCCCGAAGGCATCGCCCGGCCGGATCAACCCGGTCACCGTCACCCCCGGCAGATCATCCACCAGCAGCAGGCCACGTTCGATCAGCGGCACCTGGGCCGGGCGGGCGGCCAGGGCGGGGGCCAGCCGCGCCTCCACCAGCACCCGGTCGTCGGCAGTGCCGCCTTCCACCCGCACCTTTTCCAGATGCCCCTCAATCACCTTGATGGTGATGGTGCCATCCTTGATTTCCTGCGCCGGGACGAACACGCGCGTCAGCCCGTAACCAGCCGCCAGATAGCGGGCCTGGATCGCCTCCGCCACGCTGGAGACATCCGCCAAGGTCACCGGGCGGGCCAGCAGGCCGGCCAGTGCTTGGGCAAATTCCTGCTCCACCGGGATGGTCTGGGCCCCATCGATCAGCACGCGCGACAGGGTGAAACGCAGATCGGCCGCCGCCCCGGCAGGCGCGCCCTTGCGCTGGGCCGGGATGGAAAATTGCAGCTGCGCCTTGGGAACGCGGCTTTCCTCTGCCAGCGGGGCCGGCAGGGTTGGCCGCCCCGGCTCCACACTGCCCGGCAGCTGCACAGGGGTTTGCTGCGCCACGGCAGAGCCGGCAGCCAGCACAAGCAGGGCCATGGCAGGGAAAGCTGCGCGCATCCTGGAGACTGAGAAAGAAATTGACATCAAAAGATGTAGGCTGTGGGAACCGATAAAATCCAGGATTTTATCTATTCTGTATATAAAGATCAGCCTTGACCGACAGCGCGTAGGGCCAACCGGTACGGGCGTCACTATGTTGCATCAAGAATATTTGCAACCTAGGATTATTATCGACCTATTTGTTCACGAAGTCCCACGCGGGGGCTCGTTTGGTTCCGCCCCAATGCCGCAGCGCCGCAACAGGCTTGCCGACAATGATCCTACCAACGTATTTTCAGGCCGGCGTCCCGAAAGGGCGCCCTGGATGGAAGAGGATTCTGCGTTGGAAGAGATCGAGGTCGGCCCCGGCAAGCTGTTGGTCAAGGAAGGCGACCGATCCGGGGCGGCCTTCCTGATCGCCGGCGGCCGGGTGGAGGTTTTCCGCGCTGTCACCGGCAGCAAACACCGGCTGGCCGTGCTGGGGGCTGGGGAAATTGCCGGGGAAATGGGGCTGCTGGATAATGCGCCCCGCTCTGCCTGCATCGCCACCATGGAGCCGACGCGTCTGGTGATGATCTCCCCCGATCTGGTGGCTCGGCAGATGCGGGCCAGCCCGCCGCTGGTGCGATTCGTTCTGCGGTCACTGATCCACACCCTGCGCAATATCAACGGCATCCCCGCCCCCGCCAGCGACCCGATGCTGGATGGTGATCCCATCGTGTCGGAGCGGACTTATAAATTGCTGCGGCGGGAGACCTACCCGGCGGGCCGGGTGATCTTCCGGCGCGGCGATGAAGGCCATTATGCCTATCTGGTGCAAAGCGGCCTGGTGGAGGTTTGGAAGGAAACTGCCGAGGACGAGGTGCAGGTGCTGGCCCAGGTGGGGCCAGGCGGCGTGTTCGGCGAAATGGCCCTGCTGCGCAACGCCAACCGCGCGGCCAGTGTAACCGCCATCGAACATACGGTGTGCGAGGTGATCGCCCGCCACCGCTTCGATGAACTGTTGCGCATGGCGCCGACGCTGATCCGGCAGCTGGTCTTGACCTATATCCGTCGGATCGAAACCGGGCTTTAAACCAGCAACCGTTTCCTGTTGGCACCGTCCCGCTTTCCCGTTAGCCTGAATTGTGACAGCGCTGTCAGGCGTGGTCCAAAGTCAGGATCGGGAGGAAACAACGAATGCGTTACCGGGCATGGCGGCCGTTGCTGGCCACCCTCAGCTTTCTGTTAACCATCACCAGCCCTGCGGCGGAAGCAGAGAAGATCGACAAGGCCCAGGCGGCTGCCATCGCCGGCGATCCGGCCTTTCACTATCGGCCGCAGCAGCTGGTGGATATTCCCGCCCCTGCCGGCCCCGCCATCAGCCTGTTCAATGGCAAGAACCTGGATGGCTGGGACAGTTGGCTGGGCTATGCCGACCCGGCCCATACGTTCAAGCCCGATCCGGCCCCGACCTATGGGCTGAACCAGGACCGGTTCGGCATTTTCAACGTGGTGATGGAAGAGGGGGCGCCCGCCCTCTTCATCACCGGTAAAATCTGGGGCGGCATCGTCCACCAGGGCAGTTATGGCGATTATCATCTGCGCCTGGAATATAAATGGGGACGGGAGCGCCATGCCCCGCGCGCCGACAAGCCGCAGAATAACGGCTTGCTCTACCATTCCCATGGGGCACCGGGGGCCGTCTTTGGCAGTTGGATGGCGGCGGTGGAGTTCGAGATCATGCTGGGTTCCGTCGGCATGGTGGTGCCGGTGGGCACCCATGTCGGCATCCACACCAAGGCTGGGCACGATCCTGCCATCATCTATCCGCAGCGCCGCTACATGCCGGACGGCAAGGACGTGTCGGTCGCCCAGCCCGCCTGGAATGTGGAAGCCGCCATCGATGCCGAGAAACCGGCCGGCCAGTGGAATGTGCTGGATCTCTACGTGCTGGGCGACCGGGCCATCCATGTGGTGAACGGCGTGCCCGTGATGGAAGTCTGGGGCCTGTCGCGCCGTGATACGGTGGATGGCAAGCCCGTACCGCTGACGCAGGGGCATATCCAACTGCAATCGGAAGGGGCGGATACCTATTTCCGCAACATCACCCTGGAACCGATCCGCAGCCTGCCCCGGCTGGTATCCGAGTGAGGAGACAAATTCATGGGCCTGAAAAAATCTCTCGCAGCCTTGCTGCTGGCCGGCGGCCTGGCTTTGCCCGCCCAGGCCACCCCGCGCATCGCGCCGGAGAAGCTGGGCCTGCAGCTCTACAGCCTGCATGACGGGTTGAAAGCCGATCTGGAGGGTACGCTGGCCAAGGTCCATGCCATGGGGCTGCGGCAGGTCGAACTTTACCCGATGCCGGGCTTGGCGGCGACGGATTGGGGCCGGGCGCTGGATAAAGCGGGCCTGCGCGCCATCGGCAGCCATGTGCAACTGTCCGACCTGAAGACGGACCTGCCCGGCATCATCGACCGGGCCAAGGCGCTGAAACTATCTTATGTCGGGGTCGCCTGGGTGAAGCCGGGGCCGGAACCCCTGACGGCTCAGGTAATGGATCAGGTAGCCGCCACCTATAATGCTGCCTGTCCGGCGCTGAGGGCCGCCGGCATCGGGCTGATGTACCATATCCATGGCTATGAGCTGGCAGGGGCTGATCAGGGAACCAGCCTGTTCGACCGGTTAATGGCCGCCACCGACCCGGCCTGTGTGACGGTGGAAATGGATGTGTTCTGGGTGGTCCGGGCAGGGGCCGACCCGGTGGCCCTGCTGCATCGATACCCAGAGCGTATCCGGATGCTGCATGTGAAAGATATTCGGCGCGGGGCCGGCACCAGCAGCGATGGACGGGCCGACAAGGCCGATTTCGTCCCCGTCGGCCAGGGTTCGATCGACTGGCCGGCCTTGTTCGCCGCCGCCGCCAAGGTGGATTGGTTCGTGCTGGAAGATGAAAGCGCCAACCCGGAAACCGGGCTGGCGCAGTCGCTGGATTATCTGGGGGTGCAGTAGACAGGGAGCATCAAGCAAGCGGCCGCATACAGACCAGATAATCCAGCCCTGGCACGGTGACACGGATGGCACTGGGGGCGCTGCCCTCCACAGGACAGGCACCACGCACCCCTTGCCAACGCGCCATTGATGCCTCAACCGGCACACCCAGCGTGCGCGGGGTGTTATCCATGTTCACCAGCACCAGATATTCACGTCCACCCACCCGGTCGATGCGGGAAAAGGCCAGCAGGCCCCCTTTTTCCTCCACATGGCGGATCACCATCTCACCCCGGCGCAGGCCCGGATGATCACGGCGAATGGCCGCCAGTTCAGCCGTTGCCCGATAAAGCGGATGGGCTGGATTGAAACTGTCACCCCCGGCCACCGGGTGGGGCCCCAGACGGGGTTCGGTGTTGAATTGCTGTGACGCCGTGGCAAACATGGGTTGGCGGGCCTGTTTATCATCACCCAGCCCGATGAAACCCTGTTCATCACCATAATAAAGCACCGGGACCCCGCGCCCCAGGAACATCAAGGCATGGCCCAGCATCACCCGTGCCTGTACCTCATCCGCAGGCATCTGCGGGTGGGTGCGGCGGATGAAATAGGCCAGCCGGCCATTATCATGATTGGAAATGAAGGTGGGCAGCGTGGCCCGGTTCAGCGTGTCGGGATAAAGGATATCGGCGCGTAGCCAGTTCTCCCAAACATAACTGCCTTGGCCATCGGCCAGCGTGTCGATGGCCGCCTGGAAGAAACCGAAATCCAGTACCGAGGGCAACCGTGTCAGATGCGTCTGGGCCGCCAGATCGGCGATGTTGCGATCCGCCACCTCCCCGAAAATGGTGAAATCAGCAATCCCCTGTTCCTGGGCGAAGGTGGTGATTTCGGGGACGAAACGGTGCCAGAAATCCGGATTGACATGCTTGGCCGTATCCAGCCGCAGACCATCGATCCGGTACGTGCCGATCCAGTGTTTGTAAATCTTGATCAACCCCTCAGCAACAACGGGGTCCTCTGTGCGCAGATCATCCAGGCGGGCGAAATCTCCCAGCAGGCTGGACTCCCCCTTGAAGCTGCTATCACCACGATTGTGGTAATGGCGCACATCGTTCAGCCAGGCCGGGTTCTTCACCCCCTGCTGGCCCGATGGCAGCACAGGTATATAGGCAGCGCCTGGATAATCCCCCTGGGACCGATAGGGGCAGGCATTGCCCGCCCCCCGACATTCCTGATACTGGATGATATCGGCCGTGTGGTTGACGACGATATCCATGATGACTTTCAGGCCCCGCGCATGGGCCGCATCCACAAAGGCACGGAAATCCGCATTACTGCCCGAATGCGGATCGACATTCAGAAAATCAGTAGCCCAATAGCCGTGATAGCCGGCGGACATGCCGCCTTCATACTGCTGCACCACCTTGTTGACGACAGGCGGGGTAATCCAGATCGCCGTCGCCCCCAGCCCGGCGATATAGTCCAGGCGCGCCGTCAGCCCCTTGAGGTCGCCCCCCTGGAACATGCCGATATCCGCCGGGTCGAACCCATGCTGCGCCGGTCCACCGATGAGGCCGCCCCGGTCATTGGCCGGGTCGCCATTGGCAAAGCGGTCCGTCACCAGAAAATAGACCACATCATCGGCAAAAGGGCGCCGTGGATTATCCGCCGCCCCAGCGGCGACCGCAGACAGGATCAGCAGAGGCAACAGCAATAGGCAGGCAAGGCGGTGGCGCATGGGCAGAACCTCAGGGCAATCGGTGGGCGGATGAGATCACCATCCACCATCGCCCCCCACATTGCCACCCCCCGACCCACGAGGGGATATCCTGCCTACGCCTTACGTTTGCGTCTCCAGCACCGCCCGCACCTTGGCCAGCAGCGCCGCCCGCTGCTTGTCGTCGCGCATCTTGCGCACATTGTCCGCCAGCGCCAGCACGGTGGCGGCATAGTCATTGTGCCAGTCGGGTTTGGCGACCGCTGCCTTGTCAATGCGGGGCGGGTGGGTCGGGGTCAGGGGCTTGGCACCGTGTGCGGTCAGGCTCCAGACCTCATCCAGGCCCGGCAGGTGGATCTTGCTGCCGTCCAGCCCGGACTCGATCAGGTTGGCGCGGAGCGCCACCCGTTCCTGATCCTCCCCATGCACCAGGAAGATACCGCCGGCAACCGGCAGGCGGGCCAAGATCCAGTGCATCAGGCCGGCCCGGTCGGCATGGCCGGAATAGGCATCGATGGTGCGGATGGTGGCCCGAACCTCCACCTCCTCCCCATGGATGCGGACACGGGATACCCCATCCTGCAGCAGCCGGCCCAGCGTGGCCGGTGCCTGATAGCCCACCAGCAAAACCGTGGCGCTGTTGCGCCAGAGGTGATTTTTCAGATGGTGGCGGATACGCCCCGCCTCGCACATGCCCGAGGCGGCAATGATGATGGCATTGCCGGTCAGCCGGTTCAGCCGCTTCGATGCCTCCACCTCCTCAATCAGATGCAGGTTGCGGCGGCTGAAGGGGGCGGGCGTGCCGGGTTGGTTCACATCCGGCAGATGCTTGTCGAACACACGGGTGACATTGACGGCCAGCGGGCTGTCCAGGAACACCTCCACCGCCGGCAGTTCCTTGCTGTCGAACAGCAAATCCAGGTCGTACAGCAGTTCCTGGGTGCGCTCCACGGCGAAGGCCGGGATCACCACCGGCCCGCCGCGCTGCAGGGCCGCGCGCAATTCCTCCGCCAGGATCAGCCGGCGGCTGGTGGCATCGATCACCGGGCGTTCCCGCCCGCCATATGTCGATTCCACCACCAGCCAGTCAGGCCGGGCGGGGCCGTTCGGGTCCGGGTGGAACGGCTTGTCACACGGACCCAGATCGCCGGAAAACACCATGCGCACCGGCCCATCAGCCCCCGGCAATTCCAGTTCCACCGAAGCGGAGCCCAGAATATGCCCGGCATCCCAGAAACGCGCCCGCACGCCGGGCGCCACATCCACCCAGACATCGCGGTCCACCGCGCGGATATGCGACAGGCAGCGTTCCGCATCCCTCCTGCTATAGATCGGCTCCACCTCCCGCCGGCCGCGCTGGCGGTTGCGCTGGTTCAGGTGGCGCACCTCCGTTTCCTGGATATGGCCGCTGTCCGGCAGCATGAAGGTCAATAAATCCGCCGTGCCATGGGTGGTGACGATCGGCCCCTGGAAACCATGGCGGTAGAGTTTGGGGATCAGCCCGCTATGGTCGATATGGGCATGGGTCAGCACCAGGGCCGCCGGCTCCGTCACATCAAAGGCGAAGTCACGGTAATTCAGCTCCTGCTCCGTCTTCGGGCCCTGGAACAGGCCGCAATCCAGCAGCAGGCTACCCACGGCATGGCGGATCAGGAAGCAGGAGCCGGTGACACCACCCGCCGCCCCGTGGAAGCTGATGGTCGGATCGCTGGGATGGGTATCGGTCATCAGGCTGCCTCTGTGGCTTTCGGGGGAGTGCCCAGGGTGAAGCCGCTATCTTCAGCAGCCATTCCGCAGGCGAAACGAAAATCTGTTTCGGTATCGGAATAAATTCGGTAGAGCGGTTCGCCTGCCTGGGCGAAGCTGCCGACCTTTTTCAGCAGGTCGATGCCGGCCCCGGCATCAAAGGGGGCGCCGGCCAGCCGGGCAATGCGCGCGATGCGGTAGCAGTCGATGGCGCCCACCGTGCCGTCATGCTCGGCCACAATCTCCCGCGACAGGCGGCCCAGCCGGGCCTCCCGCGGGGGTTTGCCCTGCAATTCCATGATCTTGTGCATGGTGGTCAGCGCCGCGCCCGAGGCCAGCAGTTCGCGCGCCCGCGCCATGCCGGCCCCGCCGCGCAGGGCCGGATCAAATTCCAGAATACGCCCGGCCAGCGCCAGGGCGCGTTCGCGCAAATCCACCGGTGCTTCCGGCCGGTTCTCCAACACGGCCATCACATCGCGCGCCTCCAGCACCGGGCCGATGCCATTGCCCACCGGCTGGCTGCCATCGGTCATGGTGACCCGCAGGTTCAACCCGATGGCATCGCCGACATATTCAAACAGCTTGCGCAGGCGCAGCGCGTCATTCTGGGTGCGCACCTTGGCCGAGGGGCCGATGGGCACATCGATCACCAGATGGGTGGAGCCGGCCGCCAGTTTCTTGGACAGGATGGAGGCGACCATCTGTTCGCGCGTGTCGATATTCAGCGGCCGTTCCACCGAAATCAGCACATCATCGGCCGGCGACAGGCGGACATGGCCGCCCCAGACCAGACAGCCCTTCACCTCCCGCACGATGTCGCGCATCTGCTCCAGCCCCACCTCCACATTGGCCAGCACCTCCATCGTGTCCGCCGTGCCGGCGGGGGAGGTGATGGCGCGGGAAGAGGTTTTGGGGATGGGCAAACCATGGGCCGCGACAATGGGCACCACAATCATGGAGGTGCGGTTGCCCGGAATGCCGCCGATACAATGCTTGTCCACCACCAGCCCACCGGCGGCCACCCCGTTTTCCCAGGTGAGCCGGTCACCGGCCGCCACCATGGCACGGGTCAGGTGCAGGGTTTCCGCCGTGGTCATGAAACCACCGCAGGCGACGATGAAGGCCGCCACCTCCACCCGGGAATAGCGGTGATGGGCGATATCATCAATGATGGCCGCGAACTGGTCCGGCCCCAGTTCACTGCCCTGGATCTTGGCGTGCAGCGCGTCGCGGCTGCGCGCCGGCGTGGCATGTTTCAGGCGGACCGCCGTATCCTCCGGCATCCCGAAATGGTTGAAGGCGGTGGTGGACAGGCCCAGCGCATCCGCCCCCAGCAGGGCCGGATCATCCACCATCACCAGATCGGCGATGATCCGGTGACCATTGGCCGCCACTTCCACCTTTTCCAGCCCGGCAAATTCCGCCGCGCGATAGATGGTGCAGTTGCGGGACAGGAAGGCCACATTCTCCTGCCGCGTATCGACACCCACCCGCTTCAGTTTCAGCATCTTTCCACCCATTTACCGGCGGAATGGTTTCATCCTCCACCGTGTTTCCACGATAGACCCGCAAAAGGAACCGCCGCCTTGATATGGGTCAAGGCCAGGTGAGGCGGGTTGGCGCACAGTAAGTATCGGATCGATCTATAGTGATCCGAGGGAGGTGTGTCATGGAAGGCAAACATCCGGCCATGGTGCTGAAACAGCCGGGCCAGCCGCTGGTGCTGGAATGGCATCAGGTGCCCGCCCCCGGACCCGGCCAGCTGCTGATCCGCGTCTGTGCCTGTGGGGTCTGCCGCACTGACCTGCATGTGGTGGATGGGGAACTGCCCCACCCCGCCCTGCCGCTGGTGCCGGGGCATGAGGTGGTGGGCAGGGTGGCTGCCATTGGCAGCGGGGTGGACGGGTTCCAGCTTGACCAGCGGGTGGGCGTGCCCTGGCTGGGTTGGGCCTGCGGCAATTGCGATGCCTGTCACGAAGGCCGGGAGAATCTATGCCCGGAGGCACGCTTCACCGGCTATACGCTGGCCGGCGGCTATGCCAGCCATATTCTGGCTGATGCCCGTTTCTGTTTCGCCATCCCGGACGGGTACAGCGATGCGGCCGCCGCCCCGCTGCTCTGCGCCGGGCTGATCGGCTATCGCGCCCTGCGGATGGCGGGGGATGGGAAGCGGTTGGGGCTCTATGGCTTTGGTGCTGCCGCCCATATCATCGCCCAGGTGGCCAAGGCGCAGGGACGGCGGGTCTATGCCTTTGTGCGGCCGGGCGATGCGGCGGCGATGGATTTCGCCCTGCGGATGGGGGCGGACTGGGCCGGCCCGTCTGACGCGCCGGGGCCGGAACCACTGGATGCCGCCATCCTGTTCGCCCCGATCGGCGCCCTGGTGCCGGCGGCCCTGACCGCGGTCAAGCCGGGCGGGCGTGTCGTCTGCGCCGGCATCCATATGAGCGATATACCCGCCATGCCCTATCACCTGTTATGGCAGGAACGGCAATTGCTGTCGGTCGCCAACCTGACGCGGCAGGATGCGCTGGAATTCCTGGAACTGGCGGGGCGCATCCCCCTCCATACGGAAATCCATGCCTATCCGCTGATCCGCGCCAATGAGGCACTGGCCGACCTGCGGGCCGGTGCCTTTACCGGGGCAGCGGTGCTGCTGCCGTAGGTGCCAGGATCAAGGCAACAGCATGATGGCCAGTGACCCCGCCCCCAGGGAGAGCAGGTTGATCACCAATACCGGCACGCCAATCCCACGCCCGCCGATAAAGGCAGCCATCACCGATTTGGTCAGGGTGTTGACGGCGATGGCGATGCCAATGGCAATCAGGGCGGTTTCCGCAGCAATGGAATGGCCGCCCAGCCGGGCCATGGAAATGGTAACGGCATCGACATCGGCGATGCCGGAAACCGCCGCCACCGCCAGCACCGCACTGTCACCGATATAGGCCTTGGCGGCCCCAGCGGCCAGCATGACAATGGCGATGAAGGCGGAGAGCTTCAACGCCGTGGCCAGTTCCAGCGGGTTGCTGGTGGCCAGGGCCGCCTGATTGCCGCTCATCGTGTGGCGTCGGCTGAACAACAGCACCAGAATGCCCAACCCCATCACCGTCAGCATGGCGGCCAGCGGCAATACCAGTTCCAGCGCCAGCGTCTGGTTCAACAGGCCGACAATGACACAGACCCGCACCGTCATCACCGCGCCGGCCAGCAGAATGCCGGCGGACAGGGTGTTTTCCAGCCCCGGCGTACTGCGGGCAAAACGCGAGAGGGTCAGCGTGGTGGCGGTGGAACTGGCCAGCCCGCCGGCCAGTGCCGCCATCAATACGCCCAGCCGGTCCCCGAACAGGCGGATGGCGACATACCCACCAAAGGAGATGGCGGCGATCAGGATGGCCAGGAACCAGATTTCCGCTGGGTTTACCGCCCCCCAGGGGTCGATGGTGCGGTTGGGCAGCACCGGCAGCAGCAGGAAGGACATGGACAGCAGCACCAGAATGGCGCGGATTTCCTCCCACCGCAGGCCGCGCAGCCATTGGTGCAGCGGGTCACGCAGCGCCAGCAACAGCGTCATGGCCACCGCCGCTGCCACGGCCACCCGCACCTCGCCCAGCACGGCGAAGGCCCCCAGCATGAAGGTCAGGATCGCCGCCACCGTGCCGGTGGCGCTGACATCGCGGTCATCGCGCGCTTCCAGCAGGCGGAAGGCCGCGAAGGTGCCGGCATGGCCCAGCAAGGCGGCCGCCAGCACCCAGGAACTGGTGATCTGCGATAGCGCCCCCGCCACCCCGCCCAACAGGCCGGACAGCGCGAAGGTGCGCAGGCCGGCAGCCCGCTGGCCATCCCCGGCTTCGCGCATTTTCCAGCCGCGCTCCAGCCCCACCAGCAGGCCGATTGCCAGGGCCACAGCCAACCGGCTCAACAAAGTTACTTCAGTCATTCAATGGGGTTCCTGGGGGGAGTGACAGTGCTGCACCGGGGTGACGGCGGAATAAGTGTTTGAGAGACATCAGGACAATGAAATCAGCACGCGCGATACAGACAGGATACTCCCCCCTCACCGCATATGCACATAGGTTCCGGGTGCCGCCTCCAGCGGCGGCAATGCGGCCTCTTTACACCCCATGGCTGGCGGCGGCACCGGGCTGCCCGACCGTTCATCCAGCCAATCCACCCAGGACGGCCACCAGGAACCCTCCCGCGGTGGCGTGGCTGCCATCCAGGTATCGGCATCCATATAGGGCTGATCGGGCTGGATGGTTTCCAGCCGGTGACGGCGGCGGGGGCGACCGGGTTCCGAGACGATACCGGCATTGTGCCCGCCATTGGTCAGGCAGAAGGTCAGTTCCGTATCCAGCAGCAGCCGGGCCCGATAGACGGAATGCCAGGGGGCCACATGGTCCGTCTCCGTGCCCACGGCAAAGACAGGGCAGCGTATGTCGCCCAGGGCCACCGGCCGGCCATCCACCCGGTAGCGACCGCCGGCCAGTTCATTCTCCAGGAACAGCCGGCGCAGATATTCCGAATGCATCCGATAGGGCATCCGGGTGCTGTCGGCGTTCCAGGCCATCAGGTCGATCATCGGTTCCCGCTCACCCAGCAGATATTCCCGCACCATCTTCGACCAGATCAGGTCGTTGGAGCGCAGCAACTGGAAGGCGCCGGCCATCTGGGTGGTATCGAGATAGCCCTGGCTCCACATGCCATCTTCCAGGAAGGAAAGCTGGCTTTCATCGATGAACAGGGTCAGCTCACCGGCTTCGGTGAAATCGGTCTGGGCGGCCAGCAGGGTCATGCTGGCCAGCCGCTGGTCACCATCGCGGGCCAAAGCCGCCGCGACGATGGACAGCAGCGTGCCGCCCAGGCAATAGCCCATGGCATGGACGGGCATTCCCGGCACCACCGCATTCACCACCCGCAGCGCATCCAGCACACCCAGGCGCTGGTAATCCTCCATGCCCAGATCACGATCCTCCGGCCCCGGATTCTTCCAACTGACGCAGAAGACCGTATAGCCACGGGAGACCAGATAGCCGATCAGGGAATTCTGCGCTGACAGGTCCAGGATATAATATTTCATGATCCAGGCGGGCACGATCAGCACCGGTTCCGGCCGCACCTCCCCCGTCGTGGGGCTGTACTGGATCAGTTCCATCAGGCGATTGCGGAACACCACCCGGCCGGGTGTAACGGCCAGATTGCCACCCACCCGGAAATCCTCCACCCCCGCCGGCCCCTTGCCGGAGAGTTGACGGCGCAGATCGTCGGTCCAGTTGCGATAACCACGGGCCAGATTGACGCCCATCTGGTTGACGGTGGCTTCCAGCACCTCCGGGTTGGTCAGCGGGAAATTGGTGGGGGAGATCATGTCCAGCAACTGGCGGGCCGTGAAGGTCACGCCCTTTTCATGGCCTTCCGCCACGCCCCGGATGCCGGTGGTGGCATTGTGCCACCATTGCTGCTGCAGCAAAAAAGCCTGATGGATCAGGTTGAAGGGCGGTTTCATCCAGCCAGGATGCTCAAACCGCCGGTCCTGCGGCAGCGGGTCGATGCAGCGCGGCGCCCCCTCCTGCGCGCCACAGGTGGCGGCATATTGGGCCAGCCGGGCCGTCTTGCGCACGCCCTTCTGCCAGAGCTCGATCTGCTTGCCGGGGGAGGAAGCCAGATGGATGGCCCAGTCCGCCCAAGCCAGCGTCAGCGCCGCCGGCGAAACGGACGCGGTGAAGCGCCCCATCCAGGCATGGGTCATCCGGTCCAGGATGGAGAGCGTCGCGGCGGCCGGGGCCGCCTCCTCCAGTGCTGCCGGCGCGCAAGAGGGGATTGCGGGCGGGGCCGCCTTTACGGGGGTGATGCTGGTGGCGGTACGGATCGTCCCTTCCGGCATGGCTCTAGCCTTCCTGTCCAGTGATGGTTTCCAAGGACAACCACAGACTGGCAGCAAAGGCCCCAGGGGGCCTTGATATGCATCAAGGAGCAGCGTTTCCGATGAGGAGCCGGTGGGGTTACCCCGTTCAGCTAAACCCGGCGCGCAGGCAATCATGCAGGGTGATGACGCCCACCGGCTTTTCATCCGCCGTGACAAACAGACAGGTAATGCTTTCCTTGTTCATACGGGCCAGGCTCTCGCCCACCAGCGCGTCGGGCCGGGTGATGCGGGGCTTGCGACTCATGATCTCATCAGCGCGGCGGGAGAGCAGGCCGGGATCCATATGGCGGCGCAGGTCACCATCGGTGATGACGCCGACCAGCCGCCCTTCCCCATCCACCACACCGGCACAGCCCAGGCTTTTGGAGGTAATGGTCAGCAACACCTCCGACATCGGGGCGGTCAGCGCCACCAGGGGCAGCGCCTCATCCTGACGCATGATTTTCTCCACCCGCATCAGGGTCTGGCCCAACCGGCCACCGGGGTGGAAATTGCGGAAATCCCCTGCCGTGAAGCCGCGCGCCGTCATCAGCGCCACGGCAATGGCATCACCCAGGGCCATCATCATGGTGGTGGAGGTGGTGGGCGCCATGCCGACCAGACAGGCCTCCGGCGCCTGCGGCATCACCAGCGGCAAGGTGGCCGCCCGCGCCAGGGTGGATTCCGCCCGGCTGGTGATGCCGACCAGCGGAATGCTCCAGCGGCCGCAATAAAGCAGCAGGTCAGACAGTTCCTGCGTTTCGCCGGAATTGGACAGCGCCATCACCAGATCACCGGGGCCGATCATCCCCAGATCGCCATGGCTCGCCTCTGCCGGATGGATGAAATAGGCCTGGGTGCCGGTGGAAGACAGGGTGGCGGCGATCTTGCGGGCGACATGGCCGCTTTTGCCGATGCCGGCCACGAAGACCCGGCCCTGGCGGGCCAGAATGGTCTCAACCACCCGGTCAAACGGCTCGGCCAGACTGTCCTGCAACAGCCGCAAGCCATCGATTTCCTTGGCGATGGCCGTGCGGCCGATCAGATTGGGGGCTTGCGCCATCATGTTCTTCCCAGTTCCATCCTGTCGATCAAAACACCTTGATCGGGCCGCAGGCTGATGTGGGGCTGGATGCCCGATTGATCCAGCCCGCGCAAGCGGGACCCGGTGCATGACGGCCCTGAGGGGCAGTCCACGGCCGTTTGGCCTACCCCCTTCCCGCCTTTGAGCAAACACGCCGGACATGGTAGCCCGGTTCCATGAAACCTGAATCCGTTCCGTGTGGATTCGTCCCTGCTGGGACGGAATCCGGCATCAGAGGCGCCTGCGAGAGGCCGGAGCGTGATCGCCTGCCGCCGATAAACAGGCATTTTCGCCCGTCTGCCCGCCGCAGCCTTACATCAGGTTAACGCCGGTGGTACCCCCGCAGGAAAAGGCCCCTTTACCTTTGACGGAGGAACCGTTTAGTTTAAAGAAGCCTCGGCCAAAGACAATTTACAGATTGATCATTCCCATGCGGCTGCATCGTTTTTTGATTAAGAAGTTCACGGAAGCGGTCGATATTTTCGACTATGTGCGCACCCACATGACATCAATTATCAGGCCCCGGTATATACGTCGGCGCTGGATGGGCAATGTCCCGCTCCAGGGCGCAAAACGTATTGTGGTTTTTAATCATTTCGATTGCCGTGGGGCCATACACGAGTACGTAGAGTTTTATTTACGTGAATTGCGGCAGCAGGGCTTTTCGATCATCTTCACCAGCAATTCCCCGCGCTTCCCAGAGCGCAGTGTAGAGAAGCTGAAACCACTGGCGTCAATCATCCTGTGGCGTCGGAACGTGGGCTATGATTTCGGTGCCTTCAAGGACGGCATTGCGGAAATTCCAGACCTGCAGGCCCTGGATATGCTGCTGATTACCAATGACAGCATGTATGGTCCGCTGCAGGATTTCGCTCAGGTGATCAAGTCCGCCAAGGCCGATGAAGCAGACGTATGGGGAATCACAGACAGCTGGGACGGACGTTTTCATCTGCAAAGCTATTTCTTGCTGTTCCACCCAACCGCCATCCGCAGCCAGGCTTTTGCCAAATTCTGGGGACGGCTACCCTATTTCCGACGCAAGCGCTGGGTCGTGCGATATGGCGAAATCGGGCTGACGCCCTTTTTCCTGTCGCAAGGCTTGCGCTGCAAAGCCATTTTTCCTTATAGGAAACTAATCGGCGTGATGGCCGCAAAGATTGACAGTTTCCTGGCCAGCCCTTCCAGTGGCAGCGATCCGGAACGACGTCTTTATGCCGAAAGAATCGCCAAAAGCCTGCGGGAAGGCGTGCCGCTGAACCAGACACATTTCTTCTGGGATCAGTTGATCAGCAACAACGGCTGCCCCTTCATCAAGCGGGATTTGTTGCAGCATAACCCCATGGCCATCCCCTATCTGCATAATTGGCAGCAGTTGATCAGTGAGGTCTCCAATTATGACTCTGAAATGATTGTCCGCCACCTGCAGGCCACAATGCGCAATCGCGTGTATTGATTAAGTAAGTAAACCTGATAGCACGGGCCGTGTCTCGTTAAGGTCACGGCCCGTTCTGGATTTGCATGTCGTCAGGCAGAACGCGGTCCCCTCAACGGGGAGCGAGCAATGCCAGCAGACTATCATTGATGGCAGAGGCCGGCAGCCCCAGCGGGAACAGCAGGCCGCGCCCATGGGCACGTAAGCGTTCGGCCTGGGCACCGAGATTAAAAACAGCCGTGGGCAAACCGGCCGCCAGCACGTGACTCAGCGCATAGCACCAAGTTTCCGGCCAGACGGAGGGCACAAACGCACCATGGGGGCGGATATCGGCCAGCAGACGGTCGAACTCCGCCTCCTCATAACGGCCGGTCACCATCGCAGCGCCCGTTTCAGTCAGCAGATCATCGTCCAGGCTATAGCCCAGCACAATGAAACGCAGCGGCAATCCGCGCGTCACCGCATCGCGCGCGCATTCCAGCAGGATCTGAAAGCCTTTGGGGGGACCGATGGCGCCCGGTACGACAATCCGGATCGATTCTCCCGGTTGACGGGACGCCAACGGAACCGCTGGCGGTGGCGGGGGCGCCTGCAGCGGGGCCAGATGCAGGCGAGCGGCCGGTGCATAGCGCCGCAAGCGCTCCATCGCCTCCTGCGTGGCGCAATCAAGGCGTTGCGCCTTTTCCAGCACGGGGCGGGTCAAAGCCCGCCACGACGCCACGCTCATGCCCGTATGCAACAGGTCACCATGCGTCGCCACGCAGGCTTCGCAGGTGATAACATCCGGCTCACCACAATATTGATCATTGGCACTGGTCAGGGTGATGCGCGGACAGATCCAGCTGTAATCATGCAGATGCATCTGATAGGCGAAGCGGGTGGTTAAACCGGTCAGCGTATCGGGCGTCAGGTGGAACGGATGATGCAGCTCCATTTCCGCCACGCCCAGCCGCGCCAGATCGGACCAGAGCAAATCCAGCTCATACAGCGGATCGTAGCATAGATTGCCCAGATCCGGCCGGTCGGGCAGTTCCAGAACCAACCGATGCGGCTTGCCCTCCGCCCTTTCCGGCCGCAGCAGCAGAGATTGCTGGGCGGGGCGACGGGCCAGCCGGTCCTGAATAAAACGCTCCGTTCCACCACCAAGCTTGGCGCAAACGATCATGAAGGGCCGCTGCCGCTGCCCGCCATCATTGAAAAGCCGGGCCCGATCCAGGGTCCGGCGGTGAATCGCCAAGGGATCAGCATCGATAAAGGCATGTACCGCCGGTTCATAATCCGGATATAGCCGGGCCAGCAAACGCAAGGCCCGATCCACCCGCGCCTGTTTGGCGGGCCCGAACGATCCCCCGCCTAGATGGCCGACAAAGACATCCAATGCCATCTGGTGCCGCCAGCCGAGCCGGCTGGCGCGCAGACAGAAATCATTCTCCTCGCCATAGCCGGTACCGAAAGTATCGGCATCAAACCAGCCCGTCTGCGCCAGACAATCACGACGGATATACATGCAGAAGCCGACGGCGGTGGGGATATCGATCGCCAAGCCATCCAGCACCGCCCCGGCCAAGGCATTCACGCCCAGCACATCCACATCCGCCAATGGTGTCGCCGCATTGGCGCGCGGATAGGAACAGATGGTGGCATCGTTGGACCAGGGGGTTACCGTCCCAACATCAGCCGCCCTGGCCGCCGCGTCATGCAGCCGCCGTAACCAGCCCGGTGCCACGGCAGTGTCTGCATTCAGCAACACCACATCCCGCGCCCCGGCGGACATGGCCATGCCGATATTCACACTGCGCACAAAGCCAAGATTGGCCGGATTACGCCGCAGCATGATGTGCCCGCCGGCGGCCAGCCGATCCAGCAACTGGGCAATCGCGGGTTCCGGGCCGCAATCGTCAATGGCAATAACCCGCATGGGCAGGCCCGGATCGCAGGTCAGCAACCGCTCGAAGCACAGCCGCGTGGCTTCCAGATCGCCATAAACCGGAACGATCACATCCACCACCGGCTCCAGCACCGGCGGGGGCGGCAGGGGCTGCGGCAGGAACAGCGGTTCCCCCGTCAGGCTGAAATGCAGCCGGGGGTTATGCAGGCCCGCCAAGGACAGTTCCTGCGGTGTCTGCTGCGGTAAATCCTCCAGCTCACTACCGGGGGCCGGTGTGACGGTCAGGGTAGAACGCGCCTCCCCCCCCTCACTCAAAACAACCGAGACGGGGCGATCCGGACAGGATAGATCCATGGCGCGAATATGGATTTCATCCCCCTCCCTCCGCTCCACCCGTGCCGTCAGACGGGGGGGGCGAAGCCATATCCCGCGCAGGGAGGGGGCAAGAACAGGACTGCCATCCAGATAAACCTCCGGATCGACCGGGCCGCACAGCGCCTCCGGCAAGGGCAGCTCAACAAGGCTGGCAACCATATCAGGCGGGACTTGCCGTTGAACCAGCAGATGTCCCGCCCATTCCACGGCAAGATGACCACCACTTGGCGGTACAGCACAATAGACGGTACGACCGGCGATAAAGGCGATGGCACGACCGCTGTTCTGGGCATGGAGACGCAGCAGTTCCACCGCCTCCGCATCTGCTTCAGCGTGCCAGGCCAATGCATCCAGAACCGCCGCCGTCCAGGTTCCAGCGCGCGCGAGTGTCTTCGCGGCCATGGCGTGGCGTGGGTCCAGCGTCAGCGCACGCTGCAAAAGGTCGGCGGCAGCGGCCCTGTCCCCAAACACCACAAATGCAATCGCTGCAAAAAGCAGATCATCAGCATGGGGCGGATCGAATCGTGACAGGCGCTGCGCCAGCAGCGCTATCCGTTCCGTGTCGCCAGAAGATAAAGCCGCAAGAATGTTTGACCGGGCAGTATCGCGCGAAGACGCAACCGGTGTGGACAGCGTGTTCACACCGGTTGCGGATGACCGATCACCTTGGCTCATCGCGGAACAATGGCTACCCGCAACGCGATCAGCGGATCTTGCGGCTGCGGAGAGCGGCAGGGCTCACCATCCGCCGCCTCAATCTCCCCATGGCGCAGGAACCGGGCCGCATAGATCACCCGATGGCTGTCAGCCAGGGGCGGCATCAAACGGAAGGCGATACCCGACAGGGGGCGTCCCCCCCCCAGCCCCAGGCTTCCAGGTGCCGGGGTCCAATGTCCGTCGGCGGCCGTGGAGCCCGGAACCCGGTATTGCAGCAATTGCCCAACCCCTGGGCTGGTTTCAACCCGGATGCCCTCAATCCAGAAAGGTGCATCCTCTGCCGCTGCCCATTCACCGGCGGCGAATGCCTGTTCGCCAATCTGCTGAATGGTGGCGAACAGGCGCAACCCAACCGGGGGGGCCTGCTTCGCTGGGGAAAGCGGACGAATTTCCAGATCAACACAGGACTGTATATCCTGGCCGAATATATAGTTGGTGATCATGAGGGGTGAGGCGCCGGGGGGAACCGACATCACAACCTCATCCGCAGCGGCAACCCAGACCACCGGCTCCAAAACGCCCTTCTGCAAAAAGCGAATCGGAGACGTGCCCGGTTGCGGGACAGAGCTGAGCTGTGCCGCCGGAAACGCCACCCCATTGATCACACGGGGACGTTGCGCCGAGGGGCGAACCGCCACGACATAGGTTCCCTCCGGCAGAACAATGACCTGGGCCGAACTGCGCAGGCGGTCTGCTGTGGGTTCCGGTTCCGCCGTCGCCAACATGCCATTCGTAGTCGTCATCGCCATCACTTATGAAAGGTGCCGTCTGATGCGAAAGGTATCCGATATTTACGCACAAAAATGAACAAAATTACGGAGCGGCGACGCAAACAATTAACATTTGCGGGGCACTGAAAGATTGATCGTAAACTGACAAAAAGAAATGGCGGGCAAAAGCCCGCCATTTCCCAAACAAAACACTGATTCGGATTACTTGGGAGTAAACCAATTCACGTTGATACCGGTCTGCCCCACAACGGTGATGGTCGAGCCATCGGGCAGGGTCAGAACGGTGTTGCCACCGGTGACCTGCGCGCTGGAGATCAGGGAGACCAGGTTCAGCTGAGCGTTGCCACCAAAATTGGTCGTGCCGAAGGCGAGCGTATCCTGTGTCGGGTTGAAGCCCGAAACCGTATCGTTGCCGCCACCCGGCGTGAAAATGAACACATCCTTGCCAGCACCAGCGACCAGCGAGTCATTGCCGGCTTCGCCGATGATGATGGCGCCACCGGAACCGGCGGTAATGGTGTCGTTACCAGCGCCACCGCCGAGCGTAGCAAAGCCCGCGCCACCGGTAATAACGTCGTTACCAGCACCGCCATTGAGAATGGCGTTACCGTTGGCCGAAATCGAGTCGCTGCCGGTACCACCGATCACGCTGTCGTTACCATCGCCAGCGATAATGGTGCTGGAGCCGGTCAGGCTGCTCCCTACCACGAACTGATTGCCGGCATCGCCAACAATCAGCTTGTTCGACGGACTTGCACCCACAAACAGGGCAGAAACGTTACCGTTACCGGTGCCCTGCACGAAGACCTGATTCAGCGAAGAATCAACGATGAGGTTGGTCAAGGTGCCCGACGTGGTCGAGTTGGTGCCCGCGAGGTTCACAATACTGAGATCGTTCGATGCGCCGGCCGACTTGGTGACAGTCGCCGTCGACACGGTCGTATACGTGGCCTGCCCCAGCAGCACCGAACCGTTAGAGATCGGCGCCGTCACAACGGGCGCCGTCGTACCGACGGTTGCGTTCGTCGGGGTCGACCCCGCAGGAACAACCGACTGCAAAACGTTGGAAATAGTCTGAAGCTGCTGAGTTGTCGCACCAGTCACGTTGATCGTGGCGCCGCCGGCCAAGGTTGCCATCTTTTACCCCCAAAATCCATTAAGCCAGGGGCCTGGCCACCCCTCACAGGTGTTAACCAATCCGCCCCGCTAATCGTATTACCGAGGCGAAGCTAACAGCAGAGCCTCTTTCTTGCAATCGAATATTGCACTGCGTCAGCCGGTTTGCACAACCCCGTTAAACCTGTGGAAAGGCGGCAACACCCTTCAGGAAATCCAAGAAAAACAGTGCCTTGGAAGGGGACATGGATGTCCCGCTGGCTTGGCATCCCGCCTCTGAAGACAACGCAATAGCCAATTTAGCCATGCTAACCTTTAGGTTATACCCCCTGGAGATGCAGACAAAATCTTAACGCAGGTCGGCACCTGCGATGATGCCCAAAGCCGTTGCCACACTGGAATCAGCCGCGAGGTCAGGTTGATCCCATGCTTCAAACAGTGCATCCGCATCTTGGAATGCCCCCAGCAGAACAAGACGAATCAAGGTGAGCTTGCGCGCATGACGCAGGGAAGTGGGGGCCTGATCGGCATCCGGAAGGTTCCAGATCGCCCGAAATGCCTCTATCGCCGCCGCAGGATCCACTGCCTCGGAAATTCGGTCCCACGCCGCGATTCGCGCAACGGGAAGCTCACGTTCCAGCACCGTGGCAAGCAGGCTCATCTCATCCTGCGGCACATCCACCTTGGCTGTGCGCCACAGAGAATCGGGGTGATCCATGGTGCGCAAATCGCGGCGCAGCCCACGCCGCATGGAATGCCGATCATTGGCGGGGATCATCAATCCCTGTTCCGGTGTGCCTTGGGTCACGGCAGACAATAACGGGGCCGAATCAGCACCCGCACAGACCAGGGCGACAAGGTGCAGACGAACCGCGGCGCTGGTCAGCACTTCGGTTTCACCATCCTCCATCCCCACCCTCTGCAGGGCACGGCGCACATGCGCTCCCGCCAGCGCCGCGGCGGCTGTGAAAAGCACCGCGGCGGCGGGATCAGCCTCGCTGTTATTGGCCAGAATGGCCCGGTAATAGAGCAGACCGGTCAGATTCCCCGGATAGCGCTTCAGCCATTCCTGTACATCATCATTCGCCACCGGCGGGCGCAGCGCGGCGGGAGTGGTGATGTCGATCCCGAAGCGCTTAATGACATCCTCGGCAAGTGACTTGAAAAGCTCAAGCGCAGCGGCAGCTTCCCCGGCATTGACCATTTCCTTGTAAAGCCTGTAGCGCAAGCCGGACAGCAAGGCCGGCGCCAAACCGGGGGTGGCGATTCGGCGATGCAGATAATCACGATACAGCACATCACTAAGCGGCCGGGGGGCTGGTAAATCGCCATCGCTGGCAAAGGCATGGAGGGTTGCCCCCCGTTCCTCCACCCGGACCTGCTGGAATCCAGCCGCGCGCAAGGCCCGCTCCAGCCCCTGCGCGCTGAACAGGGTCAGGTGCAGGCCCGGACTGGCGATCGGTGCCAGAAGCGCCGGTGTGGTTCCCGGATGAAGGGCTGCCCCATTAGGGCTGGTGAGCACCGCGATTCCCGTCGCCCCGACGGCGCGACGGATAGACCGCAGAAAACCCGAAGGTTCCGGAATATGCTCCACCACTTCCGACGCATAAACGACATCATAGGGTTCGGGCAGCGGCGTATCGTCAGTCCAGTAATCCAGAACAATGTCAAGCCCGAGATAGTCGCGCCCCAGGGCCGCCAGACCAGACGGGTCATACCCCTTGGCCGTCCAACCCAGCGCCACCTGCACGAAATCGCTGGTGAAGCCGAAACCACCGCCGATTTCCAGCATTCGCCGCCCAGGGGAAACATCCGCCCAGCCCAGCGGCTCCAGCATCGGGCGCAGGCCGGCGCCCTGCTCCATATAGAATTCCAGTAACGCCCCACCGGGCAGCGCCCCCGGCGTGTAATCAGCCCCCTGCCGATCCGTGGAGAATCGGGAGGCACAGGAGGGGCACTGAACGATGATCCAATCCGTCTGCCGGGGTCCACTTTGAGGAATAATCAGCACAGGCCGGTGGGGCCCCTGATCCGCACAAACGGGGCAGCTGGCGGGCAGCAAAGCACTATCGTCGGATTGCCAAACGAATTCCACCTGAACCCCCGTTATCCTGCAAAGCCATGCCACCATCCATGCGGATGGACAGGGCAACCTTATGGACACCACCCCTTTAAGGGCAAACCCAAATATCTTGCGGATTGATCCGCAACCGATACAACTTGGCTTGTCGCCCAACCGGAGTGCGGTATGTACAATATATTATTCCTGCACAAGTTATTTCCTGCCCAGTTCGTACACTTGGCCAAGCAGTTGGCCACGCTTCCCGCCGTCCGTGTGACGGCATTGGCCAGTGATTTTCAGGCACAGTTGCCGGGCGTTGATCAGCACAGCTACCATTTCGTCACCCGGGGCGGGGGGGGCAGTCACCCTTATCTCTACGAACCCAATCGTGCCATTTGGCGCGGCCAGGCAGTATTGGCCCATTGCACTGAACTGGCCCGGGGCGGATACCGGCCTGACCTGATCATCGGCCATAATGGCTGGGGAGAAATCCTGTTCCTCAAGGATCTTTGGCCACAGGCAGGAGTGGTTGGTTATTTTGAGTTCTTCTATCGTGGCCAGGGTGCTGATGTCGGATTTGATCCGGAGGAACCTTACAGCCTGGATGATGTGGCCCGCGTCCGCACCTTGAACACCATCAATCTTCTGGGGCTGGATGCCGTCGATATCGGGGTCTGCCCGACCGCATGGCAGAAGCAGCTTTACCCGGTGGAATATCAGAACAAGCTCGTTCAGATTCATGATGGCATCGATACGGAGCGCGCCTGCCCCGGCTCCGCCCGCCCGCTGCGGTTGCCAGACGGAAGAGTGCTGGGACCGGATACTCCCATTGTTACCTATGTAGCGCGCGATCTGGAACCCTATCGTGGATTCCGCTCCGCCATGCGTGCCGCCGTGGAAATATTGCGGCGGCACCAGGACGCCCACATGGTGTTCGTGGGCGGTAACGGGGTTTCTTATGGCAATCCACCACCAAGCGGCGGAACATGGCGTAACCATATGCTGACGGAACTTTCAGGCCAACTGCCCATGGATCGGGTTCATTTCCTGGGCAAGCTGGCGCATCAGGATTTTATCAACCTGATGCGGCTCTCACGGGCCCACCTCTATCTCACCTATCCATTCGTCCTCAGTTGGTCCATGCTGGAGGCTATGGCGACGGGGGTCAGCCTGGTTGCCTCGGCAACCCCCCCGGTAGAAGAGATCGTGGAGCATGGTTATAATGGCCTTCTCGTCCCTTTCGCTGATCCGGGTGCCATCGCAGATGGCGTATTGGAGACCCTTTCAATGAACGAGGTGCAGCGTCGCGCCATGCGTCGCGCCGCACGGCAAACGGTCGTGGAACGGTTTGATTTGCAGTGGGTGGCCCTGCCCGCCTGGCAGCGACTGCTGCGCGAGCGGTTCCAGGCCCCGCTATGACGCACAATGCTTGCCTCTTTCGTCGCCAACCCGTCTGCGATAGAGGTTGCACAATCATTGACTGGGTTCGGGGTACGGGATCGTGACCGGTAGCAGATTGACCTCGCTGATAAAAAGCGTGACCAGCGGTCTGCGTGGCTCGGCCTATGAAAGGGGTGTACGTCTTACCAGGAAGGGCAAGCTGGCGGATGCCGCCGCTGCCTGGCAGGAAGGGGCAAAGCAGGGCGACCCGCAATGTCAAATGGCCCTGGCCGAAGCCTTGGATGCCGGGCGTGGGGTTCTGCCCAATCCCCGCAGTGCCTTTCGCTGGTATCAAACAGCTGCGAAAAACGGTGTTGCGCGCGCGCAGGCCTATCTCGCAAGCCATTATGCCAATGGCATCGGTGATGCGACAGCCAAACATAACCCCGATGCATTCGTTCTCGCCAAGGACGATGTGCAAGCCCGGCACTGGGCAACATTGGCAGCCGAACAGGGAATGGTGGAGGCACAGGTATTATCGGGCTGGCTTTTTGCCCGGGACGGCGGGCCAGATGCACCGATAGATATTGCACGGGCCACGGCATGGTATCAGCGGGCGATTGATCAAGGCAGCGTCAAGGGTATGGTGGGTCTGGCCAACCTGATTGCCAGCGGCCACGTGGCTGACCAGGGCCCGGCGGAAGCATTTGTGCTTTATGAGCGCGCCGCCCGACGGAACGACCCTACGGCACAATATTACACCGGCCTTTATCTGCTGGAAGGGATTGGCACGGAAGCCAATCACGCTCTCGCGCTGGAATGGCTGCTCAAAGCAGCAGAAGCCGGCATTGTTGCCGCCTGTCGTTCTTTGGGCATTATCCATCGCCGTGGACGCGGCGCGCCAAAGAACCTCGCCATCGCCGAAACCTGGCTGCGGCGCAGCGCGCTTAAAGGTGATGCGGAATCGATGGCCTTGCTGGCGGATATGCATATGGGCTTGGAGGCCGCGGTCCCAAATCCGGGTGAAGCAATCATCTGGTACACAGCCGCCAGCGAGTTGGGACATACTGGCGCGTTGGCAGCTCTGGGACTGGCCCATCAGAAGGGTAAATTTGTGCCATTGGACCCGCTGAGGGCCATTCATTTTCTGGAGAGGGCCACCGAGGCCGGGCATGTCGAGGCCGCGTTCCATCTCGGCCTCAGCCACCTCGAAGGTCGGGGCATTCCAGTGGATTATGGCAAGGCGGCCACTCTTCTGATGAAGGCAGCCGAGCAGGGCCACGCCAACGCCACTTACAATATGGGCGTGCTCTATTTTCATGGGCACGGGGTGGCGCAGGATCAGCAAAAGGCCATGTTCTTCTATGCCCGGTCAGCGGAGCTGGGCAGCCCATCGGGCCAGTTCCGGCTCGCACATGCTTTGTCCACCGGACAGGAACTGCTGCCCGCGGACCCGGATAAAGCCCTTTATTGGTTCACCAAGGCGGCTGAAAATGGCCATGTTCCGGCGCAGGTCAATCTTGTGCGCATTTTGACAAGCCGGCAGGCCCCCTTGGAAGAACTTGAGCGCTGGCGTGTGCGCCTGCACGAGGCCGCCGCCCATGGTATAGCCATCGCCATGACGGCTCTGGCGGAAATGAAATGGAATATTGATCGCGACGGTCCGGCAGCGATTGAAATGGCAAAGGCTGCTGTGGAACTGGGCGACCCGTTAGCCCAAAATCTGATAGAATATCTTGAAGCACGCAATTTCAACGGGATTGTCCGCTGAAGTTGCGTGCTTCCGATTATTGGCAGCCAACCAGAAGGGAGGAGCCTTCATTTGTCAGGAGGGCTCCCGTAGGCCTTCCTGCATGTTTTTCACCACATTGCCCAACAGGTACTGCATGATCGTACGCTCACCAACGACGATATCAGCCTGAAGCGGCATACCGGGCAGCAAGGTGACATCATCTGGAACGTTGCGCAGTTTCATCTGGGTGATTTCAATGCGCGATTTGTAAAAACGTGTGCCACTGGGGGTACCATCGTCCAGTCGATTGAAGCTGTCGCCACTGATGGACCGAACGCGTCCAACAACGGTGCCATATTCAGTGAAACGGTAGGCATCCAGCTTGATCACCGTCTCGTCACCCGGCTTGACAAAGCCCTGGTCCGCACCGGCGATATCAGCCTCAACCTCCAGTTCCGCATTGGCTGGCACGAGGGTGACAATCACCTCTCCGGAGGGCACCACAGCCCCATTCCCAATGTCCGCCACCCTGACAACGGTCGCATCACTGACCGCGCGCAGCTCAATCAGGTTACGGCGATACTCCGCCTTGGACAAATCATCTGCCACCTGCTGCAATTCTGTGCGGCGGGTCACCAGCTCTTGCGAAACCGTGGAGTTCCACTCCTGAATATAGGCATCGCGTTCCGCCGCCACCGATTGCAATTCATGTTTGGCCGTGATGGCTTGCTGCTCGCTGTTGGACAGGTTACGGGCGATTTCAGCCTTGTTATCTTGCGCGACCAGCACATTCAGCCTGCTGCCCACTTCCTTGCGTGCAAGCTCGGAGCGCATCTTCTCAATCTCGCTGTTGACGGCCAGTCGAGACCGATAATATTCGGCATCGCGCGTACTGCTTTGAATGATTCCCTGGGTCGACTTGATCTTCTGGTCATAAACAGCAAGACGCGACTCACGCTCCGACTGACGGGAACGCCAGATATCCTTCTGCGTCACCCAGGATGGGCTGGTCTTGTCTGCCGTCTCAAAGGGAACACCGGCCTGTTCAGCCTCCAGTCGCGCCACTTGCGCCTGCAGGGTCTCCGCACGGGACTGCAGCTGTGAGACATCGACACCCGTCAAGGTCGGGTCCAGTGTCACCAACACATCTCCCTTCCTGACCGTTTGCCCCGGACGCACCAGCACATCGCGGATGACGGAGGATTCCAACGGCTGCACCGTAATGGTCGGTGTGCGCGAAATAATGCGCCCCCGGGAGGAAACCACGATATCCAGCGTCATTACATTCGCCAGTATGATCGCCAGAGCCACCATACCCGCCAGAACATGGACAGTGAGGCGCACCCGACGTGAATAGGGCGCACCAACAATCTCTGCCATTTCCGACTGAAAGTCATTGATGGCCTGGTCCGCAGTGGATGCCGTCCGACTATCAGGACGCAGGACCAGCGATCGACCGCTCATTGCTCGCTCCTGTCGGGGATTGGTGACGGTTCTGCTGGAACCAAAGGTGACGGTAAATACTGCATCGCTCCAGCAATTCCTCATGCGTGCCGATATCATATACCCGGCCGCGCTCCATCACGATGATCTGGTCACATTCCACCAGCGACGCCAGCCGGTGGGAAATGATCAGCATGGTCCGGCCAGCGGCGATATGGCGCAAATTATTGTTAACGATCGCTTCACTGTCCGGGTCCAGCGCGCTGGTGGCCTCGTCCAGGATCAAGATAGCGGGATCGACCAACAGGGCGCGAGCGATCGCCAGACGCTGACGCTGGCCGCCCGATAAGTTGGACGCGCCCTCCGAAAGGTAGGTGTCGTACCCGGCGGGCTGCCGCTCGATAAACTCCTCCGCCCCCGCCAGACGTGCCGCCTCAATGATCTCATCGAAAGTTGCGTCGGGTTTGGCGGCGGAGATATTCTGACGAATTGTGCCACTGAACAGGAAATTGTCCTGTAGAACCACCCCCAGATTGGCGCGCAGATGGTGGATATCCATCTGCTTCAGATCGTTGCCTTCCAGTTTTATCAGCCCGTCATAATCCTGGTGCAGCCCCTGCAACAGGCGGGTGATCGTTGTCTTACCTGAACCTGAGCGGCCCATGATGCCGACAACACTACCGGGTGCGATCTCGAAATTAACCTTATCCAGAGCATATGTGCTGGCACCCGGATAGCGGAACCGGACCTCATCAAAGGTGATCCCACCCTGGAAACGAGGGCGCAGCCCGTGGGTGGAGCGGGTATCTTCCGCCGGAATATTGACCAGGGAAGCAACCAGATTCATCGCACCGCGCATCTCCTGCACCTGCTGAAGCAGGCCGGCAATCTGAACAATGGGCTGAATAGCGCGACCGGCAAGCATAACGAAGGCGATCAATCCGCCCATCAACACCGGATCGCCGTTCGTCGACAGCGCCATATAGCAGCCCAGCAACAGGCTGCCGGCATAGATCAGCTTCTCCAGAGGCTGCAGAATCGTCTGCGGTTGATTGGCGATGAACCCCATATCCCGGTGCGCCCGCACAGCCTCGGAGGAATAACGATCCCATTCCTGCCGCTTACCGCCTTCCAGCGCCAGGGACTTGATGGTGCGCATCCCATGAATAGCCTCGACCAGAAACGAGCCGCGACTTTGCTCTGCCCGGACAACCCGTGCATAAGCGCGCCCGATAACTGGCATATAAAGGATAACGGTGGCAAACATAACTATGCCGACACCCAAGACGAAAAACGTCAAAGAGGCATCGAGGTAGAACATTGCAGGCAGAAGAACCAGTAACGTCAAGCTATCAAGGCAAACCGTGAACAACTGCCCCGTCATGAAAGAACGAATGCGAGAAATTTCATTGACTTTGTGCGAAATCGCACCTGTCGACTGGCTCTCGAACACCTCAATAGGCAGACCAATTAGTTTCTCGAACACGTAGGTACTGATTCGCGCATCAATGCGGGCTGCACCTTCCGCCACCAACCAACGCCGCAAATAGCCGAATATCGTGTCAAAAATAATGATGAAAAACACCCCTACAGTTAAGACAAACAGGGTCGACATTCGCTGGTGAACCAGCACACGATCAATCACGATAAAGTAAAGCAGAGGGGGAACGAGGGCGAAAACAGAGAGAATCAGCGCCGAGATGCCTACATCCCGAAATATCCGCTTTTCCGCCAGCACCTGACGCAACAGCCAGCCGGCATTGAAGGTCTCGTTCAAGCTGTCAGTTTTACCTTGAGGCTTGAAGAGAATGACCTCGCCGTCCCAGATTTCAGCCAAACCGATTGCATCAAAGGGGGTGGGGGTAGCCCCATCGACAGGATGGCGAAGCACCACCAACGGCGGCGAGGTGTTGGAGTTAACAGAGATGACGACCCGTGCAGTTCCATCGCGTAAACGGATCAATGCCGGAACGGCGCGTCCAAGCCTGAGCAGCTGATCAAACCGCATCCGCGCCGACCGAGCCTTCAACCCATATTGTTCGGCAGCAGCGATAACGATTGACGGCCGAACCTCCTCCGGGCCGGACGCATAGGATCGCAACAATTGCTCACGTGAAAGATGCAGCCCATGGTGGCGTGCAACGAAACGCAATGCCTCCAGCATCGTGTGCGAGATGGCTGGGTCGGCTTGGGAAATCCCCTCGCTATCAGGAGCTCGCTCCGCCTGAGACATGTCTGTCCTTCGCATACACCAATCGTTTCCCTTGCCTTGCTATCGGGCAAAGGGCGGGTATGACTACCCCAAAGTTGCGTCCCGGATCAAAACAATTCGCTGCGGCGCGTCATTCTACCAGCCCCCGCGCCCGCAGCCAGTCCACGACGCTTGACGCCTGTTCGGCAGGCGTGCCCTCCCCAAAGCGCAAGTGCAGCTCTGGATTATCCGGCACTTCATAAGGGCTGTCGACGCCAGTGAAATGGGCGATCTCCCCCGCCCGTGCGCGGCGGTAATGGCCTTTGATGTCCCGCCGTTCGCATTCAACCAAAGGGGTATCCACAAATATCTCCACCATCTCGCCGGCCGGCAGGATGGCGCGGGCCCGTTCCCGGTCTTCCCGGAAGGGGGAAATCAGGCTGACCAGCACGATCAGCCCGGCATCCGTCATCAACCGCGCCACCTCTGCCACCCGGCGGATATTCTCCGCCCGGTGTGCATCACCGAATCCGAGATCACGGCACAGGCCGTTGCGCAGATTGTCACCATCCAGCACCATGGTCTGGCAGCCGCGCCGGTGCAGTTCCTGTTCCACCAGATCGGCGATGGTGGATTTGCCCGCCCCGGACAGGCCGGTGAACCACAGCACACAGGGCCGATGCGGACGGTTGGCCACCCGCGCGGCCTTATCCACCTTCATATTCTGCCAGGGCACATCACCTGACCGCCGCAGGGGCGCATCAACCATGCCCGCCGCGACGGTGGCATTGCTGATCCGATCAATGAGAATGAAACCACCCAGGGTGCGCGACTGGCGATAGGGCAGCAGGCCGATGGGACGATCCAACGTCAGATGGCAATAGCCGACATCGTTCAGCCCCAGCTGGCCGCCCAGCTGGGGCTGCCAGTCATCCACATTCAACCGATGGACCAGCTGCGTCACCTGGGCCCCGACCGAGGCCGCACCCAGGCGCAGCAGATAGGAGCGGTGCGGCACCAGGGGCCGGTCCAGCATCCAGATCAGGTGAGCGGAAATCTGGTCGGCCACCGGCGGCGGGGCGGCGGCGGCGGCAATCAGGTCACCCCGGCTGACATCCACCTCGTCGGCCAGCACCAGGGTCACTCCCTGGCCGGCCCGCGCGCTGGGAAGATCGCCATCCACGCTGACGATACGGGCCACCCGGCTCTGCCGGCGGGAAGGCAGCACCATCACCGGATCACCGGGCACGACGCGCCCCGCCGCGATGGTGCCGGCAAAGCCTCGGAAATCCTGATGCGGACGGTTGACCCATTGCACCGGCAGGCGCAACGGCCCTTCCTGGTCACCGGTCGCCGCCGGGCAGCTTTCCAGCAGGTCCAGCAGGGTCGGCCCGCCATACCAATCCAGCGCCGCCGACCGGCGGGTGACATTGTCGCCGCTTCGGGCCGACAAGGGCACGGCACTGATGGACTGGAAATCAAGGGCGGCGGCAAAGGCGCGGAAATCCGCCTCAATCACCTGGAAAGCCATCTGATTCCAGCCGATGGCATCCATCTTGTTGATCGCCAGCACAATCCGGCGGATGCCCATCAGGGCAGCAATGCCGGCATGGCGCCGCGTCTGCGGCAGCAACCCCTTGCGCGCATCCACCAGCAGCACGGCCAGATCCGCCGTAGAGGCGGCAGTGGCCATATTACGGGTATATTGCTCATGCCCCGGCGTGTCGGCGATGATGAATTTGCGCCGGATCGTGCTGAAATAGCGGTAGGCGACGTCAATGGTGATGCCCTGCTCCCGCTCTGCCGCCAGCCCATCCACCAGCAGGGCAAAATCCAGCGTGCCTTCACCGGTGGTGCCATGGGCGGCACTGTCCCGGCGCAGCTGTTCCAGCTGATCCGCCGGTACGGCACCGCAATCATGCAGCAGCCGGCCGATCAGGGTGGATTTGCCATCATCGACCGACCCGCAGGTGATGAAACGCAGGGGTATGCCGGCGCGCTCTTCCAACATCGCATCCATCAGAAGTAGCCTTCCTGCTTCTTGCGCTCCATGGAAGCCGCACCATCGGCATCAATCATCCGGCCCTGGCGCTCCGACTGGCTGCTGTCGGCCAGTTCGTCGATGATGGCATCCAGGCTGTCCGCGCGGCTTTCCACAGCACCAGTCAGCGGGTAACAGCCCAGCGTGCGAAACCGGACCCAGCGCATTTCCGGCTGCTCCCCTGGCGCCAGGGGCATCCGCGCATCATCCACCATGATCAACGCGCCATCACGCTCCACCACCGGGCGGGGCTTGGCGAAATAGAGCGGGACGATGGGGATATTTTCCCGCCTGATATAGGCCCAGACATCCCGTTCGGTCCAATTGGACAGCGGGAAGACGCGGATGCTCTCCCCCTTGGCGATGCGGCCATTATACAGGTTCCATAGTTCCGGCCGCTGATTCTTGGGATCCCAGCCATGGGCCTGATTGCGGAAGGAGAAGATGCGTTCCTTGGCGCGCGACCGTTCCTCATCCCGGCGCGCGCCACCGAAGGCAGCATCGAAACCGTAACGGTTCAAGGCCTGCTTCAGTGCCTGGGTCTTCATCACGTCCGTATGCACGGCCGAGCCATGGGTGAAAGGCCCCACCCCCTGGGCCACCCCTTCCGGATTGATATGGACCAGCAGGTCCAGCCCCAGTTCCCGGACGCGCGCATCGCGGAAGGCGATCATCTCCCGGAATTTCCAGGTCGTATCCACATGCAGCAGCGGAAAGGGCGGCTTGGCGGGATAAAACGCCTTCAGGGCCAGATGCAGCATGACCGCACTGTCCTTGCCGATGGAATAGAGCATCACCGGGGCCTGGAACTGCGCCGCGACCTCCCGCATTATGTGGATGCTCTCGGCTTCCAGCCAGTCCAGATGGCTGAAACCGGTCATGGGAGAATGTGGGGACATGGCACGCATGACCTGATATGGACACCCACCCGGTGGGATCAGCGGTAAACTTGCCCTGATACGGCCGAAATTTCTACATATTAGTTGTATTGAGACACAGCGCAGCACCTGATTGATGTTTGCGGGTTATGGCCGAACAAGGGGCTAGCGCCTGGCGCCAGGAAAGTGGGAGTGGAAGTAACAATGTCGCAGCAACAACCGTCATCGGCTGTCGGTGGCTGGTATAGGGGCTTTTCGTCTGATGGACGGGCCACACTGGCAGCAGCCTTCGCCGACATGGCGGTCGGGCTGGCCTCCTGGCGGATCTGGTTCACCCTGGCCTGGACGGACATCCGGCAGAAATATCGCGGCTCCATCCTGGGGCCGCTATGGGTGACGCTCAGCATGGCGGCGTTTACCGCCGGCATCGCCATTGTCTATGCCGCCATCTTCAAGATCGATGTGCCAGCATATCTGCCCCATGTCGCTATCGGCATGGTGACATGGACGCTGATCACCAGCCTGATCAGCGAGAGCTGCATGGCGCTGGTGGGGGCGGAGGGCTATCTGAAGCAGGTGCGGCTGCCGCTGACCGTCTTCGTCAACCGGGTGATCGCCCGTAACGCCCTGGTGCTGCTGCACCATGTGTTGATCGTGGTGGGGGTCAGCCTGCTTTATGAGACGGGCGTGACCCTGGAGGGTGTCGGGCTGGCCATTGCCGCCGTGCTGTTGCTGCTGGTCTGCGGCTATGGCTGGGGCCTGATGCTGGCCTGTGTCTGTATGCGGTTCCGCGATGTAGCGCAGATCGTCCAGACCATCCTGACCGGCGCCTTCTTCATCACGCCGGTGCTGTGGAAGGGCAATTTTCTGGATGCCAACCATCCGGCCCTGCGCTTCAACCCGTTCCATTATCTGGTTGAGATCGTGCGCCAGCCGCTGACCACCGGCACGGTGGACCCGATGCACTGGATCGTTGTTGGCTGGATCGCCATTGCCGGTCTGGTGCTGGGCCTGCTGGTCTTCCGCGCTTCCCGCCCCCGCGTCACCTTTTGGATCTGAAGCGATCATGTCCGTTCACATCACCTTAGAGGACGTTTCCGTCCGCTTTCAGATTTTCGGACTGCATGGGCGGTCACTGAAAAAGACGGCGCTCAGCCTCACCACCGGCGGGCGCATCGGCTCCGGCGCGTCGGGGCGGGTGCATATTGATGCACTGCGCAATGTCAATCTCGACCTGCGGGAGGGGGACCGGGTGGGGCTGATCGGCCATAACGGCGCCGGGAAAAGCACCATCCTGCGCACCATGGCCGGCATTTATGAGCCGACGGGCGGGCGCATCCGGGTGAGCGGCCGTGTCTCCCCCATGTTCGATCTGATGCTGGGCATCGATCATGATGCGACGGGGAACGAAAATCTGCGCCTGCGCGGCCTGCTGCTGGGCATGACGGCGGCGGAGATCGAGGAATATGCCGCCGAGATCGGGGAGTTTTCCGGCCTGGGCGAATATCTGGAACTGCCAGTAAAGACCTATTCCTCGGGCATGTTGCTGCGGCTGATGTTTTCCGTCGCTACCGCCGTGTCGCCGGAAATCCTGCTGCTGGATGAATGGATCACCGCCGGCGACGCCAATTTCATGGAACGGGCGGAGGTGCGGGTGAACAAGCTGATCGACCGGTCCAGCCTGATGGTGATCGCCAGCCACAGCCGCGACCTGATCCAGCGGCTGTGCAACAAGGTGGCCGTGCTGGAACATGGCCAGGTGGTGGATTATGGCCCCATCACGCCGGCCATGTTGGACCGGGCCATGGCGGCGTAAAGCGGTGGCGGGGGGGGGGGCGCCGCCCCCCGCCGGTCTATCGATCAACGCGCCAGCCAGCCGCCGTCGACAGCCAGGACATGGCCCTGCACATAGTCGGCAGCACGGCTGGCCAGGAACACGGCAGCCCCGCCCAGATCGTCCGGCTCGCCCCAGCGGCCAGCGGGGATGCGGGCCAGGATGTCGCGGTTGCGGTTTTCATCCGCGCGCAGGGCCTCGGTATTGTTGGTGGCGAAATAGCCGGGTGCGATGGCATTCACATTGATGCCCTTGCCGGCCCATTCATTGGCCAGCAGCTTGGTCAGCCCCGCCACGCCGGACTTGGATGCCGTATAGCTGGGCACCCGGATCCCCCCCTGAAAGCTCAACATCGAGGCGATGTTGATGATCTTGCCACTGCCCCGCGTCAGCATATGCCTGGCCGCCGCCTGCGACAGGAAGAAGACGCTTTTCAGGTTGGTGTCGATCACATCATCCCAATCGGCCTCGGTGAAATCCACCGCATCGGCCCGGCGGATGATGCCGGCATTATTGACCAGAATGTCCAACTGGCCGAAATGGGCCAGCGTGTCGGCCACCAGCCCCGGCAGCCCATCCATCTTGGACAGGTCGGCCGTCAGTTGCAGGCAGCGCCGGCCAGCGGCTTCCACTGCCGCTGCCGTTTCACCGGCATCGCGGCGGGCCACGGTGACAATATCGGCACCAGCGCGGGCGAGCGCGATGGCCAGTGACTGGCCCAGGCCCGTATTGGCCCCCGTCACCATCGCCACCCGGCCGGTCAAATCAAACGGGTTCATCGGCTTGTTCCTCTGGAAGATAGGCAGCAGGATGGATGGCAGGGGGGCCAATGCGGCCCCCTGCCCCTTACGCCAGCTGGCAGATATCCAGCACCTTCATGTCGGTATAATCCAGATTCTCGCCACCCATGGCCCAGATGAAGCCATAGGCGCGGGTGCCCGATCCCATATGGATGGACCAGGGCGGGGAGATCACCGCCTCATGGTTCTTCACTACAATATGGCGCATGGCATCGGGGTGGCCCATGTAATGGAACACACGGTCCTGCTCCGGCAGATCGAAATAGAAGTAAATCTCCGAGCGGCGTTCATGCAGGTGCGGCGGCATGGTATTCCAGACCGAGCCTTCCTTCAGGATCGTCACGCCCAGCAGCAACTGGGCCGAGGCGCAGACACCCGGCACGATATATTGATAGATCGTGCGCTCGTTGGAGGTTTCCAGGGCGCCGCGCTGCAACGGGTTGGCCTTTTCGATCGGCAGATGCTGGATCGGCAGGGCGGCATGGGCCGGCGTGGAGGCCAGATAGAACAAAGCCGGGTTGGCGGCATCATCCGACGCAAAGCTGACAGCCACAGAACCCATCGGCACATAGAGCCCGTCGCGCGGACCCATGGTGAAGCTCTGGCCATCAACGGTGATCCGGCCAGGGCCGCCGACATTGACGATGCCCAGTTCACGCCGCTCCAGGAAGGGGCGGCCGGCGGCAGCGGCGGGTTCGGTCTGGGTGGGCAACTCCAACGCGCCATCCACCGGGGCGGCCCCGCCGATGACAAAACGCTCATTATGGGAGTAGTTCAGCACCACCCGACCCGGCTGAAAAATCCCCGTCACCAGATAACGGTTACGCAGATCGGCCGTATTCGCCGCTTCCAGGCTGTCCGGATGCGTGGCGTGGAACGTCTTCTCAAACATCAACTCTCTCCCAATGCAGCGCGGGGCTGGGGTGCGGCGATAACCGCCCCCTTAAATTCCGCCACAATATGGTATAATCTCCCAATTTATGGAACTAAATAATGCCGCGCCAGAGGGAGGGGGAAATCATGCCGGACAGGGTTGCCATCAATGGTGGGGTGGGGCGTTGTGATGGGCAGAAAGCCTCAATTGACACCGGTAACAGCGACGATTAAGCAGAGTGGAAATGCCCGTGACAGAGGCTTTGCGCCCCTGTTGCGCCCAGCCCCCTGAATATGGGGAAAAACCAGCAAAAGCAAAGGGTAAGGAAACAGGATATGGCCGCACGCTTCGTGTTTTTCGGTGAGTTGCTGTTGCGCCTGTCCGCGCCGGGCCGGCAGATGTTTCTGCAAACCCCCGGATTTGAGGTGAATGTCGGCGGGGCGGAGGCGAATGTCGCCGTCTCGCTGTCCCGCTTCGGGCATGAATGCGCCATGGTGGGCACCGTGCCCGACCATGCGCTGGGCGAGGCGGCCATTGGCGAATTGCGCCGCCAGGGCGTGGATACACGCGCGGTGCGCCGGGTGCCGGGGCGGATGGGGCTGTATTTCCTGGCCACCGGGGCTTTGTCCCGCCCGTCGGAAATCATCTATGATCGGGTGGATACGGCCTTTGCCCTGGCCGATGCCGATCATTATGACTGGGCCGCCCTGGTGCAGGGGGCCGAACGGCTGCACCTGTCCGGCGTCACCCCGGCGGTGAGCGAGACGGCGGGGCGCGCCGCCTTGGCCGCCGCCAAGGCCGCCGTGGAAGCCGGGGTCAAGGTCTCCTTCGACTGTAATTACCGGCAGAAGCTGTGGGAAGCGCGCGGCACCGATGGCCGCGCCACCCTGTTGGAACTGGCGGGTTATGCCGATCTGCTGCTGGGCAATCATCGGGATATCGCCCTGATGCTGCAAACCAGCTTCAACCAGCCCAGCACGGAAGAGAAGTTCCTGGCCGCCGCCGAAACCGCCTTCCAGGCCTTCCCCCGCCTGCAACGGCTGGCCTGCACCATCCGATCACACGATTCGGTGGATTGCCAGGATCTGGCCGGCCAGATGATCAGCCGGGACGGCGCACTGGTGCGCACGCCGGTGCGCGCCATGTCCGGCATTGTGGATCGGATCGGCGGCGGCGATGCCTTTGCTGCCGGGCTGCTGCACGGCATCACCAGCGGCATGGAGGATGCCACGGCGCTGGATTTCGCCGTCTGTGCCGCCGTGCTGAAACATTCCGTGCCGGGTGATGCCAATCTGGTCTCCGTCGGCGATGTGCAGGCGGTGATGGCGGGCGGCGGGCTGGATGTGAAGCGCTGATCGCCTGCCCTGCCCGGCCCCTCTCCCCCAACGCAACACTACGCAACATTTCAGCCGCTGATGGTGCGTAGCCGCCCGGCCCCGATCAGTACCGGGGACGGGTGGCGGGGCGGTAAATGTTCAGCTCCTCCCCCGCCGTGCGGGCCAGCCAGGGGTTCATACGCGCCTCCCCCCCGGCGGGAAAGGGCACCAGCCGTTCATCAACATCATCGGTCAGTTGCAGCATGGCCCGCAACCGATAGACCAGCAGACGCACCGGCGGGCGCACGGCCCGGCAGGCAGATGGCAACATCACCCCGGCCGGGCGGACCGGCAGCGGGCGGCGCGGCTGACGGGCGGCCGGATCGGCGACAGCAACCGGCGCCGCCGGGGCACCCGTCACGGTGGCGGTGGCAGTGGCGGGGGGTGCCTCCCCCGACGATGCCGGGGCAGCGGGGTCCGGATCGGGCGTTTCCGCCACCGGGTCCGGGGGGAGATCGGCCACCGGGGCGCTGGCCGCCGGGGACCGGGCATCAGAAGGCTGGGACCGGGGCCGCCGGGGCACAGGGCGACGGATAGGACGGCGTTCCGGTTCAGGCTGGCATTCCTTGGCCACCAGCAGCGGCCCACCCAGTTCCAGCCGTTGCGCCGCCCAGAGGATGGCGCGGATATTGCCGGCATTGATGGCCCGCGACAGCCCTTCCACCACAGCATGGCGCATGGCGACGAAACGGCTGTCGCTTTCCCGGCGCAGCATTTCCCGTTCCGCCGCGATGCGACGGCGCAGGCCCGGAGAGCGCTGCAGCGCCCGCCAGATGGTGCTGCGCGACAGGGTGAAATGGCGCGCCACCTCTGTCACCGTCACGCCGGACGCCAGATAATAGGCGATGCGCGCCCATTGTTCATCGGTACGGCTGCGGTTGTTCAGCCCTTCGGTGAACATATGTTCATAGGCATATTCCACATCCTCCCCATTGCGCCACGCCTCCTTATCCTCCGACCCGCGCCACCAGGCCTCCCGCTGTTCATCCTTGGGCAGGGCGGCATAGGCAGGGTCCAACTGGGCCGGGTCCAGGGAATGGGTGTTGGGCTTGACGTCGCGCGGCATGGGAGGCTCCGGGGTGATGGGCTGAGGTATTTATTCCTATCATGGTTGGGGTTGTGGGGCAAGGTCGGGGGCGGGGGGCGGGGGGCGGGGCACAACGGAACGCGGTCAGCCACCGCGTCAAAGCGGTCGGGTTTCGACCGATAAATTCGCATCACACACAGTTGTGCAGGAGAGCCCCAGCTGGACGGACACCCGCCATTGCCGCCAGGTGCCGACACAAACCGTTTTCGGCTTATCCGCCAGCAGGGCGGCATCCGGTGCCATAAGCCCCTGGCCCTCACAAGCCTTGATCAGGCTTTGGCGAACCGTTGCGGCATCACCCGATAAGACGAAGCGGCGGAAATCGACCTTCGGTCCTGGCGGCGTGCCCGGCGGCTCCGTGATCATCGCCGCCGGCCCTTTATTCCCCCAGCCGGCATCCTGCACCAGCTGGCGGAACAGGTTTGCCTCATCACCGACCGGAACCGGTTCTTGTGGGGCATGCTGCTGATCGGGGGCAGACGGTGGCAGAAACAGTTCCGCCAGAAAGGGCGTGTTGACGCCATAATGGATGGCCAGAACAGTCCCGACGACCAGGGATATAATCAGGAACGTCGTCCGTGGCGGGCGGGAGGACATCAGCGACAAGCCTTAAAGGATAGAGCAGAATGCAGGGCCGTGATCATAGCAGAGGCTGAACCATCGTGAAGATGGTTGCAGCATGATAGGGTGATACACGCCGGGCCAAGATGGGGGAGCCGATGCCGCTCTATCGGGATGATCAGGGGAACCTTTACCATTCACACCGCGCCGACCTGACGGGGGAGGCTGTGCGGGACTAGCAGTTGAACCGCGACCAGCGGCAGGAGGAACTGTCCAAGCTGCGCCATGCCTGGAATGAGGGCAAGGAGAGCGGTGGCACAGCCGCCTTTGATATTGAGCGCACCATTGCCGCCAGAGCGGCGGATAGCAATGCCATCAGTCTCGCAAGCAGGGTTGCCCGACGGGGTGGGGGAAGTGCTGGAGGACAAGGTGATACTCTTCAATCAAGCTTTTTTTGATTGAATATCAGCCAGCTTCCATTATATAATATAAAATTAATTGTGCATCTCCTTCAGTTTGCGAGCTAAAATGAAATCTATTGCTTTTTTTAACAATAAGGGTGGAGTAGGCAAAACTACTTTGCTGTGTAATGTTGCCGCGTATGCGGCCCTAAAACTCAAAAAGCGCGTTTGCGTAATTGACGCAGATCCACAATGCAACGCTACTCAATACTTTTTCGACGAAAAAGTGATTGATTTTATTTATGATATTGGTGGATTCACTGTTTCAAATGTTGTTGAGCCCCTCATGGATGGTGAAGGATATGTTCGCGATCCTCAAATTTTGAAATGTTCATCCTTTGGCTTAGATGTTCTGCCTGGCGATCCTAATTTGGCAATAATGGAGGATTTTTTAGCCCGTGAGTGGGCTTCTGCAAAGGGTGGAGATATAAGAGCCATAAAAACTAATTTAGTATTTTCAGATTTGTTGGATAAATTACAGATCTACGATTATGTATTTTTGGACGTCAGCCCATCACTTGGAGCCATTAATAGATCAATACTCTTGTCTTCTGATTATTTTGTTAGCCCGATGTCGATCGATATTTTCTCTCTACGGGCTTTTGGCAATATTCAAAAATGGATTGATGAGTGGAAAAGAGATTGGGATATCAGTATAAAAAATGTTCAACAAAAGTCTAAGGTTCCAACATTAAAGTACGGCCCCGCTGAATTTATTGGGTATGTTACTCAGCAATACCTTGCAAAGCGTGATGCAAATGGGGAGAGTAGGGGTGTAAAAGCCTATGAAGAAATCCGGAAAATGATTGACAGTGTGATACTTGAATGTGGCCTTGGTCAAAGCATAATTGATCAGAAGTATGAAATTGGCACAGTTCCAAACTTATTTAGTTTAGCTCCAATGTCGCAGAGCAACAATAAGCCAATTTTTGATTTGAAGGCGAACGATGGTGTAGTTGGTGCACATTTTGCAAAGGTAAAGGATGCAGAAGAAATTTTTAAGAATGTAACTTTACAGCTTTTTGAGCGCATCGATGACTGATTGGCCTATCCCACTGGTTCGTGACATAGCGCGTCGCCGCTGTGTACTTGTTATTGGCTCTGGCGTCTCCCGGCAATCCAGGGGAGCAAATGGAGAGTTGCCACCCACTTGGGAGAATTTTCTAAATGATTGCAATGATAGTCTGCCGAATGGACCTAAAGAGCATATAAAGGAGGCCATCGAACAGGGCGATTTACTACACGCTTGCGAATGGTTGCAACGTATCTACGATTCACAGTGGCCTACAAAATTAAGAAGCGTCTTTAGTGCGCCTAGATTTGTACCCTCAGATGTGCATAAGAATATATGTAGGTTGGATTCCAGAGTTATCTTTTCATTGAATTTTGATGACATTATTGACCGCGCAGCTCAAGAGATATATTCTGGAACTTGTGTGAGAAAAATATATGATGATCCAGATGTCTCAGAATTTCTCCGTGGGACTGAAAGATATTTAGTAAAAGTTCATGGAACATTAGACAATCCAGGGAGACTTATATTTACTCAGAAGCAGTATGCGAGCGCAAGAGTAAAAGCATCTGCATTTTATAACGCATTTGATAGTGCGCTAATGACACACACGTTTTTGTTTTTAGGGGCAGGTTACAGAGATCCCGACATTAACCTCATACTGGAGAATCAGAATTTTACATACGCTGAATCACACCCTCATTATTTCGTTACTGCAAATGATATGCACGATGACCTTAAAAACTCGTTGAGGGCGAATAGGAATCTGCAGATCATTAGCTATGATAAAATTGATGAAAATCATAGCGGTTTCGCCAACGCTATCAGTGAACTTTATACTCAGGTTGAGGATTATAGAAAAAGCCTTCTCGTTTCCTGGGAGTGGTGAAAATACTTGTAGTCAACACTTAGAATTGAGATAAACTCTCAATGCAAAATAAATAGCTGAAATGACCAATCCCGGTTCGGGATCGGAAATGCTCATACTTACCGCTTCATTCCGCATCCACAGGGGCTATGGCTGTGGCCTCCAGGTCGGACAGATCGGCAGCACCCTTTCTTCCTGGCGCAATTGGTGCCACTGCGACAAGGCTGCCGATAGGTTGGGCGCTTGGCCCCTGGATCCCGGCCTGCGCCGGGATGACGGGGAGTGAGAGACGGGGGCGGTGGGAAGACGGATGGGGAGTGGGAGCCTCCGGGAAAGCGGGAGAAGGGCCGAAGCCCCCCGCCCTCACGCCCCCCGCTTCGCCTTGATCATCTCCATGATCTCCGCCGCCGCCTTGGGGATGTTGGTGCCGGGGCCGTAGATGGCCGCCGCCCCCGCGTTCAGCAGGAAATCATAATCCTGGGGCGGGATGACGCCGCCGCAGACGATCAGGATGTCGCCGGCACCCTGTTCCTTCAAGGCGGCGGCCAGTTGCGGCACCAGGGTCTTGTGACCGGCGGCCAGGCTGGAGACACCGACGACATGCACGTCGTTTTCAATGGCCTGGCGGGCGGCCTCCTCCGGCGTTTGGAAAAGGGCGCCAACATCGACGTCAAAGCCGATATCGGCAAAGGCGGTGGCGATGACCTTCGCACCCCGGTCGTGCCCGTCCTGGCCCATCTTCACCACCAGCATACGGGGGCGGCGGCCTTCGGCCTCGGCGAAGGCTTCCACATCCTGCTGGATGCGTTTGAAGCCCTCGTCGCCCTCGTAAGCGGCACCATAGACGCCGGAGACGGAGCGGATCACGGCGCGGTGACGGGTGAAAACCTCTTCCATGGCGTCGGAAATCTCCCCCACGGTGGCGCGGGCGCGGGCGGCATCCACGGCCAGCGCCAGCAGGTTGCCGGATTTCTCGGCCGCCGCCTTGGTCAAGGCGGCCAGGGTTTCGCGGACCTTGGCATCGTCGCGGGTGGCGCGGATGCGCTGCAGCAGGGCGACCTGGGCTTCGCGCACGGCGGTGTTGTCAATGTCGAGAACGTCCACCTTTTCCGGGTTCTGCGGGCGGTACTTGTTGACGCCGACAATGACTTCCTCGCCCCGGTCGATGCGGGCCTGACGGCGGGCGGCGGCTTCCTCGATCATCAGTTTGGGCAGGCCGCTTTCCACGGCCTTGGTCATGCCGCCCATTTCCTCCACTTGGGTAATCAGCTTCTCCGCCGCTTCGGCCAGGGAAGCGGTCAGGTGTTCCACGTAATAGGAACCGCCCAGCGGGTCCACCACATGGGGGATGCGGGTTTCCTCCGCGATGATCAACTGGGTGTTGCGGGCGATGCGGGCGCTGAACGGGGTGGGCAGGCCCAACGCCTCGTCAAAGCTATTGGTGTGCAGGGACTGGGTGCCGCCCATGATGGCGGCCATCGCCTCAATCGTCGTGCGGATGACGTTGTTATAGGGATCTTGCTCGGTGAGCGACACACCCGACGTCTGGCAATGGGTGCGCAGCGCCAGGGAGCGGGCGTCCTTAGGCGCGAAATGCTTGTCCATCAGCTTGGCCCAGAGCAGGCGGGCGGCACGCAGCTTCGCCACCTCCATGAAGAAATCCATGCCGATGGCGAAGAAGAAGGACAGGCGCGGGGCGAACTTGTCCACGTTCAGGCCCTTGGCCAGGGCGGCGCGGACATATTCCAGCCCATCGGCCAGGGTGAAGGCCAGTTCCTGCACCGCCGTGGCCCCGGCTTCCTGCATGTGATAGCCGGAAATGGAGATGGAGTTGAACTTGGGCATATGATTCGCGGTGTATTCGATAATGTCCGCGATGATCCGCATACTGGGTTCGGGCGGGTAGATATAGGTGTTGCGGACCATGAACTCCTTCAGAATGTCATTCTGAATGGTGCCGGAGAGCTTCTCCGTCGGCACGCCCTGTTCCTCACCGGCCACGATATACATGGCCAGGATGGGCAGCACGGCGCCGTTCATGGTCATGGAGACGGACATCTTATCCAGCGGGATGCCGTCGAAGAGGATTTTCATATCCTCCACCGAGTCAATCGCCACGCCGGCCTTGCCGACATCGCCCACCACGCGGGGATGGTCGCTGTCATAGCCGCGATGGGTGGCCAGATCAAAGGCCACCGACAGGCCCATCTGGCCGGCGGCGAGGTTGGCGCGGTAGAAGCGGTTGGACTCTTCCGCCGTGGAGAAACCCGCATACTGGCGGATGGTCCAGGGCCGGAAGGCGTACATGGTGGCGCGGGGGCCACGGGTGAAGGGCGCGAAACCCGGCAGGGTGCCGGTGGTTTCCAAGCCTTCGAGGTCTTCGGCGGTGTAGAGCGGCTTGACCGACAGGCCCTCCGCCGTGGTGCGGGTGAGGTCGGAGAGAGAGGCACCGGCCCCCACATCCTTGGCGGCAAGGGCTTCCCAGTCGGCGAGGGATTTGGTGGGGAACTGGGTCATGCGGGGTCTCCGGGGGGGCGCTCAGGAAGGGGTTGTGCCGGTACGGCGGGGCCACGCCAGGGCCATACCGATCACCATGAACAGGGCCAAGACAAGGGCATAAGACGGTTGGACTGCTATCACATCGACTGTGTAAACCGTTGCACTAGCGGAGGCTGGGGGTGTGAGCGGCTCAGACGGTCGGGACAGCACGACGGGAAAAGCCACCAGCAGCCAAAAGAGGCAATTTACGATAGCGGTAGAGAATAGTGCCAATCGAGGCTGGCTGGTACGGCGCAGCAAGCAGGCAATGCCACCGGCAACCATCAGGCTGATAAGACCATGCAGGAGGAAGCCCGGTCCGGGTGGCACCAGCGTTCCGATAACTGCGCAGAAGGCGACATAGCCAATCACGGCGGCAACGACCGATCCGATGATCCCTGTCATTTTCTGTATCATGCGCATGAAAGGGGTCCGCATTTGCCCGCTGGTTGTGAAGATGGTACGAGGCGTAAGAAGAGAGGGGGTAGTTTATACAACAATTGTAGCCATTCCCTTTCTCCGTCATCCCGGCGAAAGCCGGGACCCAGGGGCCACAAGCCCGACGTCATCCCCGCGCGCCACGGCAAACCCAGCCGTAGCGCCTGCGACCCTAGGTCCCGGCTTTCGCCGGGATGACGGGAACAAGGGACGCGGGATCACCCGTTCACACTCACTCAAACTCAATAATCTTCTCATCCACCGCGAGGCTGGCGCCCTTGGCGGCGTGGATTTTCTTCACGGTGCCGTCGGCTTCGGCGCGCAGGATGTTTTCCATCTTCATCGCCTCCACCACGGCCAGTTCCTGGCCGGCCTTCACCGCGTCGCCTTCCTTCACGGCCACGGATACCAGCAGGCCGGGCATGGGCGACAGCAGGTATTTGGACATGTCGGGGGGCAGTTTCACCGGCATCAGGTCGGCCAGTTCCGCCGCACGGCCCGTCAACACATCCACCACCAGGGCGGCCCCGCCATGGGTCAGCACCCAGGACAGGCCCTTGCGGTCGACCTGGACGCTCATCGCCACGCCGTCGATGCTGCCTTGCCAGAGGCTCTGGCCGATTTCCCAGGGGCCGACGACGCTGAGGTCGCGGCCACCCAGGGTGACAATGGCACCGTCGTCGGTCAGCGTCACATGCGCCGGGTGGTTGGCGCGATCGGCACGGGCCACCCAGTCGCGGGCGGTGCGGCGGCCATGGGATGGCACCTGACCGGAGACCATGCCATCACGCGCCGCCACCCGCTGCTGGAACAGGGTGGCCAGTGCCAGCAGGCGGTCCCGCGCGCCCTCGTCCGGGGACAGGCCGTGGAAGCCGTCGGGATATTCCTCCGCGATGAAATTGGTGGTCAGACGGCCGTCGCGGAAGCGCTGCTTCTGCATCAGGGAGGCGAGGAAGGAGATATTGTGCCCGACGCCGCGAATCTGGAACCCGTCCAGCGCATCCGACATGGCGTCGGTGGCGGCGTCACGGGTGGGGGCCCAGGTGATCAGCTTGGCGATCATCGGATCGTAATACATGCTGATCTCACCGCCCTCATACACGCCGGTATCGACGCGGACGATGGCGCCATCGGGGCGCGTGCCCTCCGCCGGCGGACGATAGCGGGTGACGCGACCGGTGGAGGGCAGGAAACCACGGGTGGGTTCCTCGGCGTAAACGCGCGCTTCCAGTGACCAGCCGTTGATGCCGATATCCGCCTGGGTCAGCGGCAGCTTTTCACCGGCCGCCACGCGGATCATCAGTTCCACCAGATCCAGGCCGGTGATCATTTCGGTAACGGGATGTTCCACCTGGAGCCGTGTGTTCATCTCCAGGAAGTAGAAATTCCGGTCCTTGTCGACGATGAATTCCACCGTGCCGGCGGAACGGTATTGCACCGCCTTGGCCAGCGCCACCGACTGTTCACCCATGGCGCGGCGGGTGGCTTCATCCAGGAAGGGGCTTGGGGCTTCTTCAATCACCTTCTGGTGACGGCGCTGGATGGAGCATTCGCGCTCGTTCAGGTAAACGGCGTTGCCATGGCTGTCGGCCAGCAACTGGATTTCGATGTGGCGCGGCTCGGTGATGTATTTTTCGATGAAGACGCGGTCATCGGCGAAGCTGGAACGCGCCTCGTTGGTGGCGGAGCGGAAGCCGTCGGCTACTTCGCCTTCGTTCCAGGCCACGCGCATCCCCTTGCCGCCGCCGCCGGCGGATGCCTTGATCATCACCGGGAAACCGATTTCCCGCGCAATGCGGATGGCTTCCTCATCATCCTTGATGACGCCCAGATAGCCCGGCACGGTAGACACGCCGGCCGCCTTGGCCAGCTTCTTGCTCTCGATCTTGTCGCCCATGGCGCCGATGGCATGGACATCGGGACCGATGAAGGTGATGCCCGCCGCCTTCAGCGCCTCGCAGAAGGCGGCCTTTTCCGACAGGAAGCCATAGCCTGGGTGGACGGCCTCGGCCCCGGTCTTCTGGCAGGCCTCAATGATCTTGTCGGCCAGCAGATAGGATTGGGCGGACGGGGCGGGGCCGATATGCACCGCCTCATCCGCCATTTCCACATGCAGGGCGCCGGCATCGGCATCGGAATAAACCGCCACCGTCTTGATGCCCATGCGCCGGGCAGTCTTGATGACGCGGCAGGCGATTTCACCACGGTTGGCGATGAGGATCTTCTTGAACATCTTGGCGTCTCCGGGGGCAGCGTCTGGCTGCGCCTTGCGTCTATTCCGCGAAACCTAACCAATGCCTTCCCCGCGAAAGCGGGGATCCAGGGGTAGCAGGCCGACGCTTAGTGCCCTTGGCCCCTGGACCCCCGCTTTCGCGGGGGAGGCAGGTAGGTGCAGCGTTGGCCGTAACACCCGTTCTCACAACGGCAGATTATCGTGCTTCTTCCAGGGGTTCTGGAGCTGCTTGTTCTTCAGCATCGCCAAGGCCTTGCACAGGCGGCGGCGGGTGCCGTGGGGCATGATCACGTCGTCGATATAGCCACGACCCGCCGCCACAAAGGGGTTGGCGAATTTCTGGCGATATTCCTCGGTCCGCGCCTCAATTTTGGCCTGATCGCCAATATCGCCACGGAAAATGATCTCCACCGCCCCCTTCGGCCCCATCACGGCGATTTCCGCACTGGGCCAGGCATAGTTCACATCGCCACGCAGATGCTTGGACGCCATCACGTCATAGGCGCCGCCATAGGCCTTGCGGGTGATCAGCGTCACCTTGGGCACCGTCGCCTCGCCATAGGCGAACAGCAGCTTGGCGCCATGCTTGATGATGCCGTTGAATTCCTGCGCCGTACCCGGCAGGAAGCCCGGCACATCCACCAGGGTGACGATGGGGATGTTGAAGGCATCGCAGAACCGCACGAAGCGCGCGCCCTTGATGGCGCTGTCAATATCCAGGCAGCCGGCCAGCACCATCGGCTGGTTGGCGACGAAACCAACCGTCGATCCCTGCATCCGCCCGAAGCCGGTGATGATGTTCTTGGCATAATCCGGCTGGATTTCGAAGAAATCACCCTCATCCACGATCTTCAGGATCAGTTCCTTCATATCGTAGGGCTTATTGGGATTGGCCGGAACCAGCGTATCCAGGCTCATTTCCGGGCGGTCGGCCTCATCCGGCGTGGGGCGCACCGGCGGCTTTTCCCGGTTTGACAACGGCAGGAAATCCACAAAGCGGCGGGTTTCCAGCAAAGCCTGCACGTCATTTTCAAAGGCCAGATCGGCCACGCCGGATTTGGCCGTATGGGTCACGGCTCCGCCCAGTTCCTCCGCCGTCACCACCTCATGCGTCACCGTCTTCACCACATCGGGGCCGGTGACGAACATGTAAGATGAGTCCTTCACCATGAAGATGAAGTCGGTCATGGCCGGCGAATAGACGGCGCCACCGGCGCACGGCCCCATGATCAGGCTGATCTGCGGCACCACACCGGATGCCAGCACATTGCGCTGGAACACTTCGGCATAACCGCCCAGCGAGGCGACACCTTCCTGGATGCGGGCGCCGCCGCTGTCATTCAGGCCGATGACGGGGGCACCCACCTTCATCGCCTGATCCATGATCTTGCAGATCTTCTCTGCGTGCGCTTCCGACAGGGAGCCGCCGAAGACGGTGAAATCCTGGGAAAAGACGAAGACCAGGCGGCCATTGATGGTGCCATGGCCGGTGACCACACCGTCGCCCGGCACCTTCTGCGCTTCCATGCCGAAATCGCTGCAGCGATGTTCGACGAACATGTCCCATTCTTCGAAGGAACCTTCGTCCAGCAGAATGTCGATCCGTTCGCGTGCCGTCAGCTTGCCCTTGGAATGCTGGCCCGCGATACGCTTTTCACCGCCGCCCTGCCGGGCACCGGCACGCATCTGTTCCAGCTTCAACAGCACATCCTGCATGGGAAGTTCCCGCCCTGATCGGTTTCGTTGGGTTGTTTATGCAAATTATGCGGGGTGGTGAACAGGCGTGGAAAGGTGCATAAATGCGAAGGGGATCGGTGCGGATTGCAAATTTTGCAAATTTGCAAGGGTGAGGGTAAAGTGGTCGGGCGAAAGGTGGGGCTGTTTGTTGCCGCCCGCACCTCCCTGCCTCCCCCGCGGAAGCGGGGGTCCAGGGGCCAAGGGTACCCAAGCGTTGGTTCTTGTGGCCCCTGGATCCCCGCTTCCGCGGGGAAGGCACGTTATTCCAAGGGACTAACTTAGCGCCTATGGGCCTTCGCCGGGGTGACGGTAGCGTTTAAAGATAAGACGTGTAAGACGTTGAGATAGCGTAAAACTTTCCGGACGGACTCTCAAGAATAGCTTCCGTCAGCGCAGAGGGTGACGAACATGGGGTATCACCTGACCTTGAACGATGAATGCCAGATCACCTTGCCTGCCGAGCTGCTGGCCCATTTAGGCTTGGAAGACGGCGGCATTCTTTGGATTGAAAAACGCCCGAACGGCATTCTGCATTTCAGTGCAACACCCCCTGACGCGACGCCGGAGCAAAATCCCCCATGAGCACCAAAATCTATGCCGGTGAACGCATCCGCCGTCTGCGGGAAGTGCGCGGTATCAATCAGGCAGCGCTGGCGGCGGCGGTGGGGCTTTCCACCTCCTATCTGAACCAGATTGAGAATAACCAGCGCCCCCTGTCGGCGGCGGCGGTGATCCGGCTGTCGTCCTATTTCTCTGTCGAGCCCAGCCATTTTGCCGATGATGCCGACATGCGGCTGGCGTCGGAGATGCGGGAGGCGCTGGGCGATCCGCTGTTTGCCGAAGCGGCGGTACCGTTCAGCGGCATCCGCGATGCCGTGCGGGCGGCCCCGGAGATCATGGGCGCTTTCCTGAAACTCTACCGCACCTATCGGTCGCTGGAAGAGGAACAGCAGGCGCTGGTGGATCGGGTGGGGGGGGAGGAGACGGTGAACGGCCCCGCATTTCCCTATGACGAGGTGCGCGACTTTGTGCAGTCGCGCCGCAATCATTTTGAGGGGCTGGATCACGCGGCGGAGGATTTGTTCGAAGCGTCGGGCTTTTCCAAGGACCGGCTGCTGGAACATCTGGCGCAATATCTGGCCGACCGGCATGGCGTGACCATCCGGGTGGCGCAGGGATTTGCCCGGCATGATGTGCTGTGGCGGTATGAGCCGGACGAGCGGATTCTTTTCGTATCCGAAACGGCCCCGCGGGAGAGCCGCACTTTCTATGCCGCCCACCAGATCGGCCTGCTGTCTTACGGGGTGGAGATTGAACGGTTGGTGGCAGAGGCCAACCTTTCCAGTGTGGAGGCACGCTCCATCGCGCGGGTGGGGCTGGCCAATTATTTCGCAGGCGCATTGATCCTGCCTTACCGCCGTTTTCTGACCGAGGCGCAGCGGATGCGCTATGATATTGACCGGTTGAGCGCCTATTTCGGCGTCAGCTTCGAACAGGTCTGTCACCGGCTGTCCACCATGCAGCGGCCGGGGATGCCGGGGGTGCCGTTTTACTTCATGAAGGTGGATATGGCCGGCAATATCGCCAAACGCTCCAGCGCCACCCGGTTTCAGTTTGCCCGGTTCGGCGGGGCCTGCCCCTTGTGGAATGTGCATCAGGCCTTTGCCCAGCCGGGTCGCATTCTGGTGCAGCAGGCGCGGATGCCGGATGGGGCAACCTATCTCTGCATCGCCCGCACGGTGGTGGCCGGCGGCAGCGGCTATCTCTCCCGCCCGCGCGAGGCCGCCGTGGGGCTGGGCTGCGAGATCAGCTTTGCCGACCAGCTGGTCTATTCCGCCGGGCTGGATTTGAAGGATGCCGATGCGGCGGTGCCCATCGGGTCCAACTGCAAGGTCTGTGACCGGGAAGATTGCCGCCACCGCGCCTTCCCGCCCATCGGCAAGGCGCTGCGCGTGGATGCGCATGAACGCCGGACGGTGCCGTATAACGTAACGTGAAGTTGTTCACAGACAACCATACGATGATGTGATTATCTTGCGGCACCCTGGTCGCCCCTTGCTGGCGATGGCGGGGATGGACGGAGAAGCCGCCGATGGATCTTGTTGCCCTGGTCGACCGCTCCCCCGCCTTTCTGGCGGTGGTGGCCCTGCTGGCGCTGGGGGAATATCTCTGGCACCGGCAGCGCGGCAGCGATGGCTATGACCTGCGGGAAAGTGCCGCCACGCTGGGCATCATGGTGGGGCAGATCGCCATCCGCACCGCCGGGATCGGGCTGATCGCGCCGCTGATGTTCGCCCTGTATGACCAGCGGCTGTTCACGCTTGACGGCGGGAGCGGCCTGGGGCTGGTCGGGCTGTTCCTGGGGGTGGAGCTGGCCTATTACTGGTTTCACCGGCTGTCGCACCGGGTGCGCTTCATGTGGGCCAACCATGCCGTGCACCATTCCTCCACCCGGCTGAACCTGACGGCGGCGTTCCGGCTGGGCTGGACCAATCTGCTGACCGGAAGCTGGGTGCTTCTGCTGCCGCTGATCTGGCTGGGCTATCACCCGGTCGCCGTGCTGGGCATGTTCAGCCTGAACCTGACCTATCAACTGTTCCTGCATACGGAAATGGTGGGGCGGCTGGGGCCGCTGGAATGGGTGCTGAACACGCCCAACCATCACCGGGTGCATCATGGGTCCGATGCCGACTGCATTGACCGCAATTTCGGCGGGATGCTGATCATCTTCGACCGGCTGTTCGGCAGCTTTGCCACTGTGGAGCCGGGGCGGAAGCTGCGCTATGGCGTGCAGGGCGGGCCGGTCAGCTATAACCCGCTGCGCATCGCCTTTGCCGAATGGGGCCGGCTGTTCCGCGACATGGCTGCCAGCCGGCACCCGTGGCAGGCGTTGCGGATATGGGTGGGGCGGCCCTAAACCAATCGCCCTCCGGCGCCGGGTCGGCAGTCGCCGACCTCCAACCTGCCCGAAGGCCAGCCTTCAGGCAGGTTGGTGTTATACCGCAGCCTTCTTCCGCCCGGCCGGCGCCCGTTGCGGGGCGGGGCGGCGGAACCAGAAGCTCCACACCGCCAGCGTGCCCAGCAGGACCAGCGCCAGCCCGCTGACACTCATCACCAGCCGAAAGGCCAGCCCGCCCACCTTGGCCGCGTGCAGCGGATAGGCCAGGTTGAAAATGCGCGCGCCCAGCGGCAGGGTCTCGGCATCGCGGCTGCCCACCATGGCCCCCGTCTCCGGCTGGAACCAGACCATGGTGCGGCCATTGGGCAGCCATTCCACCGGCCGGCGCAGGCGCAGGCTGATCAGTTCGCCCGGACGGCGCGGCAGGGTCAGCACGCGGAACTGCGCGTCGGGGAAGGTCTTCTGCGCCTCTGCCAGCATGGCGGCCCAATCAAGCCCCGGTGCCAGCGCCCCGCCCTTCACCGCCGGCACCGCCATGGCGGCTTTTCGTTCCGCTGGCGAAATGACCGGCGACAGCAGCAGGTTGGTGACCGGCGGCAGGGTGAGCATTACCCCGGTCAGGCAGGACAGGAACAAGAGCGGGGCCATCACCACCCCGAAATCCCGGTGCTGGCGGATGATGGCCGGCCGGCTCAACCGCGCCGGCCAGAGGCGGAAACTGAAGGTAAAGCGCAGCTTCCACCACAGAATGATGCCGGAAATGATGAAGAACAGGCCGATCAGCGCGGCGATGCCGCCAATCGTCTCCCCCACATCGCCGGCCAGCAGATGCTTGTGCAGATCGGCCAGCCAGAGTTCCGGCCGGGCCCATTCGCTGTCCCAGCGGCTGACGATGCCGCCCGACTGGTCGGCATAGGCCCCGGCCCCGTTGCCCATGCGCAGCCGGTGCAGGCCGAACCCGTCATCGGCGAAGATGATGGATTGCGGCCGGCTGGCCGGATCGGCCAGCAACCCCGCCACCACCGGCCCCACCTGGGCGGCGTCGGTGACCAGGGCCTGATCCGCGCCGGGCAGCATCACCCAGGCATCCTGATGCACCAGAATGGTGCCGGTCAGCCCCAGCAGGGCCAGCAGCAGGCCGATCAGGCCACCGGCCCAGCGATGCAGCAGGTCAAGCGTGCGCATGGTGCCCATCATCAGAAGCTGTAATCCCACCCCAGCGTCAGCGTGCGGCCGCGACCGGCATAAAGCCGGTCATCCTCTGTCACCCGGGTGGTCTGGCTGTAATAGGTTATATACTGCTTGTCGAACAGGTTGCTGATCGACAGCGTCAGGCCGCCAGTGCCAAGCGCGTGGCGCAGCAACAGGTCGGTCAGGTTATAACCGCCAAAGCCGCTATCCTTGACCCCGCCATCGAAGCGGCGGGCGATGTAGAACTGGGTCTGCAGGCGCGCGGTGACCGGGCCATAGGCATAGGCGGCGGCGACATTCACCCGGTCGGGGGAGATGTTCGACCCGTCCAGATCCTTGTCGACCTTGCCATCGCCATTGCTGTCGGTGCGCCCGTCCAGATGGGCATAGCCGGCCGACAGCGTCAGCCCCGTGAAGGGGGTTTCCCAGTTTGCATTCAGCTCCAGCCCTTCAATCTCCACCCGCTGGCGCTGCACCTCATAGACGCCGCCGACCAGCACCAGATTCTGGCCCTTCTTGGAGGTGGACCAGAAATAAGCCGCCGAGGCGGTGAGCGAACCACGACCCAGCTCAACGCCGATTTCGCGGTTGTCGGAAATCACCGGGTCAATATCCAGGAAATTGTCCAGACTGACCCCATCCTTGTTGATGGCGCGGGTGATGCGGCCAATATCGGCCATGGTATAGCCCTGGGCATAGGAACCATAGAGGCGCACATCCTCCCACGGTTCCGCCACGATGCCACCATTGAACAGCGTGTCGTTGAAGGTCGGCTTGCCGCCCTTGACCCGGCGCGAACCGGTGGAGGCCAGCGTGGTGTAATCGTCGATCTTCACCTGGCCATTTTCATGCCGCACGCCGGCAGCCAGATGCAGCTTGTCATCTAGCAGGGAGAGGTTGAACTGGGCGAAGGGGGCCAGGCTGCGGAAATCCGTCGGCGGCACCCATTTGCGCCCGGTCTTGATCAGGCGCTGTTCGGTCGTGTCGAACAGGGTGTCCAGGCCGACAATGGTGGTCAGCGCCTCAAACCCCGGCATGGCGCGTTCATAGCTGAGCTTGGCCCCCAGCTTGCGCGACCGGTTCTGCGACTGGTCATAGAGCGTGTCTTTCGGGGCGATGCGGATATCCTGGAAGGTGGAAACCGGGTTGGCATCGCTGCCGAACGTGTCACGCGTGCGGTTGAAATAGGCCTGGGCAGTGAAGGCACCACCGGCCAGATCATCGGCCGTCAGGGTCAGGGCGACACTTTCGGTACGACCCTGCGCCGGGTCGCCCGGCGGGGTGCCGCGCCGGGCACTGGTCGGCAGGCCCGTCTTCTGGTTGCCCAGCACCATCACGTAATCGGCATCGCCCTTCAACTGGAACCGGTTCAGCATCAGGTCCAGCCGCACGCCATCATCCGTTTCGTAGCCGAAACGGCCAAAGGCTGACCAGCTTTGCGAATCCTGGGTTTCGCCCTGGGTGCTGTCCACCCCGATGCGGCGGCCCTTGGCATCATAAAAGGCACCGCGCTTTTCATAGGCGCCGCCGACCATGGCATCCCACGGGCCTTCGCGGTAGGCGAGCAGGCCGGCCAGCTTGCCGCCCCGGCCATCGCCGCTGAAGCCGTCATCGCTGCTGCCCTGCACCAGCACCTTGCCGGACACACCATCCTGGCGCGGCGGCCCCACCGTCACCTGATTGACGATGCCGCCGGTGCCGCCAATACCCTGCAAGGCGTTGGAGCCATAGATCACCTCCACCCGATCCACAAAGAAGGGATCGATGGTGAAACCGTCGCGGCTGCCATCGCGCAGCGGGGTGGATTGCGGAATGCCGTTGATGGCGTAAAGCGGGGACCGGCCGCGCAGCGTCTCCCCCGAGCCGGACAGTTTCTGCCGCGTGGGGGAGAAGGAGGGCAGCAGGGTGGAAACCGCATCCACCACCGACCCGCCAATGGCCGCCTGTTCCGCCAGCGACTTGCTGTTGATCACATCCACCGTCAGCGGCAGCGCGTTGGCCGGCAGCTTGCTGCGGGCGGCGGTGACGATGATTTCGTCAACAGACGACGTCTCCTGGGCCATGGCCGGCAGCGACAGGGCACTGGCACCAGCCAGCAGCAACAAGGACAGGGGGATACGCACGGTCAGGGTTCCACATGCAATTCATTCGCAAGTGGCGTCGGTATAGTGACAATCATTATCAGCCGCAATAGCGATCAACGACATGCCATGGCATTCAGGTGCAGTGTCGCCCCGGTGCCACAGGGGCCTGCCCTACCGCCCCGGCAGCATCCGCCGCTCGGCCGGCACGGGCGGGCGGTCGCGGCGTTCGATCATGCGCAGGCCCAGGGCCAGACAGGCGGCGATTACCTGATCATCATGGGGATGCACGGCGACGATACGCTCCACACCGAAAGCCACCATCCAGTCCGGCAGGGGCGGCAGCCGCCCCGCCTCATCCACATGCAGGCGGGTGATGTCCAGTTTCAGCAGATCGACCGATTTCAGCGGCAGGAAGCCGGCATCGGTATTGCGCGGCGAAAGCTGGTCGATGGCGACCCGGCAATCCCACAGGCGCAGCACATCCACCGCCTCATTGATCGTATCCTCTGTCAGGTCGCTGTCCAGCACCGACAGTTCCACGATCAGGTTGCGCCGCTGGTCATAGGTCAGTTCGCGCACGAATTCATGAAATACCGCATCCACCACGGTGACGCATTTCAGATTGATGGAATGGGCGCGGAACAGGCGGGCATGTTCATGCTGAAAATGCCGGATCACCCGGCGGTCCAGGATGGGGGAAATCTGCTGCAACAACCAGGGGTCGCGGCGCAGCGGCGTGCCGACAGCGCGTTCCAGATTGTCGATGGCGACCGTCACCTCGCTGAAATGCAGGTTCCAGAACCCGTCTTCCAGCCGCCAGACCGGTGATTCGCGGATCAGCGCCGACACATCGGCCCCGGCCAGCACCTGTTCATAGGTTGCCAGCTTGTGGATGGCCGCCAGTTGCTGCGCCTCCACCGCCGTCAGGGCCGGCGGGGCGCTGGCGGCCTGCTTTTCCGCCGGGGGGGCCGCCTTGCGCAACTGCGCCGCCAGCTTGGCCCCTTCCGCCGGCAGGCGGAACACGCCGACGCGCGGGGCCGCCATATGCTGGTCGGCGAAATCGGCGGCCACGGCATTCAGCTTGGCAATGAAGGGATCGGCCGAACGGTCCTGAAACAGATAGACCTGGGCAAAACGCCCGATATCGACAATTTCCGGCCGGAACTGGGCGGCGAACCGGTCCACCAGGGCGACGATGGATTGCCGGAACAGCGGGTTTTCCGCATGGGGCACGGCCCGCAGATCGATCAGCACCGCCGTGCCCGATGCCTGTCCTTCGGCCAATAGCTGCAATAAACCTTCGGTCCCGGTCAGCATCCGCATCGCCTGTTGCCCATGTGGGCGTATTCTATAACAAATTCCCGCCCTTGAAACGAGTATGCCCCATCCGTTCGGATGGATTGTGCGCGGTCGGGGCTGACCTTAATCTTCCCCTAACCAAGCGGCGATTTACTGTGCCGGTATCCGCCTTCCTTCCACAGGCCCTTGTCGGGTGGACCTGTCCCATGCGCAGTCAATTTTTTGAAAGGCGCCGCCAGTTGCGGGAGCCTGTGACCGACGGGCAGGCGCTGATCGCGGGCCAGCCGTTCGGCCTGCTGAACTGGAGCCAGAACGGCCTGCTGCTGGCCGCGGCGGGGCCATTGCCGGAGCGGGGCAGCCGCCTGTCAGCCGAGATCGACCTGATGGCGGGGCCCCAGCATTTCGCCTTTCCGGCGGAACTGCGCGTGGTGCGCACCCATCCCGACCGGGGCCAGATGGCGGTCAGCTATGTCTGTCTGGATGTACCGGTGGCCCGGCGCATCCAGGCCTATTTTCAGCCCACGGCCCAGGCCCGTTTCATCGCCGATGGTGTGCAGGCGACCCCGCCGGCGGCGGCGGAAGCCGAAAAGCCCAAGCCCGTGGTCACAGCCACAACGGCGCGGGAAGAGGCGGTGAGCGCCTTGCGGGAAATCTCGGCGCTGAAAGCGGCCTTTGCCCGCAAATTCCACCCCGATACGGCCAAGCGCGACGGCAGCTATGGGCTTCGGGTGGAGCTGTTCAAGGAATTCTGGACGGATCTGGAAGCAGCGGAAAGCCGATTAAAAGCCCCGCCCGCCGCGAAGAGCTGACCGCCGGTTCCCGACTTGTGCCGGGAAGGACGGGTTGTCAGCACACCCTTCAGGGCGTCATTTTTGGTCAGCAGCAGCCGGCTGCTTCAACTTTCAACAGGCTCTGGGTCAGGATGGCACGCTGCAAGGCCGGGATATGGCCCAGACCATCGGGCACATCCAGGCTGTAATCCACCAGTTCAGCCCCTTCCGCCAGACATGTCAGCATCTGGTGCAGACGGGCCAGCGCCCGCTCGTCGCTGAAAGAGGCGGCCCTGTCCAGCAACATGTGGAGTTCGGACTGGAGGGAATCGGCCAATGGCATTCTACACTCCTTCGGTTTCGGTCAATGGTCGGTGTGGTTTTCGCCACAGCTTATTTTTCTAAAATTTGATACGAACCGGGTTAAAGCCGCTTTAAAAGTGCGGGTAGGGCTTGAATAAAATTGGGTTAAATTTGATTCATATTCGGGGGTGGGGCTGTTGGCGGCCTTGCGATTTTGCGTGCGGTGTCCCGCCCCTCCGTCATCCATGCTGCGGCCGGGGTCCAGACTCAAAGGGCGCTTCGCTCTACGAACCTGGACCCCGGCCGCAGCATGGGTGACGGTGTAATTGAAATCAAACAAACCTTTCCGGACAGACACTAAACCCGCCGTTCCATCACCGGCTGGGCGCCACCCGGCATCAGGTCCGGCACCAGGGGCGGGTGGCCCCACTGCAGGCGCACATGGCTGCCGGGCTCAACCCTTGCCAGGGCGGTTTGCAGCCGTTCGGCAAAGGCGTCCCGGTCGGGCGGTTCGGGCAGGGCGGCGATGGTGATCTCCAGCGACAAGCGGCCGGGCAGGCAGAGCCCCTGCACCTGTACCGCCCCCAATTCGCTGAGATGGACGCCCAGGGTGAAGGCGCTGGCCGGCAGGGTCTGCGGGCCATCCTCTCCCCCCTCCGGCCCCGGCTGGTCCTGGCCCGGCCGATCCCGTTCCACCGGCACCACCAGCCCGCCCAGCGTGGCCAGCAGAAAGACCGATGGCTTGTCGCCCTCCATGAAGGGCACCAGCAGGCTGGTCCAGCCCTGGCCATCGCCGGCCAGCCGCGTCACCGGCACCATGGCCTGATCCAGTTCCGCCAGCGCCGCCGCCTCCCCCTTGGTGACATGCTGAAGCTGGTCATCGCCCAGCCAGGCCCGCACCCCGCCATTGCGGGCGCCGAACAGATAGAGCATCAGGGCCAGCCCGCCCAGCCGGTCCGGGCGCGGCATGAAAGCGGCCATGCGCGCCATCATGCCCGGCTGGGCCAGGGCCGCCGCCAGCGCCTGATCGGCGCGGGGCGCTGCTGGCGCGCTGTCGGCCTTGCCCTTGTCCACCACCAGATCGTCTGCCAGCGGCGCGGCCATTCCCGGCGGCAGTGCCGCCTTGCCGCCCCCGGCCAGCGGGGCCTGTGGGGTGGCATGGCGCAGCAGATCCTGGGTGGCCGGCCCGCTGTCGGGGGCGACCTGGGCCACGGCCTGCGGCGTCTGGGCCAGACTGGCCGGGGGTGCTGCCGCCGGGCCGGGCGCCTGGATGGCGGCAGCCAGCGGGCGCGGCTGGTTGCTGCCGGCACTGGAGAGCAGGGCGCCGCTGGCCGCCGACAGGCTGGCCGTCTGCGGGGCGGTGGGCATGGGCTGCGCCGCCGTGCCGGCCGCCAGCACCGCCGCCGGGCTGGCCCGCAGGCCAGGGATGACCGGCTGTTGTGGGGAGGTGCCATTGGCCCCGGCCAGCAACCCGCGCAGCACGGCGGCATTATCCAGCGGCTTGGTGCTGGTGACGGGGGGATTGACCGCATGGCCATCGGCCCCGGTGGCCGCAGCGGCGGCGGGCGGCCGCCCCGTCACCTCCAGATTGCCGGCCCGCGCCCCCGGTCCCAGGGTGATATTGACGCTGCTGCCCGGCGCCAGATCGGCCGGCCAGGCCCCCGGCAGGGGGCGCAGCAGCACCGTGCCCAGGCTGGTGGCCAGCGGCACTTCCCCATCCGGCAAGGCCGGACCGATGGTGCCGGCAAGCTGGGTGATCCCCACCGAAGGCAGGTCCGGCGGGCGGGACAGGATGGTGGCCTGCACCGGCAGGGTGGGCAGCGGCCGCACCAGCGGGCCTGCCGGGCCGGCCACCCCGCTGCTGCCCGCGATGGGCCCGACCGGCTGCGGCCCGGTAAAGGCATCCCCGGCCGCCATGGTCAGTAGACCAGCTGGCTGGTGCTGTCATTGTTGGTGATGATGATCTCCCCGGCATCGGCCAGTTGCTTGGCGGTTTTCAGAATGCCCAGCCGCGCCTCTTCCACATCGCGGGCGCGCACCGCCCCCATCATTTCGATCTCATCACGCACCATATTGGCGGCGCGTTCGGACATGTTGGACAGGAAGCGGTTCTGCATCCCCTCATCCAGCCCCTTCAGCGCATAGGCCAACTGATCGCCTTCGCAATTGCGGATCAGCACCTGGATGGCCTGCGGGTCCAGCCGTGCCAGATCCTCGAAGGTGAACATCAGTTGCTTGATGCGGGTGGCACTTTCCGGCATCCGGCGTTCCAGCGGGTCCATGATCATGTCGAACACGCCCCGGTCGGTGCGGTTGAGGATTTCCGCCATGATGGCGTGGCTGTCATGGCCCAGCGTGCGCACATAATTGGCCATGAACTCGCTGCGCAGGGTCTTTTCCACATCCTCCAGCACGTCGCGCGGCACGGCTTCCATCTTGATGATGCGGGCCACCACCATCTGCACCAGATTGGCGGGCAGCAGGCCCAGCACCTTGGCGGCATGTTCGGGCCTGATCTTGGTCAGCACCACGGCGATGGTCTGGGGATGTTCGTTGCGCAGATATGTGGCCAGCACCTGCTCGTTCACATTGCTCATCTTCTCCCACATGGTCCGGCCGGCGGGGCCACGCAGGTCGGCCATGATTTCCTGCACCCGTTCCCCGTTCATGAATTTGGACAGGAAACGTTCGGTGGTGTCGAAGGTGCCGGCCAGCTCGCCCGTACCGGCGAACCGTTCGGTGAAATCGCGGATCAGCCGTTCGACAATCTTGCCCGACACGGTGCCCAGGCCCGCCATGGCATAGGAAACCTCGCGGATTTCATCATCCTCCAGCCGTTCCATCAGGCGGGAACCGCGTTCCTCCCCCAATGCCAGCAGAATGACGGCGGCCTTCTCGATCCCGTTCAGGCTTTTATAATCGCTGCGTACCTTCAACATGGGCGGAACCTCCGGCGGATCAAACGCGGTCGGAAAGGGGATTGGCCGGGGCGGCATCGGCGCCCAGCCAGTTATTCAGGCGATAGAGGTGGCTCAGCACCTCAGCCACGGCCATCATCGCCTCAATGGGGATGTCGTTGCCCGGCTCCACACTGGCCAGCAGGGCGGCCAGATCGCTGTCCTCCCGCACCGGCACGCCATGGGCAAAGGCCAGATCAACGATGCGTTCAGCCACCGCCCCCCGGCCAGAGGCGACGACGCGCGGCAGGGCATCGTCACCCCGGCGGTATTGCAATGCGGCGGCGCGGGCAGACCCGCGCGGCGGCGCGGCCGGGCGGCAGGCGGGATCATCCCCCATCAGCCACCCCCGCCATAGGAGCGCACCAGGCTTTGCGCCACCAGCAGCCAGCCATCCACCAGCACGAAGAAGATGATCTTGAACGGCAGGGAGATGACAACCGGCGGCAACATCATCATGCCCATGGCCATCAGCACGGCGGCCACGATCATGTCGATGACCAGAAAGGGCAGGAACAGCAGAAAGCCGATTTCAAACGCCCGGCGCAGTTCGGAAATCACGAAGGCCGCCACCAGGGTGCGCAGACCCGGTTCCGCCTTGGCGGCCTCCGGGCCTTTGGGCACCCCGGCAGGGGCGGGCGATCCAGCCAATTGGCTGAAGGCCTGAAAGGCGTCCAGATCCTTGGGCCGGACATGGGTTTTCATGAACTGGCGGAACGGGTCCACCGTGCGTTCCAGCGCCTGTTCCTCGGTGATCTGGCCATCCACCAGCGGCTGCACGCCCTCGGTCCAGGCGCGGTCCATGGTGGGGCCCATGATATAGGCGGTCAGCAGCAGGCCCAGCCCAACCAGCACCATGTTGGGGGGCGTCTGCTGCAGGCCGAGCGCGGAGCGCAGCAGCGACAGCACCACGACGATGCGGGTGAAGCTGGTCACCATCACCAGCAGGCCCGGTGCCACCGACAGCACTGTGACCAGCGCCATGATCTGCACCAGCCGGCCGGAGAAGGAGGCCCCGCCCGTGCCGGCATCCAGCGTGATTGATTGGGCATCCGCCGGCCCCGCCAGCAGCAGCAGGGCCAGACCGGCGGCCAGGGCGAACGCCCCAATCCAGCCAAAGCCGCCATCGGCCGGGGGCGGTTTCAGGGGCCGTCCTTCTGAACGGTGGGGGGATTGCATCAGATCAGCCCAAGCTCGGCCTTGACGATTTCCGTCATGGTGACGCCCAGATTGCCTTCATCGACAATCACCACCTCGCCGCGCGCAATCAGCCGGTCATTGACATAGACATCCACGGCCTCCCCCACCTTGCGGTTCAGTTCCACCACGGCACCGCGCCCCAGTTTCAGCAACTGGCTGACCGGCATGGTGGTGCTGCCCAGCACCACCTGCACATTGACCGGCACGTTGAAGATGGCCTTCAATTCGTCCCGGTCCTGCGGGGCGACGGTTTCTTCGTCACCGGCGGGGGGGAAATTCGCCTGCTGTGCGACCATGGTTTGATCCTTTGTCAATGCCGGTTGGCTGTCGTCGGTTCGGGATATGTCGTCGTCCCGCCCCTCAGGGGCGGGTGATGGTCAGGCGGCTGATGGCGATGGCGACCGCATCGCCCAACTGGCGTTCCAGGCTGCGCGGGCTGTGTTCGGCCCCGCCGCTGCCCCAGTCGGCGCGCGCGGCACCGGCCGGTTGCGTTGCATCGGCGATGATGTTGATCTTGCCCCGGAATCCGGCCTTGGCGGCCAGATCGTCGATCTGCGGGCGCAGCCGTTCGGCGGCCGGCGGGGCCAGCCGCAGATCCAGCACCGGCTGGCCCACGGCGGCGGCCAGCACTTCGGCCAGCAGATTGTCCAGCTCTGCTTCCGCCACCGCATCCAGCAGCGGCGGGGCCAGCCGGCCGACCAGGGCCGTCACCACCCGCACCGTATCCTGTTCCAGCTTGCTGCACAGCGCATCCAGCCGGCTGCCGGCGCTGTTAAGGGCTGCTTCCACGGCGGCCAGCGCCTGGGTCTGCTGGGCTTCCACCGACTGGCGCAGGGCCTGCTGGCCGCGTTCGAACCCGTCGCGGGCGCCCACTTCCAGCCCCTGCTTGAAGGCGCGGTCGCGCACCGCTTCCAGGTCTTCTTCGGTGAAGCCACCCATATGGAAGGCGGGCGGCTGTTCCGGCGGGGTGGCCGGATCATTGCCGATGCTGTCGGCCGGGAACTGCATGTTGAACAGGAAAGGCCGCATGATCAGGAATTCCCTTCATAGATCCAGCCGCGCAGTACGTTCACGCTGTCTTCGGGATGGGTGTCGACCATGGCGGCCAGCCGGCGCAGGGCGGCAGCACTGACCCCGCCTTCCACCGACCGCAGGTCGATCAGGCTGTCCATCTCCTCTTCCAGCGACATGCCGCTGTTATTTTCATCCTCTTCCGCTGCCAGTTTGGCCGGTGCGGCGGCAGCGACGGCATTATTGGGCGGCGGGGCGATCTGCGGCGCGGCGGCGGGCGCCTCGCTGGTCAGTTGCGGGGCACCATCGCCGGCCATGTCGGATGGCACCCCGGCCAGGGCCGGCGTCGGGGCCAGTCCGCGGCCCAGCAAGGGGCGCAGCGCCATGACCACCAGCAGGGTGACCGCCAGGGCGGCGATGCCCCAGGGCAGATAACGCTTCCAGCCCTCATCCGCTGCTGCCACGGCGGCGGCCACTTCGGCCGGCACCGGTTCTTCCAGGAATTGCAGGTTTTCCACCGTCACCTGATCGCCCCGGTCTTCGGAAAAGCCGATGGCCGTGCGCACGACATTTTCCACCTGCCGCAACTCGGCTTCGCTGCGCGGCTGATAGGTGCTGGGCCCGTTGCCGCCGGCCACGTAGGTGCCGTTCACCACCACGGCCACGGCCAGCCGGCGGATATCGCCGGCATCCTGCACCCGCTCGCGCAGTTTGGAGCTGACCTCGTAATTGGTCGTCTCCTCCTCCCGCGCGGTGTCGGAGCGCGACCCGGTGGCCGGCGCATCATTCACATTTTCCAGCGGCAGATTCTGTTCCACCGTCGTGGGTTTTTCCGTCTGCCGGTCGCTGGAATTTTCCCGCTCGCTGACCGTCTGCACCGAGCGTTCGACCCGGCCATTGGGGTCATAGGTCTGTTCGCGCAGGGTTTCGCGGCCCAGATCCAGTTCGGCCGCCACACGCACCCGCACATTGCCGGGGCCGAATTTTGGCACCAGAATTTCCTCAATCGCGCGGGCCAGCCGCTGTTCGGTGCTGGCGCGCAGTTCTTCGGCCCGCACCAGGGCCATGCCGTCGGCAGCGCCATCCTCGGCGGCCAGCACCACGCCTGACCCGTCCATCACCGTCACATTGCCAGGGCGCAGACCCGGCACGGCGGCGGATACCAGATGGCGCACGGCCAGCGCCTGCGACCGTTCCAGCCCCGCCCCCGCCGTGCGCACCACGACGGAGGCCGATGGCGGGGCGGTCTGGGCCTGGAATGTCTCATTATCCGGCAGGGAGAGATGCACGCGGGCCGAGCGCACGCCGTTCAGCGTCTGGATGGTGCGGGCAAGTTCGCCTTCCATGGCGCGCAGCCGGTTCATCTTCTGCATGAAGGAGGTCATGCCCAGCGCCCCCTGGCTGTCAAACAGCTCATAGCCCACACCGCCGGCGCTGGGCAGGCCCTGCTGGGCCAGTTCCATGCGGATGCGGGCGATCTGTTCCACCGGCACGCGGATCACGCCGGCCCCGCCGCCGACCTCGTGCGTCACATTCATGGTCTGCAACTGCGCCAGGATGCGCCCGGCCTCCGCATCGTCCAGCCCGGCATAGAGCACGCCCATGGTGGGACGGGTCACGGTGAAGCCGACAAGCCCCACCGCCAGCAGCACCAGGGCCGCTGTCACGCCCATCAGGGCCAGCCGCTTCGGTCCCAACGCCGTCAGGTTCTGAAGGAGTTTCGCCACGCTGGTGCCTCGGCTCTTTAACGTTTCTGGAAACCGGCCGCGGCTATGTTCAGCCGGTGACCTGGACGCAACCTTAGCCGAGGCACTTTTAACGGGCGTAAAAACGGCGACGGAAAAAGTTCAGACAAATTCACGAAAATACTTCGGAATTGCCCTGTATCTTCTGCGGCGGGATCGACGATGACTGACAGTACATTTGATCGACTTGAAAAGCGTCTGCCCCCGCCGGCCAAGGCGGCCACGCCGGACCGGCGGCGCCTGATGGTGATCGTGGGTGTCGGGCTGGCGGGCGGCGTGCTGGGGCTGGCGGCCGGGCGGCTGACGGCGCTGGAAGATAACAAGCAGGCCGCCGATCAGGCCGCACGGGAAGCCACGGCCGCCCAGTTCGTCACCCTGCCGGAAATGCTGGTCAATCTGCGCGGCACGGCCAGCGTGCGGCTGATGAAGATCGGCGTCACCCTGCAGGTGGCCCCGGACAATAATGCCAAGCTGGCCGCCATGGCGCCGGTGCTGGTGGATGGGCTGCAATCCTATCTGCGTGGCCTGGATGAACATGATCTGGAAGGAAGGCTGGGCGTGGAAACGCTGCGCACGGAAATCCTGCGCCGGGTGCGCCTGCTGGCCGATCCGCTGCCGGTGGAAGGCGTGTTGTTGCGCACCCTGATCCTACAATAGTGGGGGTAGCCATGAGCGATACCGAGATGCCGGGCATGGAAGAAGGTGGCGACGGTGGCGATGATGCCCTGGCCTGGGAATCCATGCTGGGCAGCGAAGGCGACAAGATGTTGAGCCAGAAGGAGATCGACCGCCTTTTGCAGTTCGACGATATTGCCGGTGCCGCACCGCGCAGCGTCATTGACCAGATCGTCAATTCCAGCTTCGTCAATTACGACCGGCTGCCCATGCTGGACGTGATTTTCGACCGGCTGGTCCGCCTGCTCTCCTCCTCCTTCCGCAACATGACCACGGGCAATGTGGAAGTGACGGCGGAGGCCCCGGACTCGGTGCGCTTTGGCGATTTCCTTTCCGGGGTGCCGCTGCCCTCCCTGATCACCGTGGTGAAGGCGGAGGAATGGGACAGCACCCTGCTGCTGACCGTGGATAGCGAGCTGATCTATTCCATCGTCGATATCCTGCTGGGCGGGCGGCGCAGCGAACCGGCCCCCATCGATGGCCGCCCCTATACGGTGATCGAACGCGCGCTCGCCGAACGCGCCATCAAGATGGCGCTGCGCGACCTGTCGGCGGCCTTCGCCCCCCTGACCGTCGTGCAGTTCGCACCGGAGCGGATTGAGACGAACCCGCAGTTCGCCACCATCACCCGGGCCAATAATGCCGCCGTCGCCGTCACCTTCCGCATCATGCTGGATGGGCGGTCAGGGGGGATGAGCCTGCTGATCCCCTATGCCTCGCTGGAACCGGTGCGCAATGTGCTGTTGCAGCAATTCATGGGCGAAAAGTTCGGCCGTGATGCGATGTGGGAAACCCATCTGAAATCGGAACTGCGCCGCACCAATGTGGACCTGTCCGCCGTGCTGGGCCAGGCCACGGTCAATCTGGCCGATATCCTGAACTGGAAGCCCGGCACCCAGTTGAAACTGGATGCACGGCCAGAAACCCGCGCCACGCTGACCTGTGGCCATGTGCAGATGTTCGCCGGCGAAATGGGCCAGCGCAATGGCCGCATCGCCATCCGCATCGAAACCGACCTGGGCGGCCAGGATGAGGTGATCCATGGTCTTCTCAAGCGTTGAGGCGCTGTCCCCCTTCATCAATCTGGCCATGGCAGCGCTGTTTCTCGGCACCCTGTTCTATCTGGTGCGCCTGAACGAGAAGGTGACGGCGATGCGCGGGGCACAGTCGGAACTGCGCACCCTGTTGCGTGCCTGTTCCGATCAGGTGGATGGGGCGGAAAAGGCCATCACCACCATGCGCGGCGTGGCCCAGCAACTGGCGGGCGATCTCGGCCGCTCCCTGGAAGAGGCGGACCGGATGAAGACCGCCATCGATGCCACCACCGCCGATATCGCCGCCATGCTGGCAAGGCTGGAAACGGGGGCGGCGGCGGTGACGGCACAGCCGAACCCGGCGTCCCCGCAAGGGGCCAAGCGCGGCAAACCGGGCAAGCAAGTCCCACCGCAGCAGCGCGGCCCCGTCCGCCCGGCCGGCCCCACCGACCAAGGCGACCGTGCCGCCGCCCTGCGCCTGTTCCGGGAGACATTCCGTGCGCTTTGATGCCAAGAAGCTGGGCCAGGGTCTGGCAAAGGGCTGGCCGGCCAAGCTGCCACGCCCGCGCCTGCTGCCGGTGATGATCACCATCTGCGGTCTGGCCGCCCCGCTTTATGCCGCCTCGGTGGCCGCGTTCGGCGATGATCCGGTGACGGAAAAGCCCCAGGCCGCCGCCACCCCGGCACCGGCCAATGCCCAGGCTTCGGCCGCTGCCTCCGCCAACAGCAGCGCCGATGCCGGGGTGACCGACCTGCTGGCCCGCCCGCCCACCGCCGGCACTGCCAATCTGGCCAGCCTGTCGGCCTGTGAGCCGGGGCTGGCCGACATGCTGACGGCGGAGCGCAAGGCCCTGGCCGAGCGCCGGGCGGAACTGGAGGTGCGGGCGCAGATGCTGGCCGCCGCAGAGGCCAAGGCCCGCGAACAGCTGGCCCGGCTGGAGGCTGCCGGCAAGGAAGTGACCGGCCTGCTGGACCGCCGCGCCAGCATGGCCAAGGCCGATCTGCAACGGCTGGTGGCCATCTATGAAAGCATGAAGCCCAAGGATGCCGCCCGGCTGCTGAATGAAACCGATGCGGAAATCCTGGTGGATCTGATGGATCTGATGCAGGAACGCCGTTCCGCCCCCATTCTGGCGGAAATGGATGCCGCCAAGGTCAACAGCTTGACCCGCACCATGGCCCAGCGCCGCCTGCTGCCGGCCGACCGCAACGGCCCCGCCAGCAAAAACCGCACCCGTGCCACGACGCAGACGGCGGAGCGGCCGTGAAACGGCGCACCGTACATGCGAGGCCGAAAAAGGCGGGCAGCCAGCGCTGTCCGCCTTTTTGCTTTCAAGGCCATTTACATGAATTCTGACATTTGATTGCAGATCAAGCCTAATCGGCGGTCTTTACAGACACGCGGTGAAACCCAGGGCAGGCGCTGGAAAGGGCATTGCATGGCGAACCCCAGAAACTTAATCCGATATAAGAACATTGTGCTTTTGATGGTAGAAATATAGAAAACTCTATTAAAATTAGTAAAATTATACAGAATATGATCAATTGCATCATATAGAATGACAGTAATTACTTTTGGTTGTTTTTATGATAGAAAAAATCCGCACACATCTCGTGTGCAGTCGCCGAGATTCTCTAAATTTTCGGCTGACATGGCAAATCATGCCCATGAATGGAGACAGAAATGGCGGAAATAGCTCTTCCTCTCTTTCGTTATATTGCACCTTCTGTTGGAAACTCCTTAACCCGTATGTATTTGAGTTTCAAATCTGACGGCAAAGGTGTCCCTAAGGGATTTGAACTGGATACTGATCCCATTGCCTTCTTTGCCGGCGTCTCTTCCGATAAGAAGAACTCTGTACCTGTTTACCAATTCACAATTGCCTATCCTACCACAGATAATCCTCAGCGCTTCTATTACAGTACGGATGCGAACCCGTCTTCGGGTTGGATCCTCTACGTAACTGACGAAAATCCGAAGGGCATCGCTTTCTATACACCCACCGAAAAAGATTTAGGCGCTGTACCTGTCAATCACTTCTACTATACATTCAATAATGGCCTTTGGAACAACTGGTATCAAACACTGGGGGATTTGGATAAATGGAAGCTGGCCCCCAATCACCCCATTGCCTTTTATGCTTGGCTGTTGTGATTGCTTCCCGTCAGCGCTTCATTACCCCGTCGGTTCTCCGGCGGGGTAATGGTCCAGCCAGACAGTGGTGCAGACGGCCGCGTTTACGATGAAGAGGACAATGCCCGCTAGCGTTACGTCCGCTAAGGGGGCTTGACCGGCGCAAAAACGCACCGGAGCGGGGGGACATCGCACGCCTTCATAAAAGCCGATGAAGACGCTCGCCCCCTTTTTCCGCTCTCCTCACCGTCACCTCGGCTTTCTCTGCCGTCACCCATGCTGCGGCCGGGGTGACGGTGAAGAAGCGGGATGATGGGCGAGAAAGCCGGGACGACCGCAGAGAAAGCGGGAGCAGCAGAAACCGCCCCCGCCCGGCCCCTTACGAGGCCAACTCGTCCGCGATATTCTCGCTGGTGTCATCCGTGGCGTTGATGGCCTCGGCTTCCTGCTGCACCACGCGCAGGATGCGGGTCAGGAATTCCTGCTGCCACAGGCCACGTTCGGCGGCTTCGGCCTTGGTGGGGGTGAAGGTCTCCACCTCATCGCGGGCAACCATACCCTTGGCGGCCAGCAGGCGCTCCAAGGTATCCAGGCGCTGACGGGTCACCGACAGTTCGGTGGCCAGCGCCATGGTGATGGTCAGCAGCCGTTCGGTTTCCCAATTCTCCAGGAAACGCGGACGCTTGCCGGTGGGCTTGGCGGAGGCGGCGGACAGGGCGAACTGCACGGACATCACTTCACCTCCTTGCGGGCACCAACCACGTGCCAGGCGGCCTTGCGGCCATAATCCTCACCGTCATCCTCGGCGGCGTCGGGGAACACGCTCTTATCGACCACGGCGGTGACGCCGCCATGGATCAGGCTGTCAGCCGGGAAGCCGGCCGCAACCAGCCAGGCATCCAGATCGACCTCGTGCATCTTGGTCCAGAACGGTTCGGCGTTATAGAACGCGTCCCAATCGCGCATGGCCTGTTCGAACAGCGGCATGGTGGCGGCATATTGCGGCTGTTCGACATGGGCGACGATGCCGCCCGGCGCCAGCAGGCGATAGCTTTCCTTGAAGATGCGCTGCATGGAAGCGTAGCTGGTTTCATGCAGGAACATGGTGGACTGCACCCAGTCGAAGCTGCCATCGGCAAACTGGGGCAGGCTTTCCACATTGGCCTGCACGAAGGTGACATTCTTCACCCCCAGGCTCTGCGCCCGGGCCAGACCATAGCGCAGCATCGGCGCGCCGACATCCACGGCCACCACCTCGGCATCCGGGTAGGCTTGGGCGATGGGCAGCACATTGTGGCCCAGGCCGCAGCCAATATCCAGAATGCGCTTGGGCTGGAAGTCCGGCAGGTTCTTCTTCACCCAGCGGGCAACGGCCTGACCGCCGCCATCATTGAAGCGGCCCAACATGCCGCCGGTGGTGGCGAACAGGCCGCAATCATAATTGGCGGCATTGGCCACATCACCCGGACCATATTCGGTGTGATAGCTGCCCGGCATACAATGATGGTCGATGGCTTCCACATAGCGCGGCAGCTTCAGATCCGGGTCCAGCACCAGCCGGTCGGTATCGGCCCCGATCAGGGCGGCGGCGCGTTCCGCCAGCTCTTCCCGCTGGCGCAGGGTGACCCAGCGGCCGGCCTGCTGGCGGGTTTCCATGGTGGAACGGCGCAGCGCCGACCAGAGCTGCCAATAGGGATCCTTGGCCAGGGCCTTGCGCACCTCGTGCCGATCCTTGAAATCGCGGCTGTGCTCCGCCTTGAAGGTGGGGGCGACGCGCTTGTCGAAGGCGGTCTTCACGCCCGGCATCACCTTGCCGGCCAGGAAGCGGTTCATCTGGGCCAGGAAATTGAACCGTTCAATCTCATCATGGGTCAGCGTGGGATAGATGCCATGCTGACCGACCACGCGGTAATCCGGCGGGCCGTCATAGGCGGCCAACGCCGCCTGGGCGCGTGCATCGGTAATGTTACCCGAACCATCCATGCTTGAAGCCTCCTTATTTGCGGCCCCGACCGTCGAGGGCCGGGGCTGATCGCTGGGATGCATGAAGCCTAGGGCCGGTGGGGGCTGATTGCCCCACATCCAATTGTCAAACACTACAAATTTTGTTTGTGTACCGGAATATGTTCGGTCAATTCACAACCGGATTTTGTGCCGATTCTCCCCAGCGTGATTGGACAGCACAGCCAGAAGTTCGGAATATGTCAGGACAAATGGGGTCGCCCCTCAGTGTCTGTCTGGAAAGGTCTCTTTGCTTTCAACTTCACCGTCACCCCGGCGAAGGCCGAGGTGACGGGGGAACAAAGCAAAATCTCTCAGACAGACACTGAAAGGGGCGGCAAGCCCCATGAGCGTTCAACAGGAACAGGATCGGGTCATGGAACTGCTGGGTATGTATTTGGATGAACATTTGGTGCTGCGCTGGCTGCACATCATCGCCATGGCCTATTGGCTGGGCGGGGAATGGGGCGTGTTCAACGCGGCGCGCAATATCGCGCGGCCCGATCTGCCGCTGGATGAACGGCTGCGCCATATGGAAACCGCCTATCGCATTGATATTCTGGCCCGCACCGGTATCATCCTGCTGCTGCCGCTGGGGCTGCATATGGGCAATAATCTGGGTGTGCAGCCGCTGGGCGGCCCCTGGCTTGTGGGCATGTGGATTTTCGTCGCTGGCTGGCTGTCGCTGACGCTGACCGCCTTCTTCCAGCGCGGCAGCGATCTGGGCATCCTGCTGACCAAGCTGGATGAGGCGATCCGGTATTTCGTTATCCCGGCCTTGTTCATCGCCGGTGTCTATAGTCTGGTGACCGGCGGCCCCTTCACGGCGCACTGGTACGCCGCCAAGGCGACCTTGTTCTCCGGCCTGCTGATCATCGGGCTGATCCTGCGCTTTGTGATGCGCGACTGGGTGACCGATTTCCGCAAGCTGGTGTCGGGCGGCCCCAATGCCGCCATTGAACAGAAGATGGCCTCGGCCATGGCGTTTTCCCGCAAGCTTGCCTATTTCTACTGGGCCGGCATCATCACCATGGCCTTCCTGGGCACGGTGAAGCCGATCTGACCTTGCAGGCACAGGCCCGATGGAACTGCGCGATCTGGAATATTTCCTCACCGTGGTGGAAACGGGCAGCCTGACCCTGGCGGCCCGCCAACGGGGCCTGAGCCAGCAGGCTTTATCGAAAAGCCTCGCCCGGCTGGAAAGCGAATTGGGCGTGGCGTTGCTGGAACGCACGCCCAAGGGCATCATGCTGACCCGCATGGGCGAGGCTTTGTTGAGCCGCGCCCAGAATGTGCTGGCGGAGGTGGCGCATTTCCGCCGCGATGTGGATGTGGCGCTGGGGCGCAGCACCACGCAATTTGCCATCGGCCTCAGCCCCATCGCCGCATCCGGCATCGGGCGGCACGCGGTCAGCGCCCTGTTGCGGCGCTTCCCGCGCCTGGTGTTGAAGGTGGAACCGGGCACGGCCCCGCATTTCGTGCGGCTGCTGCTGGCCGGTGAGATCGATCTGGCCGTCACCACCGGCATCCCCGGCATCGACCCGCAGATCATGGCCACCAGCTTAGGCGATGAGCGCTGGTTGGTGGTGGGGCGGGTGGGCAACCCCAAGCTGGCAGCGGCCCGTTCCATCGCCGATCTGGCCGATGCCGACTGGATTTTCGGCAAGCTGCCGGACGGGCTGGATGAACGGGTGGACCAGCATTTCATGGATGCCGGCATTCCCCCCATCCAGCCGCGCATTTCCACCAGCACCAGCCATTTCGGGATGCAGATGCTGGGCAGCAGCGACATGCTGGCCATTCTGCCGCATTCCATGGTGGAAGGGGTGCCGGGTCTGGTGGGGCGCGATCTGGCGGATGGGCGCTGGACCACGCCGCTGGTGCTGCTCCGCCGCCGCCGCGCCACCCTGACACCGGTGGAAACCGAGATGATCGACCTGCTGCGCCAGGAGGCGGGGCGGTTGCGGGAGATGGCGGGGGGTGGGTGAGTGGCTGTTTTTTTCCTTAACACCATCCAGCCGCTGCGCGTCGGCACAGGCTTTAAGTAACTTTCCGTCCCCTTCACGCCCCTTCTACCGTCACCCCGGCGGAGGCCGGGGTCCAGGGGCCACGGGCGCCTCGCTCTACGAAACTGGACCCCGGCCTCCGCCGGGGTGACGGTAGAGAGAGAGAGGAAAGCGGAGCGAGCATATTGATTTCAGTACATTGAAAATTAACGACAAACCCTTCCAAAGACGCTGAACCCAAAAAGGAACACCCCATGCCCAGCGGTGCCGCCCCGCGTTACCAGCAGATTGCCCAGATGCTGCGCGCCCAGATCGGCAATGGCACCTATAAGGTGGGCGATACGCTGCCGACCGAGCATGAGCTGTGCGCGCTCTATGATATTTCCCGCCACACGGTGCGCGATGCGCTGCGCCTGTTGACCGATGAAGGGCTGGTCAGCCGCAAGCGGCGGGCCGGCACGGTGGTGACGGCCCCGCCGGAACCGGCCATGTTCGTGCAGCCGCTGGGCGGCTTTCAGGATCTGCTGCAATATGTGCGCAGCGCCCGGCTGGGCGTCATCTATTACGGCCCCGCCCCCGCCGATGGTCTGGCCGCCACCATCCAGGTGGACCCGGCGCAATGGCGCGAACTGCGCGGCCGGCGTGGCAATGGTGCCAAGACGGTGGGGCTGACCCGCATGTTGATTCGGGGTGATTGCGCGCCCGATCCGGGGGAGATCGTGGCCGCCGCCACCGTGGCCGATGCCATTGAAACGCGGTTTGGCGTGGCCGCCAGCCGCATCGACCAGCAGATCAGCGCCATTGTGCTGGATAGCCTGCTGGCGCAGTTGCTGGGCACGGCCACGGGCAGTGCAGCGCTGCTGACCCGGCGGCTCTATCTCGATGCCCAGGGGCATCTGTTCCTGGCCAGCGAAACCGTCCACCCCGCCGACCGCTTCGTTTATTCCATGAGTTACAGCCGGGAGCGGGGGGAGCACTGAGCTTCACCCCTCCGCCTCTGCCGCCAGCAAAGCGCGTTTGCGCTCCACGCCCCAACGATAGCCTGACAGGTTGCCATCATGGCGCACCACGCGATGGCAGGGGATGGCCACGGCGATCTTGTTGGCAGCACAGGCCTGGGCGACGGCGCGCACGGCCTTGGGCTCCCCGATGCGGGCGGCGATGTCGGCATAGCTGGCGGTCTGGCCTACCGGGATTTCCCGCAGCGCCTGCCAGACCCGTTGCTGAAACGCCGTGCCCTGCACATCCAGCGGCAGGTCCAGCCCCAGGCGCGGTGCTTCGACAAAGCCCACCACGCGGGCGACCAGCCGTTCAAATTCGCCATCCCCGCCCACCAGATGGGCGCGGGGGAAACGGTCCTGCAGGTCGCGCAACAGCGCCTCCGGGTCATCCCCCAGCGTGATGGCGCAGATGCCCTTGTCCGAACAGGCGACCAGCAGGGCGCCCAGCGCGCACTGGGCCAGCGCAAAACGGATGGAAACATCCTGGCCGCCGCGCTTGAACCGGGTGGGGGTCATGCCCAGCAGCTGGTCGGATTTCTCATAAAACCGGCTGTTGGCGTTGAAGCCGGCCTCGTAAATGGCGCGGGTGACGCTGCCCCCGGCATCGGCCAGTTCGGCCCGCACCCGGCTTGCCTGTTGCGCCGTGGCATATTGTTTGGGCGTCAGGCCGGTGGCGGCCTTGAACTGGCGGTGAAAGTAAAACGGGCTCCAGCCCATCTGGGCCGCCAGATCGTCCAGCCGGGGCGGGGTTTCCGCCGCTTCGATCCGGCGGCAGGCTTCCGCCACGATGGCAGCATTGGCGGCGGCCAGCGACGGACCGCGCGGGTTGCAGCGCCGACAGGGGCGCAGGCCCGCCGCCTCTGCCGCCGCACAGCTTGCATGGAAACTGACATTTCCCGGCTTGGGCAGGCGCGAGGGGCAGGTGGGCCGGCAATAAACCCCCGTCGTCTTCACGCCATAGAAAAACTGTCCCTCTGCCGCCGGGTCGCGGGCCTGTAACTGGGCCCAACGTGGGTCATTTTCGATGGTGCTTGGCTGGTCTTTCATATCCGGCATCTCTTTCGGGCCTGTCATGGTCCCCTTCCCTATCAGGCCCTTGCCCGCTGCCCACTCCGCCGCTTGCTCTCAAATTCGCTGCCGCAGTTCCAGGGCAAAAAACGGAGCGCGGCAAGGGCCACTCTGCCGGCATGGTCGCCCCCGTCATTGGCCATAAACCAACAAGGGATCAGCAAACATGACACAGCTTGCGGGCAAGGTCGCCATCATCACCGGCGCCAGTTCCGGCATCGGCTATGCGGCGGCACGGCTGTTCGCCCGGCAAGGCGCCCGGCTGGTGCTTGTCGCCCGGCGGGAGGCCGCCCTGGCCGAACTGGCGGCGGAGATCGCGGCGGCGGGCGGTGAGGCCATCCCGGTGGCCGGCGATGTCGCCGAGGAGGCAACGGCCGTGGCGGCGGTGAAAATGGCGGTGGAGCGGTTCGGCGGGCTGGACATTGCCTTCAACAATGCTGGCACCCTGGGGGAGAATGCGCCGCTGGCCGGCCTGAGCCTGGAGAACTGGCGCCATGTGCTGGATGTCAACCTGACCAGCGCCTTTCTGGCCGCGCGCTATCAGGTTCTGGCCATGCTGGAACGCGGCGGCGGATCGCTGATCTTCACCTCCAGCTTTGTCGGCCATACGGTGGGCTTTCCCGGCATGGCCGCCTATGCGGCCGCCAAGGCGGGGCTGGGCGGGCTGGTGCAGGTGATCGCGGCGGAATATGGGCCGCATAATATCCGCGCCAATGCCCTGTTGCCCGGCGGCACCGACACGCCCATGGGCAGGGCGGCGGCCGCCACGCCGGAGGCACGGCAGTTCGTGGAGGGCTTGCACGCGCTGAAACGGCTGGCCGACCCGGCGGAAATCGCCCAGGCGGCGCTCTATCTGGCATCGGATGCCGCCAGCTTCGTCACCGGTACCAGCCTGCTGGTCGATGGCGGGGTGTCCATCACGCGGGGGTGAGTCTGTTTTGTCCTCAGCCGGCGGTCGCCGGCCTCCAAGGGGCATCGACATGCCCCTTGGTTTCCCTGTCCTCAGGCGACAGGGGCGGCCGCGGCCTCCACCCGGTTGCGGCCGCCGCGTTTGGCGTTGTAGAGCGCCTCATCCGCTGCCTTTATCAGCCTTTCCCAGGGCAGGCCGGGGGCAAGGGTGGCGTGGCCGATGCTGACGGTGCAGGACAAAGCCCCCTCATCCCCCTCCACCTGCAACAGCGCCACCGCCGCCCGCACCCGCTCCGCCACGGCCGCCGCCGTGGCCGCATCAGCATCGGGCAGCATGATGGCAAATTCCTCACCCCCCACGCGGGCCACCATGTCGCCGGTCCGCACCCCGTCGGTCAATGCCCCCGCCACCGCCTTCAGCAGCCGGTCACCCATGCCGTGGCCCCAGCGGTCATTGACGCTTTTGAAATGGTCGATATCCACCATCAGCACACTGAGCGGCGCGCGCCGTGAGGCGGCACTGCCGATCAGCCTTTCCGCCTTTTCCCACAGGGCGCGGCGGTTGGCCACCCCGGTCAGCGGATCCTCCGTCGCCTGCCGCACCAGCGTCGCCTCCAGCCGGCGACTGATCATCCAGAGAAAACCCACCGTCATGGTGAAGGTGATGACCGACCGCAGCAGCAGGGAGATGGCAGAGGTCGGATCGCTCAACGACCCCATCAAGGCGGCATCCGGCCGCAACGCCCAGGCCGCTTGCCAGACCACCCGGGTCAGCAGCAGCAACACCCAGAGCAGCTGGAACCCCGCCACCATCCAGGCGGCCGGGCGCAGCCAGGGCTCCGCCCGGCGCAGCAACAGCCAACTGCCCATCCCGGCCAGCAAGGCCCGCGACAGGCAGCCAAGCACGATATTGAGGGAGAGATTATATTCCACCGCCAGCGTGAAGGCGACCTTGGCCAGCGACAGCAACGCTGCCGGCAGCAGCGGCCAGAGATCATGCCTGGAACCGCCCAGCAAGCGATGCAGGCTGAGAAAGGCGATCGCCGCCCCCAGATCGATCAGCAGATTGCCGCCCAGGCTGAAATAGGCATCCAGACTGGGGGAGGGGCGCTGGACCAGGACAATGAACCCAGCCGTATAGACCAAGTTCGACAGCCCCCACAGGGACAATGCCGCCCCTGCCCGTAATGATCGCCCCGCCACAAACAGACAGACGCCGGCCGTCAGATGCAAAAGCATATTGACCAGCAACAGGGTCACCACACTCATGCCGCCCCCAGGTAGTGCCACCCTGTTGTTCTAACAATTTAGGGCACATTTGAGGAAATGTTCTTTCCTGCAATCCCCTACAGCAGAAATGATGGCACAAAAACCCCATGGCGGAACAGTCTCTTGGCTCAGGAATTACCGGCGGCGGGGGCGTGCGCGGTACGCAGGAAGGTCAAGACCTCCACCACCAGCCGGCCCCAGATTTCCAGGCTGGCCAGAATCTGGTCACCGCTGATGCCCACGGCCAGCACATCCATTTCCAGCACCAGGAAATCATCGCGCTGGAACAGCCGGCCGAAACGCTTCTGCCGGTTCCATTCATTCAGGATGTTGCCATCCACCGGCTTTTCGGTCTGGACCATCAGGTTGAAGCTGAAATCGCCATGGCGCTGCCCGTCATCGGCCTGCATCAAGCCGCCGGGCCGCACATTGAAGGCCAGCCCGCCAATGGAAGAACGCAGCACCGGCGCACCATTGGGCAACGTCTCCAGCGTGGCCGACAGGCCCAGCCGTTCCATCGCCGTTTCAAGATCGGCAATGGCCACGCCGCGCAGCAACTTGTCCAACATCACAAAATGCCTTCTACCCATTCAATGCAGGCCATCCCGACGGGAAGACCCTCCAAACCAGGGTAGAGCCCCCTTGGCAGACGGGGAACCCCCTTTTCAGGTCCGGCGCTTCAGGGCAGGCAGGAAAAAGCAGGCCAGCAGGGCCAGCGCGAACAGCAGCAGCAACAGCCGGAAAGCATCCTGAAAGGCGTGGGCCAGTGCCTCCGGCCCCAGCAGGCCGGCGGTACGGTGGCTGGCCTCCCGCAGGGAAATCAGGCTGTTCAGGCCGGCAATGGCCACCGCCCCGCCCAACATGCGCACCAGATTGAAAATACCGCTGGCATCGGGCACCAGCCGGGGGGTGACGCGGGCAAAGCTGATGAAGCTGACCGGCGGGAAGATGAAGGAAATGGCGATGGCGCGCAGCACCTGCGGGCCGGTGAAATCCCCCTGCCCCCAGCCGGTGCCAACCCCTGCCAGCCACCAGGATGCCGCCAGGAAACAAGCCAGCGCCAGCCCCAGCAGCAGGCGCGGTTCCACCCGGTCGCTGGCCCAGCCGACCAGCGGGGTGAGGACGAGCTGCGCCAAGCCAGAAACCCCCATGACGACGCCGATGGTGACGGGGTCGAAATGCAGCACCCGGTCCATGAACAGCACCTGCAGGAACACGGTGCCGAACAGGCCCACCCCGATCAGGGTGGAATATAAGCTGCCGATGATGAAAAGCGGCTGGCGGAAGGGCGCCATATCCAGCACCGGATGCGGGGCAAAGCGCAGCCGCAGGCCCAGCAGCAGGGCGGATACCAGGGCCACCGCACTGGACATACCGATGGTTGCGCTGTCGAACCAGCCATGGCGGTGGCCTTCCTCCAGCACATAAATACCGGCACCCAGCGCCAAGGTCAGCAACAGGGTGCCCGTCAGGTCGATATGGCGGGCCAGCGACCAGTCGGGCTTGTCCCAATTGATGCTGTACCAGCCGATCAGCATGATCAGCGGGGCGGGGAAGATATTGATCAGGAACAGCCAGTGCCAGGAGAGTGCCGCCGTGACCAGCCCGCCCAGCGTCGGCCCGAAGGTGGGGGCCAGCGTGCCCAGCACGGTGACGGCCGCCATGGCCGCCCCGCGCCTGCCATCGGGAAACAGGCGGAACACGGCCACGAAGATGGCCGGCACCATCGATCCACCCATGAAACCCTGGATGGCGCGGCCCACCACCATGGCATCCATGCTGCTGGCAAGGGCACAGCCGATGCTGGCCAGCGCGAAGCCGCCGGCGGAGAGCATGAACAGGTATCGGCTGGACAGGATGCGCGTCAGCATCCCGGTCAGCGGGATCATCAGCACCTCGCCGATCAGATAGCTGGTCTGGACCCAACTGATCTGATCGGCGCTGGCCTTCAGCCCATCGCGGATGGGGCCGAGGGAGGCGGCGACGATCTGGACATTCAAGATGGCCAGGAACATGCCCAGCCCCAGCGCACCGAAGCCCAGCATCTGGCGACGGCTGGGCATCTGGCCGGCGGCTGGGGCCGCGTCAGTGCTCACTTTTCATTCGGCGGATAGGGGGCGCCGGCCACGAAGCCCTTGGGCAGGCCGGCATCGGGCGTGAAGCCGTAAAGCTCGGTCTCCGGCAGGGCTTGCTTCACGATATCCCGAACGGCCAGCAGCTTTTCCAGGTCGATGCCGGTGTCAAAGCCCATGGCCGCCAGCATGAACACCAGATCTTCGGTAACGATATTGCCCGACGCCCCCGGCGCGAAGGGGCAGCCGCCGATGCCGCCGAGCGAAGCATCCAGCGTGGTGATGCCCTCTTCCAGTGCCACCAGCGCATTGGCCAGCCCCAGCCCGCGCGTATTGTGCAGATGCACGCCGCTGCAGGCATGGTCGCCCACCAAGCCGCGCACGGCGCGGATCATGGAACGAAGCTGCGCCGGGTTGGCGTAACCGGTGGTGTCGGACAGGCCCACCTCATCACAGCCGGCCTTCATCAGGGCCTCGGCGATTTCCAGCACCTTTTTCTGCGGCACCACCCCTTCCAGGGTGCAGCCAAAGGCGGTGGAAAGCCCGCCTTCGAATTTGGGCCGGCTTTCCGGCGGCAGGGCCTTGATACGCTCGGCAATGGCCGCCGTTTCTTCCAGCATCTGCGCATGGGTACGGCGGACATTGCGCAGGGAATGGGTTTCCGACACGGACAGCGGGATGGTGATCTTATGGGCACCCGCCGCAATGGCCGCTTCCGCGCCCTTAAGATTTGGCACAAGAACGGCCACCGTCAGCCCCGGAATGGTGCGGGCATAGGCGACGATTTCCGCCGTATCGGCCAGTTGCGGCAGCACCTTGGCCGGGACGAAGGAACCAACCTCAATCTCCCGCACGCCGGCGGCGGCTTCGGCCGCGATCCAGGCTTTCTTGGCCGCCGTCGGCATGATCGGGGTGATGCTCTGCAGCCCGTCGCGGGGGCCTACCTCGGAGATTTCAATAAACGTGCCGGCCATGGCTCAACCCTCCGCCTGGGCGATCAGGCCACGGGCCTGCAGGTCATCGATGCGGGCGGTGTCATAGCCCAGTTCGGCCAGCACCTGCCGGCTGTGCGCGCCCGGCTTGGCCAGATCATGGCTGATGGTCGGGCGCTTGCCGTCAATTTCCACCGGCAGGGCTGGCAGGCGGATGGAACGCTGATCATCGGGCAGATGCAGTTCCAGCAGGCCGCCGGATTCCACCAGATGCGGATCTTCAAACAAATCTTCCGGCCGGTTGATCGGAGCAAACGGCAGGCCGATTTCTTCCAGCTTTTGCAGCAGTTCGGCCTTGGTGAAATTCTGGAACAGTTCCTGAACGCGCGGGATCACCCGGTCACGCGCCTGCACGCGGCCATTATTCTTGGCCAGCGTCTCATCGGCGGCGAAATCATCCAGGCCGAACGCCTTGCAGAAGCTGACCCACTGGCCATCCGTCACCACGCCGACAAAGACGATCTCATCTTCCTTGGTGCGGAACTGGTCATAGATGGCCCAGGCGGAAATGCGCACCGGCATCGGGCGGGCAGCGTTACCAGTCACGGCATATTGGGCCATATGCTGGCCGACCATGAAGACGCAATTTTCAAACAGGGCCGATTTCACCGTCTGGCCGCGGCCCAGCGTGCCGCGCTGGATCAGGGCGGCCAGCACGCCGATCACCCCGAACAGCCCGCCCATCACATCGATCACCGACGATCCGGCGCGCAAGGGCCGGCCCGGCGGGCCAGTCATATAGGCAAGGCCGCCCATCATCTGCGCCACCTCATCCAGGGCGGCGCGATGTTCATAGGGGCCGGACAGGAAGCCCTTGGCCGAGCAATAGACCAGATTGGGGTTGCGGGCGGCCAGCGCCTTTTCCCCGAAGCCCAGCGCCTCCATGGCGCCGGGGCGGAAATTTTCGATCAGCACATCGGCCTTGTCGATCAGGTCAAAGGCGATCTGCTTGCCCTCCTCCGACTTCAGGTCGACGGAAAGGCTGCGCTTGTTGCGGCCATACATGGGGAAATAGCCAGAGCCAGCCCCCAGCAGGCGGCGGGTATTGTCGCCGCCGATCGGTTCCACCTTGATGACATCGGCGCCCAGATCGCCCAGCACCATGCCGACCGTCGGTCCCATCACCATATGGGTGAATTCCACCACTTTCAGCCCGGCCAGCGGCAGGGGGGCGGTGCTGTTATCGTTCGGCATTTCAATCCCTCAAAAAGGAAAATCAGGCAAACATCCAGGGATGGCGGGTGCGGTAGGCACCCTCGAATTCCGTAATGGCGGGCAGCCGCTTCAGGGTGACACCGATGGCATCCAGCCCTTCCAGCAGCATTTCCCGATCCGCCGGGGCAATGCTGAAGGAAAGCGTGCGCCCGTCTGCGCTGTGGACAGTCTGGCCATCCAGATCGATGGCCAGCGGGGCGGGACCGGCAGCCTCCACCAGGGAAGCCACCTCCGGTTCCGGCAGCACCAGCGGCAGAATGCCGTTGCGCACGCAATTGCCCTGGAAAATCGCCCCGAAGCTGGGGGCGATGACACAGCGCACCCCATAATCCTTCAGGGCCCAGACGGCATGTTCGCGCGAGGAACCGCAGCCGAAATTGGCCCCGGCCAGCAGGATCGGCGCTTGGCGGAAGGGCGCGCGGTTCAGCACGAAATCAGGGTTTTCCACCCGGTTCGCCACGTCGCTGTAACGCCAGTCGGCGAACATGCCCTCCCCCAAGCCTTCCTTGGAGACGCGCTTCATTTCGCGGGACGGGATGATGGCATCCGTATCCACATTGGCGCGGAACAAAGGGGCGGCGATGCCGGTCAGGCGGATGAATTTTTCCATGGGTTCAAGCCTCCACCGGCTGGGCGGCCAGCGCGCGGGCATCGGCGATGCGACCGGCAATGGCCGATGCCGCCACCGTGACCGGACTGGCCAGATGCGAGCGGGTGCCCGGTCCCTGGCGGTTTTCAAAATTGCGGTTGGTGGAGGTCACCACCCGCTCACCCTTGCCGAAACTCTCGCCCCCGGCGAAGAAGCACATGGAACAGCCGCTTTCGCGCCATTCAAACCCGGCATCCAGGAAGATCCGATGCAGACCCTCCGCCTCCGCCGCTGCCTTCACCAGACCGGAACCGGGCACGCAGATGGCGCGCACGCCGGGGGCGACATGCCGGCCCTTCAGGATGGCGGCAGCGGCCCGCAGGTCTGACAGGCGGCTGTTGGTGCAACTGCCGATGAAGGCGCCGTCGATGGGCAGCCCTGCCAGCGCCTGCCCCGGCTCCAGCCCCATATAGGTCAGCGCCCGGCGTTGGGCCTCGGCCGCGTTGGCATCGGCAGCATGGGCGGGATCAGGCACCAAACCCGTGACCGGTAACGCATGTTGCGGGCTGGTGCCCCAGGTGATGGTGGGGGCGAGGCTGGCGCAATCCACCACGATTTCCTTGTCGAAAATCGCACCGGCATCGGTCACCAGATCGGCCCAATCGGCCAGGGCCTGATGCCAAGCCATCCCCTTGGGCGCGAAGGGCCGCCCCTCCACCCAGGCGATGGTCTTGGCATCGGGCGCGCACAGGCCAGTCCAGGCGGCGAATTCGACGGCCATGTTGCACAGGGTCATGCGCGCTTCCACCGACAGGGCAGAAACGGCGGACCCGGCAAATTCAATGGCATAGCCCGCCCCGCCACCGGCCCCATGGGCGGCGATCAGGTGCAGGATCATGTCCTTGGCGCCGACACCGGCCGGCAATTCCCCTTCAAACCGCACCCGCATCTGACGCGGGCGGCGCACCACCAGCGTCTGGGTGGCCAGCGCGTGCGCCGCCTCTGACGAGCCAATGCCCCAGGCCAAAGCCCCTAAACCGCCCTGGGTACAGGTATGGCTGTCCGGGCAGACCAGGGTCAGCCCCGGCAGGGCGATGCCCTGTTCTGGCGACACCACATGCACAATGCCCTGGCGGTTATCGCCAATATCGAAGATGCGGATGCCGGCGGCATTGGCCGCCGCACGGGTTTCGCGGATGAAGGCTTCGCCGCCCGGCATCAGGGTTTCATCACCGCGACCCGGCCGCGTATCGACAATATGGTCCATACAGACAAAGGCACGGTCCGGGTGCCGCACGGCACGGCCCTGTTCCGCCAGCCCCTTCAGCGCGATGGAGCCGGTGCGCTCATGCAGCAGCACCCGGTCGATGTAAAGCAGGTCCGTCCCATCGCCCAGATCGGCGACGCAATGCCGTGACCATAACTTTTCCACCAACGTTTTCGCCATGAGAGATTGCCCCAACCCCGAGAACCATGCCCGATAGGATCGGGCCTTAAATGGTATATTGATATACCCTTATCAGCACCAGGGCGGCTTGTCACCCGCGATAATGGCTTTGACCGTACCGTGGCGCCCCTATCGGGCGGACATAAGGGGGATGGGCATGGAACCTATGTGCCGGGCGGGGTTGGTGCGGCGGGAAATGGGGGTTAAGTCAGACCATGCTGACGATGATGATATAGGTCTGCTCGCATGTTCCGTTTCCTGCGCACGGTGATCGACCCGTTCCTGCTGGCCCTGTTGACCACGGTCGGGCTGGCCGCCTTGTTTCCCGCCAGCGGGGCGCTGGTGGGGTGGGTCGATGTGGCGGCGGATATCGCCATCGCGCTGTTGTTCTTCTTCCACGGTGCCAAGCTGTCGCGCGAAGCGATCATGGCCGGGATCGGGCATTGGCGGCTGCACCTGACGGTGCTGGCCACCACCTTTGTGCTGTTCCCCCTGTTGGGGCTGGGCATGGGGCTGCTGCCGGCATGGCTGTTGTCACCGGGCATCGCCGGGGGCCTGCTTTACCTCTGCCTGCTGCCCTCCACGGTGCAAAGCTCCATCGCCTTTACCTCCATGGCCGGCGGCAATGTGCCGGCGGCCATCTGTTCGGCCTCCGCCTCCAACCTGCTGGGCATCTTCATCACCCCGGTGCTGGTCGGCCTGCTGATGCAGACCAACGGGGAGGCGGGGATTTCGCTGCACGCCATCGAATCGATCCTGCTGCAATTGCTGGTGCCGTTTGTCGGCGGCCATTTGCTGCGCCCGCTGATCGGTGCGTTCGTGGCGCGGCATAAGCAGCTGATCGGCTACAGCGACCGGGGTTCGATCCTGCTGGTGGTCTATTCCGCCTTCAGCGCCGCCGTGGCCGAAGGGCTGTGGCACAAGGTGGCGCCCTTTGATCTGGTCACAATTCTGGTAGCCAGCACCGTGCTGCTGGCGCTGGTGCTGAGCCTGTCGGCCCTGGCCGGGCGGCTGCTGGGCTTCAACCGGGCGGACCGCATCACGCTGATCTTCTGCGGGTCGAAGAAAAGCCTCGTCTCCGGCGTGCCGATGGCCGGCGTGCTGTTTTCCGCCGGTCAGGTGGGGCTGCTGATCCTGCCGCTGATGATCTTCCACCAGATCCAGCTGATCGTCTGCACCTGGCTGGCCAGCCGCTTCCGGGCTGGCGGCCAGCCAGACTGAAGATGTGGATCAATCCAGCGGCGGCACCGGGCGGGGGCGGCCCTCCCCATCAATGGCGACGAAGGTGAACAGCGCCTCCGTCACCTTGAATCGCTCCTCCCCCTCCCGGCTGCGGCGCCAGGCCTCCACATGGATTTTCATGGAGGTGCGGCCGACATGGGTGATGTCGGCATAAAGGCTCACCTCATCCCCCACCAGCACGGGGCGATGGAACACCATGGCATCCACCGCGATGGTGGCACAGCGGCCGCGCGCCCGGCGGGCAGCGGCATTGCCGGCAGCCAGATCCATCTGCGCCATCAGCCAGCCGCCGAAAATATCGCCGGCCGGGTTGGTATCCCCCGGCATGGCAATGGTGCGCACCGCCGGTTCCACTGGGCAGCCATTGGGGGTTGTCTTCGCGATATCCGGCATCATCCAATCCTGGCACGGGTCTTGTCGCCAACCATGTCAGCCGGCGGGATTGGACGCAAGAAAGCTTGCACGCCGCCGATACATTTCGATTTTAAATCTATTGTCAAATCTTTATCCTGGATGGACAGACCTGCCATCACAGGCGTTAGAAGGCTGAAAATTGCTGCAACCAAAAACAATGCCCAGGCTTTACCATAATTGGCTGGGCTTCATGGGAACCCTGGTCAGGCAATCACATGCGTAACAGGAACCGGCCGACAGGATGGGCAATGCCGGACAGGTGGAAAGCCAAAATGGTGATGGGTGGGAACAAGGGCGATGCGGTTGCCAGCCTGGATGCGGCCGCGATCTGGGTGATTGAACAGGCCGTCACCCTGCTGGAACAACCGCCGGCCGGACGCGATGGCCTGTCTGTGCTGTCGGAAACACTGGCCGCGCAATGGGGCGTGGCGCTGACGGTGCCGCCGGCCCTGAACAGCGAGCGTTATCTGGCCCTGTTCCAGATTGGCCGTGATGGCATCAGCCACCGGATCCAGACGCTGCACCGCGCCTGGGATGATGGGGTGCTTTATGAATTATGGCAGGTGACGGCGGGCGATGGCGGCCCGGCGCCGCAGGCCCTGTTCATCACCACCCGATCCAGCGATCTGGAAGAGGTGCGCCAGGTACGGCGGGCCAGCCGGCATTTCCCCGGTGCCATCACCAGCGATGCGGGCAAGCAATTGCCCCTGCCCCTGGGCAACCGCCGGCTGCTGGATGATATGCGCCCCTGGCTTTTCCCCGACAGTTTCCCCGCCAGCGCCCTGGCGGATGGCGGGAACGACCCGGCCTGAGCCGCAGAGCGCCCGGCCCCCACCGGGCGCGTGGCAACCATGCCGGGCGGCAAGGTGTTTCCTGCTTGCACCAGGCATCGCCGGTGATCAAATAGGCGGCAAAGCCATTCTTCATGGAAAGCAGGGGGCCGATCCCATGTCCGCACGTGCGCCCGCCCAGAACACAGACTTCGTGTCCCAGCTCGACCCGATCTGGGCCGCCCTGCGCGCCGAGGCGCAGCAGGCGGTGGTGGCGGAACCCTTGATGGCCAGCCTGTTCTATGGCGCCATCCTGAACCAGCCCAATCTGGAATCGGCCGTCATCCACCGCATCGCCAACCGGCTGCACCATACCGACATGCCGGCCGAACTGCTGGTGCAGGCGCTGCAGACGGCGGTGGAGGCAGAGCCGGAACTGGGCCAGGTGTTCCGCGCCGACATTGCCGCCGTGCTGGACCGTGACCCGGCCTGCGGCCGCCATATCGAACCGGTGCTGTATTTCAAGGGCTTCCAGGCGCTGGAGACGCACCGGCTGGCCCATCGGCTGTGGCATATGGGACGGCGCGACGTCGCCTATTACCTGCAGAGCCGCTCTTCCGTCGTCTTCGGTGTGGATATCCACCCGGCCGCCCGTTTCGGGCGGGGGGTGATGATTGACCACGCCACCGGCGTGGTGGTGGGGGAAACCGCCGTGGTCGGCGACAATGTTTCCATGCTGCACGGGGTCAATCTGGGCGGCAATGGCAAGGAACATGGCGACCGCCACCCCAAGATCGGCTCCGGCGTGCTGCTGGGCGCCAATGCCAAGGTGCTGGGCAATATCCGCATCGGCGATTGCGCCCGCGTGGCCGCCGGTTCGGTGGTGCTGCGCGATGTGCCGCCCTGCGTCACCGTGGCCGGTGTCCCCGCCAAGGTGGTGGGGGAAGCCGGGTGCGCCAACCCGGCCCGCGTGATGGACCATGTGTTTGCCGATTATGTGAATGCCGGCGCGGATATCTGACCCCCCCTTCCGTCCTATCTCCACCGCATGGGGGAAATCTGTGACGGATATCCTTGCAGTGCAGCGGATAGACGATAATCTAGGACTGGATTGATGTGCAGGCGCCGCCGCCCCGCTGGGTGCGGCCCGTCTATGACGTTTGGATAGAATGCGTGTGGATGCAAATCCGGCGGGATGATCCAAAGGGGATGACGGATGGCGGCGGGCGAAGAGGGATTTGGCAAGATGATCAGATTGACCCGGATCGGTGACCGGTCACTCGACAGCACCGAACGATCGGTGGAAAGCCGGGCAGCAGAGGCTCGCCAGCCCGATGGCCGCAGCGGGGACGCCTCGCCTGCCAGCACTGTGGCACTCTATCGGGATATTGCCCGCGTCATCGACCATATGCAGCGCCGCCTGCATGATGTGGTGCGGGTGGAACTGGGCCGGATTGGTGTGGATGATATCAGCCCGATGCAGGTGCTGATGCTGCTGAATATCGGGGAAGACGAACTGTCGGTCCGTGACCTGATGGAGCGCGGCTATTATCTGGGCTCCAATGCCAGCTATAATCTGAAGCATCTGGTCGAACAGGGCTATGTCGACCGCGCCGCCTCGCAACGCGACCGCCGCGCCGCCCGGCTGCGCCTGTCGGAAAAGGGCGAATGGCTGTGTACGGAAATCGGCAAGCTGGAAAACCGGCAGGCCACCCAGTTGCTGCGCAACCAGGCCGATGGTACCGACCTGGAAACCACCTACCGTATGCTGCGCCGGCTGGAGCGCATGTGGGGGGATATCGTCCGCTATGACGGCCGCGGCCAGGACTGACGCATGGGCATTGTTCCCCGCCTGAAAGGGGATCTGGCCGCCCCGCCCCGGCCCGCCATCCGTGCCCGGCTGACCAGCCGGGATGTTGACCGGCTGTTGCGCCAGCCCGGTGCGGAATCCCGCATCGAGACCATGGCCAAGCTGGTCACGGAGATGGAGGAAGGCAGCCTGACCGAGACGGAAAAGCGGCTGGCGCTGGATATTCTGCGCGCCTTTGCCGCCGATGCCGAAACGGAGGTGCGGGCCGCCGTCGCCTGGCAGATCCATAACAGCCCCATCCTGACCAGCGATCTGGCCGAACGGCTGGTGCGCGACGTGGCACAGGTGGCCGTCCCCATCCTGAAATATGTGGATGGGCTGCCGGAAGCCTTGCTGCTGGAGGTGGTGGCGGAGCGCGATGCGCAGAAGCAACTGGCCATTGCCGGACGGCGCAGTGTCTCGGCCGCCGTATCCGCCGCCCTGGTGGAAACCGGCAATGTGCTGACCGTGGTGCATCTGCTGCGCAACCGCGGGGCCGCCGTGAAGGAAACCACGCTGGAACGGGCGGCCGAACGGTTCGGCCAGTTCCGGCTGGTGGCCGACAGCGTGGCCGCCCGGCCGGAAATCACGCTGGCCATGGTGGAACGCATGATCGCCCTGGTGTCGGAAGATGTGCGCCAGCAACTGATCCAGGACCATAATATAGAGCCGTCGCTGGCCAGAAGGCTGGCCGAGGGCGGGCGGGAGGCGGCGACGCTGCGCCTGCTGCAGCCGCTGTTATTGTCGCCGGACGATGCCGAAATGGTGGCCCGCCACCTGTTCCGCCAAGGCCGCCTGACGCCGCAGGTGCTGTTCCGCGCGCTGTGCGCCGGCGATCTGGAACTGTTTGTCGCCGGCATGGCGGCACGGGCCAATATTGCCAGCCAGGCCGCCAGCATCCTGGCCTGGGATGACGGGGTGCTGGGCCTGCACTGCCTGCTGGATGCCGCCGCCGTGCCCCCGGCCCTGACCGGGCCATTCCGCACCGCCCAGCAGGTGGCGCTGGATTGCGAGTATGTCAGCGGCCAATGCCCGCGGGAAAAGTTCCAGGCGCTGGTGGTGGAAACCCTGTTCGACCGTTATGCCGATACGGCGGAACGGGAGGTGGATGAGCTGTTGATGCAGATATCCGACCAGCCCGGCCTGGATATCGGCGCGGAACTGATGCCGCAACGCATGTGACCGATCACGCCGGAAGGATATTGGAAAGGCGAAGCATGAAGCTGACCTGCTACGCGCTCTATGATCCGCCACCGCTGCTGCGGCCGGCACCGGCAACGCGGGACTGGATGGATGCGACGCCGGACGGCTATGCCTATCGCTGCCTGCCGCTGAATATCGCCAATGCGCATGGCTGGGAAATTCTCTGCCCCATCGGGTTCAGTGCCATCTGGGATGGCGGTACCAGCCCATCGGCGCTGCAGGTGACGCTGGATGCCGGCGACCGGGCGCCGGCCATTTCGCATTTCGGGTCCGGCATCCTGACCTTCCATGTCGAGGCGCTGTTCCGCACCGAACCGGGCTGGAACCTGTATGTGCAAGGGCCGGCCAATGCGCCCAAGGACGCCATCGCCCCGCTGACCGGGGTGGTGGAAACGGATTGGGCGCCCTACAGCTTCACCATGAACTGGAAATTCACCCGGCCCGGCCAGAGGGTGCGGTTTGAGGCGGGGGAGCCATTTTGCAGCCTGTTCCCGGTGCGGCGCGACCTGATCGGACAGGTGGAACCGGAAATCCGCCGTCTGTCCGACACGCCTGACCTGCTGGCCGAATATCATGCATGGTCGGAGGGGCGCACACGCTTCAACGCCGACCTGGCCCAGCCGGACTCCGCAGCGCGGTCGGCGAAATGGCAGAAAAGCTATTATCTGGGCAACCGCCCGGATGGCAGCAGCGCCAATGCCGACCATATCATCAAACTCCGCCCCGCTGCCTTTGCCGATCGGCGGGAAGAGCGGGCGGATAGCGGCATCATCCCGCAACAGATAACAGCCGGATCGCCACCTGACCCGTGAAGGGGCTGACGGCGATATAGGTAAAGCGCACGCCATGATGGGCGGCATATTCGTGGAAAGCCTTGAATTCATGCTCCGCCCAACTGCGGTTGCCGATGAATTCATCAAAGACCAGCACAGAACCGGGCACCAGCCGGGGGGCCAGCGCCGTCAGCACCGTGACGGTGGAACTGTAGATATCGCAATCGACATTGACGAAACGCACCGGCCCCGGATGGGCCGCCAGAAAGCCGGGCAGGGTCTGGTCGAACCAGCCGGGATGCAGGGTGACATTGCCCGGCATGGCGGGCAGATCGGTGCCGGTGCTGAAGGTGCCCGCCGGCTCATTCCCCCAGCTTTCCGGCAGGCCTTCAAAACTGTCAAAGCCATGGACCGGCTGGCCCGCCGCTGCCGCGATATGGCGTAGCGAGGTGCCCCGCCGCACCCCGAATTCCAGCACCAGCCCCGGCACCTGTGCCTGATCCAGCCCATGGCGCAGCAGATCGGCCGACAGGCCGAACAGGCGGCACTCGGGGGCCAGATGCGGACGCAGGGCCAAGGCCCCCTCCAGAACAGCCTGATTGCCACCGATACCATTAGAATCCGTGACCGGTTTGCCCATCAGGCTGCGATAGGCATCCAGAAAGGCGCGGTATTTGCGGTTGGCCCCGGGACAGGCCGCCGCCTGTTCCAGCCGGGCCAGGGCCGCCGGCAGCCCCTGCAGCGCCAGCAGGCAGGCATGGGAGGCGAAAAGGCCGGCGGCATGGCCAGCACGAAGCGTCAGCAAACGGTCGAACATGGCCAGGGCGCCCACCGCATCGCCCAGGGCGTGGGCGGACAGCGCGCGCTGATAAAGCAGTTCTTCCGTGACCAGTCCGGATTTTTCCAGGCTTTCGGCGACAGAAATCGTATCCTCGTACCGCGCATCGCGGCGGAGCGCCGTGACCAGCGCATCGGCCAGGGCCGGATCATCCGGCCGGGCGGCCTGCAGCGCTTCCAACATCGGCACGGCCAGATGCATCAGGCCCAACCCGTTCAGCGCCCGGGCCAGATCGAAGCGGATGGCTGGATCATCCGGCGCCAGGGCCAGCGCCTGTTCCAATGCTGCCCGTGCGGCGCCATGTTCATGCAGCCCGATCAGGGCGCGGCCCAGCAACGCCAGTTCCCCCGGCCCCGTTGGCCCCTGCCCTTGCAGCAGCAGGCGGCGGGCCGCGCGGTAGCGGCCCCCGGCCAGCAATTCGGCAGCCTGGGCTTCACGGGAAAAGGGATGATCGGTCATGGCGGGCGGTCCGGTGGGCGTGAATGCGCTGCTCTAGCAGGAAAGCCGCCCGCACACCATCGCGGCCCATCACAGGATGAGCGCCTCCCCAATGAAATAGCGTAAAGCCCCGCCTTCCTGCTCAATCATCGCGATCCCCCCGGCATCCAGATACCAGCGGTGGCGGCTACCATCACGCAGGGTCAGTTCCCCCACCGCCCGACAGCCGGACCAGGTGCCCTCGGCGTAATACTTCATTTTGTCGACTTCCCGCGCCTGGCGCAGCCAGTTCGTTACCTGCCGCACCGTTGGGCGGAATTTGGGGCAGATCTCGACAGGCATGTTGATTTCGCCTGCCCGGTACTGACCCGTTTCCAGCACCGTCAAATTTTGCACAGCCAGGGGATCGGTGGCAGCGGTGGCGGAGGCCACCAGCAGCATGGCACAAACCACCCCATATATGCGCGGCCCCATAAACGCCTCCCAATCGGTCCTTACCGGTATGGTTCAGCCTGTGGCATGGTACCCGCAACCTTGCGTCGGTATGATCCCCAAAAGGGGCATTACCCGCCCGGCCGGGGCAGGCCCGCCAGCAATTTGGCCAGCAACCCATCCAGCGCCTGGCGCTCCGCCCGGTCCAGCCCGGCCAGCAGGGCGTCTTCATTGGCGACATGGGGTTCCAGAATGCCGTCGATCAGGGACAGGCCCTGATCGGTCAACCCCACCAGCACACCGCGCCGGTCGGCCGGGTTGGCGTGACGCGCCACCAGCCCGGCCTTTTCCAGCCGGTCCAGCCGGCATGTCATCCCGCCGGAGGAAATCATCGCCGTCTCATAGAGTGCCGTCGGCGTCAGCCGGAAGGGCGCGCCGGCCCGGCGCAAGGTCATCAGCACGTCAAATTCACCATGCTGCAGGCCATGCGCGGCCAGGAACGGGGCCAGCCCGTCCCGCTGGATCAGTTGTGCCGCCTCCAGCAACCGGCCGATCACCACCATGGGCAGCGAATCCAGGTCCGGCCGCTCCCGCGCCCATTGTGCCGCCGCTTCCCCGGCCCGGTCCCGCATGGCTGCCCCCTATATATCTTAGCAGTAAGATATTATTTGGTGAGATAATACAGCAGGCAAAGGCAATGCGGCAACCGGGGTGAACCTGGTGAAACGCAATAAAGCCAGAGGGATAGAGTCACCATGACGATGTGTACCACGCGGGCCGCCACGCCGCAGCGGGCTGGCGCCGCCCTGGCCATTGCCGGAATGCTGTTGCTGGGCCTGAACCTGCGTCCGGCGCTGGCCGCCATCGGTCCCTTGCTGGACCTGATCCAGCCGGCCACCGGATTATCCAGTACCGGCGCCAGCCTGCTGACCGTGCTGCCCATCGTGGCCATGGGCGTTTTTTCCATGGCGGGCGGGCCGCTGCGCCGGTTGCTGGGGGAACGCGGTGGCATCACCCTGGGCGTGGCGCTGGTGGCGCTGGCCTGCCTGCTGCGGGCAGCACCCCTGGGCGGGCTGGCCATGCTGGGCACGGCCCTGCTGGCCGGCATCGGCATCGCCCTGGTGCAGGCCCTGCTGCCCGCCACCATCAAGCGCCGCCACCCTGATCAGGTGGGGCGGATGATGGGGCTTTACACCACCTCCATCATGGGCGGGGCGGCCATCGCCGCCGCCTCGGCCGCCGGCCTGTCGGAATGGCTGGGCTGGAACGGGGCGCTGTCCTTCTGGGCGGTGCCGGCGGCCCTGGCCCTGGTGCTCTGGCTGGTCAGCAGCAGCGATGTGCCGGGCGCCAGCGGGCGGGTCACGGCCAGCGCCGCCGCCCCGGTCAATTGGTGGGGCCGGCGGCGGACCTGGCTGCTGCTGGCCTTTTTCGGCATCGGCACCGGGGCCTTCACCCTGGTGCTGGCCTGGCTGCCGCCCTTTTACACCCAGTTGGGCTGGGACCGCGCGGCGGCAGGATATCTGATGGCCGGCGTCACCATGACGGAAGTGGTGGCCGGGCTGACCGTGTCGGCCGTCATCGGCCGCTTCCCCGACCGGCGCGGGCCGGTCTTTCTGGTGTTGAGCCTGCTGATCGGCGGCTTGCTCTGCCTGATGCTGGCCCCGGCGGCACTCGCCCTGCCGGCCTGCATCCTGGTGGGGTTGGGGATCGGGTCTCTGTTCCCGCTCTCGATGATCCTGGCCATGGACCAGTCGGAGAACCCGGCCGATGCCGGGGCCCTGCTCTCCATCGTGCAGGGCGGCGGCTATCTGATTGCCAGCCTGATGCCGCTGCTGGCCGGCTGGCTGCGTGACCAGTTCGCTGATCTGACCTGGGCCTGGGCCGCCATGGCCATCGGTGTGCTGGTGATGATGGTCATCACCAGCCGGTTCAAGCCGCTTAAGGCGTAACCAGTCACACGATTTCCGGGGATTGTGGTGGGCCGTCGGCCAGCAGGTCGGCGATATTCTCCAGCGCTAGCGACAGGCCGGTATGGTCAGGGGCGGCCCCCAGCGCCACCCGCACATGCTGCCCGGCAGCCTCCCCAACGGCAAAGGCGCTGCCGGGCACCAGGGCGGCACCGGCCCGGCGGGCGGCTGCGACGAAATCCGCCTCCGTCCAGCCGGCGGGCAGGGTCAGCCAGAGGTGATGGCCCTCCCCCTGGGCAGAAACGAGCGCCGGGGGCAGCAGGTGGGCGGCCAGTTGCTGGCGGGCCATCGCCTCTGCCCGCACACCCTGCAAGATGGCCGCCGCCGTGCCATCGGCGATCCAGGCGGAGGCGGTGGCGACAGAAAGCGGCGGCGGCATCTGGGCGATGGCGCGCAACGCGGCCCGGCCCTGGGCTGCCCGCGCTACATCCGGCGCCACCACATAGGCCAGCCGCAGACCGGGCGTCAGCACCTTGGCCAGCGTCGCCACATGCCACACCAGATCCGGCCCCAAGGCTGCCAAAGGCGGCGGAGTCGTGACCGGTAACAGCCCGTAAGCATCATCCTCGATAATGCAGAACCCGTAGCGGCGGGCAATCGCCACAATGGCCTGGCGCCGTTCCAGCGGCAGGGTGGCCGTGGTGGGGTTATGCAGGGTGGGCGTCAGATAAAGCGCATCCACATCGCCCGCCGCACAGGCGGCCGCCAGCGCATCGGGACAGAGCCCGTCGGCATCCATCGCCACGCCGCGCATCGCCAGCCCCAGCGCAGTGGCGGCAGCCCGGAAGCCCGGATAGGTGTGGCAGCCGGACAGCACCACCCGCCCCGGCCGCACCAGGGTGGTGAGCAGGGCGGCCAATGCCGCCTGCGCCCCGCCGGTGATCAGCACCCGTTCCGGCTCCAGACCCGGCAGAACCGGGGCCAGCCATGCCGCCCCCGCCGCCCGGTCGGCCAAGGCCCCGCCCGCCGGCTGATAGGAGAGCAGGCGCAACAGATCGGCCCGCCGCGTCACCGCCGCCATGGTATGGGCAAATGCTGCCTGCAGGTCCAGCCCTTGCGGACGCGGCGGAATATTCATCGACAGGTCCAGTTCCACCGCCCGCACGGCGGCGGGTATCACCACCCGGTCACGCACGAAGGTGCCGCGCCCCACGGCCGTATCCACCAGCCCCCGCGCCCGCGCCTCCCCATAGGCGCGGGTGACAGTGGTCAGGTCGATGCCCAAGGCGGCCGCCAGGGCCCGATGGGTGGGCAGCCGGTCACCCGCCCGCAACTGGCCGTTGGCAATGTCGCTGGCAATCACATCGGCGATGGCGCGGTAAAGCGGCCCGGTGCCAATACGGCCATGGGGATTCCAGTCGGTCACGGCGGACATTGTCTGGATTGTCTGGGGTAAGGGGTGGCCATGCATCTCAACCCTCTTCCTCGTCCAGCCGGGCCTGTTCGGCCTTGTTCATATATTGCGAACAGACCAGCCAGCCCTTTAACGGGCGCAACAGGGCCAGACAGGACAACACGGCCAGCGGCAGCGTGGTGACCAGATGCACCCAATAGGGCGCCTGAAAGGCCAGTTCCAGCCAGACAGCGAAACCGACCAGCGGGAAACTGACGATGGACATGGTGAAGAAGGCCGGGCCATCGGCCGGGTCGGCGAAACTGTAATCCAGCCCGCAGACATCGCATTGCTTGGCCAGCGTCAGATAGCCCTTGAAAATATGCCCCTTGCCGCAGGCCGGGCACAGGCCGCGCACCCCCAGCCCCATCGGGGTGCCGGCAAAATCGGACAGGCGGCGCGGTTGCATGATCGACCTCACTGTATGGATGTTCTGTCAGAAGAATGTAGGCATTTCTACCCGACATTCTTCTAACAGTTTTGGACGGCCGGGGCAGGGATGGCGCATGTGCTGCGACCATCCACCCCAAGCGCCCCATACAATCCGGTCAATATGCCGGCGGGTCAGCCGGCGACGGTGATTTCCACCACCAGGGAGCCGACCCCTGCCACGCTGCCTTCCAGCCGGTCGCCGGGCAGTACCGCGCCCACACCGGCGGGGGTGCCGGTGAAGATCAGGTCGCCGGCAGCCAGGGGCTGGTAACGCGCCAGTTCGGCGATGATCTCCGGGACGGTCCAGATCATTTCCGACAGGTCGCCTTCCTGCCGGGGCAGACCATTCACCGTCAAGGTGATGCGGCCGGTCGCCACCTGGAGCACTTCTGCTGCCGGGCGCAGGGCGGAAACCGGGGCGGCGGCATCAAAGCTCTTGGTCATGTCCCAGGGCTTGCCGCCTTTTTTCATTTCCGCCTGCAGGTCACGCCGGGTGAAATCCAACCCCACGCCATAGCCGAAAATGGAACCGCCAGGACCGATGGCCACCACCAGTTCCACCTCGTGATGCAGGTCGGCGGTCAGCGGCGGGTAGGGAACGGCACCGCCGCCCGCCACCAGGGCATTGGGCTGCTTGGTAAAAAAGAACGGCGGTTCCCTGTTGGCCTGCCCCATTTCGCGCGCATGGGAATCGTAATTCCGCCCGACACAGAAGATGCGGCCCACGGGAAACAGGCTATCACTGCCCAGCACCGGCAAGGCGGCAATCGGCGGCGGGTCAAAGGCAAAATGGCTCATCAGGGCGGTCCCGGTCTGGGGGGAAGGATGGGCGCAGATAAGCACAGGGCCGGTGCCGGAACCAAGCCGCTTGACGCGGCTCCGCCATCATGATGTGCCAGGGGGTCGGACAGAACAGGGATAAACCCGATGATGAATCGTGAACAGGCCACGGCGCTGGATCAGGCCGATCCGCTGACCCCTTTCCGGGCGGAGTTCGCCCTGCCGGAAGGGATCATCTATCTCAACGGCAATTCGCTGGGCCCGCTGCCCGCCCGTGCGGCGGCGCGGGTGGCGGAGGTGGCGGCCAAGGAATGGGGCGAAGGGCTGATCCGCAGTTGGAACAGCGCCGGCTGGTACAGCGCCCCCCGCCGGCTGGGCGACAAGCTGGCCGGGCTGCTGGGCGCCGAATCGGGGGAGATGGTGGTGACGGATGCCACCGGCCTGAACCTGTTCAAGGCCGTGGCCGCAGCATTGGACCTGCGGCCCGACCGCAAAGTGATTGTGATGGAGGGGAGCAATTTCCCCACCAATAATTACATCGTCCAGGGGCTGGCGCGGTTTCTGGATCGCGGCCATGAGATTCGCTTTGTCGAGAAAGACGAGATTCTGCAGGCCATCGGCCCGGATGTGGCGGTGGTGGCGCTGACCCATGCGCATTACAAAACCGCGCATCTGCTAGATATGGCCGGGATCACGGCGGCCGCCCATGCGGCGGGTGCCCTGACGGTCTGGGATTTGTGCCACAGCGCCGGGGCGGTGCCGGTCGATCTGAACGGGGCCGGGGCGGATTTTGCCGTTGGCTGCAGCTATAAATATCTCAATGGCGGGCCGGGCAGCCCCGCCTTCCTCTTCGCCGCCCGCCGGCACCATGCTTCCATGCGCCAGCCCCTGTCCGGCTGGTGGAGCCATGCGACCCCGTTTGCCTTCGACCGGGATTTCCAGCCGGCGGAGGGCATTGCCCGGATGCTGACCGGCACCCAGCCCATCCTGTCGCTGGCCGGGGCAGAGGCCGGGATCGATCTGGCCTGCCGGGCAAACGCGGCCCAGGCCCGCGCCAAATCCAGCGCTCTGGGTGATTTATTCATTGAGTTGCTGGAAAGTCGCGTGACCGGGCACGGGTTCAACCTGGAAAGCCCACGGCTGGCCGCCGAACGCGGCGGCCATGTCGCCCTGTCGCACCCGCAGGGCTATCCGATCATGAAGGCGCTGATCGAGGCCGGGGTGATTGGCGATTTCCGGGCGCCGGATACGCTGCGCTTCGGCTTCTCCCCGCTCTATCTGCGCTATGTGGATGTGTGGGACGCGGTGGCCGTGCTGGCGGAGATCATGGAAAGCGGGCGCTGGCAGGAAGCCCGGTTCCAGCAGGTGGAGGCGGTGACGTGACATAAATAGCAGGCGGAACCGTGACCGGTTCCGCCTGCTATGCTCATTCCACCTCTGTCAACACGGTGCGGATCGTATCGACGATCTGGTCGATCTGCCCCTTCTCCACGATCAGCGGCGGCGACAGGGCGATGGTGTCGCCGGTGGTGCGGATCAGCAGGCCCTTTTCAAAACATTTCACAAAGGCGCTGAAGGCCCGCCGGGTCGGCTGGCCGGCAATGGGCTCCAGCTCAATGGCACCGATCAGGCCCAGATTACGGATATCCACCACATGGGCCGCATCGCGCAGCGAATGCATCGCCACTTCCCAATACCCGGCCAGTTCAGCCGCCCGGGTCAACAGCCCTTCGCGGCGATAGACATCCAGCGTCGCCAGACCGGCGGCCGCGGCCAGCGGATGGCCGGAATAGGTGTAGCCGTGGAACAGCTCAATGGCGTTTTCCGGCCCGGTCATGAAGGCATCATAGATCTTCTTCTGGAAGAAGACGGCCCCCATCGGCACGGTGGCATTGGTCAAGCCCTTGGCCGAGGTGATGATATCCGGCATCACGCCGAAGTAATCGGTGGCAAAGGGCGTACCCAGCCGGCCGAAACCGGTGATGACCTCATCGAAAATCAGCAGCAGCCCATGCTTGTCACAGATGGCCCGCAGCTTTTCCAGATAGCCCTTGGGCGGCACCAGCACGCCGGTGGAGCAGGCCACCGGCTCCACAATCACGGCAGCGATGGTGCTGGCATCATGCAGGGCGACAATGCGCTCCAGCTCATCGGCCAGATGGGCGCCCCATTCCGGCTGGCCCCGGCTGAAGGCCTGATGGGTGCGATCATAAGTGTGGGGCAGATGGTCCACCCCCGGCAGTTGGGCGCCGAACGCCTTGCGGTTGGTGACGATGCCGCCGACGGAAATGCCGCCGAAGCCGACACCGTGATAGCCGCGTTCGCGCCCGATGAAACGGGTTCGCTGCCCCTCCCCGCGTGACCGGTGATAGGCCAGCGCCACTTTCAGCGCCGTATCCACCGATTCGGAGCCGGAATTGGTGAAGAACACATGGTCCAGCCCCGGCGGCAGCAGCTGCACCAGTTGGGAGGCAAATTCAAACGCGACCGGATGGCCCATCTGGAAGGTGGGGGCGAAATCCATTTCCGCCGCCTGTTTCTGGATGGCGGCGGTGATTTCCGTCCGGCAATGGCCGGCATTGACACACCAGAGACCGGCGGTACCGTCGAGAATCTGCCGTCCATCATCGCTGCGATAATACATGCCGCTGGCGGAAACCAGCAGGCGGGGCGCCTGTTTGAACTGCCGGTTGGCCGTGAACGGCATCCAGAAGGCATCCAGATTATTGGGGCGCGTCTGCTGGTCTGGCACTCTTGATCTCCGGCAAGGATGAAAGCTCCCTGCCAGCATGGCGCTTTCCCCCTTGGCTCGGCAAGGTTGGTTTCAAGGGAAATTTCGATGTCAACCTGTGCCAAACTGTTGCGCCCCCTATGCTTTGCGCGCGCGTGGCTCTATGACAAAGGTTGCGGCATGATCGCCGCCGAAAAAGGCAGTTGGACCCCGTCGGAATGCGTGACGATCAGGAGCTTGGCCCGGAGCCCGCCACAAGGCGGCCGCATCTGCGCACCGCGCTCACGGCCCTGGCCGTGCTGGCGGTGGCAGCGGCGGGGTGGTTCGCCGCCACCCGGCTGGCCAATGAGATTTCCTATGATGAGGTGATGGAAGCGCTGCGGGCCACCCCGCTCTGGACCATTGGCGCCGCCTTGGGCATGACAGCCGCCAGCTTCCTGGCATTGACCTTTTATGATCGCGCCGCCCTGGCCTGGATCGGCCGGCCGATGCCATCGCCCACCATCATGCTGGCCTCCTTCTGTGCTTATGCGGTGGGCAATACGGCCGGGTTCGGCCCACTGACGGCGGGGGCCATCCGCTATCGCTTCTACACCCCGCACGGGCTGGAACCGGAGGAGGTGGCGCGCATCATCGCCTTTGTCACCGCCACCTTCGGGCTGGGGCTGGCCGCCACCACCGGGCTGGGCCTGTTGATTGCCGGCGATATCGCCGCCCTGGGCCTGCCCAGCAGCGTGCCACGCCTGCTGGGCATTGCCATCCTGGCCGGACTGGGCCTGCTGATCTGGCTGGCCGGCCACCAGGGCAGCGTGCAACTGGGCAAAACCCGGCTGATCCTGCCCAAACCCCGGCTGATGCTGGGCCAGATGGCCGCCGCCATCGCCGATATCGCCGCCGCCGGCAGCGCGCTGTGGCTGCTGCTGCCCGGCCTGGATATCGGCTGGACCGGTTTCATCGCCATTTACGCCGTGGCCGTCGGGCTGGGCGTGTTGAGCCATGTGCCCGCCGGGTTGGGCGTGTTTGAAACAGTGATCCTGGCGGCCCTGGGCAGCCGGGTGGATACCGAACAGGTGCTGGGCGCCCTGCTGCTTTACCGCGTCATCTATCATGTGGTGCCGCTGCTGCTGGCCGGGCTGGTGGTCAGTGTGCTGGAAACGCGGCGCGCTGCCCTTGCTGTGGCGGGATCGCGCCTGGGCAAGGTGGGCGGGCGCATGGCGCCGCCGGTGCTGGGCACCCTGGCCCTGGTGCTGTCGGCCATGCTGATCTTTTCCGGCGTCACCCCGGCAGCCGACCGCAATCTGGAACTGCTGTCCGACCTGTTGCCGCTGCCCCTGCTGGAAGGGGCGCATTTCCTTTCTTCCGTGCTGGGGCTGGGGCTGTTCATCGTGGCGCGCGGGCTGGTCTATCGGCTGGATGGCGCCTGGTGGGCGGCCGTGGCGATGCTGCCCGTCGCCATCCTGTTGTCGCTGGCCAAGGGGCTGGCCCTGACGGAGGCCAGCCTGCTGGGCAGCCTGCTGCTGCTGCTGCTGTTCAGCCGGCGCCGGTTCGACCGGCGCAGTTCCCTGCTGCACCAGACATTGACCATCCGCTGGCTGCTGGCGGTGGGGGTGCTGCTGCTGACGGCACTCACCATCCTGTTCTTCGTCTATAAGGATGTGGAATACGCGCACGGCCTGTGGTGGGAGTTTGAGTTTTCCGAAGAGGCACCGCGTTCCCTGCGCGCCATGCTGGGGGTGGGGTTGCTGGCCGGCATGGCCGCCGCCCTTTCGCTGCTGGGGCACAGCCGGGTGCGCAGCGGCCCCGCCGGGCCCGAAGATCTGGCCCGCGCCCGCGCCATTGTCGATGCCCAGCCACGCACCGGCGCCCTGCTGGCCCTGCTGGGTGACAAGAGCCTGCTGTTCTCCGACGATGGCCGCGCCTTCATCATGTATGGCTGCCAGGGCCGATCCTGGATCGCCCTGTTCGATCCGGTCGGCCCGCGCGATGCCTGGCCGCAACTGGTCTGGCGCTTTGTGGAAATGGCCCGTGCCGCCGGCGGACGCGCCGTGTTCTATGAGGTGGCACCGGAAAATCTGGCCCTTTATGCCGATGCCGGGCTGGCCGCCTTCAAGCTGGGGGAGGATGCCTTCCTCGACCTGCCGCCGTTCGACCTGAAGGGGGCGAAGCGCGCCAACCAGCGCAATGCCCTGAACCGGGGGGACCGCGACGGGCTGGTGTTCGACATCATCCCGACTGAGGCTGTACCGGCAGCCATGGCAGAGCTGCAGGCCGTTTCCAATGATTGGCTGGAAGCGCATGAGGTGCGGGAGAAACGTTTCTCCCTGGGCGCCTTTGAGCCCGACTATCTGGCCCTGCGGCCGGTGGCCGTGCTGCGCCGCGACGGTGCCATCGTGGCGTTTGCCAACCTGATGAACACGGACCTGAAGGAGGAGATCAGCATCGATCTGATGCGCTTCTCCCGCGCCGCCCCGCCGGGGGCGATGGAATATCTGCTGCTGCGGCTGATCCTGCTGTGCAAGGAACAGGGCTATCAGCGTTTCAACCTGGGTATGGCGCCGCTGGCCGGCCTGTCGGACAGCAATGCCGCCAGCATCTGGCACCGGGTCGGCCGCACCGTCTATGACCATGGCGACCGTTTTTATAATTTCAGCGGCCTGCGGGCCTTCAAATCCAAGTTCCAGCCCCGGTGGGAGGCGCGGTACATGGCGGTTTCAGGTGGCATCAACCCGATGCTGGCCCTGGCCGATGTCACCGTGCTGATCAGCGGCGGTTTGCGGGGTGTGGTGGGTAAATGAGTAAAAGTGCAAAGTTGGCCCTGATCTGGGTCATCACCTTGTCATTGCTGACATTTTTTGGTTGGCGCACTTGGCACGACGTTCCCCATACTGGATATCTGCCCCCCACCCAGCCCGGCTGGCTGCTGGGCCGGCTGCACCTGTACCAGCCCGTCGGCGACAATACTGGTGCGGTGATCCTGTTCTCCCAAGGCAAGGGCTGGGGCGAGGCCGAGCAGGATCTGGCCGAGCGCCTGGCCGACCAGGGCATCCTGGTCATCGGTGCCAGCCTGGACCAGACCCTGGCCGCCATGGAACGGGAAAAGGTGGAATGCCTGGAGCCGAAATGGGTGGTGGAGGATATCAGCCGCAATACCCAGCGCTATCTGCGCAGCGGCAGTTACCACCTGCCGGTGCTGGCCGGCATCGGCCCTGGGGCCACCCTGGCCCTGCGCATCGGGGCGGAAACATCCCGTGCCACCACGGGCGGCGTGGTGGCCATTGACCCCGCCCCCGGCGGGGAACCGAAGCGGCCAATCTGCCCCAATGACGATATCAACAACGAAGGGCCGCCGCTTTTCACCAAGGTAATCGTGACCAGTAACGGTGATAAGACGCGGGCGGCCGCCGAAGCCGCCACCATGCGCGCCCCAGAACCGACCCTGAGCCCGGCCAATGCCGCCGATGCCCTGGCCGAGGCGGTGATGGCCCGCATCGCTACCCTGGTGCCGACCGATGATAATACGCTGGACAGTCTGCCGCTGGTGGAAATGCCGACCAAGCCGGCCCTGGGCGTGATGGCCTTTGTCTATTCCGGGGATGGCGGCTGGCGCGATCTGGACAAGGATGTTGCCGAACGGCTGGTGGCAGAGGGTATCCCCACCATCGGCGTGGATATGCTGCGTTATTTCTGGTCCCAGAAGAAACCGGCCGAGGCCGCGCGTGACCTGTCACGCATGATCCGCTTTTACCGCACAAAATGGCCCGATACCCGCGTCGTGCTGGTGGGCTATTCCTTCGGGGCCGATGTGCTGCCCGCGATCTATAACCAGCTGCCGGAGGAGGATAAGGCGGCGGTGCACCAGCTTTCCCTGCTGGGTGTGTCCGACAAGGCAAGTTTTGAAATTTCGCTGGATGAGTTCCTGAACAATGACGACGAAAAGGCCGAACCTGTCCTGCCTGAACTGAAGCGCATCCCGCCGGGGCTGATCCAGTGCTTCAACGGCAAGGAGGATGAGGAAAGCCTCTGCCCGACGCTGCAGAAAATGGGGGTGGAGACCATCACCACCGAAGGCGGCCACCATTTCGACGGGAATTACGAGCATCTGGCGGAGATGATTGCCGCAGGCGTGAAGCGGCGGCAGGCGACAGCAGCGCCGGCCGCACCCTAACAGGATGCTGACCGGATGCGCTGATGGTCGCGCATCCGGTCAGCCCGCCAGCTGGCATCCCTGGTCAAGCCATGGTCGCGCGCCGCCAGACAGGCCTGCAGCGCCGCGGCCCGCCCGGCCACCGGATCGGTAACCAGCAGGTCCGGCGGCACCCGCGTGGCCAGCCGGGCCAATGTCTCCGGCGGTGGAGGTGGGGCCGCCTGCAGCCAATCATGTGACAGGCTGAAGCCGGAACGCATCAGCAGTTCCACCATGTAATCGCCACTGCAATGCAGGGTGGGGAAATGGCCCGGCACCTCCACAATCATCGGCAGGAGGGGAGCGAGAGAGGGAACCGTAAGGTTCGGATAGACCTGCGCACCTAAATAAATGCCGGCAATCTCAGCGAAATGGGCGATGTCGCGGACCGGCTCCATCCCAGCCTGCGCCAGGGGCATGATTTCCACCTTGGGCTTGGTGATGATCACCGTATCATTGGCGACATCGACATAAAGCCCGCCAAACTGCATGGCATTCTGGAAAAACCGCCCGCGCAGAGCGCCCCAGATGGAGCGGATAAGGCCGCCCTGGCCGGCAAAGGTCGCCAGAACCCGTTCCACCGGGTGGACGGGGGCGGCGATGCGGCGCTCCAGCTCCTGAAAGGCCACCATGCTGATTTCCAGGCAGCGGCCCAGCGGATAGCTTTTCCCCATCTGCGGCGGGCATTGCGGTGCCAGCACCCGGTCAATCTCCAGCCGCATCGCCAGGAGATAGTGGAACAGCGCCTTGCGGATGGGCAGCAAATGGCGGGCGGTCAAGGCAATCTGACGCTGACAAAGCGGTGCGGGCTGCTGCGGCAGCAGATCGCAAAATGCCATACAAGGTACGTCCTTCGCCTGAGAGCCAATGCCAGCAGACTGCCACGGGGAACAACGGCGGTGAAGCGGGCAATCGGTTATTCTTCCTGCCCGAACAGGGGGATGGGGGCCATGTCGCGCACCGGGCGCAGCACGATATTGCTGGTCACCCGCACCACCCCCAATTCGCTGTCATCAATCCAGCTTTGTGTCAGTTCCTGATAGGCATCAATATCCGGGCAAATCAGCTTGGCCACATAATCGAACGCGCCGCTGACCTCAAAACATTCCACCACCTCCGGCGTATTGGCCAGCCGGCGTTCGAACAACTGCCGGCTTTCGCGGCCATGCCGCTCCATGGCGATCTGCGCCAGCACGGTGATGCAGGATTGCAGCCGCCTTATATCCAGCACGGCCTGATAGCGCCGGATCAGCCCTTCCCGTTCCAGCCGGCGTACCCGTTCCAGACAGGGACGGGGCGACAAGCCCACCTTTTCCGACAGGGCCTGGTTGGTGATGCGGCCATCCTGCTGCAGCGCCATCAGGATGCGCTGGTCGATCTGGTCCAGGCGACGTCGGGAAGGGCTCATGACAGGCGGCCTTTGCGGGGGCGGAGGGGAAATTATAGCAGGCGGCGGGGGGGCGCTGTCACCCCACCGCCTGGCCTATGCCGCCACACGCGCCGCAGCCAGTGCCCCCCGCTCCCCTGCCAGAAAGCCGGTCAGCAGTGCCATGGCCAGTTCGGCTGTCTGCCCCTCCCGGTCATGGCGGGGCGCCAGTTCCACCAGATCCAGGGCCATGACCAGCCCGCTATCCCCCAGCAGGCGCAATGCAGCCAGGGCGCTTTCCCGGTCCAGCCCATCCGGCACCGGGCTGCCCACGCCGGGGGCCAGGGCCGGGTCCAGCACATCCAGATCGAAACTGACATGCAGCAGGGCGTTTTCCGCCCGCACACGTTCCAGCAGATCGGCCAGCAAAGCCGGCATCCCCCGCTGGCGCACCGCCTTCATCGGGTGCAGACAGACCCCGGCGCGGGCCAGATTGGCCGCCTCCCCCGGATCAATGTCGCGCACGCCGATCTGGGTCAGCCGGCCCGGCGGCACCAGCGGGGTGAAGGCACCAACCGCCAGCAGTTCCGGCGCCCCCAGCCCGCAGATGCTGGCCGCCGGCAAACCATGGGTATTGCCGGACGGGGAGGTTTCCGGCGTGTTGAAATCCGGATGCGCATCCACCCACAGCAGATGCAGCGGCCGCCCCAGCCGGGCGGCATAAGCGGCACTGGCCGCGACCGAGCCCAGCGCCATGGCATGATCGCCGCCCAGCAACAGTGGCGTGCCGCCGGTGGCCAGCACCCGGGCCACCCGGTCGCGCACCGCCGCACACCAGGCGGCTGTCTGGGCCAGATTGCGGCTGCCATCCGGCCCGGCAGCCCCTTCATAGGCGGGACCGGTCACATCACCCATATCGGCCACCAGCGCTGCCCCTGCCAATCGCCGCAATAGCCCGGCTTCACGCAAGGCTGCCGGCCCCTGGGCCGCCCCGCAATCCGTATGGCCGACATCGGTGGGTGCACCGATCAGACCGAACCAGCCGGTTCGGCGTGCTGTCATCATCTGCATGTTCCGCCTCCCCTGCCCTTAAGCCCGCAGGGCTTCCAGGGTTTCGGCAAAACGATCGATGGCCCAATCCAGATCGGCCCGGTCAATCACCAAAGGCGGGGCAAAGCGGATCACCGTTTCATGCGTTTCCTTGGACAGCACGCCGCGCCCCATCAGCGCCTCGCACACCGCCCGCGCGCTGGCAAAGCCGGGATCAATCTCCACCCCCAGCCACAGGCCGCGGCCCCGCACGGCGCGGATGGCGGGATGGGCGAGCGCCGTCAGCCGATCCCGCATATGCTGGCCCAGTTCGGCCGAACGTTGCACCAGCCCTTCTTCTTCCAGCACCTCCAGCGCCGTCAGCCCCACGGCGGCGGCCAGCGGGTTCCCGCCAAAGGTGCTGCCATGGTTGCCGGGCACGAACATGTCGATGACATCGCGCCGGGCCACAAAGGCGGAAACCGGCAGCACCCCGCCGCCCAGTGCCTTGCCCAGGCACAGCCCGTCCGGGCGGATGGCTTCATGCTGAAAGGCGAACCATTGGCCGGTGCGGCCCAGACCGGATTGAATCTCGTCCAGGATCAGCAGCACATTGTGACGGTCGCAGATTTCGCGCAACCGGCGCAGATAACCATCCGGCGGCACCACAATGCCGGCTTCCCCTTGAATCGGTTCCACCAGAATGGCGGCGGTGTTGGGGCCGATGGCCGCCTCCATCGCCGCCGCATCACCATAGGCCACGCTGCGGAAACCGGGGGCGAAGGGGCCGAACCCGTCGCGGTAGGCGGGCTCGCTGGAGAAACCGACAATGGTGGTGGTGCGGCCATGGAAATTGCCCTCCGCCACCAATATCTGCGCATGGTTGGCGGGGATGCCCTTCACCGTGTGGCCCCAGCGCCGGGCGGCCTTGATGGCGGTTTCCACCGCTTCGGCCCCGGTATTCATCGGCACAGCCCCATCCAGCCCGCTGAGCGCGCAGAGCCGGGCCAGGAACGGCCCCAAGCGGTCGGTATGAAAGGCGCGGGAGACAACGGAAACCCGGCTCGCCTGTTCGATCAGGGTCCGCAGGATGCGCGGATGGCCATGGCCCAGATTGACCGCCGAATAGGCGCTCATCATGTCCAGATAGCGTCGCCCCTGGTCATCCCACATCCAGGCCCCTTCGGCGCGGGCAATCACCACCGGCAATGGCTTGTAATTATGGGCGCACCAGCGATCCTCCAGGCTGATGGCATCGGCGCTGATCGGGGCATGAATATCCATGGCCTGTCCTCCCTTGGCATTTCCTGTATCGCCGCTGTGCGACGTTGCTTCCCACCAGCATGACAAAGCCGGGCAGCCGAAACGGCTGAACAGGCCGGCAGCGGCGACAGGAAACGGGTGCCGCGTCGGCCAGCGGCAGCCGTTTCGGCCCCGGACAATCCGGCACAGTAAGCCCCGGCCCGCGCCGCTGTGCGACGTCACACAGAACCCGTGCAATCCGGCACATGAAGCAGAAAATGCCCCCCGTGCAATTTGGCACAGCAACAGGGGAGGCATCGAAGACACATAAATTTTTGTTTAGTTACAATGACTTAATTTCGTGTCCCGGATATGGCTTTCTGTGCCGGATTGCACGGGTATGAGGGTGGTGATTGACTTTCCCGCCGGGTTGAGACAAGTCTCAATCAATACAAACCGTTCCCGATCCCGTAACGCGATGATGGGCCTGCAATGACCCCCGATGAACTGCGCCAGTTCCGCGAGCGCCGTGGCGAAAGCCAAGCCGCCTTCGCCGCCTGGGTGAACACCAAACTCGGCCGCAAATATGATAATGCCACGATCAGCCGCTGGGAATCCGGGGCCGAACGGCTGCCGGTGCGGGTGGCGGAATTCCTGGCTGCCGCCAGCCAGCGCGTTGCCAAGATCATTGCCGTGGCCAACCAGAAAGGCGGGGTGGGAAAAACCACAACCTCACTGAATCTGGGCTATGCGCTGGGGGAACTGGGCAAACGGGTGCTGATCGTCGATGCCGACCAGCAGGCCACCGCCACGGAAGGGGCGGGACTGGACCCGCTGACCGTGCAGGATGAAAAGCGCGGCCTGGAAGATGTGCTGTTCGGCGAAACCGCCATCCGCGACGCCATTGTCGCGCTGGACGGGTTCGACATGCTGCCCTGCACCATCGCGCTCGCCGAAGCGCAGATCAAAATTCTGCTGGATCCCGATGATGGCCGCTATGTGCTGCGGGAACGTTTGTCGGAAATTCAGCGCGATTATGATTACATCGTCATCGATTGCCCGCCGGAACTGGCGCTGATCACCGTCAGCGCCCTGATCGCCGCCGATGCGCTGCTGATCCCGACCAAGGCCAGCCGTTATGATGTGCGCGGTATTCCGCTGATTTTCGACACGGTGCAGAAAATCCAGCGCCGCCAGAACCCCAGCCTGACCGTGCTGGGCATCCTGCCCACCATGTTCAACCGCAATTTCGCGGTCGAACAGCAGGTTCTGGCCGATTTGCAGGAGACGGTCGGGTCGAAAACCCGCATTTTCGCCCCCGTCCCCCGCTCTACCGAGATCGATCAGGCAACATATGCCGGGCAATTGCCCTTGAAGGCACTACCGAAATCACACCCAATCAATATTTACCGCACCATCGCGCAGGAGATCGTCAATGGTTAAGAATTGGCGTAAGGCCGGCGCACAGCAACCGGTGGTGAAAAGCATCGGTGAAAGCCTGGAACGGCCGGGCGCGGATTTGCTGTTTGGCGATACGGACGGCCTGCGCGACACGGTGATGCTGCGCCTGTCCGACGTGGTGCCCAACCCGCACCAGCCGCGCCGCCATTTTGATGAGACGGAGCTGCAGGGCCTTGCCTCTTCCATGCGGGAAGTGGGGCAATTATCGCCCGTGCTGGTGACACCGCACCCGACGGAGCCCAAGCATTTCATGCTGGTCGCCGGCGAACGGCGCTGGCGGGCCGCCAGCATGGCCGGGATGAGCCGGATCATGGCCCATATTCTGCCGGTCGAAACCAATACCGAGCAGATTGCGCTGATCGAAAACCTGCAGCGCGTCGATCTCAGCCCGGTGGAAGAGGCAGAAGGCATCCGCCGCCTGATTGAAGCGCATGAATATAACCAAGAAGAAGTGGGCGACCTGTTGGGTCGTTCACGCACCGAAGTCAATACAACCCTGACCTTGTTGAAACTACACCCTGATATTCAGCGTGACTGTGTGACGTCACACAGCGATATTCCCAAGGCTGTTCTTCTGGAACTGGCGCGTATGGAATATCCACAACAGCTGACCTTATGGGAGAAGGCCCGCCAGGGTTCTTTGACCGTACGCGAAGCCCGTGACGCGCGGTTGAAACCCGAAGTCGCAAAACCCGTAAGCGAACCCAGGGTGATGACGCCCAAGCGCTTCATCGCCGGCCTGGGAAAACTGGAAAAGGGTTTGGAACAGGGTGTCCAGGCCTTGCAGGATGAGGGGGTCAAACTCTCCAAGGCGGACCGGCAGCGGCTGGAGGCCTTCCGCAGCCGCTTGCTGGAATATGCCGATCTGTTGGAAAGCGTGGGCCGGGAAGGCTGATCCCCGGCTTGTTTCTCCTGAAAAGCGGGGCCGGCGTGCCCCGCTTTTTTTATGCCCGCAGCCCGGCCACCACCTCTTCCGCCACCAGCCCCACCCAGCGGGGCAGATTTTCCGGCGCCGTTGCGGCGCGCATTTCCTTGGCCCCCAATTCCTTGGCCCGGCGATACCAGCGGGCGCGCACGGTATAGGGCTCCCCGGACAGGAATTGCGCCGCCCGCACCGCCGCCGCCGAGGGTTCCGACCCTGGCGGGGTGATCTGTACCGGCCCCGATGCCGTGGGATGCAGCTTTTCCAGCCAGGCCCGGAAGGCGGCGGAAGGGTTGCGGCAAGGCTCCTTCTGCCGCAGCGCCCATTCTGCCCAACTGAAAATCGCCGTTTGCATATCCACGTCGGGATATTGGCTCACCAACTCTTCCACCACCTCCAGCGACACGCGCTGGATCAGGCCCAGCACACCGGCTGGGCCGCGTTCCCGGTCGGTGCGCCCATCTTCCAGATCAGGCGTATCCTGATCGCGCGCGTTGGCATGGGCGGCTTTGCCCACCGGGGCCTTGGCAAATTCCGTAATCCGCGCGGTGGCCACCAGATCGCTGTTCGATTTCTTTTTCACATCGAAAATCAGCTTTTCCACCTTGCGGCCGCGCCCATGCGACCGCACCTCCTCATAGGCGATGTACAGGCCACTTAACTCATTGATTTCCTTGATACCTGGGTCGAGAACCCGGCGCTGAAAATGCGCATAGTTGGGCATTTTCTCCGTACAGCCCAGGCTTTCGCGCAGGTCATCGATCGTCACTTCCCAGCGCGGTTCCCGCAGATTGACCCGCAGGCTCAACAGCTCATACAGCGCCAGCGAATATTTGGAGGAAAACTGTGCGCAGATCGCCAGATGGATGCGCGCCCAAGCACCCGGCTTGGCCAGCAGCGGGCGCAGCTTGGGCGGAAACTCCCATTCCGCATAGCCGGCACCGCGCGGCAAGGCGCGGAAGGCCAGCAGGGGGGAACCACCTTCCTTCAACTGCTGATCCGCTTCACTCCAATAAGGGAAACGCACCAGTGTCTGCATCAGCCGGTCAAATGACTGGCGCAGACGCACATTATTGCTTTCCGTATCATCGCCGATGGCGCGGCGCAGATCGGCGGTCGACGCGCGGAAAGGCGGCAGAACCGCGTTCGGATCGGCCAGCTTGTCCCAGCTATAGGCCAGCAGCACGTTGAACAGCTTACGGTCGGCCAGGGTCAGCCCGTTACCGGTCTCCATCACCTCGATCTGGGTACGCGGCTTCGGCAGCGTCGGATCAGTCGATAGATCCAACACATTGCCGCTGATGCGCGGCCGCACCATCTCCGGCTTAGGCATTGCAGCACTGGCCGCCATTAAATTCCGCTCCCCGACGCGCGATGTCACTGTGACACAGCATCACCAGCACAGGCACAGGATCAAGCGAGAATCATCAAACCCGTGCGAGATGGCACAGTGACAACGCTAAATGCCCGTCACAGCCGTGACATCCGGCACAGCAAGGGCAGCACCCCCGGATTCGTCCCGTGAGATCAGGCACAAACACGTGCCGGCCCCAGACTGTGCCGGGGAATCACCCGGAAAATGCAGCGGAATCGGGGGTGAATCGGCGGGCTGACCGTGCGTTCTGGCACAGAATGACGGGGGCGACCCGTGCAATCCGGCACAGGAAGGCCCGATCAGGGGCCGGAAATCCCGTGCAATCCGGCACAGGGAATAGGGCTAAGAGTTTGATTTTATGGGATGTTGTGATTTCCCCTCAAACCGCACCCGGACAATCCGGCACAGCAAGCCGCCTCCCCCGTGAAGTAAGGCATATGAAGCCGTGGGCTGGGGCACAAAAAGCCGGGCAATCCGGCACCGTGACTCAGAAGATCTGGCACACAGAGCCGGGTACCACGGCACAGAGACAGGGTTTAAGCATATGAAAAATAATCAGTTTTTCTCCCCGAACTTAGAACAGGGAATCAAAGGAATCTTAAAAGAACAGAAAGGTTGAGGATAGCTTGAGACAAAAGGGGCAAAGGCAGGAACCGACAGAAAGGCAGACAGAACCCGCCAGCCCCCATGTCACCCAATGCGTCTGGTACAAAGCTGACGGAAAAGGCCAAGCGGCACCGGACAAGGATTGACGGGGGCGTACCAACGCCGGATTCTGCCACGTCCAAGCCCCTGATGGAGTGTCCCAGCATGAGTGTCCCGACGCCAGAAAATGACGGCCCCATCAGCCTGATCGTGGTGCCGCGCAGCCATGATGTCGGCGGGTTCGAGGTACGGCGTGCCCTGCCCACGGCCAAGCGCCGCATGGTCGGCCCCTTTATCTTCTGGGATCAGATGGGGCCGGGCTTCCTGCCAGCCGGTACAGGCCTGGATGTGCGACCCCATCCGCATATCGGCCTGTCCACCGTCACCTATCTGTTCGAAGGGGAGATCATGCACCGGGACAGTTTAGGCTCGGTCCAGGCGATCCGTCCCGGTGAGATCAACTGGATGACCGCCGGCAGTGGCATCGCCCATTCAGAGCGCACGGAGGCCAGCCAGCGCAGCCATGGCAACGCCCTGTCCGGCATTCAGAGCTGGGTGGCCCTGCCCGAACGGTACGAGGAAATCAGCCCGGATTTCGTGCATTACAGCGCCGATGCCATGCCGGTGATCGAAGATCAGGGTGTCTGGATGCGGCTGATCGCCGGGGAGCTGTTCGGCGAATGCTCCCCCATCCGCACGCTCTCTGAAACCATCTATGCGGAAATCCTGCTGACGCCGGGGGCGCGCATCGCCATCCCGCCGGCCCATGCTGAGCGGGCGCTGTATGTTTCCAGCGGGGCGGTGGAGATCGCCGGCGACCGCCATGCGGTGGGTGAGGATGGCGGCGGGGTACTGCTGGTCCTGCGCGAAGGGGATGAGATTGTCGTGACCGGTCTGACGGCGGCCCGCGTGCTGCTGTTCGGCGGGGAGCCGATGGATGGGCCGCGCTATATCTGGTGGAACTTCGTTTCCAGCTCCAAGGAGCGGATCGAGGATGCCAAGGCCGATTGGAAGGCCGGGCGCTTCCCGGCCGTGCCGGGGGAGACGGAATTCATTCCCCTGCCAGAGTAATCCCTGGCGGAAAAGGTGACAGGGCGGCGGGGCCAGTGGCGGTTTTCCGCCACCTATCCCCTGCCCTACCGCAGCGCACAAGTCATTGATCAGCAAGGATCATAGACGACAGATTTTTCATATTGCGGCGCGATATTGGCACGTCCCCTGCTTTGGGAAGGGTAGCCCGGACATCGGCATGAAGCCGGGTGGAACAACCAACCCCAAGGCCTGAGGATAGCCACCCATGAAACCCGCCAAGCTGCTTTCCCTGTGTGCCGCCGCTGTCGCCCTGTGTGCGCTGGCCCCTGCTGCCATGGCCGCCGATGATGTGATCCGCGTGGGCAATCTGAAGTTGGCGCATTTCGGGGCCGTCTCCTATGTGCAGGAAATCGCCCCTTCCTGCGGCATCAAGGTGGAAACCAAGATTTTCGCCAAGGGCCCGGACGTGATGCAGGCCATTCTGGCTGGTGAACTGGATGTGGGTGCCACCGCGTCGGAGGCGGCCATTTCCGGCCGCGCCAACGGCGCGCCGATCTATATCGTCGCCGGCTTTGCCAAGGGCGGCGCCCGCCTGCTGGCCACCCCGGAATCCGGCATCAAGAACGTGGCCGACCTGAAGGGCAAGAAAGTGGGTGTCACCCGTGGCGGCATTCAGGAAGTGCTGCTGGCGGCGGAGTTGGACAAGGTGGGCCTGACCTGGTCCGACAAGGGCGGCAAGGACGTCACCGTTACTTATCTGAACTACCCGGATTTGAACCAGGCCCTGCTGTTGAAACAGTTGGATGCCATCATGCAGACCGAACCGCAGAGCGCACAGGCCGTCAGTGCAGGGTTCGGGCTGGAAATCATCAAGCCCTATGACACGCCGATCGGCTCGCCTGTCCGCACCATGGTGATGAGCGAGAAATTCATGAAGGAGAAGCCGGAACTGGCGCAGAAATACATGGCCTGTTTCGTGAAGGCGACCAAGAGCTTCATGGACAGCCCGGCCACCGCGTCCAAGTTCGTGCGTGAAACCCTGTTCGGCAACCAGTTGAGTGAGGCCGATTTCAACGCCGCCATTGCCAATGCCCCCTATACGCTGGGCATCACGGCCGAACATATCCAGGCCACCACGGACGTGATGAAGGCCCATGGCATCGGCAAAATGTCCAACCCGCCGGTGGCCAAGGATTTCGTGCGGACCGAGCTGCTCGATCTGGCGATGAAGCAGGTTCAATAACCCTGTCCGTCTGATCCGGAGGCTGGGGGGATCGCCCCCAGCCTTTCCGCCGACAACCCGTTTGCAATCCGGGAAAAACCCACATGAAGATGCCGAACGTCAAGGCGCTGGCGGAAGGGGCCGCCGTGCCCGTGCTGCTGCTGGCCCTGTGGCAGCTTGTCTGTTCCATGGGCTGGGTCAATGAACATGTCCTGCCCTCCCCCGGCGCTGTCGCCGTGCGCTGGTGGCAATATCTGGCCCCGCTGGAGCCCTATGACCCGAAGGCTGGTTCCTGGCTGGGCTGGGCCGTATCGGGTGAGCTGATCATCGACAGTATCGGCAGCCTGTACCGCGTGCTGATGGGCTTTCTGGTCGGGGCCGTGCTGGCCCTGCCGCTGGGCCTGCTGATGGGGGCCAAGCCCGCCGTCTATCGCTGGTTCGACCCGATGATCCAGGTGCTGCGCCCCATCCCGCCCATTGCCTATATCCCGCTGTCGATCCTGTGGTTCGGCCTGGGCAATCCGCCGGCCATCTTCCTGATCGCCATCGGCGCCTTCTTCCCCGTGCTGGTGAACACCATTGCCGGGGTGCGCCATGTCGATGGCATCTATCTGCGTGCGGCGCGCAATCTGGGGGCCAGCCAAGGCACCATCTTCCGGCGCGTCATCCTGCCGGCCGCCACGCCCTATATCCTGTCCGGCGTGCGCATCGGCATCGGCACCGCCTTCATCGTGGTGATCGTGGCGGAGATGATCGCCGTTTCCAACGGCCTGGGCTTCCGCATCCTGGAAGCGCGGGAATATTTCTGGTCCGACAAGATCATCGCCGGGATGTTGACCATCGGTCTCTGGGGGCTGGCCATCGATGTCGGCGTCAGCCGGCTGAATAATTACCTGCTGCGGTGGCACCGCGGCCTTGAGCATTGATGCAGGGGAGACCGGAGCCATGAACGCACTGATCGAGGTCAATGCCGTCAACAAGGTGTTTCCCGTGCCGGGCGGCCAGGTGGTGGCCCTGCAGGATATCAACCTGACCATCAACCAGGGGGAATTTGTCTGCCTGCTGGGCCCGTCCGGCTGTGGCAAATCCACCCTGCTGAACGCGGTGGCGGGGTTTGCCCTGCCCAGCAGCGGGGCCATCCATGTGGACGGCAAGGCCATCACCGCCCCCGGCCCCGACCGGGGCATGGTATTCCAGGAATATGCCCTGTTCCCCTGGATGACAGTGGCGCAGAACATCGCCTTCGGGCTGGAGATCAAGGGGGCACCCCGCGCCCAGATCGACGCCACGGTGGAAAAGCTGCTGTCCATGCTGGGCATGACGGAGTTCCGCGGCCGTTTCCCCAAGGATCTGTCCGGCGGGATGCGCCAGCGCGTGGCCATTGCCCGCGTGCTGGCGCTGGACAGCCCCGTGTTGCTGATGGATGAACCGTTCGGCGCCCTGGACGCGCTGACCCGCCGTTCCTTGCAGGATGAGCTGCTGCGTATCTGGCAGGAACTGGGCAAGACGGTGATCTTCGTCACCCATTCCATCGAGGAATCGATCTATCTGGCCGACCGCATCGTCGTGCTGACCTACCGACCCGGCACGGTGAAGCGGGATATCCATGTCGACATGCCCCGCCCGCGCGACAGCGGCAGTGCCGCCTTCAACGAGCTGAAGCGGGAACTGGGCCGGCTGGTGATGGAGGAACAGCAGCGCCACGAGGCGGCGGAACGCGCCGGGCTGACGACGGATTGATGGCCGGGCAGGGCGCGTCAATGGCAAGCGCGACCATGATAGCGATACCGGCCAAAGGCCGTTCCGCTATAGTACGGTCGCGCGCGCCCCTTGATGACGAGCCCGAAACCATGCCCGGCCCCCAACGCCTGCTGTTGAGCCTCTGCCTGCTGCTGGTTGCCTGCACCCTGGTGCTGGGGGCCGGCTGGCAGGCGGGTCGCTTTGCCCGCGACGGGCTGATGGGCACCCTGCATGGAAGGCTGGAGGTCTATGGCCAGAGCCTGGATGCCATGCTGGGGCGGTTTGACCATCTGCCCGCCACGGCGGCCCTGGACCCCACCCTGGTGCGGCTGGCGCAAAGCCATGACCCCACCCTGGTGGCCGCGGTGAATGACTATCTGCGCACGGTCAGCCGGCGCACCGGGGCGCCGGTGCTGTATCTGATCGGCACCGATGGCACCACGCTGGCCGCCAGCAACTGGGACCAACCCAATTCCTATGTCGGCATCAATTTCGGCTATCGCCCCTATTTCCAGCAGGCGATGGAGGGGCGGGACGGGCATTTCTATGGCACCGGCACCCTGACCGGCATTCCCGGATATTTTATCGCCGCCCCGGTGCGCGCCCCCGCCGCCGAGGGCGGGTATGTTATCGGCACCGTGGTGGTGAAGGTGCTGCTGGACGCGATGGAGACGGTGTGGCGCGATGCCGGCGAACTGGTGCTGCTGACCGATCGCCATGGCATCGCCTTTCTCTCCAGCCTGCCGGACTGGAAGCTGCGTACCACGCGCGATCTGGATGCCCTGGCCCTGGATGAGCTGGCCGACACGCGTCAATATGGCCGCGACGCCTATGCCCCCCTGCCCTTCACCGTGCCCCATCATCTGGGAACACCGGTGGAAACGACCGATGGGCGTTATCTGCTGGATGGCAGGGCGCTGGAGCGCGATGGCTGGTCCCTGCTGGTGTTGCAGGATGCCGCCCCGGTGCGGCGGGCCCAGAGCCTGGCGGCGGCGGCCATGGCCCTGCTGCTGGCCCTGGCGCTGGCGGGCGGGCTGGCCTGGCGCCAGCGCTTCCGCCGCCTGCAGGAACGCGAACGCTCCCGCGCGGCGCTGGAACAGGCGCGGCTGGATCTGGAACGCAAGGTGGTGGAGCGCACCGCCGATCTGTCCACCGCCAATGCCAAGCTGGAACGGGAGGTGGAACAGCGCCGCCACACCGAACAGGAACTGCGCGCCGCCCAGAATGAGCTGGTACAGGCCGCCAAGCTGGCCGCCCTGGGCCAGATGGCCGCCGGGGTGACGCATGAGCTGAACCAGCCGCTGACGGCCCTGCGCGGGCTGGCGGAGAATTGCCGCGCCCTGCTGGACCGGGGCCGCGAGGAGGATGTGCGGGACAATCTGGCCTTCATGGCCGATCTGGTGGACCGCATGGCCAAGATCACCAGCCAGTTGCGCGGCTTTTCCCGCCGCAGCGAAGGCCCGCCCGAACCGGTTCCCCTGGCCAGGGCCGTGCGGGATGCGCTGGCCCTGGTGGAACGGCGGCTGGCCGACCAGGGGATCGCCGTCGATCTGGGCCTGCCGTCGGGCGGGCTGGTGGTGGGGTTCGAACCGGTGCGCCTGCAACAGGTGCTGGTCAATCTGCTGCGCAATGCCGCCGATGCCCTGCGTGACCGGCCCACCCCCCGTATTCGTGTGACCGGTCACGTAAATACCGATAGGACAATTTCATTAAGCGTGACCGATAACGGAAAAGGCATCGGTTTTGAGGTGATGCCCCGGCTGTTCGAGCCGTTTTTCACCACCAAGCCGGCCGGTGAAGGGCTGGGCCTGGGGCTGGCGATCAGCCAGGCGATTGCCCGGGAATATGGCGCCCAGCTTTCCGCCGGTTCCGGGCCGGAGGGGGGCGCCTGTTTCACCCTGACCTTCCCGCCATTGACAGAACGATCCCCCGCCGGGGAGGAGAAGAACCATGCCGCCGCCTGACCTGCAGGTGCTGTTCATCGACGATGAGGAGATGATCCGCCGCACCTGCCGCCAGACCCTGGAACTGGCCGGCATCAAGGTGCGTACCTTTGCCGGGGCAGAGGCGGCGCTGGCCGAACTGGGGCCGGATTTCCCCGGCATCATCGTCACCGATGTGCGCCTGCCGGAAATGGACGGGATGGAGCTGCTGGCCCGCTGCCGCACGCTGGACCCGGAACTGCCGGTGGTGCTGATCACCGGCCATGGCGACGTGGCTATGGCCGTGCGCGCCATCCGCGAAGGGGCCTGGGATTTCATCGAGAAACCCTTCCTGAATGACCATTTCCTGGCGGTGGTGCAGCGGGCCTTGGCCAAGCGCGCCCTGGTGCGGGAAAATCGCCGCCTGCGCCGGGCGCTGGATGGCGAAGGCTCCATCGCCCGCTATCTGCTGGGGCAGAGTACCGGCATCGGCCGCGTGCGCGATGCCGTGGCCAATCTGGCCGATACGGATGTGGATGTGCTGATCCTGGGGGAGACCGGGGCCGGCAAGGAACAGGTGGCCCGCGCCCTGCACGAGGGGGGCAACCGGGCCGCCCGCCCCTTCGTTGCCATCAATTGCGGCGCCATCCCGGACAGCATGTTCGAAAGCGAGATGTTCGGACACGAGGCGGGGGCCTTTACCGGGGCCAATAAACGCCGTATCGGCAAGATTGAACATGCCGGGGCCGGCACCTTGTTCCTGGATGAGGTGGAGAGTATGCCGCTGGCCCTGCAGGTGAAGCTGCTGCGGGTGTTGCAGGATCGCACACTGGAACGGCTGGGCGGCAATGCCGCCGTGCCGGTGCGCTGCCGCGTGGTGGCGGCCACCAAGGTGGACCTGAAACAACTGGCCGATGCCGGGCGCTTCCGGCTGGATCTTTATTACCGGCTGAATGTCGTCACCGTGCCGCTGCCGCCGCTGCGGGAACGGCGGGATGACATCCCCCAGCTTTTCGAACATTTCGTGTTGCAGGCGGCGGGGCGTTATCAGCGCTCCGTTCCCGATGTGCCGCCCGCCCTGGTGCGCCAATTGATGCTGCGGGACTGGCCCGGCAATGTGCGGGAATTGCGCAATGCCGCCGACCGGTTCGTGCTGGGCATGGGCGGGCCCGACCTGACGGAGGCCAGTACCGCCCCCTTATCCCTGCCCGACCTGCTGGATCAGGTGGAGCGCCAGTTGATTCAGGAGGCGCTGCGCGGCAGCGGCGGGCAGGTCACGGGGGCCGCCACCGCGCTGGGTGTCGCCCGTAAGACTTTGTACGACAAGATGAAACGGCTGGGGCTGGCGGGGGATGGGTGAGGGTGATGCCGTCCTGATCGCCCTGACGATACCCGTAACGAAACCGTTCTCCTCTCTCTCTCTCTCTCTACCGTCACCCCCACAGGAACCCCACCCATGTCCCCTGCCCTTTCCCCCGCCATCCTGACCGTCGCCCCCAACGGGGCGCGGCGGGTGAAGGTGGATCACCCTGCCATCCCCTTGACCGCTGACGAACTGGCCAGCGAGGCGGCGGCCTGTCAGGCGGCGGGGGCGGCGATGATCCATGCCCATGTGCGCCGGCCCGATGGGCGGCATCTGCTGGATGCCGATGCCTATCGCCAGGCCACCGACGCCATCCGCCGGCAGGTGGGGCCGGGCATGGTGGTGCAGATCACCACGGAAGCCGCCGGTATCTACCAGCCGCCCGAACAGATGCGGGTGGTGCGCGAGGTGGTGCCGGAGGCGGTGTCGCTGGCCATCCGCGAACTGGTGCCTGATGCGGCGCATGAGGTGGAGGCATCGGGATTCTTCGCCTGGATGCGCCAGCGGGAGATCATGCTGCAGATCATCCTTTATTCCCCCGACGATCTGGTCCGTTACCATGACCTGAAGGCGCGCGGCGTGCTGGGGGAGGGGGTGGATTTCCTGCTGTTCGTGCTGGGCCGCTATAGTGCGGGTCAGCAGAGCCGGGCGGCCGACCTGCTGCCCTTTCTGGAGGGGCTGGACAATCTGCCGCCCTGGGCCGTCTGTGCCTTTGGCGCGCAGGAGGCGGCCTGCGCCCAGGCGGCCCTGTCGCTGGGCGGGCACGCGCGGGTGGGGTTTGAAAATAACCTGCACCTGCCCGATGGCAGCCTGGCCACCGGCAATGCTGCCCTGGTCGCCAATGCCGCCCAGGCCGTGGCCCTGACTGGGCGACGGCTGGCCAATGGCGACGATGTGCGGGCGCTGCATCGGGGATAGGGCTGTTTCCGGTTGACCGGAAACAGCCCCGGCGGCGACTGCCGCCGCGCGGCACGTGCCGCGTAGCCAAGCTGCGTATGCAGCGCCGGCGATTGAGGAACACGCTCTAAGGCTGCGCCATCACCCCAGATCGCGGCAGATGGCGGCGGCCACCTGCTGGGCCTGTACGCGGATATCGGGGATGGCCGTCACTTCCCAGAAGGCCCCGCGCGAGGCGGGGCCCAGGGCGTAGAAGCGGCCGGCACAGCCATCGGCGGCGATCAGCCGTCCGTCGCCATCCAGATCAAGCCCCAGCCCCAGCGCATCGGGCCGCGCCAGCCCGGCGGCCAGCAGGGAACGGATGATGGGCGGCCCATTGCGTGACAGGTCACCCCCTGGGCCGGTGCAATTCACCACATGGGCGACAGTCAGCCGCTCGTTGGCATTTCCCCGCCGGGGCCGCCACTGAACGGCCACCTGCTGGTGGGCGCCGGTCCCTTCCAGGGCGAAGGCGCGCAGCCGCCCGGCCTTCAGGGCGATCTCCCCGCTTTCCAGCATCGCCGCCAGCCGGTCGGCGACCACAGGGGCCAGCCGGTGGCGGTGCACATCCCACCAGGGCCGCAGATGGCGCAGGAAGCGCCGCCGCGTGGGCGTATCCAGCGCCTGCCAGAAACCACGCGTGACCGGGCGTAGCGCATCGATCACCGCCCGCCAGTCCGCGCCGTCCCCCTGGGCGGCGTGATAGCAGTTTACATGGTTGCGTACGATGCGCAGGGCCGCCGAGAGAACCGGCGGCAAGGGGGGCAGCGGGTCGGGTGGCACGGCCACCGGGGCGGCATGGCGGCGCGGCAGCAGCCCACGCCGCGACATGGCGATCTTCGGCCCTTCATGACCGGCGCTTTTCAGGGTCAGCGCCACATCCACCATGGTCAGCCCGGTGCCCAGCAGCAGCACCGGGTCTTCCGGGGCGACATGGCGGAAGGCATCGGCGGCCCAGGGGTCGGCAATATAGCGCGGGGAGCCCCCCAGCCCGCCATCGGGCACATAGGGCGGCTCCGGCGCGCCATTGCCGGTGGCCAGCACCAGCGCATCAATCAGCAGTTCCCGCCCCACCGCCAGCCGCAGCCGGGGCCGCCCCTCACCGATGATCAGGCTGGTCGCCTCATCATTCACCAGCATCAGCCGCCCGGCGGCCCGGTCGCTCATCGCCGCTGCCCGCAGCAGGCTGGAGAGATAGGCGCCATAGGTGCGGCGGGGCACGAAGCCCGCCGCCAGCAAATCCGGGTCGCGGTCGCGCAGCCAGTCGGTGAAATGGGCCGGCTGGTCGGGAAAGGCGCTCATATTCCCCGCGCGAACATTCAGCAGATGGTCAGCATTGCCGGTGCTGTAGGCGACGCCAACACCGAAGCCCTGGCGCTTTTCAATCAGGAAAATGCGCGGACCCTGGGGGTTGGAGAGGATATGCAGGGCGGTCAGCGCCCCGCTGGCCCCGGCGCCGATAATGGCGACGGTGGGCCGGCTCAAACGATCACCCGCAGGCAGAAGGGCGGCAAGGGCAGCATGGGGGCTCCTGTCGTCAAATGGGCGGCAGTGGGCGGACGCAATAATTTCCTACTTATAAAATAGAATTAGGCGATGCGGGAACCTTTCTGTCAATGGGACAAGGGTGGGGTGCCCCCGTGGGCGGTTGCCGTCCGGCATCGGGTGGATGATCATTGGCTTGTGGTTTGACGCGGCGATGGGGGGATTGGGCAATGCGGCTGATCGGTATGTTGGATTCACCCTATGTCCGGCGGGTGGCCATTTCGCTGCGGTTGATGGGCCTGCCCTTTGCCCATGAATCACTGTCGGTTTTCCGCACCTATGACCAGTTTGCTGCCATCAATCCCGTGGTTAAGGCACCTACCCTGGTGACATCGGATGGGGTGGTGCTGATGGATTCTACCTTGATTTTGGACCATGCCGAGCGACTGGCCGCGCCAGAACGGCGGCTGATGCCGGTGGATATGGCCACCCATACGCGCTGCCTGCGCCTGATCGGGCTGGCCCTGGCCGGCACGGAAAAGGCGGTGCAGCGGGTTTATGAGGAGATGCTGCGCCCGGCGGAAAAGCGCCACCAGCCCTGGATGGAGCGTACCGGGGCGCAGATGCTGGCCGCCTTCGATCTGCTGGAAGCGGAAATCGGCGATGGGGCGGGCTGGCTGCTGGCCGACCGCCCGATGCAGGCCGATGTGACGGCGGCGGTGGCCTTCTATTTCAGCCGCGCCATGCGGGGCGATGATGTGGATTGGAACAGCCGTTTCCCCCGGCTGGCCGCCCTGTCGGCGCGGGCAGAAGCCCTGCCAGCCTTCCGCGATCTGCCGCACGATTGAGCTGTTTTACAGGGAATGTTTCCCGTGAAACTTTATGTCCCGCCCCCCTGGTCCAGCCCATCCAGGATGGCGCAATGGGGGCTGTCATCGCCCTGGCAGTGACGGGCCAGCCCCTCCAGCGTCTGTTTCATCACCTGCAATTCGTCGATCCGTTCCTGCAGATGCGCGATATGGGAAAGCGCCAGCGCCTTCACATCGGCGCTGGCGCGGTCGCGGTCATGCCACAGGCGCAGCAGCCCGCCCAGATCGGCCAGCGGAAAGCCAAGCGCACGGGCCTGACGGATGAAACGCAGGGTGCGGATATCCGCCTCCCCATAGAGCCGATAGCCGGCGGCGGAGCGGTCTGCCGCCGGCAACAGGCCCGTCGCCTCATAATGGCGGATCATCTTGGGCGTGACGCCGGCTGCCTTGGCCGCCTGTCCGATATTCATCGCCCGGCCCCCGCGCGGGGCCGCCAGCGGCGCAGCAACAGGGCGTTGCCCACCACGCTGACGCTGGAAAATGCCATGGCGGCCCCGGCAATCATCGGGTTCAACAGGCCGAGGGCGGCCAGCGGAATGCCCACCACATTATAGGCGAAGGCCCAGAACAGGTTCTGGCGGATTTTGGCCCAGGTTCGCCGGGAAATGGCGATACTGTCGGCCACCAGCAGCGGGTCACCGCGCATCAGGGTGATGCCCGCCGTCTCCATCGCCACCTGTGTGCCGGTGGCCATGGCAAAGCCGATATCGGCGGCGGCCAGGGCCGGCGCATCATTGATGCCGTCGCCCACCATGGCGACGGTGCCGCTGCTCCCGCGCAGCCGGGCCACGGCCGCGGCCTTCTGGTCGGGCAGCAGGCGGGCCACCACCTCATCCAGACCCAGCCTGTCGGCCACGGCACGGGCCGCCGCCTCATGATCGCCGGTCAACATCACACAGCGCAGCCCCTGCGCCTTCAATGCGGCGATGGCGGCGGCGGCACTGGGTTTGGGTTCATCGGCAAAGCTCAACAGGGCCAGCAGGTGCCAAGCCCCCTCCCCCGCCTGCACGGCCAGCCAGGATTGGCTGTGGCCCTGCTGGCGGGCCGTGGCGGCGGCATCGGCCAGCGGGGTGATATCCACCTCCAGTGCCGCCATCAGCCCTTCATGGCCCAGGCGCAGATCCCGACCCTCTACCGTGCCCGCCATGCCTTGGCCGGGCAGGGCGCGGCTGTTCTGGGCGGTGGGGAGGGGCAGGGATTGGGCGCGGGCGGCATCCAGCACAGCGCGGGCCAGCGGATGCTCACTGCCCGCCTGCAGGCCGGCGGCCAGCCGCAACGCCTCGGTGGCGTCTACGCCAGGGGCCGGCGTCAGGCCGGTCAGCACCGGCTTGCCCTCCGTCAGGGTGCCGGTCTTGTCAAAGACGATGATGGTGGCGGCATGGGCGCGTTCCAGGGCGCCGGCATCCTTGATCAGGATGCCGCTGCGCGCCGCCACGCCCGTGCCCGCCATCAGCGCCGTGGGCGTGGCCAGCCCCAGGGCGCAGGGGCAGGCGATCACCAGCACGGAAACCGCATTGATCAGGGCGGTTTCAGCACCGGACCCCGCCAGAACCCAGCCGGCGAAGGTGATCAGCGCGATGACCAGCACGATGGGCACGAAAACGGCGCTCACCCGGTCGGCCAGCCGCTGGATGGGGGCCTTGGCGGCCTGTGCCCCTTCCACCATAGCGATGATGCGGGCCAGCATCGTATCCCGCCCCACGGCCCCGGTGCGCACCAGCAGGGTGCCGGGGCCGTTCAGGGCGCCACCGGTCACGGTACTGCCGGCCTGTTTGGCCACGGGCAGGGACTCCCCCGTGATCATGGATTCATCCAGGTCGGACGCCCCTTCCACCACCGTGCCATCCACCGGCACGGCAGCACCCGGCAGCACGACAACCAGATCGCCGACACGCAATTGCGCCACCGGCACTTCCACATCCCCCGACGGCAGCCGCAGCCGCGCCAGCCGGGGCCGCAGCGCCATCAGCGCCTGAATGGCTTCCATGGTGCGGCCCATGGCCCGCGCCTCCAGCCAGCGGCCCAGCAGCAGCAGGGTGATGACCACTGCCGCTGCCTCAAAATACAGATGCGGGGCGTGGCCTTCATGCGCGGTGAGCCAGAGGAAGACGGACAGGCCCCAGGCGGCCAGCGTGCCCAGGGAAACCAAGCTGTCCATGCTGCCGTGAAGGGCGCGGGCGGCCCGGAACGCCCCCTTATGGAACTGCCAGCCCAGCCAGAAGGTAACCGGCGTGGCGAGGGTGAGTTGCAGCCAGCCCGGCAGGTTGGGCATGATCCCCGTCATGGGGGCCAGCAGCGGCAGGCTTAAACCCGCCGCCAGCGCCACGCGCCAGCCGGCATTCTCCCCCCCTGCCGCATGGGCGGCATGGTCATGGCCGGGGGCGCTGTCAGCCCCCTGCCCTGCCCCCGTCCCTTCCGCTGCAATCAGGTCCGCCCCATAGCCGGCACTGGCCACGGCATCGGTGAGTGCTGCGCCAGCGGCCCCGATGGCGCGCACATGGGCGCGTTTGCTGGCCAGATTGATATCGGCCGTCACCACGCCCGGCACCTGCCGCAGCGCCTTTTCCACCCGCGAGACGCAGCCAGCGCAGCGCACCCCCGTCAGCGACAGATCAAATTCGGCGATCTGGGCGCCGGTTTCGGCCCCCCTTATCCCGCTTCCATCCATGGCCCGGTCCCCTTGGAAGTAACACCTGCCCCATCATCTGGGGCTTGCCACCATGTCAAGGTCAAGGGGTCTGCGACGAAAAACTCAGGCGGTGCGGATATTGGCCAGGAAGCTTTCAATATCCCGGCGCAGGGTTTCCGATTGCTGGGCCAGTTCGCCGGCGGCGGCCAGCACTTCGCCGGAGGCTTCGCCCGTCTGGTCCGCGGCTTCGGCCACCCGGCCCAGATTGGCGGACACTTCCTGGGAGCCCCGGGCGGCCTGTTGCACATTGCGGGCGATTTCCGCCGTGGCAGCCCCCTGTTCCTCCACCGCAGCGGCGATGGCGGCGGCAATCTCGCTGACCCGGCGGATGGTCTGGCCGATGCCGCTGATCGCTTCCACCGAACTGCTGGTGGCTGATTGCATACTGGCGATCTGGGCGGAAATCTCCTCCGTGGCGCGGGCGGTCTGGGTGGCGAGGCTTTTCACCTCGCTGGCGACGACGGCAAAGCCCTTGCCCGCCTCCCCGGCCCGCGCCGCCTCGATGGTGGCATTCAGGGCCAGCAGGTTGGTCTGGGCGGCGATGTCCTGGATCATCTGCACGACATTGCCGATCTTCTCCGCCGCATCAGCCAGCCCGCGCATGATGCGGTCGGTCTCCGTCGCCTGATTAACGGCGGACAGGGCGATGGTGGCGGATTCCGAGACCTGACGGCCGATTTCCAGGCTGGAAGAGGCCAGCTCCTCGCTGGCGGCGGCCACCGTCTGCACATTGCTGGATGTCTGTTCGGAGACGGTGGCGCAGTTGGTCACCTGGGTGGTGGTCTCCTGGGCGATGCCGCTCATGGAATGGGCCGTCCCCTCCAGCTCCGTCGCCGACGCGGCGACGGCGTGCAGCACCTCGGCAATCGCCCCTTCGAACTGGTGGATCAGCGCTTCAACCCGCTTCACCCGTTCCTCGCGCGCCTGGCGCTCAGTCGCGGCCAGCTGTTCCAGCCGCTGGCGTTCCTGGGCATTGCGGTTGAAGACCACCAGACCACGGGCAATATCACCCACCTCGTCCGGGCGCCCTTCACCGGCAATGCTGGTTTGCAGCTCCCCATCGGCCATCCGGCCGATCACCTGGGTCAGCCCGTTCAACGGCGTGATGACGCGGCGATTGAAAACATAGCCCAGGGCAACGATGGCAATGGCAATGCCCAGGGTCAGCACCCCTTCCAGGATCAGCCCGATCATGGCCGCGCGGGCGCGGTCATCCAGATAATCCGCCCCGGTGGCCAGGGCGGCATCGCGGATGGACATGATCGGCTTGACGAAATTGGCCTGGACGGTGCGGAATTCCAGCGGGGTTATCCCCGGATCGGCATTGGTCCGCACGGCGGTGACGATGCGGTTGTAATAGTCGCCCCCTTCCTTGAAATAGGTTTTCTCCACACTCGCCAGGGCGTCTGCCACCTTCGGCGGTTCCCCGGCCAGTTTGAACTGTGCCTGGATCTGGGCCCACCGCTCCTCGATCCGCACCATCATCTCACCATGCTTCTCGTGATTTGCCTGGGTGCGCGTCTCCGGACTGGAGAGGTAGAGGCCGATATGGGAGGAGCGGGCGCCGGCGGCGGAACGGAAATCATTGGTCAGCCGGGCCAGCGCGATGAAATCGGACACACCCGTATTCAGGCGCGAGACCACCACCTCCATCGTCTGCAATGGCCGCGTGGCCTCATCCATGTTGCGGTTGACAGCCGCGGGGTAGCCTTTCAGGAAGCTGGCATCGCGGGCGGACAGGGGCTTTGCGGCCTCATCCAGGGCGCGGGTGCGCAGCTCCTGGATATGGGTTTTCAGGCTGCTCAGCACGGCCTTGATGGCGGGGTCAGCAATTTCATGCTCGGCGGCGTTCAGGCTTTGGGTCAGCGCCTCATCCGTCTTGCCGGTCACGGCGGCGATCCGGTCCCGCCCCGCCTGATCCAGCACGCTGTCCGCCTGCAGGGCGGTGTTGAAGGCCGAGCGTTCCAGCGGCAATTGTTCCACAATCCGGGAGACGGCCTGGAAGGTCCGCAGATAGCGCGCGGTCTGGTTGATGCTCCACAGCGAACTGACCTGTTGGGCCACCAGCATCATGGCCACACCGACAGCAATGATGCCGGCGCCGGAAATGCAAAGGGTGAACAGGGTCTTGACGCGCATCGGGGGAACTCCGCAGGGCAGGCACGGATGGGGGAAACGTCATCGTTGAATATTTGCACGGATTGCAATGAAAGGTCGCGTGCTTTCAAATGTATTTTCCATGAAAACGCGCCGCGTATCTATCTAACCCAATGATTATAATTTTCTGTCGGTATGGGCGGCGGCCAAGGTTATGCTGGGCGCTTAACCGCCCCTGGGCACCCATGTATGGCGTCCGTCAGCCCTGACCGACATGGGTTTTCAGATAATCCACCAGCCGCGCCACCTTGGGCGACAGGTGGCGGCGATGGGGATAGACGGCCCAGATCCCCTCAGCTGGCGGGCGGTGGGGTTCCAGCAGGCTGACCAGGGCGCCGCTGGCCAGATCGGGTTCCACATAGAAATCCGGCAATTGGCAGAGCCCCAGCCCCTGGCGGGCCGCATCCAGCACGGCAAAGCCGCTGTTGCAGCGCCAGGAACCGCGCGGCTTGAATTCCACCAGCCGCCCGCCGGCCTGGAACTGCCAGAATTCCGCTGTGCCCAGCAGGCAGGCATGGCGGGCCAGATCATCCAGCCCGGCGGGCACGCCATGGGCCGCCAGATAGGCCGGGGCGGCGCAGAGATAGCGTTCTCTTTGTGCCAGCCGCACGGCGATCAGCCGGCTGTCGCCCAGGCTGGCACCGATGCGCACCGCCAGGTCAAACCCCTCCCCCACCAGATCGACCACCCGGTTGGTCAGGTCGATGGAGATGCTCATCTGCGGGTGATCGGCCAGGAAGCGGTTGACCAGCGGCACGATGAAACGTTCGCCATAGGCAATGGAACAGGTCAGCCGCAGATGCCCACGCGCCGCGCCATCCTGTTCGCTGACGGCGGCGAACATCTCCTCCCGCTCCTCCACCAGCCGGCGGCAGCGTTCCAGGAACAGCCGCCCGGCATCGGTCAGGCTGACCCGGCGGGTGGTGCGGTAGAGCAGGCGGACAGAGAGCCGATCCTCCAGCCGCGCCACCTCCCGGCTGATATGGGAGGTGGAAACCCCCAGCCGGGTGGCGGCGCGGGAAAAGCTCTCCGTCTCCGCCGTGGCGATAAATTCCTCAATCCCATCCCAGGGCTGCATGGGGGTGGTTTCCTGACCTTTGCCGGGGACCGGTGTGCATTCTTGATTATTGCTATACAGCAATAATTTTTTGCCATAAAGCCGGGATTGTTGCCAGGGAAGGCCCCGGCTATAGTCACGCCACGCCCGCTGACCGAACCGGCCAGCGGGATTTTCCCATGTCCACAAGCCGGAAGAAGCCCCCATGAAGACCCGCGCCGCCGTCGCCTTTGAAGCCAAGAAGCCCCTGGAAATCGTTGAAGTCGATCTGGAAGGCCCGAAGCTGGGCGAGGTGCTGATTGAGATCATGGCCACCGGCATCTGCCATACCGATGCCTACACGCTGGACGGGTTTGACAGCGAAGGCATCTTCCCGTCCATCCTGGGCCATGAAGGGGCCGGCATCGTGCGGGAGGTGGGGCCGGGCGTCACCAGCCTGAAGCCGGGCGATCATGTCATCCCGCTCTACACCCCGGAATGCCGCCAGTGCAAAAGCTGCCTGTCGCGCAAGACCAACCTCTGCACTTCTATCCGCGCCACCCAGGGCAAGGGCCTGATGCCCGATGGCACCAGCCGCTTCAGCTATAAGGGCCAGCCGATCTATCACTATATGGGCTGCTCCACCTTCTCCAACTTCACCGTTCTGCCGGAAATCGCTGTGGCGAAAATCCGGGAAGACGCGCCGTTCCAGTCCACCTGCTATATCGGCTGTGGTGTGACCACCGGCGTCGGTGCGGTGATCAATACCGCCAAGGTGGAGCCGGGTTCCAATGTGGTGATCTTCGGCCTGGGCGGCATCGGCCTGAACGTGATCCAGGCCGCCCGCATGGTGGGGGCCGACAAGATCATCGGTGTGGATATCAATGACCGCAAGGAAGAATGGGGCCGCCGCTTCGGCATGACCCATTTCGTCAACCCCACCAAGATCGACGGCGATATCGTGCAGCATCTGGTCGGCCTGACGGAAGGCGGGGCCGATTACACCTTCGACTGCACCGGCAACACCAATGTGATGCGCCAGGCCCTGGAAGCCTGCCATCGCGGCTGGGGCGTGTCGGTGGTGATCGGTGTGGCCGAAGCCGGCAAGGAAATCTCCACCCGTCCGTTCCAACTGGTGACCGGTCGCGTGTGGAAGGGGTCGGCCTTCGGCGGTGCGCGTGGCCGCACCGATGTGCCGAAGATCGTCGACTGGTACATGCAGGGCAAGATTGAGATCGACCCGATGATCACCCATGTGCTGAGCCTGGAGGAGATCAACAAGGCGTTCGACCTGATGCACGCTGGCGAGAGCATCCGCAGCGTCGTGGTGTTCTAACTTTACTTGTCCCTCAGGCGCCGGGCGCCGCCATCCGGCGGCTTGGCTTACGCGCCATGGGGCGCGCGGCGGCAGTCGCCGCCGGGGGGGAGTTCATGTGAACTCCCCCTTTTACTGTGTGACGTCACACATCAATGCCGGAACCGATCATGAGCTTTGAGATCATCTCCACCATCCGCAGCCATGGCGGCATCCAGGGTGTCTATCGCCACCAATCCAGCGCCACCGGCACGCCCATGGTGTTCAGCGTCTTCACCCCGCCGCAGGCGGTGAATGGGCGCAAGCTGCCGGTGCTATGGTTCCTGTCCGGCCTCACCTGCACCCATGCCAATGTGACGGAGAAGGGGGAGTTCCGGCGGTTGGCGGCGGAACTGGGTCTGGTCATTGTCTGCCCGGATACCAGCCCGCGCGGCGACGGCGTGGCCGATGATGCCGGCTGGGATCTGGGGCAGGGGGCCGGCTTTTATGTCGATGCCACAGAGGCCCCCTGGGCACCGCATTTCCGCATGTGGACCTATGTGACAGAGGAACTGCCCGCGCTGGTGACCCGGCATTTCCCGGTGGATATGGACCGGCAGGGCATTACCGGCCATTCCATGGGCGGCCATGGGGCGCTGACCGTGGCGCTGCGCCATCCGGGGCGGTTCAAATCCGTTTCCGCCTTCGCCCCCATCGTGGCCCCGACGCAGGTGCCTTGGGGCCAGAAGGCATTTCCCACCTATCTGGGATCGGACAAGGCGGCTTGGCTGCGCCATGATGCGGTCGCGCTGATCGAGCATGGGGCGCTGGTGCCGGAAATCCTGGTGGACCAGGGCACGGCAGATGGCTTCCTGGAAGGCCAGCTCCGCCCGCATCTGCTGGAAGCCGCCTGCCAGAAGGCGGGTATCAAGCTGACCCTGCGGATGCAGGAAGGCTACGATCACTCCTACTATTTTATCTCCAGCTTCATGGATGATCACCTGCGCTGGCATGGGGAGAGGTTGTAAGGGGGGCACCGGTTGCCCCCCCTTCCACCGTCACCCCGGCGAAGGCCGGGGTCCAGTTTCGTAGAGCAATGCGCCTTTGGTCCGCTGTGCGGCCTGAAAGAGCTTTGAGCGAAAATGGGGGGGCGATCTCTGGACAGATCGCCTGCCCGACGATCGTCCATAGGCGTCCAGGCCGGCCGATGTCTGCCCGCCGAGGGTATCGGCATCGCTAGGGGTGCGCAAGCGACCTGGACCCCGGCCTTCGCCGGGATGACGGAGGGGCGCGGACAGGGGGGCCCCTACACCCCCTCCGCCGCCGCCTGCAGCGCCACCCGGTCGCAGATCACCAGATTATGCGCCACCTCCCGGATGGCGCCGCTGCGCTTCAGGTCGCTCACCGTGCGGCTGGCGGTCTCCAGGGTGACGGCCAGGATGGCGCCGAAATCTTCCCGCGTGAACAGGCGGACCGGCTGGTCCGGTGCATCCTCCGACAGGGTCAACAACAGGCGGGCCAGCCGCTGCCGGGCGCTGCCGGTGGAAAGCCCGGTCAGGAAATCATCGGCCACACTCAACGCCTCGTGCCATTTCTCCATCAGTTTCTGATGCAGGCGCGGCGTGTTGGTTTGCAACTGGCGCACCACGCTGACAGGGATACGGCAGAGTTCCACCGGCAGCAGCGCCACGGCCAGATGCTCATAACGCGGCTTCACCAGCGCCTCCAGCCCCACCACCCCGCCGGGGCGGATCAGACGGACGATGCGCTGCGATCCGTCCGGCTGGATATGCACCAGCTTCACCAGCCCGGTGCGCAGGGTGAAAATGGCCGTCGCCGCCTGATCCAGATGGTAAATCTGCTCCATCGGTTCGACCTGGATTTCCTCAATCGGCAGGTGGATCAGGTCGAAATCGCTGTCGCGCAGATCGGCGAACAGGGCCAGATGGCGGATGCCGCAATGCTGACAGGCCATCAGCCCCTGACGCGCCGCAATGATCCGTGCCGCCTTCACGCCAATCCTCCATGCTCCCCTATCCCATCAATAGTCCGATCCGGCCGGGGGCAGCAAGCGATGCAGCGGTCGGGATTCCGTTGGCTGGGTGAATATTTGTCGCAACCGGCGTAACGGTCTGGCCGGTCGCTGCCTTTTGCGCCAAACTGCTGACTGTGGCTGTTGAGCAGAAATCCGGGCCCCCGTCGCCCCAGCGCCTTTGACAATCCGCAAAGCAGCGGCAGGGCAGGGGGCGCATCATCCGGTCCTTGATCCCGGTGGGGCGGGGGCCGGCTCATAAGCAATTGATCGGCAGTTCGTTTGAACGATTGCGGCCCGGTTCCGTTCCCTCACCAGCACAGCAGGCGGCCCCATCCCGGTGGCTGCCGACCATTCCGGGGGGCCGGTTCGCCGGCAGGCAGGTATGGAACTCGACATTGTGGAACTGTCACGGCTGCAATTCGCCCTGACAGCGCTTTACCACTTCCTTTTTGTGCCGCTGACACTCGGCCTGTCCATCATCCTGGCCATCATGGAGACGGTCTATGTGATGACAGGGCGGGACATCTGGCGGCAGATGACCAAGTTCTGGGGCACCCTGTTCGGCATCAATTTCGTGCTGGGGGTGGCCACCGGTCTTACCATGGAATTCCAGTTCGGTATGAACTGGTCCTATTACAGCCACTATGTCGGCGACATTTTCGGGGCCCCGCTGGCCATCGAAGGGCTGATGGCGTTTTTCCTGGAAGCGACATTCGTCGGCCTGTTCTTCTTCGGCTGGGAGAAGATGACGAAGGTGCAGCATCTGGCGGCCACCTGGGCGGTGGCCATCGGCTCCAACCTCTCGGCCCTGTGGATCCTCATCGCCAATGGTTGGATGCAGAACCCGGTCGGGTCCGTCTTCAACCCCGCCACCATGCGGATGGAGATTGAGGATTTCGGGGCCGTACTGTTCAACCCGGTGGCCCAGGCCAAGTTCGTGCATACGGTTTCCGCCGGCTATGTCACGGCATCGGTCTTCGTGCTGGGCGTGTCGGCCTGGTACATGCTGAAGGGGCGGCATCTGCACCTGGCCAAACGCTCCATGGCGGTGGCCTGCTCCTTCGGCCTGCTGTCATCGCTCTCCGTCGTCGTGCTGGGGGATGAGAGCGGCTATCTGGCGACCGAACATCAAAAGATGAAACTGGCCGCGATCGAGGGCATGTGGGAGACGGAGCCGGCACCCGCCAGCTTCACCGCCATCGGCTTCCCCGATCAGGAAGCACGCAAGACCCATCATGTGCTGACCATCCCCTGGGCCTTGGGCCTGATCTCCACCCGCTCCCTGGACACAGAGGTGCCCGGCATCAATGCGCTGGTGGAGCGCGGGCGGCAGCGGATTGAAAGCGGCATCGTCGCCTATGGCGCGCTGGCAGAAATCCGTGCCGCCCGCAGCCTGGAAAAGGCCCCGGCCAAAGCCCGCGAACTGTTCGAAGCCCATGGCGGCAATCTGGGCTATGCCTATTTGCTGAAACGCTATGTCGATAATCCGGCCGATGCCACACCGGATCAGATTCAGGCGGCGGCCTGGGATCTGGTGCCGGGTGTGGCCCCGCTCTTCTGGTCCTTCCGGCTCATGGTGGGGTTGGGCTTCTTCTTCATCGCGCTTATGGCGGCCTTCTTCTGGCAGTCGGCGCGCCAGCGGCTGGGCCAGCCGCGCTGGTTGCTCTGGGTGGCGGTCTGGTCCATCCCGCTGCCCTGGATCGCGGCTGAACTGGGCTGGGTGGTGGCCGAATATGGCCGCCAGCCCTGGATCATCGAAGGGGTGTTGCCCACGGCGGTGGCTGTCTCCAGCCTGGGCGTCACCGACCTGCTGATCACGCTGGCCGGCTTCGTGCTGTTCTACAGCACCTTGTTCGTGGTGGAGGTCTCGCTGATGCTGCGCGCCATCCGCAAGGGGCCGGCCCAAGACCCCGTTCATCACGCCATCGCTGCGGAGTGACGATCATGATCCTGCATGAATTGATCGATTACCAAACGCTGCGCCTGATCTGGTGGGTGCTGCTGGGCGTGCTGTTGATCGGCTTTGCCGTCACCGATGGCTATGACATGGGGGTGGGCATGTTGCTGCCCTTCCTGGGTCGGGACGATGTGGAACGGCGCGTCATGATCAACAGCGTCGGCCCGGTCTGGGAGGGCAACCAGGTCTGGTTCATCCTGGGCGGCGGGGCGATCTTCGCCGCCTGGCCGCCGCTCTATGCCGTCTCCTTCTCCGGCTTCTATCTCGCCATGTTCGTGGTGCTGGCGGCGCTGATCCTGCGGCCGGTGGCGTTCAAATATCGCTCCAAGCGGGAGGAACCGGGCTGGCGGGCTGTCTGGGACGGGGCCCTGTTCATCAGCGGCTTTGTGCCGGTGCTGATTTTCGGCGTGGCCGTGGGCAATGTGCTCCAGGGCGTGCCCTTCCGTCTGGATGATGATTTACGGTCCTTCTATACCGGCAGCTTCTTTGGCTTGCTGAACCCGTTCGCCCTGCTGTGCGGCCTGTTGTCGGTGGCGATGCTGGCCATGCATGGGGCCGGCTGGCTGGTGCTGAAGACGCAAGGGGCCGTGGCTGCCCGCGCCCGCGCCGTCGGCTCGGTTGCGGCCCTGCTGACCATCGCCCTGTTCGTGCTGGGCGGCATGGTGCTGTATCTGTGGGTGGATGGTTATCGCGTGCTGGGTGCGCAGGATATGGCCGGCCCTTCCAACCCGCTTTACAAGCAGGTGGCGGTCCAGGCGGGCGCCTGGTTCGATAATTACCGGGCCTATCCGCTGCTGCTGCTGGCCCCGTTGTTGGGCGTGGTGGGGGCGGGGCTGGCCTTTATCGGGTTGCGGGGGCGGTGGGAAGGGCTGGCGCTGCTGGCCTCTGGTGCCTCCATCGTCGGCGTGATCGGCACGGTGGGGGTATCCATGTTCCCCTTCATCCTGCCCAGTTCCATTGATCCGCGTTCCAGCCTGACCGTGTGGGACAGCTCCTCCTCCCACCAGACCCTGTTCATCATGCTGGTGGTGACGCTGATCCTGCTGCCCATCGTGCTGGCCTATACCGCCTGGGTTCACCGCATCCTGTGGGGCAAGGTGGATGAGGCGGCGTTGCGGCGCGAGGACGGACATTTCTACTGACCTGAAAGGGGACACATATCATGTGGTATTTCGCCTGGATGCTGGGCCTGCCCCTGGCAGCCGCCGTCGCGGTGCTGAACGCAATGTGGTTTGAAATGCGTGAAGATGCCAAGGAGCGTGGGGAAGGCTAGGGGGCTTCTTAAGTGTCTGTCCGAAAATTTTCTTTCTTTCTCAACATGTTAATATTTTAATCCCGTCACCCATGCTGCGGCCGGGGTCCAGTTCGTAGAGCAAAGCGCCCCTTGATTCTGGACCCCGACCGCAGCATGGGTGACGGTAGCGCTTAAAGATAAGACGTGTAAGACGTTGAGATAACGTGGAACTTTCCGGACGGGCACTAACGCCACATCTTTCCCCGTCATTCCGAATGTCGTGGGATGACGGGGAGCAGCCCGCCCAGATCACCAGCAATAATTTGCAATTGCGACCAATTCGCATTATCTATCTGTCCAACGAAATTGGCACCGTTGGAAACATCACCATGAAGCGTGGATCGATCAAAACCGCCTTGGCCGCCTTGGCGCTGCTGACCACCCTGCCAGCGGTGGCGCATACGCAATATCTGAAGCCGAACCTCTTCACCACGCCGCAGCGTGACCATGTGACGATCGAGGGTTCCTTCACCGAGGAACTGTTCACCCCGGATATCGCCATGAAGGCGGATGATTACCATGTCATCAATCCGGCGGGCGTGAAGCAGAAGATCGAGAATATCGTCTATCTGAAGGACCTGGCGGTGTTTGAGGCGGCCTTGCCTGAAAACGGCACCTACCGCTTCTCCACCGGGGAGCGGCTGGGGGCCACGCGCAAGATGGCGCTGGTCAATGGTAAATGGGAAGCCCTGCGCGACCCGAAAGACGCCCCCACTGGCGCCCGCGTGGCCGACGCGCAGAGCATTACCCGCGCCGATGTCTATGTCAGCAAGGGCCCTGCCAGCGACGCCGCCCTGAAGCCGATCGGCAGCGGGCTGGAAATCCTGCCGCTCGCCCATCCCTCCAAGCTGGATGAGGGCGGCAGCTTCCCGGTCCAGCTGCTGTTCCAGGGCAAGCCGCTGGCAGGTGTGGAGATCACCCTGCAGGGCGGCGGCGGGGAGCATGACCATGATGACAAGGGGGAAGACAGGCACGAAACCGCCGTCAAGGCTGTGACCGACAAGGATGGCAAGGCCAGCTTCGCCCTGAAGGAGCACGGGCCCCATCTGCTGCTGGCCCGTTACCGCCTGGAAGCCCCGGAAGGGGCTGTGGCGGTGAAAAGCTACAGCATTACCCTGACCTTCCAGGTACAGGGGTGAGGAAATTTCCAATCCTTTTACTTCAAAAGAAAGAAGAAATTAGTTGTTTCCCGCCGGGGATGGAGGCGAGGGGGGTAAGGTTCGTTATTATTCCGTTAACTTGTTGATAATATTGGCATACCAACCCCTATCCCCCGGTATAGGTTTCCAGCACTGTATCCGTTGACCTGAACCGTGTTTGATGCCCAATAAGGCAGGCACAGGAATACATAAGATGTACTTATGTCTTCCCGTTGTCATTGCAATGGGGATCGTCAGGTGAAGGCAATGGTAGAAGGCTGGGGGGCGCGGCTGGTCCCGGTGATCTTGTCCGGTGGGTCGGGCACCCGGTTATGGCCGCTGTCGCGGGAGAATTATCCCAAGCAGTTCCTGCGCCTGATGTCTGACCGCTCCTTGCTGCAGGAAACGGTTGTGCGGTGCCAGGAGGCTGGTTTCGCCTCCCCGATGCTGGTGGCCAGCGAGGGGCATCGCTTTGTCGTTGCGGAACAGCTGTTGGAACAGGGCGTGGAACCCCAGGCCCTGCTGCTGGAGCCGGTGGCCCGCAATACGGGGCCGGCCATCTGTGCTGCGGCGTTGCTGCTGGCGGAAACCGATCCTGACCGGTTGATGCTGGTGCTGCCGGCTGACCATGTCATTACCGATGGCGATGCCTGGGCCGAGGCGGTGCGGGCGGCCGCGCCGGCCGCTGCCGCTGGCTTGCTGATGACCTTCGGTATCCGCCCGGAACGGGCCGAAACGGGCTTCGGCTGGATCGCCGAAGGGCAGCCGCTGGACGATCTGCCGGGCGCTTTCCATATTGCCGAATTCGTGGAAAAGCCGGAACGCGCTGTGGCTGAGGCCATGCTGGCGGGGGGCCGGCATGTCTGGAACAGCGGCATGTTCCTGTTCAAGCCCTCCCAGCTGGTGGCGGAGATGGAGCGGTTTGAACCCGATCTGGTGGCCCATGTCCGGGCCGCCGTGGCCGGGCGCCGCAAGGATACCGATTTTGTGCGACTGGCGGCGGAGCCCTTTGGCGCGGCGCGGTCCATTTCCATTGATGATGCCGTCTTTGCCCGCACAAAGCTGGCCGGAATGATGCCCTGTTCCATTGGCTGGAACGATATCGGCTCCTGGGCAGCGCTGCATGACATTGTGGAGCGGGACGAGCATGGCAATGTCGCGCTCGGCGATGCGGTGATCGAGCGGTCGGAAGGCTGCTATGTGCGCACCGACGGCGTGCTGACGGCGGTGCTGGGGGCCCGCGATCTGGTGGTGGTGGCCACCTCTGACGCCATCCTGGTGGCGGACAAGGCAGAGGTGCAGAATGTCAAAACCATCGTGCAGCGGCTGAAGAAGGCGGGGCGGTCGGAGGCGGAAAGTCGGCCGCGCCAGTACCGCCCCTGGGGGTACTTTCAGCCGCTGCAATCCGGCCACCGGTTTCAGGTGAAGCGGTTGATGGTGAAGCCGGGGGAGAAGCTCTCCCTGCAACGCCATTTCCACCGCTCCGAACATTGGATCGTCGTCAATGGCACCGCCCTGGTCACGCGGGACGGGGAACAGTTCATGGTGCGGGAGAATGAATCCGTCTATCTGCCCATGGGGTCGGTCCATCGGCTGGAAAATCCCGGCTGCATCCCGCTGAACCTGATTGAGGTGGCCGCCGGCTCCTATCTGGGTGAAGACGATATCGTCCGGTTGGAGGATGATTATGGCCGCGAGTGAGCGCCAACCCTCTATCGTGTTGTGCCGGAGCTGCTGAGCCAATCATGCAGAACCGTTGCCGCACGCTTGCCCTGGATGGTGAAATCGGTGTCCGTCGGGCCGCCGATTTCGGGGGTGCTGAACCAGCGCCAGATCAACACGTCGCGAAAGCCGCGCTGATCCAGGGCGGCCAGCCAGTGCGCCAGCGCCTCGGCCTGCACCTGCTCATCCGGCTGGGCCTCCCGCTCCTCCGCACTTTCCCAGGGTTTGGCCTGGGCACCGGTGGCAGAACGCAGGCCCAGCTCGGCAATCCACAGCGGTTTGCCGATCCGGTCACGCCATTTAACCAGCTCATCGGCATTACCGGTCACGGCTACGCTGATATTGGTCGGGTTTTCCCCCAGGGGGGCGTACAGGCTGACAGCGGCCACATCCAGCAGATCCCAGAAGGGGACGCGCAGCACCTCCCCATCCCAATGGGCGACATAGGTCAGCAGCCCCTGATAATGCCGGCGGACGCGGGCGATCATTTCCCGCCATTCCGGCCGGTGGCTGGTGCCGCGCAGTTCGGTACCGATGGCGAAGCCCTCTGCCCCCTCGGCGGCGGCCAACTGCGCCAGGGTCTCCAGCCCGGCGCCATAGCCGCTGAACCAACGCTCCCAGGCGCCGTCACCGGTGGGATTGACGGCGCCGGCCCAGGTCTGCGGCACCCAGACATGGGGTTTCAGCAGCACTTTCAACCCCAGCCCGCGCGCCTGGCGGATGCCGGCGCGCAGCTCTTCCAGCGGGATGTCGCTGCCCAGCGCAATGTCGGCGCTTTCCGGCTTGGCCTGCCAGAAGAAACAGACCAGCGCCACGGCATCGGCCCCCAGCGCCTTCAGCATCGCCAGCGACCGGCCACAGGCGGCACTGCCCAAGGGCGCTTCCGGCGTGCGCGTCAGGTTGACGCCGCGCCAGGGCCCCGCCTGCTGGGCAGCACCCGCCGGCCAGCAGCCCGGCAGGGCCAGCATCAGAGGCAGGGCCAGGAAATGCCGCCGCGCTATCATCAACCCTTCTCCTTTTCCTCGATCATGCCGACCGTCCCCGCCCTTTACAGGAACTTTTCCATGAAGACCATGTTGCAGACTGTCCTTCTGGCCACTGTCGCCATGGCCTTCCCCCTGGCTGCCGATGCGGCGGCCAAGAAACCGGCAGCGGTGGCAAAGCCCAAGACGGAGGCGGCCCCGGCCGCACCCGTGGCGCCGCCTACCCCCGCCCCTGCGGCCTTGGCCAAGGCACCGCGCCTGCTGGACCGGCAGGTGACGCTGGCGGAACTGGGCTTTACCGAGGGGCTGAGCTTCAACGGCTTTTCCGGTCAGCGCGACCTGTTCTTCCCCGTGCCGGACGGTGTACCGGTCAGCGGGCTGCGGCTGGAAGGGGTGCTGGACAGTGCCATTCCCGGCCCGATCCGCGCGGCGGCGCAGATCGCCATTGACGGCCGCCCGCGCTGGAGCGGGGTGCTGGGCACCGCCGCTGTGCCGCTGGCGCTGGACGTGGCGCGGACGGGGCAGGGTCAGGATTATGTCCGGGTCGGCTTCACCTATGGTGCGGCCTGGACCGATGATCGTTGCGCTGATCAGCGTCTGCCCGGCGGTTATGTCACCCTGGCGCCGGAAACGGCGCTGCATTACAGCTACGATCCCGCTGCCATCACCAGCCTGCGCGCCGCCATGGCGGTGTTGCCGCGCCATGTCCGCATCGCCCTGTCGGCGGCACCGCTGAGCCGGGACCATTACGAAGCGGCCCTGGTGCTGGCGGCAGAACTGGGCCGTCAGGGCCACAAGGTCAGCTTCCTGCGGCTGCCCGCCAGCCTGCCGGTGGAACCGGAACAGGCCCCGGCAGAAATCATCATCGCGCCCGCCGCCGAACTGGCGGCGCTGAAGGGGGACGGCAGCGGGACGGCCCGCCTGCTGCGCAATGGCCGCTTCCCCCTGGTGGCACTGACCGACGGGGCCAATGCGCAGACGGCGCTGTATCTGGCGTCCGACTGGCGGGCTTTGGCGGGGGGCGCGCAGGTCACACCGCGTGCCAGCCAGCCGGCGGTGAAACCCGATCCCGACGCCATCGCCTTTACCCGGCTGGGGCTGGGCCAGGGCGTGCAGGAGGTGGTCGACCGGGGCGAATGGCAGCTGCGGCTGGATTATGCCATGGTGCCCAAGGGCAAGCGCCCGGCCGCCTTGCGCATTGAGCTGGCGCCCGGTGCTGCCATGACCAGCCAGCCGCAGCTGGCCCATATTTTCGTCAATGACCTGCTGCTGCGCTCGGTGACGCTGGATGGCGGCGCCCAGGCCCGCGCCCTGACGGTGCCGCTGCCCGACGGGCTGCTGGGCCGCAGCAATGCCATCCGTGTGGTGCTGCAGCGCCAGCCGGTCGCCGGCAATTGCAAGGATGCGCCCCTGGCCTCCCCGGCGCAGCTGCTGCCGGGCAGTGCCGTGGAACTGGTGGCCGACAAGGCTGACCCCGCTGATTTCTACGCCCTGGGTTCCGCCTTTGCCGAGGGGCTGATGGTGGTGGTGCCACAGGCGGCCCTGGCCGACCCCGCCAATTCCCTGGCTCTGGCGGTGAAGGCGCTGAACGGCCTGTCCCCCAGCAGCCAGGGTCTGCAGGTGGTCCTGGATGAGGGCAAGGCGCCGACGCGGCCCTTCCTGCTGCTGCCCGGCAGCAAACTGCCCACCGGCATTGATCTGCCGGTGGCGATGGAGGAAGGGTTCGTCAAGGTGGTGGACCGGCAGAAGCGCCTGTTGCTGGATGTCTCCGGCACGCCAGGCCTGCTGGTGGCCCAGCTGGCCACGGCCGGCGGGCAGCCGGGCCTGGTGCTGCAATCGGGCGGCAGCGGGCCGATCCCGGTGCCGGCGGCCCTGGCGCTGGATAAGGGCAATGTCGCCTTCGCCGATGCCAGCGGCCTGCTGATGAGCCTGGATACGCTGCGCGAACGCGCGGTGCGGGTGGAGGTGGGCGAGGCATCGGCCTGGGCTGACTGGGTGGACCGTTTCCGCATCCTGCTGGTGGCTGGCGTCTGGGTGGCGCTGACCGCCGCCGTGGCCGGCATCGCCGCCCGCTGGTATCGCAGCCGTTCCAAGCCCAAGGCCTGAGCGGGGTTGATGGGATGAACAGCTTCTCCTCTCCCCCTATCGGTGAATTGCTGATTGCCAACGGCCTGCTCCGGCTGGACCAGCTGGAGCGTGCGCTGGAACTGCAGCGGCAATGGAACGTGCGCTTCGGCGATATCGTCATTTCCCAGGGCATGGTGAAGCCACGCGATTTTTACCGCACCCTGGCCGACCGGTTCGGGCTGGCCTTCATGGATCTGATGGAGGCGCGGCCCGACCCGACCCTGGCGCGGGCGGAACATATGGATGATTATGCCCGCCTGCTGCTGCTGCCCTGGCGGCGGCAGGGCGGGCAGGTGATTGTCGCCACCGCCGATCCGGGGCCGGAGGCGCTGCTGTTCGCGCGCCGGCATTTTGGGCCGGATGTCTGGATGGTCGTCACCTCCAAGTTCGACATTCTCTGGACCCTGCAGCGCACCTTCGAAAAAGAATATAGCCACAAGGCCGTGTTCGGGCTGGCCGATATGGACCCGGAAAGCTCCGCCAAGCAGGTGGTGACGCCGCAGCAGGGGCTGTTTTTATATCTCTGCCTTACCGTGCTGCTGGCCGGCTTTGCCTTTGCCCCGGTGGGCACGCTGATCGCCTTCAATCTGGTGATGGCGGTCTTCTATCTGGGCAATTTCGTGCTGAAATCGGTGCTGGTGGCCTTCGGCGCCAATGCCCGCGTCGTGGACCGCAAGGTGACCGATGCGGAGGTGAAGGCGCTGAAGGATGATGACCTGCCGGTCTTCACCGTGCTGGTGCCGATGTATAAGGAACCGGAGGTGCTGCCCATCCTGGCCGCCGCCCTGCGGCGGCTGGATTATCCGATGGCCAAGCTGGATATCAAGCTGGTGCTGGAGGCAGGTGACCGCGAAACCATTGATGCGGCCAAGGCCCTGGGTCTGGAAGGCTCCTTCGAGATTATCCGTGTCCCGGCCTCCAAGCCGCAGACCAAGCCCAAGGCCTGCAACTATGCCATCAATTTTGCCCGGGGTCATTATCTGGTGATCTTCGATGCCGAAGATCAACCGGAACCGGATCAGCTGAAGAAAGTGGTCATCGCCTTTGAAAAGGCCGGACCGGAGGTCGCCTGCATCCAGTGCCGCCTGAATTATTTCAATGCGGAGGAGAACTGGCTGACCCGGATGTTCACGCTCGATTACTCGCTCTGGTTTGATTACATGCTGCCGGGGCTGGAACGGCTGCGCATTCCCATTCCGCTGGGCGGTACGTCGAACCATTTCCGGATGGATGTGCTGCGCAAGCTCCATTCCTGGGATCCGTTCAATGTGACAGAGGATGCCGATCTGGGCGTGCGGCTGACGCAGAAGGGCTATCGGGTGGCCGTCTGCAACTCCACCACGTTTGAGGAAGCCAACGTCTCCATCCCCAACTGGATCCGGCAGCGTTCGCGCTGGATCAAGGGCTATATGCAGACCTATCTGGTGCATATGCGCCATCCCTGGCGCCTCTACCGCTCGGTGGGGGCGGGAGGATTCTGGGGCTTTCAGTTCTTTGTCGGCGGCACCATGCTGTCGGGCATCCTCAACCCGATCTTCTGGGGCTTCTACCTGTTCTGGCTGCTGTTTGGCGGCGCCTTCCTGGATCAGCTGTTCCCGACGGCGCTGTTATACCTGTCGCTGTTCAACCTGCTGGCCGGCAATGGCCTGTTCACCTATTTGTCGATCATCGCCCCGGTAAAGCGGGGCTGGATGAATCTGGCGCCCTGGGGGCTGACGGTGGCGGGCTATTGGGCGCTGATGTCGGTGGCGGCCTATAAGGCGCTGTGGCAGCTGGTGCGCAACCCCTTCTATTGGGAAAAGACCCAGCACGGCCTCTCCGCTGTGACCAAGCAGGAGGTGGCCAAGGCGATGGCCAGCATGAACCAGTGACGGCCATGGATGCGCAAGCGCGCCGGCGGCGCGTGGGGGGAGAGGCGGCAGCGGTCCGCCACCCGGCCTCCACCCTGTCCTTCTATCTTCTCTGGTTTGTGGCCGGGCTGCTGATCTGCGGCCTGCTGACGATGCGCGTGCTGGATAATGGCTATCTGGCGGATATCGGCATTGACCGCTGGCGCACCGCCCTGGTGGCCGCCTCTGATGCCAGCGCCTTCCGGGAGCTGTTTGCCATCAGCTTCCCGCCGCTGGCCCTGTCCACCGATCTGCTGGCGGGCCTGCTGCCGGGAACGGCGGGGGTGCCTTTGCCCTTGCTGGTCAATGTGCTGGTGGGGGCGGCCATGGCGGCACTGTGGGCGGGTTTGCTGCAGGGGGCGGGTTACGGCCGGTTTCCTGCCGGTCTGATCGCGCTCATCCTGCTGGCCCAACCGTCCTTGCAGCAGGCCATTGCCGGGGGCAGCGGGGGGCCGCTGGGTGTGTTTGCCTTCAGCCTGCTGGTGCCGGCGGCCATCCGGATGCGCCATAGCGGGGATGTCAACGCCATGGCCCTGGTGGGCGTGGCGCTGGCGCTGATGCTGTTCTCCTCGGCCTCCGGGGCGTATCTGGTGCTGGGCTTATTGCCCTTCATGGTGGTGCTGGCCCCGCCGGGCCTGATTTCCCGGTCGCCGGTCGGGGTGCTGCTGGTGCTGCTGTTTCCGGGCTGTTTCACCCTGCTCGGCTATCTCTATGTCAATTGGATCTTTGGCGGCTCGGCCCTGGCCTTCGCCGCCGGGGTGGATGCGGTGATCCGGGGGGCGGCGGCCAATATGGGGGCGCATCCCTGGCTGCTGGGCGGGGGGCATACGCTGCCGGGTTCCCTGCTGGTAGGCGCCTTGATGGCGCTGCTGGGCTTGCCGCTGCTGCCGGCAGCGCTGGGCCGGGTGGTGGACCGGCAGGCCCGCTTCACCCTGCTGATGCTGGCGCTGGCGGTGCTGGCAGCCATCGCCATCGGTTCCCTGACCCGCTATCTGGACCATCCGTCCCGCCTGCTGGCCTATCTGGTGCCGCTTGGTGTCATGGCGCTGGTGGCCGCGCGGCCGGCCCGGCTGTCGGCGCCGGTGGCGCTGCTGCTGGCGCTGGTCAGCCTAGCCGGCGGCTGGCTGGTGCAGGGCTATCAGCCGGCACCGGTCGCCACCGCCTGGCGGCTGGCCCTGGCGGGGCAGCCGGTGGCAGAAGCGCAGATGACGGATGATGCCGCCTTTGGTCGCCAGCTGCGGGATATCCATGATATCGCGCTTGATGCGGATGTTTCGGGTATGCTGGTGCCAGCGCGGGGTGGGGCGGATGGTCTGGTGCTGACCAGCACTGACCGGCTTAAAGCCGACATGATTGCCGGATATATTTCAACAGCCTATGTGGCGCTGCAGGATCCTGCCAGCCCACGCGGGATGCGGGATCGGATCAGCCGGGCCTTTCCCACCTTGTGGCGGGATGGGCCGGCTGGCGGTACGCTGGTGACCAGCCAGGGGAGTTGGCGTCTGTGGCGGATGCCGGATCAATCACAAGCCGGCAGAAACGGTGAGAGCGGGCGGGGGCAGGTGCCATGATTTTGATCATCGACGATGTACCCGAAGTGCGGATGCTGCTGGGCCATATGCTGCGCGCTGGCAATCTGTCGGTGCTGGAGGCGGCCTCTGCGGAGGAAGCCTACCGTATTCTGGATGTGGAACGCCGTAACGGTCCGCCCCCCCTGGTCAGCGCCATCCTGATGGATGTGGAATTGCCGGGTCAGGATGGGATTGAAGCGGTCTGCCTGATCAAATCCAACCCGCGTCTGGCGGAAATCCCCGTCATCGTTGTCTCGGGGCGGGAGGATGAGGCCTGTCTGGTCAATGCCTTCATGGCCGGGGCCATTGATTATGTCACCAAGCCGGTGACCCAGGTACAATTGCTGACCCGCGTGCGCGGGGCGCTGCGGCTGGCCCTGGAATCAGAACGCCGGCGGGAGCGGGAGGCGGCACTGGCGGCAGCCAATGCCGCCCTGCGCCGGGACAAGCCAAGCCTGACCGGCATCGATCCCGGCACCGGCCTGCCCGACCTTTCCGCCCTGCCCGCCTTGCTTTCCGGGCGGCTGGCCGCCGATCTCTGGCTGTTCAGCGGGGAGATTGATGGCTGGACCAACCTGTCCGTGGCGGCGGGGGAGACGGGGGCAGCCCTGGTCAAACGCCAGGTGTTGACCCTGCTGGGCGCGGTGCCGGGGCGGGTGGGCGACCAGATGCTGGTGCTGCCCGACGGGGCCTTCGCCCTGCTGGCCCGCCGGCCGACGGCGAAGGAAGCGCTGCTGCTGGCCGATACGCTGTGCCGCGCCATCTATGATGCGACGATCCCGCACCCGCGCTCTTCCGGCTGGCCCTGCATCACGCTCAGCATCGGCTGTGCCCGTGGGGATGGGCTGGAGGCGCGCGCCCAGGCGGCGCGGGAACAGGCAAAGCTGGATGGCGGGAACCGCGCCGTGGCGGATGATGTTCCGTCTGCCGGGATGATGTGAGGATATGCGGGTGACCGGTGTGATGAAGCGTCTTGTCCTTTTGTCCGTGCTGCTGCTGGGCCTTATCCTGTTCCCGCAGCAGGGGCTGGCGGGGGCTTGGCCCCAAGCGGAAGGGACCGGTCAGATCATCACCAGCCTGGCCACCTCCACGTCCGATACCGGGTTCGACGGCCGCAATAATGGCCGCAGCCTGGAGTTCAGCAAATGGGAGTTTTCCTCGCTGGCCAGCTGGGGCGTGGTGAGGGATGCCAGCCTGTTTGTCAAACCCACCTTGCAGCGCCTGTCGGCTGATCGCAGCGGCGGCGGTACCGATCACACCTTCGGCGTGACCGATACCGAGGTAGGCGGCACCTTTGCCGTCTGGCATGGACGTGACAGCATCATTTCCCTGCAGCCGATGGCGCGGCTGCCCTTCTTCTATAACCCGGACCGGAACCCGGCGCTGGGCTCCGGCCACCTGGATCTGGAAATTCGCGCCCTCTATGGCACCAACCTGACGGTGGCGGGGCTGCCGGCCTTTTTTGACGGGCAGGTGGCCTGGCGGGAACGAACCGGCCCGCCGGCCAATGAGGTCAGTTTGGACCTGACGCTGGGCCTGCGCGCCGATAGCGATCTGCAGGTGCTGCTGCAATCTTTCAATACCGTCAGCACCGGCGATGCCGGCCCCGGCTATGGGGAGTTCCGTCGGCATAAGTTGCAGGTTTCCGCCGTTTATCAGTTAACGGACGACCTGTCGCTGCAGGTCGGCGTCAATCAGGCCGTGGCCGGCCATAATGATGGCAATGAGCGGGGGGTTATGGCCGCCCTGTGGATGAAAGTCTGATGCCAATCTCCCTTGATCGTGACCGATCAAGGGGGATTTCAGGTTCCCTCAGGCGCCGGGTGCCTGCATCCGTGGGCTTGGCTTACGCCGCTACCAAGCGGCGGGCCGGCAGTCGCCGGCCTCCAATCCGCCGAGGGTCAAACCCTCGGCGAACTGGTATGATTCAGGGCCTGGGTGTCCCTGTCCGCGGGGATCGGGCTGGGTAGTATACCGGCCCTTGTGGTATGGCCGCGCGGCCCTTGCCGCCGTCCCATCAGTCAAGAATTTTGACCAATGCTATCACTCAACAACCGGTTTGTTTCCTTCTGGATATTGGAGAAGGGGAGCGTTAACGGTTGGGTTGAAATTAATAAATGATCGGTTTTGAAATTAAAAAAGAACTTTTCTGCATTTTTTCTCGAAAATACATTCATAGAGTTGTGTGTGTTTTCTAAATAATTTTCTGAATAGAAAAATAAGTAGAGATTTATATTTTATCTCTGAATTTATTAATAATTTTAATGCGTTAATCTAAATCAAAAAGACCGAAATTGGGATATTTCGACGTTAAAATTTGAAAATTCCTTGATCTTGTCCTTTGTAATAAAAAAATTAGTGATATATATTAATGATCTTCCACCATTGATATCATAGTCTTATATGCTATGAACACCCTGCTGATCCTGCTGTTCATCATGACCATGCTGAACGCTGCCATATCGGTGGCGATCTGGGGGGCGTATCGGCATTTGGCGGGGGTTCCCCTGATTGCAGGGGGGTTCATTGTCGGGGCACTGGCGGCGATTGCTGGAATTTTCTACAATCCGGGGCCGGGCTTTCTGACCGGAATGACGGGTTATGTTCCGGCATTGCTGATCTCTGCCTCTGTGCCCCTGTGCGTGAACGGGGTGATGGTTTTTCTGGGCGCGCCCCCCCGTCGCTGGTTGGTGCCGTTCAGCATTATCTTCACGGCGATTTACTGGCCCGCGACCCTGCTGATTAATCCGGCGGATGGCGCGCTGCGCTCCATCTGCGCAGGCACCCTGGGGCTCATCTGTTTTGGTTCGGCTCTGCCTGTTCTCTGGCGATTGCGGGGGGATTGCGGCTGGTTGCGCTACACGCTGCTGCCGGCCGTTCTTATTCATCTCGGGATACAGAGTGGCTGGTCGCTTTACCGTTTAGCGCTGCGTCTGGATGGGGTGATTGACCCGCGCATGTTCTTCCCCTGGACGGTGATCGAATCCGCCATTGCCCATCACCTCTGGTTCATCTGTTTTCTGGCCATGTTGGGCGCGCGGCTGCAGCACAGCCTGCGCCAGCGCAATGCCGAGCTGGCGCACGAGGTGGAGCATCGCCGCCATCTGGAACAGCAGCTGGCAGCCACCCTGGCGGCGGAGCGCCAGCTGCACGCCGAGCATCGCCAGCTGCTGCACATTGTTGCCCATGAGATACGCACCCCCCTGGCCGGGATCGACCGGGCGACGGAGATGCTGCAGCTGACCTGCCAGGAACTGCCCCCCACCGGCCAGCGCCGGCTGGCGGATATCCGCGATGGCGTGCGCCGGGTGGGGGGCTTGGTTGAACGGGTGATGGATGAGGAACGGGCGGGTCATGTCCGCCCCCGGCCAGAGATGCTGGACGTGTCGGTCCTGCTGGGCACTGTGCTGGAAGGGCTGGCCCATATGGGGGCGGCCACGCGGGTGCAGCTGACCGCCGCTTCGGCCAGCTTGCCCCTGATGGCCGATCCGGCCCTGCTCAGCGCCGTCCTGCGTAATCTGTTGGAAAATGCCCTGAAATATTCCCCTTCTGACAGTCCTGTGCTGGTCACCCTGGCCCGCGACGGCAATGGTCTGCTGCTGACCATCACGGATCGCGGTATTGGCATCCCGCCGCTGGAACGCGCTTCCATCGGCCAGCGTTTCTATCGTGCCTCCAACACCAACCGCCAGGCCGGGACGGGGTTGGGGCTTTTCATCGTTCGCCGCTTTCTGACCGAGATGGGGGGCGAGATGCGCCACGATCCCGGCCCGGATAATTGCGGCACCCTGGTCACCCTGCGCCTGCCGCCGCACCCGCCGGTGCGGACGGCCCCCCAACCGGAACGGGAGCTAGCCCATGCCTGAGATCCTGGTGGTCGAAGATGCCGACGGTCCGCGCAACGACCTGATCGACTATCTCTGCCTGAAACAATATGGCGCCATCGGGGCCGCCGATGGGGCAGAGGCCCGCGCCCTGCTGGCGCAGCAGAGTTTTGATCTGGTCATCCTGGATGTCGGGCTGCCGGATTGCCATGGCTTTGATCTGGCGCGGGAAATTCGAAGCCGTTACGGGCTTTCCTGCGGCATCATCATGCTGACCGGCATGGGGGGCGTGGAGGACAAGGTAGAGGGGCTGGCCAGCGGTGCCGATATCTATCTGGTGAAACATGCCAGCCTGCGGGAAGTGGAGGCCAATGTGCGCAGCCTGCTGCGCCGCCTGTCAGAGACGGTGACGGTGGCACCTAAGCCCGCCCATGCCCGCCCCGTCACGGATTGGCGGCTGGAGGATACCAGCTGGTGCCTGACCAGCCCGCACGGCGCCCAGGTACAACTGACGGCAACGGAATTTGCCTGCATTGCCAAGTTGATGAAGGCGCGCGGCAGCGCCATTCCCCGGCAGGATCTGATCGCTGCCCTGGACCGTCCTTCCATGCGCTACAACGAACGTAATCTTGATGGGTTGATCAGTCGACTGCGCCGCAAGGTTGCCCAGTTCTGTGGGATGGAGCTGCCGATCAGTGTTGTCTATGGGGTGGGATATGTATTCCGGCCTGTCGCAGCTTGATCCGCCTAAGGGTTCAAGAAGGCGATATTATTCAAGAAGGCGATATTAATGATAAGTAAGCAAAAATTTTGACAAGTGAAACCTGTCAGTGCCACATTTTTAATCAATAAATTAACATTTGGATAAACATATTAAACTAACCTAAAGTACATCCTAACCTTCTGGTCAGTGTACTCCTATGTGCGTGATCTAGTCTCATACCTGTTCATGGGTTGTGCTGACAACCGCTGCCCGTTCAGTGTTGCAGCGAGGCCTCAGCGTGGCAGACGGGGTGTGGGGGTTCTCATGAAACTTGATCGCTTTAAGGTGTCGCAGCGCATTGTCGGTGGACAGGCGCTGCTGCTGGTCATTCTGCTGGCCATGGTAACGCTATCCATCTGGTCCTTGTTCGGCATCGGCAGTAATTTTACCGAATATCGGCGGATCGCCCGCAATTCCAACCTGCTGGGGCAGGTGGATGCCAAAGCGGATGATGTGCGCGCTTCGGTGAAGGACTTCCTGCTGGGGGGAGAGGAAGAGCACAGCGCCCGCGTCGCCACGTTGCTGCGTGAATTGGAACAATTGATTGCCCAGACCGAGCAGTCGGTGACCAACCCGGAGCGTCGCAAGATGCTGGAGGAGGTGAAGGGGATTGTTACTGATTATGAATCCCTCTTCGCGCAGGTCACCAAGCTGGACCAGGAGATGGACCGCCTGACGGCGAATGTGCTGGACAAGATCGGCCCGGAAGTCCGGCTGAAACTGGACGCCTTGATTGACGTGGCCGCCGCCGAGAATGACGCGCGCACCGGCAGCCGCTCGGCCCAGCTGATGCAGGATTATCTGCTGGTGCGGCTGGAGATGCAGCGCCTGCTGAACCGGCGGGATGACAAGACCGCCGCCACCCTGGATGAACGGCTGGCAACCCTGGAGGCAGCCGAGAAAAGCTTTAGCGAACTGGCCCAGATCCCGGCGCGGCGCGCCGTGGTAACCGACATTGTCACGGGCATTAACGCCTATATGGCTGGGGTTAAGCAGAATAAGGAATGGCTGCTGTCGCAGACCCGGCTGACGCAGGATCGGCTGGTGCCGACCGGCGACCGTTTCACCGAAGTGACCGGGCGGCTGCGCAGCTCGCAAACGGCGGTCCAGGATCAGTTGGGGCCGCAGGTCGTGGCCGGGATTGACACGTCTCGCACCACCAGCATTGCGCTGGGCATTGTGGCGGTATTGCTTGGGGCCGCCGTCTCCTGGATCATTGCCCGTTCCATTACCGGCCCGGTGGCAGCCCTGACCGGCACCATGGGGCGGTTGGCCAATGCCGATCTGACGGTCGATGTGCCCTTCACCCATCATCGTGACGAGATGGGGGACATGGCCCGCGCTGTGGAGGTCTTCAAGACCAATGGCCTGGAACGCCAGCGCCTGGAGGCGGAACAGACCGCCCAGCGGGAAGCGCGGGAGAAGCGCGCCCAGCGGCTGGAAGCGCTGATGCGGGGCTTTGACAACCAGGTTCAGTCCCTGGTCGGGCAGCTGGGGGCCGCCAGCACGCAGATGCGCGCCTCTGCCCAATCCATGTCGGCCTTGTCGGAGCAGACCAGCAACCAGTCTGTCACCGTTGCCGGCGCGGCTGAGCAGGCATCCGCCAATGTGCAGGCGGTGGCATCGGCGACGGAGGAACTTTCCGCCTCGCTGGAGGAAATCACCCGGCGTGTGGCCGAAAGCGCCCAGGTGACCCGCGAAGCCTATGAAAAGGCCGAACATACCAACGAAACCGTTGCCACCCTGTCGGAAGCGGCGGGCCGGATTGGCACTGTGGTGCAGCTGATCCAGGATATTGCCGGCCAGACCAACCTGCTGGCGCTCAATGCCACCATTGAGGCGGCGCGCGCCGGGGAGGCCGGTAAAGGCTTTGCCGTGGTGGCCAGTGAGGTGAAAAGCCTGGCCAACCAGACCGCCAAGGCAACGGAGGAGATCAGCGGCCAGGTGCAGCAGGTGCAGGATGCCACGCAGCAGGCCGTGGCGGCCATCCAGTCCATCACCGGTACGATTGCCAAGGTGAATGAAATCTCCGCCGCCATCGCCGCCGCGATTGAGGAACAGGGGGCAGCCACGCAGGAAATTGCCCGCAATGTGCAGCAGGCGGCCATCGGCACCCATGACGTATCGTCCACCATCGTCTGCGTCCGCTCCGCGGCGGGGGAGACGGGGACGGCGGCCATCCAGGTGTTGGGCGTGGCCTCCAATGTACAGCAGCAATCCAACCAGCTGACGGATGTGGTCAGCACCTTCCTGGCGGATGTGAAAGCCGCGTAAGCGCCCTGTTCTGCTGCTTCGGATGCGAAAAAAAGCCCTGTCCGGCTCACCCGGGCAGGGCTTTTTGCTGCCGCCTGTCCCCGCCATCATGGTCTTTCAAGGCTGGGTGGGAGATGATGGTTTGGCTGCATCAGCCTGGGTTTCGTCAGGGCGCACGCGGTTGGCCCGCAGCGAACGATCCAGCCGGCCTTCCATGGAGAGCCCGGCGCGCAAGACCCAGCGGCTGGTTGTGTGGGCGAGGGGGATCCAGGCGACATCATCATGCATCAACCGGCTGGCCCGCCGGGTCAGCTGGTCCCGCATGGCCGCTGCCGGTTCCCAGCGGATGCGGGCCAGCAGCCGGTCCAGTTCCTTGTTCTCATAGAAACCGTAATTATTCAGCCCCCGCCGCCCGTCCAGACTGCCGGAGCCCAGTAGGGCTTGATAGGAACCGGGAATATCGCTGGGGTCAAAAATCCACCCGACGCAATAAAGATCGAAATCCCCGGCAATCAGCCTTGGGATCAACCGATCCTGTGTTTCTTCCTGCACGGTGATGCGGATGCCGATATTGGCCAGGAAATGCGCGATCACATCGGCCACCCGGCGCTGTGCCACCCCCGTTACCAGCACGGCCTGGAACCCCGCCGGATAGCCCGCCTCGGCCAGCAGGCGCCGGGCCTGCACCGGATCATGGTCAGGAATCGCCAAATCCGGTGCATGGCTGGGACTGCCCTGCAAGGGCATCTGTCCGGCCGGGCTGCCCACACCCGCCAGCACCCGCTGGGCCAGCACGTTGCGGGGGATGGCCAGATTGATGGCCTGTCTTACCCGCACATCCTGGAATGGCAGATGGTTTGCCTTGTCGCCCCCTTCCTTGCGCCGGTTGAACTGTAAATAGGACAGCGCGGTAGAGGGAAAGCTGACCAGCCGCAGATCATCCTTGCCCTTCAGGAATTCCATGGCGTTCAGCGGTGGATTGTCCAGAACATCCACCTTTCCTTCCAGGGCGGCGGCAACCTGTTCCTCTGGTGCCAGCCGGATCAGCCGGTAATGCTCCCAGGGCGCCAGCTCCCCCCAATAATCGGGGTTTCGCACCGCCACGATCTCGTCTGTCTGGTAAGAGCGCAGGCGAAACGGACCCGTACCGGCCCCCAGGCCCGGATCGCCGAAATCCAGGCTGGTCGCCTTGTCATCCGGATCAAGCGGCGGCTGACAGGTGCCGCTATCATAATGCCAGTCATCCGCGACCCCAGCCGGGGCGGCAACGATGGGGATGCTGGCGATTTCGCGCGGGAACAACATGTCACGGTCCCGCATTCGGATCAGCAGGGTGAAATTATTCACCATCTCCACTGTCTCGGCGGCGGCCAGCCGATGGGCGAATGGGTGGGCGCTGCCCTGGATCATACCGGTGCGGCAGAAACTGAAGATCACATCGCGGGCGGTGAAGGGCTGGCCATTCTGGAAGCGGACATTGTGGCGCAGCCGGAACAGCCAGGCCCCGTCATCAATCCGTTCCCAGCGTTCCGCCAGCCGTGGCACCGGCCGCCCCTGCGCGTCTGTATCGACCAGCCCCTCATAGATCTGGCTGTGCAGGAACTGTTCAACCCGGCTGGCCCCGAAATGCGGATCGGCACTGCGCGGCAGGGCGGCAACCCCGACGCGTAGATCAGCCGCCAGACCGGGAAAGCTGAAGCATAAGAAGAGCGAAAGCAGAAGGCCAAGCCTGACCCGGCAAATGTTAAATGACCGAACTGTTATGCAGCATTCACAAAGGCGCACGGAAGGGTCCGATCATTCAATGTCGATTTGCCGGGATGAGCTTCCTTTCATGCTATCGTGTTCTACGCGGGTGCGAACCTGACCAAAGGGTGATATTCTCCTCTTAGCATCTGTCCGGAAAATGTTTCGTCAATGTATTAAACGAATTGACTTTCTGTATCGCCGTCACCCCGGTCTTCGCCGGGGTGACGGAGGACATATAGTAAGACATTGATAACGAATAAAAAGCACTTCAGACAGACACTTAAAGTCCCCGATTGAACCAGTTGGCCGCTGCTTCTGCTGCGCGTTCGAAGCTGCCGGCCACCGGCCCGGTGGCCGGGTCGACCAGCATCAGGTTCACCGGCAGGCCGAATTCCTCCACCTCCATCTGGTCGGCATCGCGCCAGACGCGGCCATCATGCGCCAGATATTGCCGTGCCTGGGTGCGTTGCAGCAGCGGGCGGATATCGCCCGCCCAGGGGAAGACCGGCTTTCCCAAAGCCGTAGCATAGCCCATTTCATAGGCCGTCCCATCATCCACCGAGGGCCCGCGGAAGGGGCTGCAATTGGCGATCACGCCATCGGCCCCCCGGATCAGGTCCAGATTGGCCTGCCGGATGCGGGCGGCGAAGGCGGTGCCGGGCTCACCGGCGGCGGGTGCCAGGGCGGCATCGATGGGGAAGACCCCTTCCAGCCCCAGCTCGGCGCAGATCGCCTTCATGGCCGCCGCAGCGGCCATGGGGTCGGGCAGGAAGACGTCTGGCCCCGCCAGATAGAGGCGCGGCCGGCTCATTTCGCCCCACCCTTGGCTGACAGGTCAAACTTGAACCGGGCGAAGCCATCTTCCGCCGGCCCGATATAGGAAAGCCGCGGCTGTTCGGCCAGCAGGCCTTGCGCCTGCGGGTTGGTATCATAGGTGATGGTGACATTGGCCGGCAGCGGCACATAACTGAACGTATTGTCGGTGGTGGGGTCGATCACGCCCTTGGTCCGCACATAGTCAACAATGGCCTGCTGCACCGTATCCGGCGACTGATAGACCATGCTGCTGCCATCCAGGTGCGGGAAGGTGCCGCCGCCATTGGCGCGATAGGTATTGGTGGCCACGATGAACAGCTGGTCATCCGTCACCGGCTTGCCCTGATAGGCCAGATTGACGATGCGGTGGGCATCCGGGTTGATCAGCTTGCCATCCCGGTCGAACCGTTCCGGTTGGGTCAGGTCGATGGCATAGGTCACGCCGTCCAGAATGTCGAAATTATAGGCCGGCACCCGCGTGTTCACCAGCGGCTGCGGGTCGCTGGATTTCGGGTTGATGATGGACAGGGCACGCGAGGAGGCTTCCAGCCAGTCCCGCACCTGGGCGCCCGTCAGCTTCACCGCCGCCAGCTGGTTGGGATAGACATAGAGGTCAGCGACGTTGCGGATGGCAACTTCGCCAGCCGGGATGTCGGTATAGAAATGCACGCCGGGCCGCCCGCCGGACTTGAAGGGCGCGACCGCCGACAGGATCGGCAGCTTGGCATAATCGGTGCTGGCCAGTTCCCGCGCGATATAGGCGCGTTGGGCCTTGGCCACCAGATCCACCCCGGCGCTGTCGCCCAGATAGGAGAAATAGGAATGGATACGGGCCGTGGTGCGGCCCACCGGGCTGCGCACATAGGCCAGCGTACCGTCATGCGCCGGGGTCAGCAGGGTGGCCACCTCGGCATCCGGTTCGCTGCTGATGGTCTTGCCATCCTGGCGCTGCTGGATGGGGCGGGCGCTGCCGCTGCCATCCACCACCTTCCATTCCTTGCCCTGCTTTTCCAGGGTCAGCTTGATTACGCCCAGATGGCTGCCATAGCTGCCAGCCATCACCAGCGGCTTGCCATTCACGGTGCCGCGCTTCAGGTCCGCCCCCGGCAAGCCGTCATAATCCTTGGACGGGAAGACGCGGTGGCTGTGGCCGGTGATGACGGCATCCACGCCCGGCAGCTCGGTCAGATAGTTGGAGGCGTTTTCTTCCCCGCCCTGGCGCGGGGTGAAGGACATGCCGGCATGGGACATGACGATCACCACGTCGGCCCCCTTGGCCTTCATCTCCGGCACATAGATTTTCGCCATGTCCACGATGTCGCGGGTGGTGACGCGGCCTTCCAGCTTGTCCTTGTCCCAGATCATGATCTGCGGCGTCAGCAGGCCCAGCAGGCCGACCTTGATGGTCTGGCTCTTGCCTTCCGCATCCACCAGCTTGCGTTCCTGGATGACATAGGCGGGGTACAGCGTCTTGTCGTTGGACGGGTCGCTGTCACCATCCACCTTGAACACATTGCCGGCCAGCACCGGGAATTTGGCACCCGCATAGGTGGCGCCCAGCAGGTCCAGCCCGTAATTGAATTCGTGGTTGCCCAGTACAGCGGCGTCATAGCCCAGCAGGTTCATGACCGCCATGGCCGGATGAACCTTGTCCTTGGTCACGCCGCGCTGGCGCGCCACCCAGTCGCCCATCGGCGTGCCCTGGATCAGATCGCCATTATCCAGCAGCAGCGTATTGGGGTTCTCCGCCCGCGCCGCCCGGATCAGCTGAGTCGTCCGCACCAGACCCACCGCGGGGTCCGGCTTATCCGCATAATAATCGTAATCTTTCAGATACATATGCAGATCGGTGGTGGCCAGAACCTGCAGCTCCACCTTGCCATTGGCCCAGGCGGTGCCACCAAGGCTGAGGAAGGTGATGCTGGTGAGAGCAGCAATACGGAATGTCCGAATCACGGGATTGCTCCATGCTGGGCGCTTGCTGCGCCTCGGGTTGGGTGCGCTGCAACAGGAAGGACAATATCGAACACACAGATGCAAGCCAAATTGGCGATTATTGCCCGCTGTGCGCTGCGGTACTGTGGCGCGAATGATACGCTGACCGAGATATAGCCCGCGCGACCGCCGCACGGCCAGTTTCCAGCTGCGTTGTCATCGAACTGTAATATATGCGTTACTTAATCGTCATCTGCATCTGGTCTTGTCCGCGCCATCCATACGGCTCGGTAATTGGGGGCATTGTAAATGAGCAATCCAAACAAAAAGGCGGCTTCCGTGCTGCGTCGCCACCTGGGATCTTTGAAGCTTGGCGCCGGCGTGGCCGCCATTGCCGTTGCTTCTGCCTGGGTTGTGCCGGCTTTCGCACAGCAGACCACCTCGTCGATGACGGGCAGCATCACCACGTCGTCCGGTGCGCCGGCCGCTGGCGCCCAGGTTGAAATCGTCCATACCCCGTCGGGCACCCGTTCTGTTACGACCGTCAATAGTGAAGGCCGCTTCCAGGCCTCCGGTCTGCGCGTCGGTGGCCCCTACACCGTGACCGTCAGCAGCAGCGATGCCAAGCCGCAGGTGGTTGAAGGCGTGTTTGTCTCGCTGGGTGAGCCCTATGCTCTGGATCTGGTTCTGGGCGAGAGCATCAATGAGATCGTGGTTTCCGGGCAGCGCGCCGCGCCCACCACGGTTGGCATCGGCACCCGCTTCAATCAGCGTCAGATCGAAAATGCCCCGACGATCAACCGCGATCTGAAGGACATCGTCCGCAACGATCCCAAGGTCTTTGTTGACGTCACCAATTCCAATGCCATCCAGATCGCCGGCTCCAACAACCGCTTCAACAGCCTGACGGTTGACGGCGTGAAGCAGAACGACGATTTCGGCCTGAATGGTGGTGGCTATCCGACCCAGCGCGCGCCGCTTTCCGTTGAAGCCATTGGCGGCCTGTCGGTTCTGACCGCCCCTTACGACGTTGAATATTCCGGCTTCCAGGGCGGTACCATCAACATCGTCACCAAGTCGGGCGAAAACACGCCGCACGGCTCCTTCTATTACTATTATGGTGATGAGAACCTGTCCGGTACCCGCAGTGGCGGCCGCCGTAACCTGATCAGCCCCTACAAGGAACGCACCTGGGGTGGCTCGCTGGGCGGCGCGCTGATCCAGGACAAGGTGTTCTTCTACGTCAATTACGAGAAGTATCGTAACCAGGCCCCGGTGATTTTCGGCACGTCCGACAGCGGCCTCGGCAACCCGGTTTCCGGCATCACCACCGCGCAGGTGGAGCAGATCCGCAAGATCGCCAAGGATGTCTACGGCTACGATACGCTGGGTCTGGCGGACGGCACCCTGCCGGAAGCGGATGAAAAGATCCTCACCAAGCTGGACTGGAATATCAACGACGACCATCGTGCCTCTTTTGCCTATCAGCGCAATGAGGGCAACAACATCATCGACGCGACCTCCAGCACCAGCGCCACGCCGCGCACGCTGTCGCTGCAGTCGAATTTCTACAACCGCACCCAGATCATGGACAGCTACTCGCTCCAGCTGTTCTCCGACTGGACGTCCGATTTCTCCACCGAAGTCAAGGTGGCCCGCAAGGAAGTGGAATCGCTGCGTGACCCGCTGAATGGCCTGGGCTTCGGCGAATTCCGTGTCAATACCACGCCGGGCACCAGCGGTACCCAGGCCGTGTTTGGTCCGGACCTGTCCTCGCACAGCAACTATCTGACCACCACGACCGATAGCGCCAAGCTGAAGGGTACCTATCTGCTGGGCGATCACAAGATCGTCGGCGGCTACGAATACGACAAGTACGATTACTTCAACCTGTTCCTGCAGCGCTCTCTGGGCCAGTGGGAATTTGCTTCTATCGCTGATTTCCAGGCCCGCAAGGCCAACCGCTTCCGTTACGCCAATGCGGTGTCGGGCAACGCCAATGATGCGGCGGCGAACTGGAAGTACACGCAGCATTCCTTCTACCTGCAGGATACGTGGGACATCTCCCCGGACTTCCAGCTGCAGGGCGGTCTGCGCTACGAACTGTTCAAGAGCGACGACAAGCCCGTTGCCAACGCCAATTTCGCTTCCCGTTACGGCTTCTCCAACACCGAGACGCTGGACGGCAAGGATCTGTGGCTGCCGCGCCTGGGCTTCACCTATGAGGCGACGGACAGCACCAAGTTCCGTGGTGGTGCTGGCCTGTTCTCCGGTGTCGGCCCGGCCGTCTGGCTGTCCAACAATTACAGCAATGACGGCGTAACCCAGCGCAGCCTGGACACCAATGGCGATGCGGTCACCGGGGCTATTCCGGGCCTGCTGAACGGCGTGACCGGTCAGGTGCCGACGGCTGCCGTGGCTCGCCTGTCGGCGCTGGGCGAAGGTTTCGTCAACGCGCTTGACCCGAACTTCAAGATGCCGTCCTCCTGGAAGTTCAGCATGGCGGTCGACCAGAAGCTGGATATTCCGGTTCTGGGCGATAACTGGCTGATCACGGCTGAGGCGATCTATACCCGCGTCAATGATGCGACCTTCTACAAGGATCTGCGTCTGGTCCAGACCGGTACCGCGCCGGATGGCCGCCCGATCTATGGCCAGAAGGCGCAGACCACGGTCAATTCCGCCGGTGCCACGGTTGCCCGTCCGGCCGGTTCCGATCTGGTGTTGACCAATACCGACAAGGGTAAGGGGCTGGTGCTGTCGCTGTTCGCTTCCAATAATTGGGAGACGGATTACGGCAACATCGATTTCGGTGTCGGCTATGCCTATCAGGATGTGGATGATGCCAGCCAGGGCACCAGCTCTGTTGCCGGCTCCAACTACGAGCAGTTCGTGACCACCGATCCGAACTCTGATCTGCTGGGCGTTTCCTCGTACGAGCAGAAGCACCGCTTCACGTCCAACGCGACCTACAGCATCGAATATTTCGATGGTTACAAGTCGTCGATCAGCCTGTTCGGTCAGGCCTTCTCCGGCAAGCCCTACACCTACAGCTTCTCCTGCTCCTCCACGGCCAATCCGTTCGGCGATCCGGCCTGCCGTGGCAACCGCGCGCGTCAGGCCCTGTATGTGCCGACCGGTGCCACCGATCCGCTGGTGAACTGGAACGCTGCCGGCTCCATCAAGCCGGCCGATATGGATGCCTATATCAGCCGCAACGGGCTGGACAAGTATCGTGGCGGGATCGTGCCGCGCGGTGCCTTTGAAAGCTCGTGGACCTATCAGGTCGATGCCAAGCTGGCCCAGGAAATCCCGACGCCGATCGAAGGCCACAAGGCCGAGTTCACGCTGGACATCATCAACCTGACCAACCTGATCAACAAGAATTGGGGCCGTCAGCAGAGCGTGCCGTTCTTCCAGTCCATCGCCGGCCCGCAGGCCACGATCCAGAATGGCCAGTATGTCTTCACCTCCACTGGCCGCGATGTGACAGAACAGGTCAACAACCGCGCTTCCGTCTGGAAGATCCAGGTTGGTGTTCGTTACCAGTTCTGATCCCAACCGGTTCAGAACAAAGCGAAAGGGGCGGTCCGGCAACGGGCCGCCCCTTTTTCTGTTGAAGGGCTTTGGCGGATCGGCCGGTGGTGGGCTTCGTCCCACCATCGGCCGACAGCAATCCTCACACGCAGGCGGCCACGGCTTGCGCAAAGCGGCTGGCGGTTTCCACCGTCAGCCCGGCAATGTTGATGCGGCCCGAACCGGCCATATAGACGGCATGTTCGGTGCGCAGCCGGGCCACCACCGGCGGCGACAGGGGCAGCAGGCTGAACATGCCATGCTGTTCATTGACATGGGCCAGCGCCCCGCCATGGCTGGCCAGCGCCCGGCGCACGGCGCGCAGCCGGTCGCGCATCTGGTCCAGCTCCACCTTCCAGTCGGCGGTCAGGGCCGGATCGTCCAGCAGCAGGGCGATGGCGGCGGCGCCATGGTCGGGCGGCATGGACCAGTTGGCGCGGGCCAGCAGCAGCATGTTGGAATTCACCCGCTCCGCATCGGCCCCATCGGCCACCTGGGCGAACAGGGCGCCGACCCGTTCCCGGTAGACGCCGAAATTCTTGTCGCAGGAATAGGCGACCAGCGCCTCCGGGCAGCGCTGCAGCACCAGCCGCACGCCCGCCGCATCCTCCTCCATCCCCTGGCCCAGCCCCTGATAGGCCAGATCCAGCAGGGGGAACAGGCCGCGCGCCTGCATCAGCTCGGCCACCGCCGCCCATTGCTCCAGGTTCAGGTCGGCGCCGGTGGGGTTGTGGCAGCAACCATGCAGCAGCACCACATCCCCGGCCACCGCCTTGTCCAGGGCCGCCATCATTTCATCAAAGCACAGGCGCTGGCTGGCCACGTCGAAATGGCGGAACGTCTCCACCTTCAACCCAGCGGCCGCCATGACCGGCGGATGGTTGGGCCAGGTCGGCGTGCCGACAAAGACGCGGGCACCGGGGCGGGATGCGGCGATCAGTTCCGCCGCCAGCCGCAACGCGCCGGTGCCGCCCGGCGTCTGCACACCGGTCAGCCGGGCGGCATCCACCGCCGTGCCAAAGGCAAGCTTGGCCATGTGGCGGGTGAAGGCGACATTGCCTTCCGGCCCCAGATAGGACTTGCTGTCCTGGCTTTCCAGCAGGCGGCGTTCCGCCGCCTTGACCGAGCGCATCACGGGGGTGTGGCCATCATCGTCACGATAGACGCCAACCCCCAGATCCAGCTTCTGCGGGCGCGGATCGTCGCGGTAAAGCCCGATCAGGGCCAGAAGCGCGTCAGCGGGCTGCGGGCGCAGCGGGGCGAAGAAGGACATGGTTCGCAAAGCCATCCGTTTGGGGAGCAGGGAACGGAATCATAGCCCCATCGGGCGGCAATTTCCCTGCGATATCGCCGGGAAACAGCCCTGTCCCCATCGCAAACCATCGCCCTTCCTGGGGAAAATTGCGCAAGCGCCGCGCTTCTCCCAAGGAAGCGCTTGAAAGCCGGGCGGCCGCACTGGCACCTTCCCTTGTTGGGGTTATCGGGGGGTAACATGAGTGGGGATTTTGAATCGGTGGGGGCCATGGCCACCGCCGGCCTGGCGGCGTCGGTGCTGGAGCCTGATCAGGCCCATGGCAAAGGGCATGGCCATGGCGCCTGCGCCAATTGCGGCACCGCCCTGGTCGGCAGCTTCTGCCATGCCTGCGGGCAGGTGGGGCATGTCCACCGTTCCATGCTGCATATTGTGGAGGAATTCTTCCACGGCATCCTGCATTTCGACGGCAAGGTCTGGCATACGCTGCCCGCCCTGATCCTGTGGCCGGGCCGGCTGACGCGTGATTACATCCAGGGCCACCGGGTCCGCTATGTCTCCCCGCTGGCCCTGTTCCTGTTCACCGTCTTCATGATGTTCATGGTGTTTTCCCTGGCTGGCGTTGCCAAGCTGCCGGAAGGCGGGGTGGCGGCGGATAACAGGGGTGTCGCCACCGCCTTGGCCAGCCTGGAAGAGGACTTGGCCGATGCCAGGGCCAAGCTGGACGCTGCCACCGTGAAACTGGCCGAGGTGGAAGGGGCCGGCGGCGATGTGGCATCGGCAAAACAAGCCCAGGCCAAGGCGCAAGCGGATGTGGCCGACGCGCAGACGGCCCTGGATGCGGTAAAACAAACGGTATCGGCGACGGCTGGCCCCGCCGCGCCGGACGGCAAGGAACTGGACCGCAACACGCAGCTGGGGCAGGTCTTGAGCAAGAATGCCAATCTGAATATCGGCAACCCGGCGCTGGAAGCCAAGATCAAGCACAAGCTGGAGAATCCGGACCTGCTGCTCTACAAGCTGCAGAATACGGCCTATAAATTTTCCTGGATGCTGATCCCGATCTCGCTGCCTTTCCTTTGGCTGCTGTTCTTCTGGCGTCGTGATGTGGTCATGTATGACCATGCCATATTCGCGCTTTATTCCCTGTCCTTCATGTCTTTGCTGTTCATTGCGCTGTCACTATTGTTGAAAAGCGACAGCGGCTGGGCTTCCAGCCTGACGAATATTCTGCTGCTGGCCCCGCCCGTGCATATGTTCTTCCACCTGAAGGGCACCTATGCCCTGGGTGTGGGCGGCGCGCTGTGGCGAACCGTTGCCCTGTTGCTCATCACCTCCATCACCAGCACGCTGTTTTTGCTGTTCATCCTGTCGATGGGGGTGTTGGGGTGAAGGGCATAAGAGGAATGACTGACCAATTTACCCAGACCGCCCTTTTCGATCCGGCGGAGCATCTTCAAACTGCCGAGGACATAGCCGCCTTTCTGAATGCGGCGGCGGAAGAGGATGATCCGGCTTTCATGGTGCGGGCGCTGGGGGTTGCTGCCCGTGCCCACGGCATGATGCAATTGTCCCGCGATACAGGTGTTTCCCGCGAGGGCCTTTACAAGGCATTGGGGGAGGAGGGCAATCCCACCCTGTCCACCTTGATGGCGGTGGCCAAGGCACTGAACCTGCACTTGTCCTTTACCCCCCGTTCCTGAAACCCCCCGCGGCAGGCCGGTGACACGGGCCCGCCGCTGGGGAAAGCCTCACCCCCCATGCGCCGCGCGCCGCACCTTGGCGGCCAGGCCCAGGAAGGCCGGGTAGGGGTGGGTGACGACATAGGTGGGCACCGGCCCCAGGAAGGCGCGCATCCGGCCCTTTTCCACAAAGCGCTTGCGGAAGCGGCTGTGGCTGAACCAGCCCAGGAAACGGGGGATGATGCCGCCGGCAATATAGACCCCGCCGCGCGCCCCCACCGACAGGGTGAGATTGCCGGCGATGGAGCCCAGCATGGCGCAGAACATGTCCAGCGCCTCCACACAAACCTGATCGCGGCCGGCCACGGCGCGGTCAGAAATCTCCGCCGCCGTCAGCTTCTTCGGCTCAACCCCTTCCAGGAAGGCCAGTGTCTCATACAGGTTCACCAGACCGGGACCGCAGACGACGCGTTCGGCGGAGACATGCTCATATTGTTTGCGCAACTGCGCCAGCACCGCACTTTCGCGGTCGGTGATGGGGGGCATGGTGACATGGCCGCCCTCGGTCGCCAGGGCCGTCCAATGGCCATTGTCGCCCGGTACCAGGGCGGAAACGCCCAGCCCGCTGCCGGGCCCCAGCACGGCGATGGGGTGGCCGGCCACGGGCGCGCCGTCGCCCACCTGCACCTTGTCCTCTTCCCCCAGTTCGGGGATGGCCAGGGCCACGGCGGTGAAATCATTGATCACATCCAGATGCGTCAGCCCCAGATCGTGCTGCACGCCCTTGATGGAAAATTCCCAGGCCAGATTGGTCATGCGGATCAGGTCGCCCAGGATGGGGGAGGCGACGGCGAAGGCGGCCACCTTGGGCGCCACCGGCAGTTTCTGTTCCAGCAGATAGAAACGGGCCGCATCGGTCAGCGTCGGGTAATCGGCGCAGCGCAGCACCTGTTCGGCGTAAGGCGCGCCATTCTCGCCCACCAGGGCGAAACGGGCATTGGTGCCGCCGATATCGGCGATCAGGAAGGGGGCCTGGTTGGTCGCGGTGCCGTCGGTCATATCTGGCTTCCTGGCAGGGCTGGGGCTGGATGGGAAAAATGTTTATGAGAGGGAACAAACTCAACTGGGCGCGCGGGCGGTGGATGCCCGGATGACCAGCTTATGGTCAAGGTGACGGTGGGGCAGGGGATTGTCCCACACGCCGGCATCCTTGCGGCGGATCAGTTCCACCAGCATGTCGGCGGCCGCTTCCGCCATGGCCGTGACCGGCTGATGAATGGTGGTCAGTTGCGGCCAGACTTGGGCGGCGATGGGCATATCGTCGAAACCGACGATGGAAAGCTGTTCCGGCACGGCAATGGAAAGCTGGCGGGCGGCGGCAATGGCACCGGCCGCCATCTCATCATTGCTGGCCAGAATGGCGGTGGGGCGGTCGGGCCGGTTCAACATGCGCATGGCGCATTCCATACCGGTTTCAAAGGAGAATTCGCCCTGTTCCACCAGATCGGGCACCGGGGCCAGCCCCCGGTCGGCCAGCGCCTCGCAGAAACCGGCATAGCGCAGGCGGGTGGCGGCGTGGGCCTGCTTACCCTTGATGAAGCCGATGCGGCGATGGCCCAGGGCCAGCAGATGATCGGCCAGATCGCGCGTCGCCTGCCATTCATCAATGCGCACGATGGGGGAGGTGTCGATATCCCGGTCGGGCGCGATGCGCACATAGGGTACGGCCGCGCGCTGCAGCACATTCAAGATGACGGGATTATCCGTCACCGGCGGCAGCAGCACCACGCCGGCCATGCGGACCTGATTGACCAGCATCCCCGCCCGGTCGGCCACGTCCAGGGCCTTATAATCGATTTCCTCGACCAGCAGGTGATATCCGGCCAGCCGGCAGCGGTTCAACATGCCCAGCTGGATATCGTGGGTATATTGCCCGCCGGTATCGCCATAAAACAGGCCGATCAGGAAGGACCGTTCACCAGCCAGGGAGCGGGCCGACATGCTGGGCTGATAGCCCAGCTGGGTGACGGCCGCCATCACCTTTTCCCGCACCGCGTCGCGGACGTTCGGCTCCTTGTTCATCACCCGCGATACGGTCTTGATCGACACGCCGGCCAGATCGGCCACATCATTGATAGTGGGTTTGCGGGTGCGGGGCGGGGCCATGCGTCTCTCCGACAGGGGCGCTTCCAAGTGGGGCGGGATGCTGCCGGCCAGGAAGGGCCGCCGACATCCCGCCCTGGTACGTTTACTTGGCCAGCGCCACGCCCGCCTTGGCCTGCCGGCCGACGCGGTTTTCCAGCACCGAACGGGCGCAGAGCATGGCGAAGACGATGATGGAGAGATAGCAGAGCACCGGCACGAACAGGGCGGCGTGCAGGTTGGTCATGTCGGCGATCTTGCCGGTGAGCACCGGCACCAGCGCCCCGCCGACAATGGCCAGACACAGCAGGCCGGAGGCCGCCGGCGTCTGGTCATCCATGTCCTTCACCGAGAGCGAGAAGATGGTGGGGAACATGATGGAGTTGAACAGGCCAATCCCCAGCACGGCATAGGCGGACACAACACCCGTGGTCAGTGCCGAGACGGTAGCAAGGGCTGCCGCGATCAGGGCGCAGACGGCCAGCACACGTGCCGGCGACACCTTGGACATCACCACAGAACCGATGAAGCGGCCAACCATGGCCCCGCCCCAATAATAGGCCAGATAATGGGTGGCGCTGTGTTCCGGCAGGGCCAGCGTGCTTTCCAGGCCCAGATAATTGATCATCAGGCTGCCGATGGCCACTTCCGCACCGACATAGGTGAAGATGCAGAGCGCGCCAAAGGCCAGACGCGGATTTTCCGACAAGGACGGCATGTGCCAGTGGCTGGTCTCCCGGCGCTCCACCTTCTCATTGCCGCGCAGGGTCCAGAAGGCGATGGCGATGGCGAACATCACGCCGGCCAGTATCAGACAGGGGGTTTCCAGCACGCGCAGGGCGGTGGCGGCATCAACACCCGTCGCCGGGGCCGCACCGTCGGTCACCGCGTCGAAAATGATATAGCCGGCGACCAGCGGGGCGATCATGGTCGCCACCGAATTGAAGGCCTGGGCCAGGGTCAGGCGCTGCGGTGCCGTGGCGGCCGGGCCCAGGCCGGAGGCCAGCGGGTTCATCACCACCTGGATCATCGTCACGCCGGTGGCGATGACGAACAGGGCCGCCAGGAAGACCCAGAACTTGGCAATTTCAATGGCGGGAATGAACAGCAGGATGCCGATACCCACCGTGCTGAAACCGACAATGGCCCCGCGCAGATAGCCCAGACGGTCCAGCACGCGGCTGGCTGGCAGGGAGATCAGGAAATAGGCCATGAAATAGCAGAACTGGGTGAGCATCGCCTCGGTATAGCTAAGCTCGAACGCGCCTTTGAACTTTGCCACCAGCGGATCGACCAGCACGGTGACAAAGCCGACAATGAAGAACAGCATGAAGGTGAAGGGCAACATTTTGGTCGCCACCGGGAAGGTGGACGAACCCCCCGTGGCGGCTGAGGAAACGGACTGCGCCAAGGCGACCTCCCTAACGGATTATTGCCGGTTTGATTGACCGTACCATGTGGCAAAGCATGACAACGCTGTCGACAGAATTCCGCCGAACGGTCAGCATTTTTCTCGCTTTTTGTAATTAAGCAACAAAAATTGCATAGGGTTTGGTTATTTTGCTGCGTTGCAGCATGTTTCTCTTGCGGGTGCGTCTAATGTTCGCCTTGGTTTCTTTGTGGTAACCGGTGGACAACATGCTGCAACTGCTAAATGGCCTCGACAATAAGGGCAGCAAAGGCTGGTAATTCCGTTTCGGTCAATCGCGCGCCATTGATCGCCTGCAACGTCCGCCAGGCGGACATATCGGGCAGCCGCAAGGGGACTGATTCCGCCGACAGGTTGAACAGGCAGAGCAGCCGGCGATTGCCATAGGTCCGTTCCATGCCCAGCAAATGCGGCGGCAAATCGCGGAAGCTGGTTTCCCCCCAGCGCAGCGCCGGGTCTTCCCGCCGCAGGGCCAGCAGCCGGCGGGTGACATGCAAGGTGCTGTCCGGGTCGGCCTCCTGCCGATCCACCGCCAGGGGGCGGTGGCGCGGGTCAAGCGGCAGCCAGGGCTTGGCCCGGCTGAACCCGCCCTGTGGCGCCTCAGCCAGCCAGGGCATGGGCGTGCGCGCACCATCGCGGCCCAGCGTGTGGGGCCAGTTGGCGATGGCTTCCGGGTCCACCAGATCGTCAAACGCCACCTCGGCCTGCGGCAGCCCCAATTCCTCCCCGTAATAAAGGAACAGGGTACCGGGCAGGCAGAGCAGCAGGGCATTCAACAACTTGGCCTGTGCGGGGGTGGCGGCCCCCATGGCCCAGCGGCTGAGCGCGCGCGGTGCGTCATGGTTGGAGAAGGTCCAGGACGGCCAGGCCCCGCCGGATGCCTGCTGCCAGCCCTCAATCACCTGCCGGGGCAGGGCGGCATCCAGCGCCCAACGATAGAGGAAGGCGAAATTATAGGCCGTGTGGCAGCGCTTGCCGGGCTGTGTGTAGTCCGCCACCAGGGAGAAGGGGGCTTCCCCCAGTTCCGCCACCATGAAGCGGTCGCCATAGCCATCCACCAGCCGGCGCAATTCCTCAATGAAATCCAGCGTTTCGGGCTGGGAGATATTGTGCAGCGCCTGCTGGAACTCCACTGGCCGTTTCGGGGCGGTGGCCGCCTTGTTGGGCGGGTTGTCGCGCAACTGCCGGTCATGGGTGAAGAAATTGGCGGCGTCCAGCCGCAACCCGTCCGCCCCCCGGTCCAGCCAGAAACGGGCAATTTCCTTGATCGCTTCCTGCACCGCCGGGTGATGCACATTCAGGTCCGGCTGGGAGGATAGGAAATTATGCATGTAGTACTGGCGGCGGCGGGCATCCCAGGTCCAGGCCGGTCCGCCGAAGATGGATTGCCAATTGTTGGGCGGGCTGCCATCGGGCTTGGCATCCTGCCAGACATACCAGTCGGCGTAATCATTGCGGCGATCCTGCCGGCTGGCCTGGAACCAGGGATGATCGGCCGCTGTGTGGGAATAGACCTGATCGATCACCAGTCGCAGGCCCAACGCATGGGCACGCTCCACCACGGCATCCCAATCCGCCATGGTGCCGAAAATCGGATCGATATCGCAATGATCGGATATATCGTAACCGAAATCATCCATGGGCGACTTGAAGAAAGGCGAGATCCAGACACTGTCCACGCCCAGGGCGGCAATATAATCCAGCCGGCCCAGCAGGCCCGGCAGATCGCCAATGCCATCGCCATTGCTGTCGGCGAAACTGCGCAGATAGACGTGATAGATGACGCCGCCCTGCCACCAGGGATGGCCGGCCTCTGCCGGGCCGGCCTGTTGTTGCTGATCAACCATGATGGATGTCCGAGTTCCGCTTCCAGGTCGGGTTGCACTCGGGGTTTGTTCCTGCTGTCGTTGGTGCTGTTACCCACCGCCGACGGTTCCCCCCAATTTATCCGATCCGATCATAGGGGGCGGCCTCCGGCACCTCCAGCAGGCGCATACGTATTCGCCAAAAGGGTGCGCCGCAGCACATACGTATTCAGGCCGCGCCGGCCGGCCGGCTTGGGTCATCAATGGGATACCAAGGCGGCGGCGCAGGGTGCCGGGGCCGGCAACAAGCGTTGAAATGGGGAGTGAGATGAACAGGAAGATGATGGCGCGCCAGGTACTTGGCCCCTTTGCCGCCCTGCTGCTGGCGGGCACCAGTCTGGCGGCCACCGCGCCACAGGTGGCCCCTGGCGCGCCCGGTGCCGCCGCCACCTGGGCCTATTCCGGCAAGACCGGCATCGGCACATCCTACGAATCCTATCAGAATGGGCGCTATCAGGATGGCGGGGCCACCGGCCCGGTCTCCCGCGTCTGGTTCTCCCTGGCCCATGGCATCGTTACGGAGACGATGCGCGGCCAGATCCATGAAGCGCAGTTGCGCGAACTGCAATTTGCCATCCAGGGCGATGGTTTCCTGCATCTGGAAGCGGGCGATATGGACAGCCATATCGACTATCTGCACCAGGATGCGCAGGGCCGCCCGCTGTCGCTGGCCTATCGCATCATCAACCGCGACCGCCAGGGCCGGTATGAGGTGGAGAAACATATTTTCACCGATCCCGACCGTGATGTGCTGTTCATCCGTACCATCTTCCGCGCGCTGACGGCCGATATCACCCCGGTGCTGCTGGCCGACCCGCAGATGGCGGGCACCGGTGGCGGTGACCGCGCCGACAGCAGCGGCGGCACCCTGAATGCCTGGGAAGGGGCCAATGCCCTGTCCATTCGTTCCGCTACCGGTTTTACCCGCACATCTGTTGGCTTTGTCGGGGCGTCGGATGGGCTGACGGGCCTGCGCCGCGACGGCGTGCTACCCGCCTATCAGACCAGTGGCACCCGCGCCGGCAATGTTGCCCTGGCAGGCGAACTGCCCAAGGTGGCCAAGGGGACGGAGCGGGTGCAGGATATCGTCATCGGTTTCGGGGCTGACAAGGCAGCCGCAGCGGCGGCGGCGGATGCCAGCCTGCGCCGGGGCTATAGCGCCGTGCTGGCCGCCTATAATGGCGAAGGCGATGCGGTGGGCTGGGAGGATTATCTGGCCAGCCTCGCCCCGCTGCCCGATCTGGCCGCCACGGCCACCGATGGTGGCAAGCTTGCCTATGTCAGCGCCATGGTGTTGAAGGCGCAGGAGGATAAGACCCATGCCGGGGCGCTGATCGCCTCCCTCTCCGCGCCCTGGGGCGACACGGTGTCGGCGGAGACATTCGCCACCGGTTACAAGGCCGTCTGGCCGCGCGATTTCTATCAATGCGCCATGGCACTGCTGGCGCTGGGCGACAAGCAGACCCCGCTGGCCGCCTTCAATTATCTGAAAACCATTCAGGTCCGCCCGGATACCAAGGGCAACAAGGGGGTGACCGGCTGGTTCCTGCAAAAGACCCATGTGGACGGCACGCGCGAATGGGTGGCGGTGCAGTTGGACCAGACGGCCATGCCCATCATGCTGGGCTGGAAACTGGCGCAGGCCGGCGTGCTGGACAAGGCCACGCTGAACGCCTTATGGGCGGATATGCTGAAGCCGGCCGCCGATTTCCTGGTCACGGGCGGTAAGCCCGGCATTGACTGGAACAATAAGGACACCGTCACCCCGCCCGCAACCCAGCAGGAACGCTGGGAGGAACAGGGCGGCTATTCCCCCTCCACCACGGCGGCCGTGGTGGCCGGTCTGGTGGCGGCGGCGGAGATTGCCGAGGGGGCCGGCGATCCGGATTCCGCCGCCCGCTACCGCGAAAAGGCCGATGCCATCAATGCTCGGATCGAGGCAACGATGTTCACCACCAGCGGCCCCTATAAAGAACGCGGCGGCAATGGCCGCTATTTCCTGCGCATCACCCAGAATGACAATCCCAATGACAAGGGGCCGCTGACCGCCCGCAACGGCAAACAGGCACTGACAGAGGATATCTATCTGGATGCGGGTTTCCTGGAACTGGTGCGTTATGGCGTGCGCCGGGCCGATGCGCCTTCCATCCTGGACAGTCTGCCGGAACTGGATGATACGGGCCTGCCGGATGAGGTGCGGGTGAAATACCTGTTCAAATTCCCCGGCGATGACGGCACCTATCCCGGCTGGCGCCGCTATGGCAATGACGGTTATGGGGAAGATGTGCGCAACGGTGCCAATTACGGCACCGGGGAGCTGGAAGGCGGCATGGGGGCCGGCCAGCGCGGCCGCGTCTGGCCCATTTTCACCGGCGAACGCGGGCATTATGAACTGGCAGCAGCCAGTCTGAAGCCCGGTGGGGCGACGCCGGCGGATATCGACGCCATCCGCCGCACCTATGCGCGCGGCATGGAGAAATTCGCCAATGAAGGGCTGATGATTCCGGAACAGGTCTGGGATGGGGTGGGCGTTGCCCCGCCCGGCTATAGCCTGGGCCAGGGCACCAATTCCGCCACGCCCTTGGCCTGGAGCCATGCGGAATATGTGAAACTGCTGCGGTCGCTGCATGACCGCCGGGTCTGGGACTGGTACGCGCCGGTGGCGGCGCGTTACGCAAAATAACCCAACGGGGCGGCAGGGAGTGACCCGCCGCCCCGTTCCGTTTACCAGTGGAAGGCGTCAACCGTGCGGCGATCGCCGCGCAGGAAGGCGTCAGCCACCAGATGCAGCGGCGCTATATCGGCATCGATGCCAGCATTGGGCACCAGCTCGGCAAAGCGACGGTACAGGCCGGGATATTCCTGTTCCTTCTGTTCCACCTGCGCCACGCCATCAATGGACATGGCCGCCCCGCCGCGCGACAGGGCCAGCACGCCGTCTTCGGCCTCCACCGTGATATCCCAGCTTTGCGGGCCGGTCTGCAGCCAGTGGAAATCGGCGGTCACCGGCAGGCCCGCCACATCCTTGAAGGACAGGGCGGCCGTCACCGGGGATTGCCGGTTGGCCGGGAAATCCAGCGTCGCCTGTTGCAGGATCAGCGGGTTGGGCAGGATGGCGGTGATGATCGACAGGGCGTTGATGCCGGGGTCGAACACGCCCAGCCCACCCGGTTCCCACACCCAATCTTGGCCGGGGTGCCAATGGCGCACATCTTCCCGCCAGGTGATGTGCACGCGGCGCAACCGGCGCTGGGCGATCCATTCCTTGGCCGGAATGACCGCCGGGGCGTAACGGGAATGCCAGGTGGCCATCAGCGCCAATTTGCGCTGACGGGCTAGATCGATCAGATCATGCACCTCCGTCACCGTGGCGCCGGGCGGCTTTTCCATCATCACATGGCGCCCGCTTTCCAGCACGAAACGGGCAATCTCATGCCGGCTCTGCGGGGGGGTGCAGATGGAGACGGCTTCAATCTCCGGATGGGCGGCCAGCATTTCCGCGACATCATGATAGCTGGGCAACCCATCGACCGTGGCGTGGCGGCTGGCCACGGCCACCAGATCGAAATCCGGGTTGGCATGGATGGCGGGGAAATGCTGGTCGCGGGCGATCTTGCCAACACCGACCAGCCCGAGCTTGATAGCAGCCATGGGCGGTTTCCAATCCTTCCTGTTCGGCCTGTCATCGCCCCCGCCGCACGGCCGGGGCAAGGCGACCGTTTCATTGGCATCATTTATATGATTAGTTCGGCAACACCAACCATAAACAATGGCCCCCCAGCAGACGGGAATGATCGGGATGGAAACAAGAACGGCGGAATGCAGGCCCTTCGGCCAATTGAACCGGGGGGACAGCGTTGATTGCATTACCCTGCGTAATGGGGCGCTGTCGGCCAGCATCCTGACCCTGGGCGCCACGTTGCAGGGGCTGGTGGTGCCGGACCGGGCGGGAGAGCCGGCCGATATTGTTCTGGGACATGACGATCCGCAGGCCTATCTGGATCATGCCTGCTATCTGGGCAGCGTCGTCGGCCGCTATGCCAACCGCATTGCCGGCGGCCGTTTCAGCCTGGATGGGCAACCGTGCCAAGTGGATGTGAATAACGGTCCCAACAGCCTGCATGGCGGGACCGGCGGCTTCCATCAACGAATCTGGCAGGTGGCGGGGCTGACGGCCGATCCGGTACCGCAGGTAACCCTTTGCCTGGACAGCCCGGATGGCGACCAGGGTTTCCCCGGTCAGTTGCGCGGCAGCGCCACCTATCGCCTGCATGAAGACCGGCTGGAACTGGTGCTGGAGGCGGTCAGCAACGCCCCCACCATCGTCAACCTGACCGGCCATGCCTATTTCAACCTGGCCGGTCAGGCGGCGGGACGGGACATCAGCGGCCATCATCTGGAAATCGCCGCTGACAGCTTTCTGCCGGTGGATGCCACCGCCATCCCTAATGGTCCGCCTCAGCCGGTGGCCGGCGGCTGGTTTGATTTCACCCGACCCCGGCGGGTGGGCGCGGGGCTGGAAGGCGGCGACGATCCGCAACTGGCGCTGGGTCATGGCTATGACCATGATTTTGTGCTGCGCGCCGGCCGCCAGCCGGAACCCGCCTTCGCCGCCCGCCTGTCGGAGCCAGAAAGCGGCCGGGTGGTGGAGGTCTGGACGACTGAACCCGGCCTGCAATTCTATACCGGCAATTTCCTGCCCGATGGGTTGGCCGGCAAGGGGGGCGCCACCTATGGCCGGCGCGGCGGCCTGTGCCTGGAGCCGCAGACCCATCCGGATACGCCCAACCGGCCGGAATTTCCCCCCTGCCGGCTGGCCCCCGGCCAGATTTACCGCCACCGGATTCTTTATCGCTTCAGCAGCGATGCGGGGGCTTGATCAGCCCCCGTTTCTGCCGCATCCAGACTATCCCGCAACCAATGATAAGAAAAGGACTAGGGTCATGAAACGGGGCAAGATTGCTACATGGATGGCCGGGCTGCTGCTGTCGGCCGCCTGCCTGCCGGCCATGGCGGAGACCAGCATCATCCATGCCGGCCATCTGCTGGCTGTGCCGGGTGAAAAGGTGCTGGAACAGCAGAGCATCATCGTCACCGATGGGCGCATCAAGGATGTGCGCCCCGGCTATCTGGATGCGGCGGCGGCAGGGGTGGCCGATGCCAAGGTGATCGATCTGAAGAATGCCTGGGTGCTGCCCGGCCTGATCGACCTGCATGTGCATTTCGGTGGGGAACTGGGGCCTGGCAGCCAGTTGGAAGAGGTGCAGGAAGACCCGGAAGAGACGGTGCTGAAAGGTGTCGTCTATGCCGGGCGCACCCTGCAGGCGGGCTTCACCACGGTGCGGGAACTGGGATCGCCGGCCCGCACCGGCTTTGCGCTCCGCGATGCCATCAATCAGGGTGCAGTGGAGGGGCCGACCATCTATGCCGCCGGGCACATGATTTCCATCACCGCCGGCCATGGCGACGCCAATGGTTTCAGCGAGGCGGTGACCCATGCGCTGCGGCCGGAAAGCGTGTGCAACGGCCCGGATGATTGCCGCCGCGCCGTGCGCGAACAGATCCGCATGGGGGCCGATGTCATCAAGCTGGCCACCACCGGCGGCGTGCTGTCCAACATCGCCGCCGGCACCGGACAACAGATGTTTGATGATGAGATCAAGGCCATCATCGATACTGCCCATCTGATGGGCAAACGCGTCGCCTCCCACGCCCATGCCGCCGCTGGCATCAATGCCGCGCTGCGGGCCGGTGTGGATACGGTGGAACATGGCAGCTACCTGGATGCCGAGTCCATCAAGCTGTTCCGTCAGACCGGGGCCTATCTGGTGCCCACCCTGCTGGCCGGCCATACGGTGACAGAGATGGCGCGCAACAGCACCACCCTGACCCCCGCCCAAAAGGAAAAGGCCCTGGATGTGGGGCCGAAGATGCAGGCCTCCTTCGGGGGGGCGGTGAAGGCCGGGGTGAAGGTGGGTTTCGGCACCGACAGCGGTGTCAGCCACCACGGGCTGAATGCCCAGGAATTCAAACTGATGGTGGATGCCGGCATGGCGCCGGCCGACGCCATTCGTTCCGCTACCGTAACGGCGGCGGAGGTGCTTGAAAAACAAAACAGAATCGGTGCCATCCGTACTGGTCTGGATGCCGATATCATCGCCGTTGCCCGCGACCCGCTGGCCGATATCACCGCCTTGCAGCAGGTGGCGTTCGTCATGCGGCGCGGTCTGGTGCATCGCAGCGGCGGCCAGCCGGTCGCCTTCGTCCCGGTCCCGTAATCCGCTATATCGATTCGATCTAACCCTCAAACTGGCGCGCCAAAGAATATTCCCCATTGGCCTATTGATGGGGCAATGTTGTTATATCAGGAAACAAACGGCGATGCCGGTAAGGGCAGAGAGACCGTTACACCCTGTCTATCGCGTTGGGAGGTGCAACATGGGATCGGATTGCCTGATCTATACCCGCCATGCCACGGAAGGTGTGGCGGAGATCATTTTCAATCGGCCCGCTATGCTGAATGCCATGAATGTGGAGATGGCGGCCACGCTGGCCGGCATGGCGACGGAGGCGGCCAACGACCCGGCGGTGCGGGTGCTGGTGCTGACTGGCCGTGGTACCAGCTTCATGTCGGGCGGGGACATCCCGGCCTTCCACAAGATGCTGTCGGCCCCGGCCGCTGAACGGCGGGATTATTTCACCAAGCTGATGGATTTCACCCATCAGTCTATCACCGCCCTGCGCCGCATGGAAAAGCCGGTGATTGCCGGGGTGCACGGCACGGCGGCCGGCCCCGGTCTGGGTATTGTGCTGGCCTGCGATCTGGTGGTGGCATCCGACCGGGCGGTCTTCCAGATGGCCTATGGTCCCCTGGGCACCACGCCCGATGGTGGGGCCACCCATTCGCTGCCCCGTCTGGTCGGTTCCCGCCGGGCGGCCGAACTGGCCCTGCTGGATCGCCGCCTGACGGCGGCGGAGGCGTTGGAACTGGGCATGGTCAACCGTGTCTGCCCGGCCTCGCGTCTGGCGGAGGAAACGCGCTGCACCGCCCGTCAACTGGCCTTTGGCGCGGCCACGGCGTCGGGGCGGACCAAGCGGCTGCTCTATCTGTCGCTGGAACATAATTTCCAGCAGCAATTGACGGCGGAACGGGAAACCTTCCTGGCCGCCATCGACAGTGCTGAATTTGCCGAGGGCATCACCGCCTTTGTGGAACGTCGCCGTCCGCAATTCAGCCGCTGTGCCTTGCCCGCCTGCGCTGAATAAAGCCGACAAGGGAAATAAAGCCGACAAGGGAAAAAGGGGGCCTTGGGTCATGGTCGACCCAAGGCCCCCTTTTTTTCCTTTACTCTGCCCCGAAGCCGCCCGGCGCTGTCGGCCCCTTCTCATCCGCGCGCACGCGGAACCAGGCGGCATACATGGCCGGCAGGCTGTAGATGGTCAGCAATGTGGCCACCAGCAGCCCGCCCATGATGGCAATCGCCATCGGCCCCCAGAAGGTGGAGCGCGACAGCGGGATCATGGCCAGTACCGCCGCCGCCGCCGTCAGCATGATCGGGCGGGCGCGGCGGACCGTGGCATCCACCACCGCATCAAAGCGCCCGTGACCGGCGGCGATATCCTGTTCGATCTGATCGACCAGGATGACGGAATTGCGCATGATCATGCCGGCCAGCGCGATCACGCCCAACTGGGCCACAAAGCCGAAGGGCTGGTTGAAGGCCAACAGGGCGATGGTCACCCCGATCAACCCCAGCGGGGCGGTCAGGAACACCAGCACCACGCGCTGGAAGCTCTGCAATTGCACCATCAACGCCACCAGCATGATCATCACCATGGCCGGCATCACGGCCATGATGGATTTCTGGCCCTTGGCGCTCTCCTCCACCGCGCCGCCCAGCTCGATACGATAGCCGGTGGGCAGGCGGGATTTCAGATCCGTCAAAGCCTTTTCAACCTGCCCCGTGACGGTCGGTGCCTGCACATTGCCAACGATGTCGGCGCGCACCGTCATCGCCAGATCGCGCGAACGGGTCCAGAGGATACCTTCCTCCTGCCCATATTCGATGCGGGCGATCTGGCCCAGCGGCAGGGTCACGCCATTGGCACCACGCAGGCGGATTTCCCCCAGCCGGTCGACGGCCCGGCGTTCATCCTCATTGGCGCGCAGCACCACATTGATCAGCTCGATCCCTTCCCGATACTGGGTGGCGGTATAGCCGGTCAGCACCGTCTGCATTGCCTGGGCCAGTTCCTGGCTGCTGATGCCCAGGGCGCGGGCGCGTTCCTGATCCACCACCAGCCGCACCGACTTGATCTTTTCGTTCCAGTCGAAATTCACGTCGGTGGTGTGCGGGTTGGCCCGCATGATCTCCCGCACCTCGCCGGCGATCTGGCGGATCACATCGGCGTTGCGCCCCAGCACGCGGAACTGCACCGGATAGCCCACGGGCGGGCCATTTTCCAGCCGCGCCACGCGGATGCGGAATTCGGGGAACTGGTTTTCCAGGGCCGGCTGCAACGTCTTGGCCAGCCGGGTCGTATCCGCCAGCGAGGTGGTCATCAAGATGAACTGGGCGAAATTCGGCCGCTTCAGTTCCTGGTTCAGCGGCATGTAGAAGCGGGGCGACCCGCTGCCGATGAAGGCACTCTGCCGTGTGATGGCCTTTTCCTTGGCGAAGAAGGCTTCCATCTCCTTCACCTTGGCGGTGGTGGCGGCGATGGCGGTGCCTTCGGGCAATTCCATATCCACCACCAGCTCCAGCCGGGCCGAACTGGGGAAGAATTGCTGCTGCACAAAGCCAAAACCGAAGACCGAGAGGCCGAAGGCCCCCATCGTCAGGATGATGACGATCCAGCGATGGTTCACCGTCCAGATCAGGCTGCGGCGCAGCCGGCGATAGATCGGCTTGTCATAGGCTGCATCATGGCTGTTTTCCGGGTCGTGCCCCTGTTGCCCATCATGCGGGGTGGGCAGCATCTTGAAGCCCAGATAGGGGGTGAAGATCACCGCCACGAACCAGGAAACCAGCAGGGCGGTGGCGACCACCCAGAAAATGGCGCCGGTATATTCACCGGCTGCTGAATGGGCAAAGCCCACCGGCACGAAACCCGCTGCCGTCACCACCGTGCCGGTCAGCATGGGAAAGGCCGTGCTGGTCCAGGCAAAGGCGGCGGCGCGCGCCCGGTCCCAGCCCTGTTCCAGCTTCACCATCATCATTTCCACAGCAATGATGGCATCATCCACCAGCAGGCCGAGCGCGATGATCAGCGCCCCGATGGAAATTTTATGCAGGTCGATCCCCGCCGCCAGCATGATGGCGAAAGTCACCGCCAGCACCAGCGGCACCGACAAGGCCACCACCACACCGGTGCGCACGCCCAGGCTGATGAAGGTGACGACCAGCACAATGCCCAGTGCCTCGGCCAGGGCATGGATGAATTCGTTGATGCTGTCCTTCACCACGGTCGGTTGGTCGGCGATCTTCTCAATCTCGACACCCAGCGGCAGGGTGGACTGGATGGCGGCCATTTCGGTATCCAGCGCCTCCCCCAGCTTCAGGATATCGCCACCGGCCGCCATGGACACGGCAAGCCCGGTCACCCGCTCCCCATTATGGCGCATCAGGGTTTCCGGCGGGTCTTGCAGGCCACGGCGCACCGTGGCGATATCGCCCAGCCGCAGCAGCCGTCCATTGGCCTGGATGGGGACGGCGCGGACCTGATCTTCGGTGGACAGGGCACCGGTGATGCGCACCCGCACCCGTTCCTGCCCCGTCTCCACAATGCCGCTGGCATTCACCGCATTCTGGGCAGCCAGGGCCTGGCCGATCTGCTGTACCGTCACGCCATATTGGGCCAGCCGGCCGCTGTCGAACTCCACATAGATGCGCTCATCCAGCAGGCCCAGCAAATCCACCTTGCCCACAGAGGGAATGCGCAGCAGGCGCTGGCGCGCGGCCAGCAGCACCTGATGCATCTCGGTATCGCTGAAGCCCTCGCCGGTGAAGGCATAGACATTGCCGAACGTGTCGCCGAACTCATCATTGAATTGCGGGCCGATCACCCCGGCGGGCAGCTTGTCGGCAATGTCGCCCACCTTCTTGCGCACCTGATACCAGATATCCGGCACCACATTGGACCGGGTATAATCCATCAGATTGACGAAGATCACCGTCTCGCCGGGGCGGGCATAGGTCTTGGTATGGTAGAAATTGGGGATCTGCTGCAGCGCCTGTTCGATGCGGTCGGTGACCTGTTCCTGCATCTCCTTGGCGGTGGAACCGGGCCATTGCGCCGTTACCACCATGGTGCGGATGGTGAATTGCGGATCTTCCGCCCGGCCCAGATGGAAATAGGCATAGACCCCCAGCACCAGCGACAGGATGATGGAGAACAGCACCAGCGCCTGATGCCGGATGGCCCAGGCGGAAAGGTTCAATCGGCTCACGGCAGGCCCCCGTCCCAGACGCGGACGGGCAGGTTGGCGTCCAGCCGGTGGACACCGGCCGTCACCACCAGCTCACCGGGGCGCAGACCGTCCGCCACGACGATGGCGTCGGGCCGGTAGCGCGCGATGGTGATGGGGCGCAGGACCACGCGGTCCTTCTTGTCATTCATCACCCAGACGGCGGGTTTTTCCCCCTGCTGGTACAGGGCGGTGGCGGGCAGCACCACCACCTCCTGTGTCTGTTCGCGGTCGAACAGCACGGTGGCGGTCATGCCCAGCCGCACCTTGTCGGCCTGATCCTCCGGCAGGGCCACCCGCACGCGGAAGGTGCGGCTGGCGGTATCGGCGATGGGGGTGATCTCCCGCACCGTGCCGGTCAAGGTCAATTCACGGTCAGCCCACAGCGAAAGGTTGGCCGATGTGCCCACCTTCAGCCGCGTCACCTGGCTTTCCGCCACATCGATGGCCACTTCGCGGCCCAGATCGGTGGCGATGCGCATCACGGCCTGTCCGGCGGCCACCACCTGGCCGACATCGGCATCCAGCGCCGTCACCGTGCCGGCCTGGGTCAGGGTCAGATCGGCATAGGAGAGTTCATTGCGGGCCAGCGACAGCCCGGATTTAGCCTGCGCCAGCTGGGCATCGGCCGCCTGGGAGGCGGCTTTCACCTGATCGAACTGCGCCTGGGAGACATGGCCCGATTTCAGCAGCGGCGTATAGCGGCGCAGATCGGCGGCGGCCTGCGTGGCACTGGCCTCCGCCTGGGCCAGCCGTGCTTCGGCCTGATGCAGGGATAGTTTCAGATCGGCCGGGTCCAGCAGGGCCAGCTTCTGCCCCGCTTCCACCCGGTTACCCACATCCACCAGCCGCTGGGTGATGCGTCCCCCCACGCGAAAGGCGGCCACCGTTTCGGTGCGCGCCACCACGGTACCGGTATAGCGCATGACGGAGTCGGCCTTGCTGAGGGCAACTTCCGCCACCCGCACCGCCCGGACGGGGGCCTTGGCCTCCTCCTTGGCGCCGCATCCCGACAGGACCAGCAGAGGCACAAGCAGCAATGCGGACCGGGTGAGCGGCCAAACCATGATCTATTCCTTCGGAAGGGGTACAGCGCAAAGGGCAGGAGAAACCGCGCGACAGCGTGGCAGAAGATAATGTAACGTACATTACAGTTCTTCAAGTGACGCTTATCACATAACAGATGAAGGAAACTGGTGTGGCGGAGGTGGAACAGTCGGCGAAGATGACCGCCCGGCGGCAGGCGATGCTGGATGCTGCGGCCGCCGTCATCTTCGAAGTTGGCTATGAACGGGCCAGTCTGGCCGCGATTGTGCGCCGTTCCGGTGGTTCGCTCAGCACATTGTACCAGCTGTTCGGCAGCAAGGAAGGGCTGTTCGAAGCCATGATCGCTGACCGCTGCGCCTGCATCATGGCGGAGCTGTCATCCCCCGACCTGTCCGCGCGCGGCGCGCGGGCCGTGCTGTTGGCCGTCGGCCATGCCTTCATGCGCGTGCTGCTGACGCCCGATGCCCAGGCCCTGTGGCGCATGGTGATGTCGGAGGGGATCAAGTTCCCGCGCCTGCCGCAGATTTTCTTCTCCAGCGGGCCGGACCGGTTACATGCGCGGCTGGCAGAATATCTGTATGGGCTGGATCAGGCCGGCTGTGCCCGGGTGCCGGAACCGCTGCCCACGGCCAAGGCGTTTTGCATATTGGTGCATGGCGATCTTTATAATCGCGTTGTTTCCGGCGTTCGGTCCCCGCCGGAACCGGCGGAACTGTCGGCCTATATTGAGCGGGCCGTGGACATGTTCTGCCTTATCATTCAGCTGGCCCCGGCGGGAGAGGCGGGAGACGGCCGTATTCTTGACCGATGGTAATCTGTGACTGACGCCGCGCGGCTTATGCTGCGCAGCCAAGGGCGCGGCGGCACCCGCCGCTGATATTACTCCCGGTGCCAGTCCTGGTTCAGCCGGCGGGCGGCCAGGAAGAACAGGCCTGACGCCAGCAGATAAAATACCATGCCATAGAGGATGGAATAGCGCAGGCTGTTCGCCCCATAGCGCGGCACCAGATAGTCGGACAGTACGCCCAGGAACCAGGTGCCGAAGCCAATCCCGATCAGGTTATTGACGAACAGGAAGATGGCCGACGCCGTGGTCCGCATGGTGGCCGGCACCAGATGCTGCACGGCCGACAGGGTCGGCCCCAGCCACATCAGCGACAGGGCCTGCGGTACCACGAACAGGAAGAATACCAGCGGCAGCGACGGCGACATGATGCCGCCGATGAAGAAGGGCAGCGACACCAGAAAGGCCACTGCCGGCACGCGGGCATAATTGCCCTTGTCATTGGCCCCGAACCGATCGCCCAGCGACCCGCCCAGCCAGACCCCGACCATGCCGCCAAAGAACAGGATGCCGGCATAGAAGATGGAACGGTCCACCAAAGCCAGCCCATGGCTGCGCTCAAAGAAGGAGGGCAGCCAGAAGGCCAGCCCATAGCCCAGGATGGAGGAGCAGGAAGCCCCCAGCGCCAGCAGCCAGAAGGAGGGTTTCTGGAACAGCAGGGTGAGCGCATCGCCCAGGCCGGGGGTGGTTACATTGACTGCGCCGCCGCCTTCAACCCCACCGCGCTCCGGCGCGCGCGTCACCAGCCTGAACAGCAATGCCAGCAGCAGACCCGCCAGCCCACTGATGATGATGGCCCAGGGCCAGTCGGTCAGGTAGGCGATCAGCCCGCCCAGCAGCGCCCCCGCTGCACTGGCCAGGGAAATGCCAAACCAGCGGCCCGTCCGGGTGCGGGCTGGCTCCCGCTCTGATGAATGATCGGCCCTGATCGGTTGGGTCGGTTTGGCATCAAACCCGCCGCGCACCGGTTCCCGCACTGTCAACTTGAACAAGGGGGCCAGCAGCAACCCCGCCAGCCCGCAGATGATGAAGGCCCAGCGCCAGCCGATCTGGTGGGCGATCACCCCGCCGAACAGCACGCCTGCCGCCATGCCAATGGGGATGCCGAAGCTGTAGGCGGCCAGCGCGCGCGCCCGTTCCTGCGGCGGGAAATAGTCGGAAATCAGGGAATAGGCCGGGGCCACGCCGCCCGCCTCCCCCACGCCCACGCCCAGCCGGCAGAGGAACAATTGCCAGAAGCCGGTGGCAAAGCCGCATAAGGCGGTGAAACCGCTCCAGATGGTCAAGGCCCCGGTCATGATCCAGGTGCGGCTTTTGCGGTCTGCCACCAGGGCGATGGGAATGCCAAGGGCGGTGTAGAACAAGGCAAAGGCCATGCCGCCCATCAACCCCAATTGCTGATCACTGAGCCCCAGTTCCTTTTTGATGGGGGAGGCAAGGATGCCCAGAATCTGCCGGTCGATGAAATTGAAGATATAGACCAGGATCAGAATTAGCAGCACGTAATAGCGATAATAGGGGCGCTGGCCCTGGGATACGGCTGCTTGCATAGGCTTGGTTCCTCTGGGGACGCGGGCGGAAGAAGCAATAGGCGGGGCTGGCGGGAACGGCAAGTGGCGCGCCACTCCCGCCAGCCGTCCATCAGAAGCGATATTCCACCGTCGCCGTTACCGTGCGCGGCGCGCCATAGAAGCCGATGATGCTGTCGCCAAAGGTGGCACCGGGGAAATTATAGCCACCCACCCGATAGCGCTTGTCGGTCAGGTTCAGCCCATGCAGCCCCACCCGCCAGCGCTCATCCGCCGTGGTCCAGACCAGGCTGGCATCCAGCAGCGTATAGCCCTTCTGGTCCAGCGTCGGGTTGGGGAATTCAAACAGGGAGAAATGACTGCGGTGGGAGGCGGAGCCGGTCACGGTGGCGGTGCCGGCATCCCCCATGTCATGGGTGTAGGAAAGCGTGAAGTTCGTCGTCCATTTCGGCGTGTTCTGGAACACGGCCGTGTTGGCAATATTCACATATTGCTTGGTCGTCAGGTCGTAGCGCAGGAATTCCTTGAATTCCGCATCGATATAGCCGACGGCGAAGCTGGCCATCAGTGCCTCAGTCAGCAGGAACTGGCCTTCCGCCTCCCAGCCCTTGATCTTGGAGGAGCCGACATTATCGACAAAGCTGGCGATGGTGGTGCCGGCGGGCACCTGGGTGGTGACCTGCTGGCCATCATAATCGGAATAGAAGGCCGCCAGGTTCAGCCGGGCGCGGTTGTCCCAGAAGCGCAGCTTGGACCCAACCTCATAGGTATCGACGATTTCCGGGTCATAGCCCTTCACCGTGTCCGGCGTCAGGATCACGTCGCCGCGCATGTCGAAGCCGCCGGATTTGAAGCCCTTGCCATAGGAGGTGTAGAGCGTCACATCATCCGTCGGCTGATAGGTCAGGCTGACGCGCGGGGTGAATTCCTTGAAGGTGCGCTCATTGGTGTAATTGCTGCGGATCAGCGTGGGGTTGCGTGCCGTACCGCCGAAGAACGGGCTGGTCAGCCCGGCGAAGTTGGCGCGATAGACGGTGCCTTCCTTCTTGTCGATCGTATAGCGGCCACCCAGCGAAATCTTGAACTGATCGGTAATGTCATAGGTGAAATCGGCGAAGGCGGCATAGCTCTTGGTATCCACGCTGCCGGATGTCAGCGTGGTCAGGTTGGCCAGCCCGACAATGGTGTCGAACGCCCCTTCGGCATGGCCATCCATGTAATAAAGCCCCGCCACGCCCTGGAACCGTTCACCCTGATAGAGGAACTGGAATTCCTGGCTCAACTGGTCATCCTTGTAATAAGCGGGGATATCCAGAATCTTGGCCGGCAGATTGTCGAAATCGATCACCGTGTCGCTGCGCCCATCGCGGTAGGCGGTGATGGATTTCAAGGTGATGGTGTCGGACGCCTCATATTCCGCCGTCAGCGACACGCCCTCTGTTTTCACCTTGTTCTTGCCCGTCAGCCCCGCCTGGGTGTCATAGACGGAAAGGAGCTTGGGCACGGTGGGGGTGGCGACCAGCCGGTACCCATGGCGGGGGTTGGAATCATCCACTGTCTTGTCGGCGGCCACGCGGATGAACAGGGTGTCTGTCGGCTTGAACTCCACCGCCAGCCGGCCGGCATTCACATCCTTGTCGTAATGGTCCTGGCCGGTGGTCAGGTTGGTGCCATAGCCGCCCCGGCGGTACATCGCCACCGCCCCACTGACCCCCACCTTTTCACCGATGGGGGTGGAGCCGGAGAGGATCAGGTCGGTCTGGTCATAGGAACCGATCTGCGCCTTGATCTTACCTTCCGGCGTGTCGCTGATGCGCTTTGTGACATATTTCACGGCTCCACCGATGGTATTGCGGCCATAAAGCGTGCCCTGCGGCCCGCGCAGCACCTCCACCCGCTCAATATCGAAAATATCCAGCACGGCACCCTGCGGGCGGGCCAGATAGACATCATCCAGGTAAAGCCCCACACCCGGCTCGAACCCCCAGAGCGGGTCTTGCTGGCCCACGCCGCGGATGAAGGCGATCAGGGTGGAATTGGACCCGCGCGCCGGCTGCATGGTCAGGTTCGGCGTCATCTTGGTCAGGCTGGTAATATCGGGGGAGCCCTGCATCTCCAGCGTTTCCGCCGTTAAGGCGGTGATGGAGACGGGGACATCTTGCAAAGATTCCTCCCGCCGGCGCGCGGTGACGACGATCTCATCCATCATCGGCGCGCTGGCGGCGGTCTGCTGCTGGGCCAGGGCGGCGGGTGTTCCCAGCACCGGCAGGGTGAACAGGGCGGTGCTGGCATAGAGCAGGCGGATAGTGGGTTTTGCTGACGCTTTCATGGTTTCTCTCCCCTCATTTATCATTATCGGTGTGTGTCGGCAGGCGGGCGGCGAAGTCACGGATGGCCTGGTTGAACGATGATGGTTCCTCCAACTGCGGCGCATGGCCTGACCGGGGGAACCCCAGCAGGCTGGACCGGGGCAGCAGCCCGGCCAGGAAAGGGGCCGTCTCCGCCGGATAAAGCCGGGAGAGCTGGCCGAAACTGACCAACGCCGGCAAATCCAGGCCCGGCAGCCGGTCGCGGAAATCAAGCGCGGTGAGCGAGGCCCAGAGGCTGGCCATGGCCACCGGATCGGCCCCGGCGATTTCCATGGCTGCCCAGCGGCGCAGTACGGCGCGTTCCGCCTCGTGCCCCTGGGCGAAGATGCGGGCGGCAATGCGCGGGGCCACGGCGGCCCAACCGTTCACCATCAGGTCCAGCGCCTGGCTGCCGGCCTTGGCCGGGTGGCTGCCGCGCAGCCCGCAGGCCCAATCCGGCCCGTTCAGCACCTTGGGCGCCATGTCGATGCTGACCAGCCCGGCGGTGCGCTGGCGCAAATTCCCTTCCAGCAGCGCCTGCCACAGCACCATGGCCCCCATGGACCAGCCGATGGCCAGAATGCAGCGCAGGTCCAGCGCTGCGGCCAGTTCACTGATATCGGCGGCCAGCCTTGGGATATCGGCCCCGGTCCCCGGGGCACGCGATTGACCATGGCCGCGCAGATCAGGGGCGATCAGGCGGAACCCGTCGGCCAGCCCATCCAGTTGCGGGGCAAAGAAACTGGCACGCGTGCCCCAGCCATGGATCAGCAGCAGGGGCCGACCATTGCCCACATCCTCATAGGCGATCAAGGCGCCATCGCTGAGACGCAGTTCCGGCATAGGCCGTCCGCCCCCTGGTTGGTTCCGCTTCCCTGTCCGCCGGCTTTGTCGATTGTTTGGTTTGGCCCCAGTGTAGGGGCCCGAGTGCCGGCTGAACGTCCCCATGCTTGCGCCAAACCGAAACCTGAGTCAATATTCAACTTCAGAAGAAATACCGACCGTGCCGATGACCGGCAAAGCCGGTAGAATGCGCCTTTCGCCGGATCGAAGGCGCTAGGGAGGGATGAAGATGACCGCGAAGGCGGCAAGTGTGGAACTGGCCGATGTGCCGGCGGCAGATACCGCTATTTCCAAGGCACCGCGCACGGAACGGGGTAAGCGCACCCTGCGCAAGCTGCTGGATGCGGCGGCGGCGGAATTTGGCGAGCGCGGCTATCACGAGGCCTCGATCAGCGGCATCACCCAGCGGGCCGGGGCGGCGCTGGGCACCTTTTACACCTATTTCGACAGCAAGGAGCAGGTGTTCCGGGCGCTGGTGGATGATATGGGCCGGCTGACCCGCCAGCATATTGCCGAACGGGTGACCGGCACCAGCGACCGGCTGACGGCGGAACGGCTGGGCCTGGAGGCCTTTATCGATTTTGTGCGCGGGCACAAGGATTTATATCGTATCGTCATGGAGGCGCAGTTCGTCGCCGAGGATGCCTATCGCAATTATTACCGGGTCTTCGCCGAAGCCTATCGCCGCAATCTGGTCCATGCCTCTGCCAAGGGGGAGATCAGCCCTGGCCATGAGGAGGAACGCGCCTGGGCCCTGATCGGGATGAGCGTGTTTCTGGGCCTGCGTTATGCGGTGTGGAGCGATGATCGGCCTGCCGCCGAAATTGCTGCCGCTGCGGCCGAATTGATCACTTTTGGGCTTTCTCCGAAACGGGAGGAGGGGATGTCATGAGCCGGGAGATCGCCGACATCACCGCCAGGCGGGCCCTGCTGTCGCCGGACCATCTGGCGATGGAGGAACTGGTGGGCGGCCAGCGCGTCACCTATCGCGGGTTGGAGGATCGCGCCGCCCGTGCCGCCAGCCTGCTGGCGGCCGATGGGGTGCGGATGGGCGACCGGGTGGCCATTCTCTGCCGCAACCGGATCGAGTTTTTTGAAATCCTGTTCGCCTGTGCCAAGCTGGGGGCCATCCTGGTGCCGCTGAACTGGCGGATGCCGGCCGCCGAACTGCGCCCCCTGCTGGCCGATTGCGCGCCTTGCCTGCTGCTGTATGGGGTGGAAGATGCCGGGACGGTGCGGGAGCTGCTTCGGCCCGGTCTGGTCACGCTTGACCTGGATGCCGGTTACGCTGGACGGCGCGATGTGGCCAGCCCGCATCCGGGGCGGGGCGGCTGGCCGGCGGATGATATCTGGTATCTGCTCTATACCTCTGGCACCACGGGCACGCCCAAGGCGGTGATCTATACCTATGCCATGGCGTTCGTGAATTACGTCAATATCAGCCAGCCCATCGGCCTGTCGGGCCGGGACCGCACGCTGAATTTCCTGCCCTTGTTCCATACCGCCGGCATCAACCTGCACACGCTGCCCACGCTGATGGCGGGCGGGCAGGTGCTGGTGCTGCCGGGGTTCGATGCCGATGTGATGATTGGCCTGTTGGCGGAAGGGCGGCTGGATCATTTCTTCGGCGTGCCCGCCGTCTATCTCCAGCTTTCCCAGCATCCCCGCTTTGATCAGGTGGATTTGTCGCGGGTACGCCATTGGGGATGCGGCGGCGCGCCCTTGCCCGACGTGCTGGTGCGCCGCTATGCCGAGCGCGGGGCCCGCGTCTGCAACGGCATGGGCATGACGGAGACGGGGCCGACCGCCTTTCTGGGCGATCCCGACCATGCGCTGGAAAAGATCGGCTCCGTCGGCAAGCCGCAGATCATGGTGGGGGTGCGCATCGTCGATCCGCTGGGCCGCGACGTGCCACCGGGGCAGGCGGGCGAACTGCTGTTTGGCGGGTTGGGGGTCACCCCCGGCTATTGGCGCCAACCAGCGGCCAATCAGGCCGCCTTTACCGAGGATGGCTGGCTGCGCTCGGGCGATATCGCCCGCTGCGATGCGGATGGCTATTACTACATTGTCGGCCGGTTGAAGGAGATGTTCATCTCCGGCGGGGAGAATGTCTATCCGGCGGAGGTGGAAAATGTGCTGACCCAGCATGAGGCGGTGCTGGAAGCGGCCGTGATCGGCGTGCCCGACCCGCAATGGGGGGAGGTGGGGCGCGCCTTCGTGCGGCTGAAGCCGGGCCGGCCGGCGCTGAATCCTGAGGAACTGGCCCGGTTCTGCCGCGACCGGCTGGCCGCCTTCAAGGTGCCCAGACAGTTCCTGATGGTGCCGGAGTTCCCGCGCACCGCCGCTGGCAAGGTGCAGAAACATAAGCTGGACCGGCAGCAGGTGATGCCATGACCGCCCCCACCCTGGTGATCGACCGCACCCTGACCCAGGCCGATTTTGACCTGTTCGCCCGCCTGTCGGGCGATGACAACCCGATCCATGTCGATCCCGGCTTTTCCGCCCGCACCCGTTTCGGGCGCACGGTGGCGCATGGGCTGTTGCTTTGCACCATCCTGCGCGGGCTGGCAGGCCGGCTGCTGCCGGGGGCGGTGCTGCTGGGCCAGGATATCCGCTTTCCCGCCCCCACCTATGCAGGGGAGCCGATGCGGTTCAGCGCCACCCTGACCGGTCAGCAGATCGCGGTCAGCGTCACCCGCCGCGCCGATGGCGTGGTCACCTGTGACGGCACGTTCGAAATGGCGGGGGCGCGGATATGCTGAAGCTTGGTGCCAGCGCCAGCATCACGCGGACATTCACCACCGCCGACATGGCGGATTATGTGGCGCTGGGCGGCGCCCCGATGCCGGTGGGGGAAGCAGCCGAACCGCTGGTCGGGGCCTTGTTCTCCTATCTGCTGGGGGTGAAGCTGCCGGGGCCGGGCACCAATTACCTGAAACAGCAGACGCAATTCCTGGCCCCCATCCCGCTGGGGCGGGAATTGCTGGCCCGCGTCACCATCACCCGCCTGCGCCCGGATAAGCATCTGGTGGATCTGGAAACGGTCTGTGAACTGGACGGTCAGCCGCTCGCCCAGGGCCGGGCGCTGGTTTATGTGGAGGATGTGGCCGGCACGGGGGGTGATAAAGTTTAACGGCTCCGCCCGAATATTAAGTGAAGTTCCTAAGTTCTATATATTGTGTAAAAACATGATCAATTATTGTATTGGATTTATATATTTGACATATCTTTGATGTTTTTCAATTATTAGACGCGCATCAGATGATGCTTGATCAAACAATGGGGATGAAAATGACGAATCCAGTTGCGGTTCCAATTTCTGGAAATTTTGTGGTGTCAAAAAGTTTCAGTAAGGGTGTGTCGCCATTTACAGCTACTTTAGATTTTTCATTGAATATTCCTCTTGGATCCGATGGAAAATTTGATACATCAGCGACAGTTCAGTTTGCAGCAAATCTCGGTGGCAGCGACAATATTGGCACCATTTCAAACACATTTACACCAAGCTCTCCTACCTGGTCGTATAAATCTCCTACGGTATCTGGGTTCCACATTGAGCTTAGCGCGACCTACCAGGCGCCAACCGCGACAGCTTCCGGGTCATTGGTTCTGAATAGTTTTGAACTATTTCTTGGGGGAAGCGCGTTGTGGTCGCTTGCGCCGGGTAGCCTTTACATCGACTGGGACGAAAATGGCAATATAACAGGGTATGGGGCGCCACAAGTTTGAATAATTACTGATTATAAATACAAAATAAGAGCGGTAAGTTAAGGTAAAAAATATGGGGATGTAGATTGAAAATCTTTATCCCCTTTTTTTGCTCCTGGGTTTAAATTTTTTATTGCAAGTTCACCACCCCCGCCGCGCGCAGGGCCGCCAGCCCCGCCGCATCCAGCCCCAGCAGGTCGGCCAGCACCTGTTCGGTGTCCGCCCCCAGTTCCGGCGGGGCTTTGCTTTCCACCACGGGGGAGGCGGAGAATTTCACCGGGCTGGCAACCCCCGGCACCGTGCCGGCTTTCTCATGCGCCATGGCCAGGGCCAGCCCGCGATGGCGCACCTGCGGATCATCGAACAGGGCACCCAGCCCGTTGATCGGCCCCGCCGGCACGTCCGCTGCCTCCAGGGCCGCCAACCACTCTGCCCCGTTGCGGCGGCGCAGCCGCTCGCTCAACAGGCTGGTCAGGGCAACCCGGTTGGCCACCCGCGCGCTGTTGCTGGCAAAGCGGTCATCGCTGGCCAGTTCCGGCAGTTCCAGCACCGTGCACAGGCGCTGGAACTGCCGGTCATTGCCGACGGCCAGATTGATATGCCCATCGGCCACCGGGAACGTGTCATAGGGCACGATGGAGGGATGGCCATTGCCCAGCCGCCCCGGATCGCGCCCGCTGACCAGCCGGTTCAGCGCCTGATTGGCCATGGCGGCGACCATGCAGTCCAGCAGGGCCAGATCCAGATGCTGGCCTTCCCCCGTGCGTTCCCGATGGTGCAGGGCGGCCAGGATGGCGTTGCCGGCATAAAGCCCGGTGATGATATCGGCCAGCGCCACGCCGGCCTTATGCGGACCGCTGTCAGCGGGACCGGTCACGCTCATCAGCCCGCTCATCCCCTGGATCAGGAAATCATAACCCAGGCGCTGGGCATAAGGCCCATCCTGGCCGAATCCGGTGATGGAGCAATAGATCAGGCGGGGATTGACCTGCCGCAGGCTTTCATAATCCAGCCCATATTTGGCCAGCCCCCCGACCTTGTAATTTTCCACCAGCACATCGCAGCGGGCGGCCAGATCGCGGATCAGCCGCTGACCCGCCGCGCCGGTGAAATCGATAGCGACGGAGCGTTTATTGCGGTTGGCTGTCAGAAAATAGGCGGACGGCCCGTCGCCTTCCACATAGGGTGGACCCCAGCGGCGGGTATCATCCCCCTCGCCAGGACGCTCCACCTTGATGATCTCCGCCCCGAAATCACCCAGCATCTGGGTGGCCCAGGGCCCCGCCAAAATCCGGCTGAGGTCAAGGACGCGGATACCCGCCAGTGCTGCCATAGAAAAACCCTTCCGGATTGTGGTTCCAGGCCGCTGACAGCTCACATTACCGTCACCCATGCTGCGGCCGGGGTCCAGCATCGTAGAGCAAAGCGCCTGTGGCCCCTGGACCCCGGCCTTCGCCGGGGTGACGGTTGAGCGGGTGGTTGCCGGGCAGCAAAGGTGCTGAGCCGTGCAGCCACCATGTTGTGCGGTCTGTCAGGCCCTGCCGCCTTCAAAAAAACGCCTGCAGCCCGGTGATGGCGCGGCCCAGGATCAGGGCATGGACATCATGGGTGCCTTCATAGGTGTTCACCGTTTCCAGGTTCACCATATGGCGCATCACCGGATATTCGTCGGAAATGCCGTTGCCGCCATGCATGTCGCGGGCGGCCCGCGCAATATCCAGCGCCTTGCCGCAATTATTGCGCTTGACCAGGGAAATCATTTCCGGCGCCAGCGTGCCCGCCTCAAACAGCCGTCCCACCCGCAATGACGCTTGAAGCCCCAGGCTGATCTCCGTCAGCATGTCGGCCAGTTTCTTCTGCACCAACTGGGTCTGGGCCAGCGGGCGGTTGAACTGTTTGCGGTCCAGCGTATAGAGCCGGGCGGCATGGAAACAGGCTTCCGCCGCACCCATTGCCCCCCAGGAAATGCCATAGCGCGCCCGGTTCAGGCAGCCGAACGGCCCTTTCAGGCCGGAGACGTTGGGCAGCATGGCCTCTTCCGTCACCGCCACCCCATCCATGACAATTTCACCCGTCACCGAGGCGCGCAGCGACATTTTCCCTTCGATCTTGGGGGCCGAGAGGCCCTTCATGCCCTTTTCCAGCACGAAACCCCGGATGGCACCGCCATGCGCGTCGGACTTGGCCCAGACGACGAAGACATCGGCGATGGGGGCATTGGTGATCCACATCTTCGCGCCCGTCAGGCGATAACCGCCGTCGATCTTTTCCGCCCGTGTGCGCATTCCGGCCGGGTCGGAACCGGCATCCGGTTCCGTCAGGCCGAAACAGCCGATCCATTCGCCCGAGGCCAGCTTGGGCAGATATTTCTGCCGCTGATCCTCGCTGCCATAGGCAAAGATCGGGTGCATCACCAGCGATGACTGCACGCTCATCATGGAGCGATAGCCGCTATCCACCCGCTCCACCTCCCGCGCCACCAGCCCATAGGCGACATAGCCCAGGCCGGCCCCGCCATATTCGGCCGGGATGGTGACGCCCAGCAGGCCGAGATCGCCCATCTCCTTGAAAATGGCCGGGTCGGTATGTTCGCGGGCAAAGGCCTCCCGCACACGGGGGGCCAGCTTTTCCTGGGCATAGGCGCGGGCGCTGTCGCGGACCAGCCGTTCCGTCTCGTCCAACTGGTCATCCAGCAGAAAGGCGTCATCCCACTGAAAGCTGCCAAGATCGCCGGCCATCATCTGTCCTCTGGGTTGGAAGGGCGGTTGCTGTCTCTGGCTTACGCCTCTGTGGGGCCTCCGGCAAACCATGTTTGCTCACCAACTTGATGCATGATCAGCATCAAGTTGGCGTCATGTTCGCAGAAAATGCGTGGTATCTTGGCATGAACCCTCATCACCTTCCGGCTGATCTGCACCCATGTTTTCCCGCCGCCTGATCCCCAGCACCGCCGCCCTGATTGCCTTTGAAGCGGCGGCCCGGCTGGGCGGATTCCGGGCGGCGGCGCTGGAGCTGAACCAGACCCAGGGCGCAATCAGCCGGCAGGTGGCCCAACTGGAAGGGCAGTTGGGCGTGGTGCTGTTCGAACGGGTGCGCCAGCGCGTGGTGCTGACCCCGGCAGGGCGCTTCCTGGCCGAACAGGCGCGCGATACGTTGGCCCGCATCGCCCAGGCGGCGGCACAGACCATCGCCTTTGCCGGCGGGGGCGGTACGCTGGATCTGGCCATCCTGCCCACCTTTGGTGCCCGCTGGCTGATCCCGCGTATGGGCGGCTTCTTTGCCCGGCACCGGGATATCAGTGTCAATTTCTCCACCCGGGTGCGCCCCTTTAATTTGCGGGCGGAAGGGATCGATGCGGCGATCATGAGCGTTGATCCTGGTAGCACCGGTCTGATCTGCCATCGTTTCTTCGGGGAAGAGCTGGTGCCCGTGGCTGCCCCTGCCCTAGTGGCAAGGCTGGGTCTGCATCAGCCGGCCGATCTGGCCCGCGCCACCCTGTTGCAGCAGGAAACCAGGCCCACCGCCTGGGGCCATTGGTTTGCCGCCCAGGGGCTGACGGCGGACCCGCATCAGCCGGTGCTGGTGTTCGAACAGTTCCTGCTGGTCATTCGCGCCGCCGTGGCCGGACTGGGCTGTGCCCTGGTGCCTGGCATCCTGGTGGCTGATGAGCTGGCCGATGGCAGCCTCTGCCGCCTGCCCGGCCAGGCCGGGCAGGATGGCGGTGGTTATCACCTTGTCTATCCAGCGGAGAAGGAGCGCTATGCCCCGCTGGTGGCCTTCCGGGACTGGCTGCTGGCGGAAGTGGGCGAAAGTGGAAACACTTCGGTGACGGATTGATCTTACGCAATGCGGCAACGGGCAATGAGGTTTAGAGCCTTTCCAAGGTGAACGGAAAACCCCAGGGGGAATTCAGTATGCGTGCCGCACCATTGCTGATCATTGTCGCCGTGGCTGCCCTGGGGGCCGGTGGTTTCTTCTATTGGCAACAGAGCCGGGCGGGGCAGTTGCCGGCCGGGCTTGCCACCGCCAATGGTCGGATGGAGGTGGAGCGGGTTGATATCGCCACTAAATATGCCGGCAAACTGGCGGAAATCACAGTTCGGGAAGGTGATGCCGTGCCGCGCGGCGGGGTGGTGGCCAATCTGGATACCACCACCTTGAAGGCTGAACTGGCTGCGTCCCAGGCGGCCTTGCGCCGTGCGGAAACCGGGGTGACCCAGGCCGAGGCCATGGTGGCCATCCGGCAGGCGGAATATAAGCTTTCCGGCGTGGAACTGCGCCGGGTGCAGGAATTGCTGAAAACCTCCGCTACGCCCGCCTCAGAGGTGGATCGCCGCAAATCCCAGCATGAGGTGAATTACGCCAATATCCAGGCGGCAGAGGCAACGGTCGCCGATGCCAAGGCCGCGGTGGAACAGGCCCGCGCCCAGGTGGCGCAGATCGACAGTACCATTGCCGATATGGTGCTGGCCGCGCCCATTGCAGGCCGCATCGAATATAAGCTGGCCCATCCGGGGGAGGTGCTGGCCGCCGGCGGGCGGGTGGCCACCCTGCTGGATCTCAGCGACGTCTACATGACCATCTTCCTGCCCACATCGCAGGCGGGCCGGGTGGCGCATGGGTCAGAGGCGCGGATCGTGCTGGATGCCGCCCCCACCTATGTCATCCCCGCCCGCGTTTCCTTCGTGGCCGCAGAGGCGCAGTTCACGCCCAAGACGGTGGAAACCAGCGACGAGCGGGAAAAGCTGATGTACCGGGTGAAGCTGTCGGTCGACCCGCAATTGCTGGAAACCTATCGGGATTATGTCCGCGCCGGGCTGACCGGCCAGGGCTATGTGCTGACGGAACTGGGGGCGAAATGGCCGGCGGATCTGGCGGTGAAACTGCCGCCCAAGCCGGCCCGCTGACTCATTCCTTCCCGCTGCCGCCCTGGGGGTCAGCCCATGTCTGAAGCCGCCATCACATTGAGCGCCGTTTCCCACCATTATGGGGACAAGGTGGCCCTGGATGCCGTCAGCCTGGAGGTGCCGGCCGGCGCCACCGTGGCGGTGATCGGGCCGGATGGGGTGGGTAAATCCACCCTGCTGGGCTTGATCGCCGGGGTGCGCGCGCTGCAAACGGGGCAGGTACGGGTGCTGGGTGGCGATATGGCCGACGCCCAGCACCGTGATCTTGTCGCCCCGCGCATTGCCTATATGCCCCAGGGTTTGGGCCGCAACCTCTATCCCACCCTGTCGGTGGCGGAGAATATCGATTTTTTCGGCCGGCTGTTCGGCCAGTCGGCGGCGGAGCGGCGGCAGCGCATCGATCGGTTGCTGCGCGCCACCGGGCTGGAACCGTTTCCCGACCGACCGGCGGGCAAGCTGTCGGGCGGGATGAAGCAGAAACTCTCGCTCTGCTGCTCCCTGATCCATGATCCCGACCTGCTGATTCTGGATGAGCCGACCACGGGCGTGGACCCGCTGTCACGCCGCCAGTTCTGGAGTCTGATTGACAATATCCGCGCCGAACGGCCGGGCATGACCGTCATCGTGGCGACGGCCTATATGGAGGAGGCGGCGCGCTTCCAGCATCTGGTGGTGGTGGATGAAGGGCGGGTGCTGGCGGCGGGGCCGATGCAGGCGGTGCTGCAACAGGCCGGCGCCGATAATCCCGAACAGGCCTTCGCCAATCTGGCCGCCGGGGGCGGGGCGGCGGCCGCCCTGGTGATGTCGCCGCGCGTGCTGCATGACGGGCCGGATGCCATTGTGGCGGATGGGCTGACAAGGCGGTTCGGTGCCTTCACGGCCGTGGATCATGTCAGTTTCCGCATCGCCAGGGGGGAGATTTTCGGCTTCCTCGGCTCCAACGGCTGCGGCAAGACCACCACGATGAAGATGCTGACCGGCCTGTTGCCGGCGACCGAAGGCACGGCCAGCCTGCTGGGCCGGCCCATCGGGGCGGCGGACATGCAAACGCGGCTGCGCGTCGGCTATATGTCGCAAAGCTTCTCGCTTTATGAGGAATTGAGCGTCCGCGCCAACCTGCTGCTGCACGCCCGCTTGTACCGCATGGATGCGGCGGCCGTGCAGGCCCGCACGGATGAGGCGTTGCAAACCTTCGGGCTGGCAGAGGTGGCGGATGAATTGCCGGCTTCCCTGCCGCTGGGCATCCGCCAGCGGCTGCAACTGGCGGCCGCCTGCCTGCACAAGCCCGATGTGCTGATTCTGGATGAACCGACATCGGGCGTTGACCCGGCGGCGCGCGACCTGTTCTGGCGGCATCTGGCCGACCTGTCGCGCCGCGACGGGGTGACCATCTTCGTTTCCACCCATTTCATGAATGAGGCGGAACGCTGCGACCGCATCTCCCTGATGCATTCCGGCCGGGTGCTGGCGGTGGGCACCCCGGTGGAGCTGCGCGACGCCAAGGGCGGGGCGACGCTGGAGGAGTCTTTCATCACCTTTCTGGAGGAAGCCTCCCCCAGCCAGCCGCCGCCGGCTGCGGAACCGGACTTGCCGGCCGAACCGGTGAAGAGTGGGGGCAAGGGGGAACTGGCCGCCTCCTTCGGGCGGATCTGGGCCTTTGCGCGCCGTGAAATGACGGAGGTTTTGCGTGACCGGATACGCCTTGCCTTCGCCCTGATCGGGCCGCTGATCCTGTTGCTGACTTTTGGCTATGGCATCACCTTTGATGTCGAAAACCTCCCATACGCTGTATTTGACCGTGACCAGTCACTAGAGAGCCGGCAGTTGGTGGAGAATCTCTCCGGCTCCCGCTATTTCCAGGAACGGGCCCCGGTGCGCAGCGATCTGGAGATCGAACGACGGCTGCGCAGCGGGGAACTGCGGCTGGTGGTGGCGATCCCGCCCTCCTTCGGGCGTGACCTGCTGACCGGCCATCAGCCGGAACTGGCGGTCTATCTGGATGGGGCCATGCCCTTCCGGGCGGAAACGGCGCGTGGCTATGTGCAGGGTATTGCCCAGCTCTATGCCCGGGAACTGCTGCGCCGCTCCACCCTTGCCACGGCAGAGACCAGCGGGCCGATCATCCAGCCGCGCTTCCGCTATAACCAGTCCTTCCGCAGTGCCAATGCCATTCTGCCGGGCATCATCATGGTGGTGATGATCATGATCCCCGGCATGTTGACGGCCATCGGTGTGGTGCGGGAACGGGAGATCGGCTCCATCGCCAATCTCTACGCCTCCCCTGCCTCGGTGCCGGAATTCCTGCTGGGCAAGCAGATGCCCTATGTGGTGATCGGCTTTGTCAGCCTGTTGATCCTGGTGGCCACCACGGTGCTGCTGTTCGGGGTGATGGTGAATGGCTCGCTGGCCGGGCTGCTGCTGGGGGGCGCGCTCTATATCATGGCGGCCACTGGGCTGGGGCTGCTGGTGTCCACCTTCGTGCGCACCCAGGTGGCCGCCATTCTGGTGACCGCCATCATCAGCGTGGTGCCGGCGATCAATTTCTCCGGTTTCCTTTACCCCGCCTCGACCCTGGAAGGGGGGGCCGCCCTGATCGGCCGGGCCTTCCCTTCCCTCTGGTTCCAGACCATCAGTCTGGGCGCCTTTGCCAAGGCGCGTGATTTCGGGGCGCTGCATCTGGAATTTGTCATGCTGGGCCTGTTCGCCCTGGGTTTCATGACGGCGGCATCGCTGCTGCTGCGCAAACAGGAGGCGTGAGATGGGCCATATCCAGCGCTGGTTCCTCACCGTCTATTATCTGGGCGTCAAGGAACTGTCTTCCGTGCTGGCCGACAAGGTGTTGCTGGCCTTCATCATCTATTGCTTCTCGGTCAGCGTTTATACGGTCGCCACCGGCGTGAAAACGGATGTGGCAGGCGCGCGGGTGGCGGTGGTGGATGCTGACGGCTCCGCCCTGTCCCGCCGCATCCGTGACGCCCTGTTGCCCCCGCAATTCAAGACGCCGGAGCTGATCGACCGGTCGCAGGTGGATCGGGTCATGGATGAAGGCCGCTATGCCTTCGTGTTGGACCTGCCGCCCCGGCTGGAAGCCGATCTGCGGGAAGGCCACCAGCCGACCATCCAGTTGAACATCGATGCCACGGCCATGACCATGGCCGGGCTGGGCAGTGCCTATATCCAGACCATCATCAATCAGGAGGTGGCCGAGGCGCTGTCGCCGGATGCCCCCAACCGGGCCCCGGTTTCCGTGGTGACCCGCACTTATTTCAATCCCAATCTGGAGGGCATGTGGTTTCAGGCGGTGATGGCAGTGATCCAGTATATTACCATCATGTCCATCCTGCTGGTCGGGGCCGCCGTGATCCGGGAACGGGAGCATGGCACCATCGAACATCTGCTGGTCATGCCGCTGGGGGCCTCTGAAATCGCGGCTGCCAAGATCTGGGCCAATGGTCTGGTGATTCTGGTGGCCACCGGCCTGTCATTGCAATTCGTGGTGCGGCTCTGGCTGGGCGTGCCGATCGAAGGTTCCATCCCGCTGTTTCTGGCCTGTGTGGCGCTTTACCTGTTCGCCACCATGTCGCTGGGCATCCTGCTGGCCACGGTCACCCGCTCCATGCCGCAATTTTCCCTGGTCGGCATCCCTGTTTTCCTGGTGCTGAACATGCTGTCGGGCGCCACCTCGCCGCTGGAAAGTATGCCGACGGTGCTGCAATGGCTGGTGCAGGTCTCGCCCACCATGCATTTCGTGCAGCTGGCCCAAGCCATCCTTTATCGCGGGGCCGGGCTGGCCATCATCTGGCCGCAGCTGCTGGTGCTGGCGGGGCTGGGGGCGGGCTTTCTGGCAGTCGCCCTGCCGCAGTTCCGCGCCATGTTGGCACGCAGCCAGTGAAACAGAGCCAATGAAACCCCGATAATGAAAGCCCGGCGACGGGGATGGCAGTCCCTGTCACCGGGCTTTTCAACCGGACAAACTCACCATTGCGGACTCATCCCAGCGGGCTGACGCCTGCCGATTCGATCCAGATACCATGATAACCCGGAATAGTGCTGATGGACAGCGCATTACGCCCTTTGCTCAGCACAGAGGCCGGAATGGTGAAGGTCCGGGAGATGAAACGGTCAACCACCGTATAATGCCGGCTGATAACGTGACCGGTTACGATAATCTCGAAAGCGGACGGGCCGGGGTCGGCGGCCCGCATCGACAGGGTCAGGCCGATGTCGCAGGGGCGTTCCAGATTGAAAGAGAAGAAAGCCATCGCGCCATCTTCTTCCTTGCTCCTGCTGCCGTCGATCACCCAGCAATCGCGCCCATCAAGCTGATCCTTCTCAGCCGTTGTCCACAAATCATCCAGCCGGGGCGCCTGCGGGGTGATGCAGCGCACGGGGGCCGCCATGGGCGGCAGAGGGAGCGGACGCTGTGGCTGCGTGACAGGGTGTGCAATGGCCTGCTGTACCGTGCTGATGGCCACTGAATGTGATCGGTCACGGCGCGCAGGGCGTTCGCCCCGCGGAAAATAGGTTCCACCATGGAGGGCGCTCAGGCGACCGAAAGCCAGTGCTTCGTTCATCTTCATGAGTGACGGAATGTGGAAATCCATGTCACGACCCTCTTCCGGGATAAGGCTGATTGCTTGGGCGTTCGATCCGATCAGCGGCCTGCCCTGGGTCACCCAACCCGGCAGGTTCGCTATGGACACAAAGCCTAGACCAGCTTTCCGAAAACGGGTGCTTCTGAAAATCTTCCGACACCTAACCAATTGTTTATAATGAAAAATATCGGAAACGACGGAGGCGATTTTTCGGCTCCGGAAGCGGCCTTTCTCCTCCCGGAAGCGAAGGGGAAGTGAGCACATCTGAGGGAGGGAAGTTCGCTGGAAGGATTATGAATGCACGCATATGTGGTATCAATTTCAACATACATAATCTAAGGTCGATTTGATCGGGTTAATCAGATTGGACTATGACCTTCGACTTCCCTATCATTCCAGGTGGGCAAGGGGTACCGACCGGCTTCCCCGGAAACCACGGGGAAGTGTGGGAAAACGGGTAAGCGGTCGGAGGGGCGGCCACGTGTCATGATTCCATTCTGGCGATGGCGGATCTGCGGGGATGCAGGTGGGTGACCGCAGCAGAATGGGGCTGGCACAGGCAAATTGGTCGGTGGGGCGATATTGCGGATAAGATTTTTCCATTTCGGCGAATGGCAGGTCGATGCCAGCAGCTGCACCTTGATCCATCACCAGCGCCAGCAGCCGGTGAAGGTGGAGCCGCGTGCCATGGATGTGCTGGTGGCGCTGTGCAGCCGACCGGGGGAAATTTTCAGCGCGGAAGACCTGCTGCGTTCATGCTGGGATGGGCTGGCGGTCGGTGACAACCAGGTGCATAAGGCCATCGCCCAGCTGCGGAAGCTGCTGGGCGATGACCCGGGTCAGGTTCGTTATATAGAGAACATACGTAAGCGTGGTTACAGGACCGTCGCACCCGTCACTATTGCTTCTGATCTTGCCGCAACGGGATCTCCTGGCGACTGGTCCGAAGAATCCCCCTTTGTGGGTCTGGAAGCGTTTGATGAATCGCGCTCGGCCGTATTTTTTGGCCGGGATACGGCCATCGCCGCCCTGCGGGACACAATGTTGCGTCAGGCGGCGATGCCGGACGGGGGCCCGGTGCTGGTGCTGGGGGCCAGTGGCAGCGGCAAGACCTCGCTGATCCGGGCTGGTCTGCTGCCGGCCCTGCGGCGCCCGGATCAGCCATTCCGCCTGCTGGATAGCAGCATGTTGGACATGGGCGATATCAGCGGCATGTCCCTGCTGATGGCGGTCGGCGGCGCACTGCTGGACCTGGAGGTGGCGGGGGAACCGCTGCTGAATGGGCATAGTGCGGAGACAATTGCCGCCGCCTTGGCCGATGACCAGCCGGGGGCGGTGGATGCCTTGTTTGCGGCAATGGCACCCGATACCCGCGTCTTGCTGTTTGTTGATCGGCTGGAAGCGATTTTCAACAATCCGGCGGTGGATGAGGGGCAGCGGCGTGGCTTTCTGGCTGGGTTGGATCGTCTGGCCCGCACCGGTGCCGTGCTGGTACTGGCCGCCTGCCGGAATGATTTCTACCCCGATGTGGCGCGCGAACCGGTGCTGATGGCGGCCAAGGCGGCCGGTGCCCATTTCGATCTGGCACCGCCCAGCCGGGCAGAGATCATGCAGATGATCCGGATGCCCGCCCTTGCCGCCGGGCTCAGCTTCGGGATGGATGAGGAAAGCAAGGCGCAGCTGGATGATATTCTGTGCGACGGCACGGCGGATAATCCCGATGCGCTGCCCCTGCTGCAATATACATTGCATGAGCTGTATCTGCAGCGCAGCACCAACCGCGAGCTGACGGTCGCGGCCTATCGCGCCTTGGGTGGGATCGGTGGCGCTATCGGCAAAAGGGCGGAGGCCACCCTGAACGAGCTGCCGGAGGCATCGCGCCTCTGCCTGCCGCAGGTTCTGTCCCTGATCGTCACCATGGGGGGCAGTGGTGTTACCGATGGTGCAGCGCGCAGCCGGCGTATGCCCTGGTCCTCCCTGGGCAGCGAGATGGAGCGCATTCTGGTGCGCACCTTCGTGCAGCAACGCCTGTTCGTCAGTCTGGTTTATGATGGGGTTCCGGTCTTCGGGGTGGCACATGAAGCCATGCTGCGCCAATGGCCACGCGTTACGGGCTGGATTGCCCAGCACCGTCAGGCTTTGAATGCCCGCAGCCGGCTGGAGGAATCGGCCCGGCGCTGGACGGAGGAGGGGCGGCGCGTCGACCTGCTGCTGCCGCGTGGCAAGCAGCTGGAAGAGGCGCGGGAACTGACCCGGCAGGTGCAGATCCCGCTCAGCGGCGATGTCCGCGCCTTCATCACCGCTTCCGCGCGGCGGGAGCGCCAGGCCGATCAACGCCGTTTCGTGATTTCCCTGGGGTTCGGGCTGGTGGCGCTGGTGGCCCTGTTGCTGGGCCTGCGCGCCAATCAGGCCGAGGACATGGCCGAGCATCGCCGCCGTCAGGCCGAAGACCTGATGAATTTCATGGTGGGCGACTTTGCTGAGAAGCTGCGTCCGCTGGGCCGGCTGGACCTGTTGTCGGACATTGGTGGCAAGGCGCTCAGCTATTTTGGCAACAGCAATATCAACGACTTGTCGCCAGAGGCGCGGATGCAGCAGGCCCGCGCCCTGCAAACCATTGCCGAGGTGGCGCGGGCCCGGGCCGACCCGAATGCGGCCCGCAGCGCCCTGTTGCTGGCCAAGAAACTGCTGGATGCCAATCTGGCCCAGGGAATTGAGTCACTGGACCTGCTGAAGGATTTGGGGGCGGACGCCTTCTGGCTGGGGCAGATTGCATTCGATGCCAATAATATGGATGAGGCAGAACGGTATTTCTCGCAATATGAAAATTATACTGTACGCATGAACGAGATTGATCCAGGAAATATTGATGCCTGGATCGAACTTTCATATGCAAAAAACAGCCTTGGTTCGGTCTATCGATCAAAAGGTAATGGAGAACTTGCGGTAAAATATTTCCAAAGCTCGTTGGAGTTGAAGCGACGTTCTTTAGAAAAGCGACCGGATGATCGCGGGCTGCGGGCTGAATTGGCAGATACTCTCTCCTGGCTGGGAACGGTCCGGGAAGGCGAGGGTGAACTCGGCCAAGCCCTGGCACTTTATGAACAGGAGCAGGTTGAGTTGCGGGCCCTTCGGGCCGTAGCACCTTCAGAGTTTCGCTGGACTTATGATCTTGTCACCGCCCTGCAGCGTCACGCACGCCTGCTGGATGCCATGGGCCATGATGCTCAGGCCGATACATTGGTTATGGAAGGGCAGGCGTTGGCCCGTTCGCTGATCCTGCATGATCCCAGTAACCGCATTTGGCAACATGCCCTGCTTCGGATCAACTGGCTGGCGGGCAATATGTGGGTTCAACGGCGCCCTTTGAAGGATGTGCTGACGCTGCAGCAGGAAACAGCGGAAAAGTTGGCAGGTTTGACGCGCGAGAACCCGTCCAACGCCATGTGGCGCCAGGTGGAGATCGCCAATAATATTTCCATGGGGGAGACGCTGCTCCGGATGGGGGCGGTGGTTGATGCACGTGAGCATCTCCGCCGGGTTCTTGCCATGGCCGATGATCGTATGCGCGGCGATCCGACCATTGTTCATAATCTGTCTTTAGGCTTCATTCTCCTGTCGGAAACTGAAGCAGCCTTGGGAAAAGCCGCAGAGGCAAAACGGGCTTGTCAAGATGCGATTAATCTTTTGCATCCATTAATTGCAGTTGACCAAAAGAAATTCTCCATTCAAGATGTGTGGGTGAGGGGGCACATATGTCTCGGTCTGTCAAATCAGGTTTCAGACTCCATTAAGTATCTGGAACTGATTGGCTATAGACGTCGAGGTTATCTGCTCTATGTCAAATCCCATTCATAAGGAAACGAGAAATGATCTATACAGATCACGCCGTGAAGTTTACTGTTCGAATCGTTGATGGCGTTTGGTCCTACGAGCCCACCCAGACGGATGGGGCTACGGTTACTGCCTCTGGTGGCGTTGTTGTTCCGGTCGGATCTGGCAGCTGGGCGATTTCATATGATATGCAATCTGCTGTACACGAGCTGTTTTTCTTGATGGTTAATACCAATACGGCCCAGGTTGGGGCCTTAACCGATTTCGATCAGGTCATCGGTGTTGAGACGAACTCGGGTTGTCAGAACCCTCAAAAGAAAGTGGAAAATGAGAAAGAGGTTAATGTATATTCCAGCAATGTGACAGTTTATTTCAGGAATACCGATCCTGAAGGTCGTCCTGTCGGCATTTCTTTTGAGCTGTGGGCGCGCACGGTGGACGGCCTTCATCTCCTTATTAGCCGTGATCCGCAGGTCAAGAACGAGAATTAATAGTGCTAGCAGCCGATTGGGGATCGGGGTACGGGTGCTGAGCCCTGTCTCGGACCATCTCTGGCGTATCGTTGTTGGGGCGGGCCTTTTGGCCCGCCCCAGTCCGTTTACGGCGTCACCACCACGCGCCCATCAATCTGGCCGTCGCGCAGGCGGCCCAGCACGCCATTGATATCATCCATGGCTTCCACCGAGACGGTGGCCTTCACCTTGCCTTCACCGGCAAACATCAGGGCTTCAGCCAGATCAGCGCGGGTGCCGACGATGGAACCGCGGATGGTGATGCGGTTCAACACCACGTCGAAGATCGGCACGGGGAAATTGCCCGGCGGCAGGCCCACCAGGGCAACGGTGCCATGGCGCCGCGCCATGCCGATGGCCTGACCGAAGGCGGATTGGCTGACCGCCGTGACCAGCACACCATGGGCACCGCCGATGGTGCGGCGGATTTCTTCCACCGGGTTCACCTGGGTAGCATTGATGGTCAGGTCGGCACCCAGGCTGCGGGCCAGGGCCAGCTTGCTGTCGGCCACATCAATGGCGGCAACATGCAGGCCCATGGCCTTGGCATATTGCACGGCCACATGGCCCAGCCCGCCAATCCCGGTGATCGCCACCCACTGACCGGGTCGGGCTTCCGTTTCCTTCAAGCCCTTATAGACGGTGACGCCGGCACACAGGATGGGGGCAATATCGGTGAAGGAAACATCTTTGGGCAGATGGCCGACATAGTTGGGATCGGCCAGCACATATTCAGCGTAGCCGCCATTGACGGAATAACCGGTATTCTGCTGCGATTCGCACAGGGTTTCCCAACCGGTCATGCAATGCTCACAATGGCCGCAGGCGGTATAGAGCCAGGGCACGCCCACCCGGTCGCCCTCACTCACCTGGGTGACGCCATCGCCGACGGCAACCACGGTGCCCACGCCCTCATGGCCGGGGATGAAGGGCAGGGGTGGCTTCACCGGCCAGTCGCCATCGGCGGCGTGCAGGTCGGTGTGGCAGACGCCGGAAGCGGCGATCTTCACCAGAATCTGTCCCCGGCCGGGCCGGGGCACTGCCACCTCTTCCAGTGATAGCGGCTTGCCATAGGCATGGACGACGGCGGCCTTCATCTTCTGCGGCAACATGGTGGCTCTGTCCTTTCCGTTTCGCAAACAGGCAGGCGAACCATAGGACGTGGGTACCTTGGGTGCCTTGATCCAGCGCAAGAACCGGGAACTCTGATACTAAAGCAGCATAGGGCTTGGTGCCGGGCGCAGACGGTGATCGGCCGGCCCTGTGTTCTTGCTGCATCATGGCGAGATATTGTTCTGATTGTCCTCTCCCCTCTCTTGCCAGCCATCCCGGCCGCTCACATCCTCCCTGCGCAATCAGGAATGGCCCCACCAGATGGGCCAACCCTTTGGGGAGCGTACCGCCAGGGCCTTGGGATCGAATTACCGACAGGAGCGGGACAGAATGGGTGCAAGCAATCGGACCAAGCGGCATGTACTGGCGGGCGCTGCCAGCGTGCTGGCCTTGATGGCGTCGGCCATGCCGGCCCTGGCACAATCGGCGGGGGATTCCAGCCCGATGGTGCTGGATGAAATCATCGTCACCGCCACTAAGCGGGCGGAAAACCAGCAGCAGGTGCCGGTCTCCGTCGGCACTGTCACGGGCGACAAGCTGGAAGCGGTGATGTCCGGCGGCGTCGATCTGCTGGCCTTGTCCGGCCAGGTGCCCAGCCTTTATGCGGAAAGCACCTTCGCCCGCACCTTCCCGCGCTTTTATATCCGTGGCCTGGGCAACAGCGATTTCGACCTGACCTCCACCCAGCCGGTCGGCATCATCTATGATGAGGTGGTGCAGGAAAACCCGCTGCTGCGCGGCTTCCCCGTCTTCGATATGGAACGGGTGGAGGTGCTGCGCGGGCCACAGGGCACCCTGTTCGGCCGCAACACGCCGGCCGGCACCATCAGCTTCGTCTCCGTGAAACCCAAGCAGGAGACGGGCGGCTATTTCACCGCCTCCTATGGCAGCAAGAATACCATCACCGCCGAAGGGGCAATGGGTGGGGCCCTGATCGATGGCGTGCTGTCCGGCCGCCTCTCGCTCTATCACGACCGCAAGGACGATTATATCGACAATACCTATACCGGTCAGAAGGACGCCCTGGGCGGGCATGAGGAAACGGCGGCCCGCCTGCAATTGCTGTTCGATAATGGCGGGCCGCTGACGGCGCTGCTGAACGGCCATGTGCGGGATCTGAACGGCACGGCGCGCGTCAACCATGCCAATGCCATCGTCAAGGGCAGCAATGATCTTGTGCCCGGCTTCTCCCGCAACAAGGTCTTCCATAACGGCCAGAACGCCCTGGATGTCACCAGCAAGGGCGGCAGCCTGAAGCTGGAATATGATCTGGACAGCATGTTGCTGACCTCCATCACCGGCTATGAGACGGTGCATGTCTATACGCGCGGCGATATTGATGGCGGCGTGGCCGGTGTCGGCCCCGGCTTCATCCCGTTCGACAGCGAAACAGCGGATGAGCTGAACGGCCATTCACAATGGACGCAGGAAGTCCGGCTGTCCAGCACCGGTGAAAGCCGCTTCCGCTGGCAGACCGGCCTGTTCTATTTCAAGGAAAAGCTGTCAGCCATCGGCTATTCCTATGGCGACCCGACGGAGCCGCGCGGCATCGCCTTTTCCACCGACACCGACCAGGATACCAAGACCTGGGCCGTGTTCGGCCAGGCCAATTACGATCTGACCGAGCAGCTGACCCTGACCGGCGGCGTGCGCTATAATGATGAAGACAAGGATTTCAGCGTCATCCGCTATGCCAAGGGCATTTCCGGTGCCTTTACCAAGGGCGGCACCAACCTGTCGGACGATCAGATCACCTGGGATGTCAGCCTGACCTATAAGGCCACGCCGGACGTCAATCTCTTTACCCGTGTGGCCAATGGCTACCGCGCGCCGTCGATCCAGAGCCGGCCGCTGTTCTATTTCGGCAATAATATCAACCGCGACGCCCTGTCCGTCGCCAAGGCGGAGACCCTGATGTCCTATGAGGCGGGCGTGAAGTCCGACCTGTGGGACCGCCGCGCCCGCCTGAACGTCACTGCCTATTACACCGATATCGAAGATCAGCAATTCACCGCCGTCGGCGGGGCCAGCAACAATAATACGCTGGTCAATGCCGCGGCCGGCAAGGGCTATGGGCTGGAGGTGGAGGCCGAACTGCTGCCCACCGACAATCTCAAGCTCACGGCCGGTGGCAGCTATAACCACACGGAAATTGACGACCCCAACCTGCGCATCGCCCCGTGCGGCGGTGGCTGTACGGTGACGGACAAGGTGGTCGGCGGTCTGGCCAATATCGATGGCAACCCGTTCCCCAACGCGCCAAAATGGATGCTGACCGCCACTGCGCGCTATGGCATTCCGGTGGAATCGGGGGAATTCTATATCTTTACCGACTGGAACTATCGCTCCAAGGTGAATTTCTTCCTGTACCAGTCGCTGGAATTCCAGAGCGATCCCAAGCTCGAAGGCGGCCTGAAGATTGGCTATCAGTCGGATGATGAGCGGTTCGGCGTGGCCGTATTCGGCCGCAACATCACCAATGCCAAGGAGCTGGAAGGGGCAATCGACTTCAACAACCTGACCGGCTTCGTGACGGAGGCGCCGTTCTACGGCATCGAAATCACCTCGCGTTTCTAAAACCGCTTCCTGGTTCTCTCTGCATTGGTTGGAACAAGGGTGTTCCAGCCAATGCAGGGGGCGTCAGCCAACCGGTCCCATCAGGGCGGTGACGGCGTGATAGCGGGCCCACCAGGCGGCGCGCGCCGCCGCTTCATCCATGACCTCGATCGGTTCCTGCCAAAGCTTACCCCGGTAATTGCCGCCAATATCGCGCCGGGCAAGCTTTTCCGGCCAGCCCATCAGCTGCACCGCTTCGGAAATCGCTGTCACCTTATCGGCCTTCTTGATCAGGTCCAGCATGGGGGCGGGCAGGGGCCAGGGCAGGCCGGTGGCCAGGAACAGGGCGCGGTCCAGCCGGGCCTTCACCTCTTTCAACCCGGCCGTGGCGAACAGCTTGCCATAGGGGGTGACCACATCCCCCAGCCCGCCCCCTTCATGCAGATCATGCATCAAGGCGGCCAGCCGCAGGGTCGGGGAGGCATCGGGCGCCAGCAGGGTCAGCAGCACCTGTTCCAGCAACACCGAATGCTGCAGCACATTATAGGCGACATCGCCCCGCGTCTGCCCACCCCAGCGGGCCACGCGGGAGGCGCCGGTCACCCAATCCTCCAGCATGATATCGGCCGGGGACGGATCATAGAGATTGACCCAGCGGCCCGAGCGCATCAGCAGGTTGGTGCGCGGTGCCTCCAGATGGGAGGGAACCTTGGCGACCGGCTTCTTATCCATCCCTTCCACCCTTGTTGGCCGGTATCATAACAATCCGCCGCGGGTTTGACCCTTGGCGGATTGGCGGCCAGCGACCGCGGGCGCGTGCCCGCGTAAGCCAAGGCGGCGGATGCCGCTGCCCGGCGACTGAGGGAACACAAAATCTCCCTTGATCGGTCACGATCAAGGGAGATTGGTATTATATCACGAAATCAAGCGGTTGGGAGGTGGAGGCGCGGCGGCGCGAGGCCTCTGCCAGGGTGCAGCGGTCCAGCACCGTGGCCATGGCGTCGCGTGCCTTCAGCATGGCCCAGCGGATGACGCAGGTGGCCGCATCATCGCAATCGGCACACGGCTCAAACTTCAGCCGGCTGGCGCAACGGATGGGGGCCAGCGTGCCGTCAATGACGCGGATGATGTCACCGACCGACAGATTCTCCGGCGCCCGGGCCAGGCGATAGCCGCCATTGCGGCCGCGCTGGCTGTGCAGCAGCCCGGCCTTGCGCAGGTCCAGCAGGATCGCCTCCAGGAACTTGCCAGGAATATTCTCCGCCGCCGCGATCTCCGCGATCTGCACGGTGGTGGCATCCCCATAATGATCGGCGAGATGGATACAGGCACGAAGGGCGTATTTCGCCCGCTGGGTCAACATTATGGAACGGCTTCTCCAGGACGGTACGGCATCTTTCTTGGGGCTTATGCCGTCGAATATCAAGGGTGACCAGCGTTAAGGGGCTGTTTTTTCTGGATAGCGTTGCGTTGCCGCCATGCGACCCAGCCACGCTTCCCCACGGTGTCACCCTTCGGCGGCGGCCAGTTGGGGCAGACGTTCGGCCAGGGCGGCCTGGGCGCGTGCGGCCGCCTGGGCCAGCGCCTGGATGCCGGCCGTCAGTTCCGCTGGACCGGCAGTCTCATCCTCGCACAGATGCTCAAGCTGGCGGGCGCGGGTCGACATTTCCATCAGGCCGAAATTGCCGGCGAGCGAGATCATCGCATGGGCGTTGGTGCGCACCGTATCGCGCGGGGTGTCATCCGCCTGCAGGACGGAAAGCCGCTGGCGCAGCGTATTGTCCACCTCTGACAACATGCTGTGCAGCGTGGCGGCACCCATCAGGGTTTCCAGCTGGTTCAGCATTTCCTCCTGCAGCACCGGCACCTGCTCTTCCACTGGGGTCGGTGCGGGTGCCGGCGTCGCGGCTGGTGCGGTTTCCGCTGGCGGGAGGGCCTGCACCGGGCCGATGCGCTGCGACCAGCGTACCAGGGCGGCGACCAGATGTTCGGCCTCAATCGGCTTGGCCAGATGGTCATTCATGCCGGCCCGCCGGCAGCGTTCCACCTCCGCCGGCAGGGCATTGGCGGTCAGCGCCACAATGGGGATGCGCCCGGCCATGCTGGGCAGGGCGCGGATGGCGCGGGTGGCTTCCAGCCCATCCATGCCGGGCATCTGCACATCCATCAGCACCAGATCGACATTATGGTGCTGCACCGCCTCCACCGCCGCTGCCCCATCGGCCACCATCTCCACTTGATGGCCGGCGCGTTCCAGGATGGCGCGGATCAGCAGCTGGTTGACCGGCAAATCTTCCGCCACCAGGATTCGCAGCGGCCGGGCCGGCACCGCCCCGGCCCCGGTGGCGCCGGGGGTGGGCAATGCTGGGGCGTGGTTGGGCGCCTCTGTCGGCCGTAACGGTACCTCCACCCAGAAGGTGCTGCCCCGCCCGGCATCGGAACTGACGCCGATTCTTCCTTCCATCAGGCTGACCAGCCGCTTGCAGATGGCCAGCCCCAGGCCGGTGCCGCCATAGCGGCGCGCGGTGGAGGCATCGGCCTGATGGAATGGCTCGAACAGCTTGCCCTGGCGGGCGGGGGGAATGCCGATCCCGGTATCCTCCACCGCCAGCCGCAGGAAGGGCTTTCCCTCCACCATCTCCACCCGTGCCCGCAGCCCGACATGGCCGGCCTGGGTGAATTTCACCGCATTGTTCAGCAGGTTCAGCACGATCTGGCGCACCCGCGTCGGGTCCAGCATCAGCCAGGGTGGCAGGTCGGGCGCGATATCCAGAATGACCCGCAGCCCCTTTTCCTCCGCCATCGGGCGCACCAGATCGACGCAGGTTTGCAGCAGCCCCACCGTCTCCGATGCCATCTCCTCCAGTTCCAGCCGGCCGGCATCGATCTTGGAGAAATCCAGCACGTCATTGATGACGGCCAGCAAGGTGCGCCCGGCTTCTGCCTGCAGGCGGATATAATGCCGGCGCTCCGCTTCCGGCGGATTGGCGGTCAACAGCAGGTCGGCGAAGCCGATGACGGCATTCAGCGGCGTGCGCAGTTCGTGGCTGACCGTGGCCAGGAAGTCGGCCTTGGCCTTCGCCGCCTCCTCCGCCTCCCGCCGGGCCTGCCGCAGGGCCTCTTCCTGGCGGGTGCGCTCGGTCACATCACTCATGGCACCGAACAGGGACTGGGCCTCGCCAGCCTCATTGCGCACGACAATCCCGCGCACCACCAGATGGCGCTGTGTTCCGTCCGGGCGGCGGATGCGCATCCTCGTTTCAAAATTGTCCGCCCCGTCGATCGCCTCCTGCACCAGGGCGGACAGCAGGTCGTGATCTTCCGGCTCAAGCAGAGCTCGCGCTGCTTCCAGAGAGGGTTGAAAGCTGTTCTGATCCAGCCCGTGAATGCGATAGACCTCGTCCGACCAGATGACGCGACCGCTGGCCAGTTCGATCTGCCAATGGCCCACCATGGCCACCTGTTCAGCCAGCCGCAGCAGGCGGTTGGCCTCTTCCGTATCGCGGGCCTGGCGCTGGCGGCGCTTTTCCTCCACCAGCAACATATGGAAAAAGCCATAGAAGGCCAGGCTGGCCAGAATGCCGGCGGCCACGGTCCAGACCAGCAGCGTGTGCCAGGGGGCCAGCACCTCCGCCAGCGAGAGGCCGACAGTGGCGATCAGCGGATAATCATGGATGGCCCGGTAGGCGACGATCCGCTCTACCCCGTCAATGGCGCTGACCGTGGTGAAGGTGCCGGATGGCGCCTGGCGGAAGCGGGACATCAGCGGGGTGGACAACATGCTTTGCTGTCCCACGGACTTGCCCGTCGTATCGCCATCCTCCTCCCCGGAACGGGCGCGCACCATGCCATCCATCCCGACGATAGAGACGACGCCGCTTTTGCCCAGGTCCAGCCGGCGGTAATAATTGGCCAGATCGGCGGGGTTGATGGCGGCCACCGCCACGCCGCCGAAACTGCCATCGGGCCGGTTGATGCGCAGCGAAACCGGCACGGAATGGCGACCGGACAGCCGGCCGATTATGGGGGGGCCAATGAAAATGCCGCCGCTGTCCCGGTCCAGATGGGCCAGCACATGGGCCCGGTCCAGATAATTGGTGATGCGTGCATCCGGTCCCAGCCCCCTGGTGGAGGCCAGCAGATACCCGGCCGCGTCAATGACCGAGACCTCCACACTGGCCCCGGCCGGTGAATTCTGCCGCCGGATCACCCGCGCCAGATCGAAATGTTGGGCGTCCGCTTCCAGATCGGCCTTCACGGCGCGGAGCAGCTGATCAACGGTGGAGAGCAGCCAGAAGGATTGTTCTTCAAAGGCCAATGACAGGTTGGTGACATCCCGCTCCGCAGCCCGCAGCAGCGTGCCGCGCTCCAGATGCAGGAAGCCGATGATCGCGCCCCACAAAAGGGCCAGCGCCGCGAACAAGGCCAGCAGCGATTTACCCGAAGCGCCCTGCATCATCCCCCTTTCAAGGGGACGGCCGGCTGTTATCAGCCTTGTCATCGGGCCACCCCTGCATCACAGCACCCTGGATAGCATATTTCCCTTCCCAGGTGCAGGGGAGAGCATCGTTACCCGCCGCGTAGGCAACTTGGTAATGCTGCGACCGCCGCCGCGCCGCTTGTGCCGCGTGAAGCCAAGCCAGCTGAGTATCAGGTACTGGCCGTGGGATAATGGATGGACAATACTTCAATCTCCTCCAGCCCGGCAGGCGTGCGCACAGCCACCAGATCGCCGACCTGCGCCTTCAGCAGCGCGCGGGCGATGGGGGAGACCCAGCTGATCAAGCCGGGCCCCATGTCGGTTTCATCCACCCCGACAATGGTGACGGTATTTTCGCTGTCATCCTCGCGGACATAGGTGACGGTGGCGCCGAAGAACACCCGGTCCTTCTGCTTCTGCTGGGCGGGATCGACCACATTGGCGATTTCCAGCCGCTTGGACAGGAAGCGCATCCGGCGGTCAATCTCCCGCAGGCGCTTCTTGCCATAGATATAATCGCCATTTTCCGACCGGTCGCCATTACCGGCCGCCCAATGCACGATTTCCACCACTTTGGGCCGTTCGACCCGCAGCAATTGCTGCAGCTCCCGCTGCATCCGGTCGAAACCGGCTGGCGTGATATGGTTCTTGGTGCCGGGCGGCAAGGGGCGGGGATCATCGGCGCCGTCATCATCGGCCGCCGCGTCGCGCGCATTTTCATTCACCCAGGCTTTGCTCATCACCGGCCCTTCCCATCACTGCCGCCCCTGTTTAGAGCGGATCGCCAAAAGGTGAAATCACCTTTTGGCGTGAATCCGCTCGCAGGCAGACTCAGCTAGAGCCACCTGCGTTCGACTAAACGCAGGTGGCTCTAGCGCGGCAGTGGGACGGGGCCAAGATGGCAGAGCGATCGGTTCTGATAAAGCCAACCGGATGTCAGGCCGCGTGTTCGCCCGTGGCAATGTCCGACATGTCGGCGGCCGTCAGTTTGGCCAGCCGGTGATCGGGCAGGGCGCAGAAGATTTTCACCCGGCGCTCGATCATGCCGAACACCAGATTCAACAGCGCATGACGCTCAATCTCCGACCCCTGCAGGCTCAGCGGGTCGGGGAAGTTCCACTGTGCCACCATCGGCTGGCCGGGCCAGTGCGGCGGGTGCAGCTTGGCGGTATCTTCGCAGGCAAAGAAGATGAAATCCATTTCGGGGGCGTCGGCACCCGCATAGAGATCCCAGCTTTTCGGGCGCAGCGCGTCGGTATCGATCCCGACCTTGCGCAGCAGCTCCATCGCCTGTGGGTTGGGCTGGTCCAGCGGTTCCGGCCCGGCGGAATGGACCTCGAACCGGCCCATGCCCCAGCGGCGCAACAGCGCCTCTGCCATCAGGCTGCGTGCCGCGTTCTTGCGGCAGATGAACAGCACCTTGAACCGCTTATCCGTCATGATCGCTCCACCAGGCCCGTTTCCGTGGTGGCGCGATCATGGCGATGAGTGGTGACAGGCCGATGACGGTTTGGTGACGGACACGCCGGTTACCGTTAAAAATCCATTAAACTTACCCCCGTTTCGGGCCATAGCGTTTGCGCGGCGCCCCGCGGAAGCCGGGGGCAGGTTTGCCACCCGGTCCGCTGCCGGGGGTGCCACCACCTGGACGCGGGCCGCCATGGGGCTTGCCCTGGCGTCGCCGCGCCGTGCTGGCCAGCAGCTCCGACAGCCGCCCGGCCACCTGGCCACGGCGCTCCTCCACGGCTTTCCGGTCCGGGAACAGGCGGGCGAATTTGCGGCTGGCCCAATAATACAGGTCGCAGGAGCGCGACAGTTCCTCCAGCGCATAATCATCCAGCCGGTCCATGCGCGGCGGCACCACCAGCCCCAGCGGCACCGGTTCCCCGCTTTCCACGGCGCGCAGCATTTGGTGGAAGAAGCGGGCATCCACTTCCTTTTCCAGATCGCAGGGCATGAACAGCAGGGACAGCTTTTCTTCAAACCCGATATCCCGCTCATCCAGCTCCTGCGCCAGCCGGCGCAGGGAGGACAGGTCGGAAACGCGGTAGGGGCTGCCCGCCGTCTTGGCGGCGGCAAAGCAATCCACCAGCAGCTGCATGTTATGGGTGCCGATGCGGCCGGCCAGCCGCGCCACCATGGCGCGGGTCGGCCGCACGGTCAGCATGGTTTTCGGCCCGAAGGCATTGTCTGGCCGGTTCCAGAGTGCCTGCAGGCGGACTGCCGTGCCCTTGCCGACAATGCCGAACTCGCCCGCCTCGTGATGGCCATAGCGGCCGGCGCGGCCGGCGATCTGCTTCAATTCCGTCGGCAGCAGCTCCCGCTGCTCTACCCCGTCATATTTTTCCAGGGTGGTGAACAGCACGCGGCGGATGGGCAGGTTCAGCCCCATGCCGATGGCGTCGGTTGCCACCACCACCTGCGCCTCGCCGCTGGTGAAGCGCTCCGCTTCGCGCCGCCGCACCTCTGGTGCCAGCGCGCCATAGATCACGGCGGCGGTCAGGCCCTTGGCCTGCACCATGTCGCGCACCAGATGCACGTTACGCCGGGAAAAGGCGATCAGCGCGTCGCCCTTGCGCACATCCTCATATTCCAGCCGCTGTTCGATCATGTGCAGGGGCGATTTGCGCTCCAGCGACACCACTTCCAACGGCTCATTCAGATGGTGCGCCATCCGCTTGATCAGCGGCAGCACCTCCGGCGCGCCCAGCAGATAAACGGTGCGCGCCGCCACCCCCATCAGGGCCGCCGTCCAGGCCCAGCCGCGATCCTTGTCGGCCAGCATCTGAATTTCGTCGATCACCGCCACATCGACGGGGATTTCCGGGTCCAGCATTTCGATGGTGGAAGCGGTGTGCCGGGCGTCCGGCACACGGATTTCCTCTTCCCCCGTCAGCAGGGTGGTGGGGGTGCCATCGCGGTTCAGCCGGTCCATCACCTCCAGCGCCAGCAGGCGCAAGGGGGCCAGATAGAATCCGGTTTCGGCTTGCTTCAAGGCCGTCATCGCCCGGTGGGTCTTGCCGGAATTGGTGGGGCCGATCACCAGCACCAGCTTGCGCCCCATGGTGCGGGCGCGGGGGAACAGCCGTTCGAACTTGGCGAAATCGAATTCGCTGTTCACAAAATTGCGACCGCGCGCCACGGCGCGTTCCCGCAGCCAGGTATCCGCCACCTCTTCCCAGCGGCGCAGAATATCGTTGGGCTGATGGTTGCTGCGGCAGATGCGGTAAAGCCGTTCGCCCAGATTCTCGAAGGTCCAGCTATCTTCCGCCTCGCCCACCAGCTCCCGCAGCTGCCACAGGCGCTGGGCTACGTCGGTCAGCGCCTGTTCCAGCGCCTGGGCCAGCTGCGGATCATTGACCAGCCGCTCGCGCAGTTCCGCATCTTCCAGCCCGGTCAGCTCGTCAATATCCAGGCTGCGGCTGACCTCCAGCTTGATCGGGCCGGGCAGGTCGGGGAAGTTCAGCTCATCCGCCGTACGGGCGCGCACCCGCGTTTTCGCCTCCGCCGCCACGAGCGCGACCGGAGCACCGTCCAGCGCGCGGCGGCCCTGTTCCAGCAGTTCCCGCCGGCGGATCAGCCGGGCCACCTGGCCTTCAATCTCCAGCGCCACCGCCTCGCGCCGGTCCTCCATCACCACCAGATCGCGCTTGCCCTCTGGCAGCGGCAGGCCCAGCGGCACCATGCCATAGGCCAGCGCCTGCTCTACCCGGTCCAGCCCCAGCCGGCCAGCGGTGGTGATTTCAGGGTGATGGCGGGCGACAGAGAAAACCAGATCCGGGTCCAGAACAGCCTGTTCCGGGGACGACACTTCCATTGGGCACCGAGCAAAGAGAACGATTTAGCAGGCGCACAATATGCGATAAGCCGCCGCCTATTCCCAGAGGGTTCGTGAACATGGCACTCACGCCCCCGGCCTCCCCTGGTCGGGCGGCGGACGGTTACGCCAGCGCCATAAAGGCTGGTACATCCTGCTGATCACGACGGCGTCCACCATAAAAGGTGAGATTGCGCGGCGGCTGTTCCACCGCCTGTCCGGCGACGACCCGGCGCACGGCGTGAACGGCGGCCACCACATCCGCGCCGCTGAAGGGCTTGTGCAATACGCCCAGCACGAAGCTGCCGACATGGTCTGGCAACTCGCTGAGCCCGGTCAGCAGCAAGGTGGGGACGGCATGGCTTTCCAACAGCATTTCCGCCAGCATCAACCCGCTCTCGCCATAGCCCAGCCGCACATCCAGCAAAGCCAGATCGAAGCGGGTGCGTTCAGCCAGGGCCAGGGCCTCGGCAGCATTGGCTGCCGACCGCGTATTGATGCCGGCCCCGCTCAGGGCATCCTCGACGCTGGCGGCGATCAAGGGTTCGTCTTCCACGATCAGGACATTCATGCCTTATTCCCCCAGGGTTCGATGGCCGGCCGGTTATTGCTGACGCCTGGGATTGAACGGCAACGGGCGGGAAAAGTCCCGCCCGCAAAAGGTCTGGTCCTATCGGACGGTCTGCCTAGGCACCCACGCTGTCGGGCATGGGCGGAAGACATAGGCGGGTCGGATCAACCGCCGTGATGCCGGTCCCAGATGGCGCGGATGTCCCGCGCCAGGGTCATCGGCTCGAATGGTTTTGGCACCACATCGATAACGCCAAGCGCCAAAAAGGCTTCCACTTCACGCGGCTGTACCTTGGCGGTGATGAAGATCACCGGGATAGCGGCCGTCTCCGGGTCGCCCTGCAGAGCGCGCAGCGTGGCCGGCCCGTCCATGCCCGGCATCATCACATCCAACAGGATCAGGTCGGGCTTGAATGTTTTGGCAGTGGCCACCGCCCGCGTACCGCTGTCACAGAGTTCCACCGTGAATTTGCCGATCCGGGTCAGCGCCAGGTTGGTGACCGTGCGCAGCATCTCCTCATCCTCGACATAGAGAATACGGCTGAGGTCCGGGATCATGATGAAGGCTCCAGATGATGAGACGGTTCGGGGGGGATGGCACGCTGGGATGCGCCGGCCGGCCCCTGTCCGGCTTGGCGCAGCCTTTGTATCAGCCCTTGGATGGTTTCGACCAGATCGTCACTGCGTGCGCGTGATTTCACCAGGGTTGCCGCCACCTGGCGCAGGGCGACCAGATCAATGTCGGCCCCAGTGAAGACCACCACCGGCACCGGGCCCCCGGCCCGGTCGCGCAGCAGGGGGATGACATCCAGGCCCGATCCGTCCGGCATGTCGATATCGATGATGGCCAGATCGAAATGCTGTGCCGCTGCCGCCTTCCGGGCTTCCGCCATGGAAGCGGCGGGGACAATATCAGCCAGCCGTGACAGCACACGCTGCACCACCAGCCGCATATCCGCATCATCCTCTACATGCAGCAACAGGGGCTTCTGGTTGCCGGGGCGGGCGATGGCGCGACCAATGGCGCGGATCAGCCGATCCGGATCAATCGGCTTGGCCAGCCAGTCGATAATGCCCACCGCCTCGCCGTTCAGGGTTTCGCGCCCCTGATCGGCGATGGCGGAGACAATGATGATCGGCAGATCGCGGCCGGCGGGCAGGGCCCTGATTTTATCGAACAAGGTCAGTCCGGAAACGTCGGGCAACAGCAGGTCCAGTGTCATGGCATCGAATCGCCGTTCCCGCAGCAGGCGCAGCGCCTCTTCCCCATCCGTGGCCAGCACGGGCTCAAACCCCGCCTGAGACAGCATCAAGCCCAGCAGGCGGGCAATATCGGGGTCATCTTCACAGACCAGAACCTGGGCGGCGGGCATCGCCATCCCCGCTTCTGCCTCATCATCCGCCAACAAGGCGGTAACCGGCAGATCGTCCAGCACCGGCAGATCGACATGGAAGCGTGTGCCATTGCCGACCGTGGTTTCAAAGGAAACTTGCCCGCCATGGCGTTCGACGATCTCCCGGGTGATGGCCAGGCCTAAGCCGGTGCCGCCCTTTGCCCGGCTGTCGGAGCTGTCGGCCTGGGCGAAACGCTGGAAGATGCGGGGGCGGAACTCCTCCGGGATGCCGCAGCCCTGGTCGATGATGCTGACCCGCACCCAGTTGGGCCGCAGGCCGGTGACACTGATCCGCACGCTGCTGCCGGCGGGGGAGAATTTCACCGCATTGCTGACCAGGTTGGTGAAGGTCTGCACCAGCCGGTCGGCGTCACCCTGCACGGTGGCCTCCGGTAACCCTTCCTCCAGCTGCAATGTCACCCCGGCACGGCCGGCCAGGGCCTCATTATCCTGCACGGTCTGGCGCAGCAGGGTGCGCAGTTGATGCGGCTTCATCTCAAAGCGCATCTTGCCAGAGGCAATTTTCTCGATATCCAGCAGATCATTGATCAGGCGGATCAAGCGCTCCGTGCTCTGCTGGGCAATGTCGGTCAGTTGCCGCGCCTCTTCCGGCACGTCGCCGAACAGGCCGCTATTGACCATGCCCAGGGAGGCGCGGATGGCCGTCAGCGGGGTGCGCAGTTCATGGCTGACGGTAGAGATGAATTCCGCCTTCAGCCGGTCTGCTTCGCGCAATTGCGAAATATTGTTGGCGATGCCCAGGAAGCCCTGGATCTGGCCATCGGCGGAGCGCAGCGCATTGACGGACAGCAAGGCCGGGAAACGGTGCCCGTCCCGGTCCACCATGGTCCATTCGCGCTGGCTGGGGCGCCCCTGGCGGGCATCATGCACCAATGCCTCAAAGGGGCTGTTGATGGCGATGCCTTCCTGGCGCAGCCGATTCAGCACGCCCGCCAGTTCCGCCGGATCATGGAACAGCACCGGTGTCTGCCGGCCGATCAGTTCATGGGCGCCATAGCCCAGCATCCGTTCGGCACCGCGGTTGAAAATCTGGATCGTGCCATCGGTGTCGGTGGAGATAAACGCCGTGTCGGCGCTGTCCAGCATCACCTGAAGATGGGTGGCCAGATGGCGGATTTCGCTTTCCGCTTCTTTGCGTTCGGTGATGAATTCGGTGAAAATGATGATCCCGCCGACCCGGCCATCAATGTCGTGCCACGGGTGGATTTCCCAGCGCAGCCAGTTGACGGTGCCATCACTGCCAACCAGCCTGTCCTCCTGGGAAGCGGCGGTCTTACCCCCCAGGCAGGCGCGGTGGATGGCGCGCCAGCGTTCGTCGGTTTCCGGGAACAGGTCATAATAGGAAAGGCCGATGACATTGCGACCCTCCAGACCATATTCCGACAACCAGCGCCGGCTGACAGCCAGATAGCGCATGTCGCGGTCCAGCATGGCGATGGCGGTGGGGGTGTGGCTGATGAACAGGCCCAGCAGATGCTCGCGCCGGCGCAGTTCATCGGCCATACGCCGCCCGTCCAGGTGAGTTTGCCGGAAGGCTGCGGCGGCGCGTGCCAATTCCCCCACCTCATCCTGGCGACGTATGTCGGGTACGGTCAGATCGGTGCGACCGCGGGCGATCTTTTCAAACAGGTTGGTCAGTTCAGCCAATGGTCGCAGCAGGCGATAATGGGCCAGCAGCAGGGCCAGCATCGTCAGGCCCACGCCAAACAGCAGCAGCAGGATGCTGGCCAGCAGATCGCGTCCCGCCACGCGGGCCAATTCCGCCGCGCGGCTGGCGGAAGCGACGCTGGCAGCGCGTTGTATCGCCAGCATACTGTCAATACCGTTTGTTGCCACCGCAAACCATGCTTCCGCCTTTGCCATGTCGGGATGGAAATCAGGGCTGTTCAGCAACTGCATCGCATCATGGCGCGCGGGAGCGACATCCGTGTTCATCACCCGGCGGGTTTCCGCCACCAGCCCCTCCACATCGCCGATGCCGGTACGTGCCATGTTCTCAATGCCATTCCAGGCCCAGGCATGGCGGGCATTGGCATCAATCAAGGTGGCCTGCACGGAGGCCAGTGACGGGCCACCAGCCAGTGCCCCTGCAATCAGTGCCCGTTCCCGCCCGGCATATTCTGCCGCGATCCAGGAATATTGCTTCAGCCATGATTGGGCGGCGATTCGCATGTCATCAATCGGAATGGCGACAAGTGCCTGGAATCGCAACGCGCTGCTTTGATCAATCACGCCGGTCATGGCGGCAAACCAGCGTTCATGCAAATCGGGCGGGCGCTGCGACCGGGGCAGGGCAAGGGCTTTTGCCAATCTCGCCCGCATGTCCTGGGCGATGATGATGGTCTGCTTCATCTCCAGCAGCGAATGGGGGGAAATCTGCCCGGTGCCGCTATGTTCCTCCAGCGCCGTCAGCGCCTGTGCCCAATATCTGTCAGCGCTGGCCGCGACGCTTGCCAGCTGTTCCCGCTTCTCCGCTGGGACCGGCGCCTCGGTGAACAGCAGCATATAGCCCAGACCGCGCTCCAGCGCCCAGTCGGCAGAGGCGAGCAGCAACGTGCCCCTGGCGGCATCGGAGTGTATGAAATCTTCAGCGTTCCGCTTCTCACGCCAGCTCTGGAATATATCCACCCCCGCCATGGCCAGGAAGCCAGCGGCAAGCGCCAATATCAGGGCGGGGATGAGGTAGCGAAGCCGCATCGACCTTCAATGTCCAGTTCGTCAGCGGCGGCCTGTGCCACCGCCGGTACGAGCAGGACGATGAACGATTCGTATGACGGTCGCCATACTCCTGCAATGACCCTATCCAGAAGTCTAGGTTTGGGTGGAAAGTTCAGCACGTGCGCTGATTATTCCAGGTACCCATCCACCTCGGCTGCGGCCCGTTCCAGGGGCCAATCCAGTCGCTCCATGATCTCGTCAATGGCATCTTCAGGGGTCAGCAGCTTGCGCCCCACCCGTTCAAGAACGGCGTCCAGTATCGCCTCTTCCTTGGGCGTGGGGCGGCCATAGGGTTTGAGAATCTCGAGAATCTTGTTCATCCGCTTTTCTGATCCCTGCATGGCATAGGTGTTTGGGCGCAGGATAATACAGCAGGGCCGGCGATTGACCAGTGTGTTACCGCACCCCCGCGTCGCATCAATCAAAGGCGATCAGGTCGGGGGCGCTGCTGATCAGGCGCCGGGTCAATTCTTCTATATGAGAGAGCAGTGTCGGCGGCAGGCCGGTCTGTACTGCCGGATGCTGGTGAAGGTCAGCCAGCCTGTCCCGCCATCGTTCCATCACAAACCGGCTGCCCAGGGGCATGTGCCGCATATCTTCCGCCAGACATTCCAGGATCGGCGCCACCGCCGTCAGACGCAGGTGCCACAGCAGGGTTTGCAACCGCGTCAGCTGTTCTTCCACCTGTACCAGCTTGTCTGTTTCCAGGCGCTGGGCATAGGAGCCGGCCACGGTGACAAAGGAATCGACGGTTTCAAACAGCGGCGTCAGTTCCTTGAACTGACGCAAGGCATGGGTGACGTCCGCGGGGGGAGACAAGGCCGCGCACCGCTTCTCCAGCCGTGCAAGATCATCGTGCAGCAGGCGAAGCTGATGGTCCATGCGTGCCTGGGCTGCCGGATCGCCTTTCATGGTCTCTTCCGCTTCGTTCGCTCCAAAGGCATATTCCGAATCGTTATACGTGGTGCAACCAGAAATATCTGACTGAATGGGGAAAGGGTGAAAGGAAAAATGATCTTCTCCCCCGTTTTGCCCTATTGGCAGCTGCGGCAGCCCTGCCACAGGACACCGCTATGCGGTATTTTTAACCCGTTGGAGGCAGAAGACCTCTCGCAACGCGGAAAAGAAGTGGTATAAGGCACATCGGTCCAACCTCTGGGGAATTAGTCCAAATGAAAAAGGATCTTCTGGCTGCGGCTGCGGCTATCGCACTTGGGCTGATGCCGGCCGTTGCCAATGCTCAGCAGGCAAGCTCTACCGCCACTGCTTCTACCGGCGCAGGCAGCGCTGCGGGCGCCGGTGCTAGCGGCGTTGCAGTTGGCTCGCTGACCACGGTTGCCGTTGTCGGTGCCGTTGCTGTGGCTGGTGTGGTGGCTGCCGCTGCTTCCGGCGGCAATGATGATGCGCCAGACAATGGCGGCGGCACCACGCCGACCCCGCCAATCACGACCCCGACCAGCACGTCGACGACGACCGCGACCAGCACGCGTCGCTGATAACGGGCGCTGTTCGCACCCGCAGGATGTGGACTGTTCTCGGAGGGGCCCCCGTGAGGGGGCCCTTTTGCATTTCAGGTTTTCTTAAGGGTAGGTTTGATGGGCAAGGCGCCGGGCTCCCCGCCTTTCGGTCCCGTGTGAACGCCCCTTTCCCTGCGGTTCAGCCGGCAGGCTTGGTAACCTCGATATTCATCGCATCAGCGCGCGCGTGGATGTGTTGATTCGACTTCCAGCAGAATCCGGTCTTGGCATCCAGCCAGTACCGGTTGGTGTAGGGCTTCTCTCCCGGCATCTGCACATCTTCCCGCAGGATGACAGTTTCCAGCGATCGCCCTAGAATCTTGATCTGGACTGTGCCTTCCAGGGTGAAACGGCTGCTGAGCGGTACGTCAAACAGGGCAGCGGACTGGATATCGATGCGCCGCACCAGGGTGCGGCCCGCCAGTGCTCTTAAATCTGCCGGTTCTCCATTGTCTGCCATTGGCCAGTCTGTGGGGAAGATTGTTCGTGTCAGGTCGCCGGCCATTCCCACACTGCGCACAATGAAGGGGCCCCGTGTCACCAGGACCTGCCGGCTCTGGCTGTAATAGACCAGTTCCCGTTGCGGACCGACTTCCCCCAGCACCATGAAGGCCACTGCCCCATCGTCATACCAGGCGAGAATCGAGGCATAGGGCAGGTCATCTGCCTGCTGGCGGGTGACCGGTACTGGCTGCGTGACACCAGTCACCGCGGCCACTGTTGCCCAATAAGGAGATTCAGTGCTAACCAGGGCACATCCCGGCAAGGTGGTCGCCGGCAAGGCGCTGGCTGCCAACAGGCCCAGACAGCGGCGCCGGCTGAGGATGGCCGTGGTCGCCTTGGGATCGCGTTTGGGATGAATCATGGAGAACTCGATGCGTCATGTGTTCAAGGCTGCCGTCCAGGGGCGGCACCTGCGATCCGGTCTAGCATGGGTGGGGCTGCTTGTCAGTGCCGCCATGCCAGCGTCGGCACAGATGATCGAGTTGCCCAGCGGCAGCGTTAATCTGCGTGACCTGCAGCAGCAATATAGCCAAGGCCAGCCGAGTGGGCAGGTTCCCAGTGCGCTGGACCGGGCCCGCCTGCAACAACAGCAGCCGCCGGGCAAGACGCTGCCTTTCGGCCGGGAAGAGCAGAAACAGGAGGTTCCTTCTACCCTGGAGGCCCAATATCAGCGGCGTGTGTCGCAGGACCTCGTTCAGTTTGGTTACGATCTGCGGACGGCGACGGGGACCACGCAGACGACGGGCCTTTTGTCCGGTTCGGTGCCCGATGATTATGTCTTGGGCATTGGTGATGAGCTGGTCATCACGCTGCGTGGCCAAGTGAACAATACCACCCAGGTTCGGGTGGATCGTGAAGGCCGTGTTGTCCTGCCCAACATGCCGCCTGTGGCGGCCGCCGGGCGGCATTTCGGGGAGTTCCGGGATGATTTGACAGCGCAGGCGCAGGCGGCCTTTCTGCAGACCAATGTCTATGTCTCTGTCGGTTCGATCCGGTCGATCGGCGTCCTGGTCACCGGTGAAGTTCACTCACCCGGCCGTTTCACGCTGACCAGCCTGTCCAGCCTTGTCGATGCCCTGCTGCTTGCAGAGGGGGTGAATAAGACCGGTAGCCTGCGCAATCTCAAGATCGTTCGGGCCGGCGAAACAATTCCGGTTGATCTTTATGATGTGCTGCTGGGGCGCCGCTCGCTCCATGATCTCAGGCTGAGAGATGGCGACCAGATCATCGTTCCCGGCATTGGAACCACCATCGCCGTCGCTGGCGAGGTCGTCCGTCCGGGTATTTATGAATTGCGGGCGGATGGCGGCAAGGTTTCGCTGAACGCTGCCCTGGAACTGGCCGGGGGGCCGCAGCGCGCGCGTGGAAACCGGCTTGAGATTCTGCGCCTGGACTCCAGTGGTCGCAATGAGATCATCCGGAGCCCTGCCAGCACGGCGGCCATTGCGGCAGGCGATGTGATTTTCGTTCAGCTGCCGCGGGAAGCGATTGCCCTGGAAGGCGCTGCGGAATTGCCGGGTGATCGCGGCCTGGGTCAGGCCAAGACGCTCAGCGATCTCCTGCGGGACCCTTATGTCCTTCAATCCAACCCCTATCTTCCGTTTGCCGTCATTGAAACGGAGGATCCCGCCAACCGCCAGCGCCGGTACGTTCCCGTCGATCTCCAGCGTGTACTGGAAGGGGGCATGAACATCACGTTGCGCGAGCGTGATAAGATCATCATCTTGACCAGAGACGATGTACGCTATCTCGGTTCTGCGGATGTGCAGGCGGTACTTCGGAAAGAGTCCCCCCCCAGCCTGCAGCTTTCCATCGACTCGAAAATGGCGCAGGAAAGGCTGGCCTTGGGGGGAGGCTCATTGACGTCTACGCCTGATAAGCAGGAAAATGAGCCGGTCGCAAAGGGGTTGATTGGCGCCTATACTGACAAGTCGGCAGGCACGACGCGTCTGATCGAAACCAACGTTGCCTGTGCTGGCCTGCAGTCTCTGGCCGCCATTGTTTCGGAAGGGATGCAACAACGGTTCCCGATCGCCCGGCGGATGATGAGTTATGGCAATTCCGGGTTAATTGATGTCCGCCCCTGTCCGGCGATATATGACCGCCATCCTGACCTGCTTCCCTATTTGCTGGAATATGTATCGGTACTTGAAGGGGAGGTCCGGTTTCCCGGAATCTACCCCGTGGTTCCTGGCACAAGATCCCAGACGGTGCTGTCCGCCGTCGGTGGCCTGACACTTGATGCCGACGTCAATGCCATTGAGATGAGCAGCACGGCTGGTGGGCGTCAGACCGGACTGAATGTGGCGCAGCTTAATCAGGCGACGATCAGCCCCGGTGATGTGATCCGGGTCAGCGGTGTTATACAGCAACGTGAAACTGGTGTGGTTGAAGTGGCCGGCGAGGTGTTGCGGCCAGGTCGCTACGATATTCGACGTGGGGAGCGATTGTCGGAGCTGCTGCGTCGCGTTGATGGCTTGACGCCCGGTGCCTATTCTTACGGTGCTGTTTTTCAACGAGAACAGGTCCGTGTTGCAGAAGAGGAGGGTTACCGTCGTGCCGCCCGTGAGTTGGAGCAGGCGCTGCCCGGCGTGCTTGCCAGCGGCAATGCTGAGAATGCTCAGGCAGCACAGAGCGCGCTGCCCTTCTTGCAGGGGCTGATCAGTAGTCTGAAAAGCACGAAGGCGGTCGGCCGTGTGGTGATTGAGGCCGATCCGACGGTTCTGGCCTCCCGACCCGAACTGGATTTCGCTCTCGAGCCGGGTGACAAGCTGTTTATCCCCAAGCGGCCATCGCATGTGACGGTGACAGGAGAGGTGCTGAACCCCAGTTCTGTCATGTTTACCAGTGGCGCCAGCGCACGTGATTATGTGAAAAGGGCGGGGGGCGTCACAGCATCGGCAGAACTCTCTGATGCGTTCGTCATCTATCCCAACGGGGAATCCGAACCTCTCGGTTTGGGGCGCTTCAGCGATGGCAATGTGCCGATACCGCCGGGTTCCACGATCGTTGTGCCGCGTGATCCGGAACCGTTCAGCTTCTTGGCCACCACTCGCACCGTGATGTCGTTGATCAGCAGTCTGGCCATTTCGGCGGCCTCGCTGGCTGTGATCTCTCGGAATTGATCGACGGGTGGATAATCTGGTGATCATGTTACGCTTCCGCCGGATGGCCACAGCCCTCATTGCCTTGCTGGCTATGTCCAACGGGGGGGCAGCCCAGGGGCAGGAACTGGACAATCCGTTCCTGCCCCGGCAGCCATCAGCAACGGTGAACGATTATGGTGGCGTGGGGTTGATCCAAACCCCGATGGGACGCATGTCTGACGACGGGCAGGCCTATGTCGGCTTTTCCTATGTCTGGCCCTATACGCGCTATTTCCTGACGGTCCAGGGATTACCCTGGCTGGAAGCGACCCTGCGTTACACCAGCGTTGCTAACCGCTTCTACGGGCCGCAGGATTTCTCTGGCGATCAGAGCTATAAAGACCGCGGCATTGACGTAAAGGTCCGTTTGGTAAAGGGCGATGCCGACTGGCCTAACCTGTCGGTGGGCTTGCGCGATATTGCCGGGACCGGCTTGTTTGGCTCCGAATATATTGTCGCCGATCAGAGCTTCGGGGATTTCGACATTTCGCTGGGCATGGGCTGGGGCAATATGGGCACCCAGGGTACGCTGCGTAATCCGTTCTCCCTCATTTCCAAGCGGTTCGATACACGTGACACCACCTTTGCCAGCGGCGGTGGTGCTATTTCCACTGACTTTTTCCAGGGACGCCGTGTTTCGCTGTTCGGCGGGGTCAACTGGCGTCCGCCCTTTGTTGAGGGGCTTAACCTGAAGCTGGAATATGATCCCAACGATTATCAGTCGGAGCCGCTCAACAACCCGTTGAAGCAGAGCCTGCCGATCAATATCGGGATTGATTATAAACCCTGGGATTGGCTGCAACTGGGTGTAGCGCTGGAGCGTGGTAATCGCGCCATGCTGCGTTTTGCCACCACCACCAATTTCCATAAGGCCAAGGGTCCGCCCAAGCTGGATGCACCGCCGCCCCCGCTGCTCCCCGTCACGCCGGCGGGGCAGCAGGCGGCGGCATTGGCTGCGCCGCCTGTCGCACAGGCGCCGATCGTGCCGGGCAATGCGGAGGAGGTGCGCACCGGTCTTGGACGTCAGGCTGCCTTTGATGGTTTGCATCTGGAAGCATTTGCCCGCATGGGCAAGGAAATCCACGTTACTGTGACCGGCTCGCCCAATCGGGATGGCGTCACGGTGGCTTATGCGCTGGCACAGCGGGTTATCGAACTGGCGCCTGATTTCCAGGGCAAGATCCGCATCGTGCAGGTGGAAAACAGCCTGCCCTGGCTGGTGATGGATTTCGACACCAAACTGCTGCGGGATGAGCTGAAGGTGTCGCAGCCGTCACCAGTCACGCCCTCTGACAAGGTGCAGTTGACCGGGGCCCCGCCGCCGGAACCTGTCCGCAAGCAGCTGCGGGAGGTGCTGAGCAAGCAGGGTTTCTTCCTGTATGGTGCTGACTATAAGCCCGGCAAGGCGAGCTTGTTCATTGCCAATAGCCGGTACCGGCAGATGCCGCGCGCCATTGGCCGTGCCGTGCGCGCCGCCGCCTCTGTGCTGCCTCCTGAATATGGCGAGATCCAGCTGGTTTTCATGGAAAACGGCATGGAGATGCTGGCCGCGACCATGTACCGCGCTGATCTGGAGCGCTCGCTCTCGGCTACGGGTGGTTCCATGGAAGAGGTGTGGATGCGCACCCGCATGGAACGGCCGGAGATGAAGCTGGCAGAGGCCAATACGCCACAGCCAGATCCCTATCCAGGATTCGGCTGGTCGCTGCGCCCGGCCCTGCGTCAGACTTTGGGGCGGCCGGAAGCCTTCATTTTATGGCAGGCGCTGATGCGCGTATCCGGCACAGTGACCCTGGCTCCCGGCCTCAACATTGCCGGCGGCGTTGGCATCGACATCTATAATAATTTCGACCGGATGCGCGTTCCGTCGGACAGCGTGTTGCCGCATGTGCGCTCTGACATCAAAAGCTATCTCCAGCAGGGTACGACGTCGATGACGCACCTGCAGGCTGATTATTCATTTAGCCTGGCAAAGGATACGTATGGCCGGCTTTACGGCGGCTATCTGGAGGAAATGTTCGGTGGGGCCGGCGGCGAGGTGCTGTATAAGCCCTTCGGTCAGGAATGGGCCATCGGCTTGGATGTTGCCTGGGTCAAACAGCGCGATTTCCAGCAATGGTTCGGCTTCCGCGATTATGATGTCGTGACCGGCCACTTGAGCGGATATTATCACTATGAACCGCTAGGGGTGGATACTCGCTTGAGTGTTGGCCGCTATCTGGCGGGTGATAAGGGGGCCACATTCGAATTGTCACGGACGTTTGACAGTGGCATCACCGTGGGGGCCTTTGCCACTTTTACAGACGTTTCGGCAGAGCAGTTTGGTGAGGGCCGTTTCGACAAAGGCATTTATTTCATCATCCCGCTCGACAACATCTATGTCAAATCCAGCCGTGGGTCGCTGGGCTGGCTCTGGCGCCCGCTTACCCGTGACGGTGGCCAAATGCTGGCCAGTCGGCGGGCGTTGATCGGGCAGATCGAGGCGTCCGATGGATCGCGCCTGCGGCGCAACTGGAATACGTTATTAGACTGATCATCGATCGGTGGATCGGGAATTGCCGACGCCAAGGCGGCTGGGAGACTGAGTGATATGCGCACCATGGAGTTGATCGACCTACCGACCTTGATGCGGGCCATCAGGGCGAAATGGTTCCTCTATCTTGGGGGCTTGCTGGTGGCTTTTGTACTCACCGGACTGGTCCTGCCGTTCTTGGACAAAGGTTACGTGGCTCAGGCGACGTTGCAGTTGCGAGATAGTGAAACGCCGACGCAATTCAGCGGGATATTAAGCAGCCTGACATCGTCGTCCGACTCCTATAATGCGCTTGAAGCTGTGCTGACCTCCCGTTCCTTGGCGGATCGGCTTGCAGCAAAGCCCGAGATGGTCAAGGCGTTGGGGATTGATCCCCAGCAGCGCAGCCTATTGTCAAAGGTTCGTGAATTTATAGAGGACGACTTATTCCAGTTAGACCCGATGGGACGTGAAGATGGAGGCGATGTTATTCGCGGATTGCTGACACAGAAAGTAAAACTTTCCCGTGCAGCCAGCGGGTCAAACGTTGTTGAGCTGGAGTTCTTTTTTCGTAAACAGGGCGTTTCGCAGCCCGTACTCTCCACCATTATCTCAGAAGCCGATCTGATTTTGCGGGGACTGCGTATTTCAGGTCTGCAGGAGCGGTTGGAGCGTATCAACTCCATGATTGAGTCAACGACGGCAGACAGCACTCGAAAGTCTTTGCTGGAGATGCATAGCCGTCTTTCTGCCGAACTTGTCAGCGCACAATCGTTGTCGCCCTTTGCCTTCAATCTCATTGATCCAGCGGCGGCGGCAAACGTTCGCGTGCGCCCCTCCTTCTTGCTGATCTGGCTGGGCCTGACGGCCGTGCTCACAGCCTTTATCACAGCCTTTATCATTCTGGCGATCAGGGGGCAGAGGTGACGGTCGCGGTGGGGGATATTCCGCATACGGAACGATGCCAAAGCAGCCATTGGCTGCTGGCATTGTTCCTGTTGTTTTGTTTCTTCCCCTATCTGCGGACGATTCCTCTTCCGGTGGATACCCAGCCTACAGGCTTGGTGCTTGGGCTCATGCTGATCATGCTTGCCCGTCGGCATCAGGCCTCGGCCGGTGTCTGGATGGTTGCTGGCATCACCATTGCCGCAATAATTATTTTTTTGGCAGGTGATATCGAATTATCCGCTATTCGAAATATCATTGGGTATATTAGCCTTTTTGTTTTTACTTATCTTTTCTTTAATATTTCACTATCAGAGCGTGCGCTCTTGCAAAAAATCACTGAAATCGCAATTCTTGGATGGTTTCTTGTTGGGGTTCTTCAAATCATTATTGGCCGTGGATTTCTCGTTTTTCTGATTTCGGATGCACGTACCACTGATAGCCGTGGTGTGACGAGTTTGGCGCCTGAGCCGACATATTATGCCAGCCAAATGCTTTTTCTATTATTGTTGCACATATTGCTCGGGATGAAACGTTTCATCGTGGCGATTGCTTTGCTATCAATCCTGTTTCTGGCGATTTCGTCCCAGGTCGTCATTGTGATTATTTTGGCTACCGGAATTAGCCTGCCCTTTCTTCTGGGGCGCCGTGGCTTTGGGTTTGTCCTTTTGATCAGTCTGTTCGTGGGGGCGCTCGGCTTTGCGCTTTTTGAGGATTATAAACATCAGTATCGTATATTAACAATTGTGGACATTCTGTTAAAAAATCCAACCAGCCTGTTGTTGGTGGACGCATCTGCAAATGAAAGATTTGCAGCAATCTATGTTTCTTTTAAGTCATTCTTCGGGAACTACATGATGCCGCATGGAATATCTGGTAATTATTATTACGACGTGTTCGTTGATTTAAAGCAGAGAAATCCCCAATTTTTATGGGCTGCGACCCCCTCTAAAAGTAACCTTTCTGGTGCTGGTCGAATTGCCTTTGAATTAGGGCCCTTGCTTTTTATGTTTGCTGGGATCGTTGTAGCAGCCGCCTGGCGCCTTAAGGCGCCTGCATCTGTGCGCGTGTTCACCGCAGCGGCCTATCTGTTGCTAATGATCACGGCGATCCCTCTTGCCCATCCCATGGTGGGGGCAGTTTTGGGTGTTATGATCGCATGTGGCTTTCCGCTTAAATCTCAAGACGAATCTAACCCATCTCAGGCGATAGTTAAGCTATGATTTTCGGTTTTATTATTCCTGCCTTGGTGGAGGAACTTTCCTTACTTGAGGGCTGTATCAACAATCTTCATACTATCTGCGATTCCATTCCGGATATTCAGCCTGTGTTTGCCGTCATCTTACAGGGACGTCTTGACACCGCTCCCGAATGGTTGCTCGGCGATCCCTCGGTAGATTTGCAGATCTTGCCCAATAGAGGTGTCTCCAATGCGCGAAATCAAGGCTTAATGCGGCTGGAGAATACCACCGATTTCCTGATGTTTGTTGATGTCAGCGTTCGCCCGGGCTCCGATTTCATTCGTGGTGCCTTACAAGCGTTAAGGACAGAGTTGGTTGTTTCGGCCCCTGTTTCATTCGATGATCATATATCGACGTCGCCGAGCGTGAGGAATGTGACAGTAAGGCAAATTTCCGCCGTGCGAGTCGTGTTCCGAGCCTTTATCTGGTCAACAGCCTTCCGAACGACGGCGATTACCGGTCTGCGTTTTGACCCATCGATTGGGCCGGGTACCTCTTCTCCACATCAGTCCGGGGAAGATGGACGGTTTCTTTACCTGGTCAAAATGCGTCATCACCTAAAAAATGTTTCATGGCTGAATAATATTTCAGTTGTAAGACCATCGCGTCCAGATTTACAGAATAAGATTACGCGTTACGCACATGGTCAGGGGGTTCTGCTTGGCCAGCAACTGCGAGCGCCAGGTTGGTCTATTCTCGATCGTTTATATCTATTGATGAGAGTGTTTTTATTTATAGCGAATAGCTTTAAGTTTTTTTTAAAGGGACCGTCCAGTCGCAAAGTTTCATTGGTGCGGCTGAATGCGCTGCTCATCGGATTAGGTGTCCGACCGGCTGATGGCGGGCCTCAATTGATGTAGGCCTCCCTTGCAGGAGAGATAATACCAATCCGCCGAGGGTTTGACCCTCGGCGGATTGGTACCAGATCCCAGCGCGCCCTTCCACCTGATCGGGTTCTGATATGGGCACTGATGGCTTTACAACGCAGCGCCGTAGTTTTCGCCGGTAGCCGAGCAACCTTAGTGGCACAGCGTGGCGACGACCTTTCGCAGGGAACTGCGCCAATCCGGCAGGCAGGCCCCTGGCAAGGCCAGGAAGCGATCACAGGCGAGGACCGAATAGGCGGGCCGCTTGGCTGGAGTGGGATATTCAGCGGTCGTGATCGGGGCAACGGTGGGGCGGGGCCGTCCCAAGGCAGCTGCCGCATCAAAAATCTCTTCGGCGAAGCCATGCCAGCTGATGGGGGCATCTCCGCCGAAATGGACAGCACCGTTAAGACGCCCCTCCCGCACAAAAGGCTCCAGGAAAGCGATTGCGGCGGCGATGTCGGCCGCTGCCGTAGGACGGCCAACTTGATCAGCCACCACTCGCAGAGTGGGACGCTCGGCTCCTAATCGCAACATCGTCTTGACGAAGTTATTCCCATCGGCGCTGAACACCCAGGAGGTCCGCAGGCTTACAGACCGGCCGCCGGCCGCTGCCACAGCCTTTTCACCAGCAAGTTTGGAGGCACCATAGACACCCAGCGGCGCTGTTGGCTGCTCCTCCCCATAGGGAACATTACCCGTCCCATCAAACACATAGTCGGTTGAAACATGGATCAGGGGAATATCGGCCGCAGCGGCCGCCAGTGCGATTGCGGCCGGCCCCGCCTCGTTCACCGCGTAGGCGGCTTCCGGTTCGCTCTCTGCCTTGTCGACCGCCGTATAGGCGGCCGCATTGACCACCAGGCTCGGCTGATGGGCGGCGATGGCATTTGCCACCGCCGCCGCGTCACGGATATCAGCCTCTGCAGAGCCCAGTGCGATCACGGCCCGCGGTCTGCCATCGGCACTGGGGGCCCACGAATGGTGGACCAGCGCCGTGGCAAGCTGGCCGGTCCGGCCAAAAACCAGAACCGTCATCTCAGTCGCGCCCTTCGTTGAGAACTTTCAGCAGGTAATGGCCGTAATCATTCTTCATCAAGGGCTTGGCCAGCGCCTCCAATTGAGTGTCGTCGATCAGCCGCTTGCGATAGGCGATCTCTTCAGGGCAGGCAATCTTCAACCCTTGGCGGCGTTCCACCGTCTGCACGAAATGCGTTGCCTCCACCAGACTGTCATGGGTGCCGGTATCCAGCCAAGCATAGCCCCGGCCCATCCGCTCGACATTCAGCCGGCCCTGCTGGAGATAGACATTGTTGACGTCGGTAATCTCCAGCTCACCCCGGGGGCTGGGCTTGATTCCGGCGGCAATGTCCAGCACGTCATTATCGTAGAAATACAGGCCCGTGACAGCGAAGTTCGACTTGGGCTGCTTGGGCTTTTCCTCAATGGTCAGCGCGCGGCCGTCTGCATCGAAGCTGACAACACCATACCGTTCAGGGTCGTTCACGTGATAGGCGAAGACGCTGGCACCGTTGACTCGCTGGTCGGCATTGGCCAGCAGCTTGTCCATCCCATGGCCGTAGAAGATATTATCGCCCAGAATCAGGGCGCTGTCGTCGTTGCCAACGAAGCCGCGCCCGATGATGAAGGCCTGTGCCAGTCCATCGGGGCTGGGCTGTACAGCATAAACGAAGGAGACACCCCACTGGCTGCCATCGCCCAGCAGTTCCTGGAACTGCGGCATATCCTTCGGTGTGGCGATGATCAGAATATCCGTGATGCCGGCCATCAGCAGCACGGACAGTGGATAATAGATCATCGGCTTGTCATAGACCGGCAGCAGCTGCTTGGAGACGCCACGGGTGATGGGATAAAGCCGGGTGCCGGAACCACCAGCCAGAATAATGCCTTTACGCTTCTTCATGGCCCTTACACCTTTCCCAGGCGCTGGCCGGCAACGGCACGCAGCCGGCTCCACCACCATTCATTTTCCAAATACCATTGCACGGTCTTCTCAATACCGCTGTCGAACGTCTCTTGCGGCGTCCACCCCAGATCGCGACGGATCTTGGAGGCATCAATGGCATAGCGGTGATCATGGCCGGGGCGGTCGGTGACGAAGCTGATCAGCTCCCGGCGGGAACGGCCCGGCTCCGGCCGGTACTTGTCCACCAGATCGCAGATGCGCTCCACAACCTCCAGGTTGGTCTTCTCATTATTGCCGCCGATATTGTAGCGGCCGCCATTTTCCGCCTTGATCATCACCTCAGCAAGCGCCCGGGCATGGTCTTCAACATGCAGCCAGTCGCGCACATTCTGGCCGTCGCCATAGACGGGCAGCTTCTTCCATTCCAGTGCATTGAGGATGATCAGCGGGATCAGCTTCTCGGGGAAATGATAGGGGCCATAATTATTGGAGCAATTGGTCAGGACAACCGGCAGCCCGTAGGTATGGTGCCAGGCATCGACCAGATGATCCGACGCCGCCTTGGAGGCCGAGTAAGGGGAGCGCGGCGCATAGGCGGTTTCTTCAGTGAAGAAGCCCTCTGCGCCCAGGCTGCCGAACACTTCGTCGGTGGAAACATGATGGAAGCGAAACTGTGCCGCTGCTTCCTTGGCCAGCCCCGACCAATAGGCCCTTGCGGCGGCCAGCAATACAGACGTCCCCACGATATTGGTCTGGATGAAGGCGTCCGGCCCATCGATCGAGCGATCGACATGGCTTTCGGCTGCTAGATGGATGATGGTATCCGGCTTATGCGTGGCCAGCACCTGATCAATGGCCGCCCGGTCGCGGATATCCACCTTCTCGAACCGGTAGAGCGGGCTGTCGGCCACCGGCTTCAGATTGTCCGGATTGGCGGCATAGGTAAGGCAATCGACATTCACGACCGCGATGCCGCGATCCAGAATCAGATGGCGCACCAGGGCCGAACCGATAAAGCCGGCGCCGCCGGTGACCAGCACCAGCTTGGGATTACGGAACGTCATGTCTCACCAATGGAAAAGGGCGGGAAGATCTTTAAGCAGCGGCAGCGTCGTGTCCTTGGCGGACAGCTTTACCTGATCAGGGCCGAAGGGCCAGTCGATAGCCAGGTCGGGATCGTTCCACAGGATGCCGCCATCATCGGCCGGGCTGTAATAGTTGGTGACCTTGTAAAGAAATTCCGTGTCGGGCAGCAGGGTGCAGAACCCATGGGCAAAGCCGACCGGCACCCACAACTGGGCACCATTTTCGGCCGACAGCTCAACTTTGACATGCTGACCAAAGGTGGGAGAGCCCGTGCGGATATCCACGATCACATCCAGCACGGCCCCCCGGACAACGCGCACCAGCTTCCCTTGCGCGGTCGGGTGGCGCTGGAAATGCAAGCCGCGCAGCGTCCCCACATCAGCCGACAGCGAGTGGTTGTCTTGCACGAAATCGGGATCGGTGCCGGTCGCCTCGGCAAAGCGGCGGCGATTGAAAGTCTCACTGAAATAGCCGCGATGATCGCCATGGCGGGCAGGCACCAACAGCTTTGGCCCGGCGATCGCGAATTCTCTGACGTCCATGTTTGATTCCATATCGGGGCGGGCGTGGGCGCCGGCCCCTGATGTTTGATATCGCCCCGACGCGTTTATGCCCCAGCGGCACCGCCACTGCAACCCGCGTCATGGTGGCCCTCCGTCGCGTTTGGGTCGGTCAGCGCTCCAGATCCTTGAACTCGATATGGCGGAAGCCGAAGGCGATGCGTAACACCATGGCGACGCGATCACGCTGTCCCCGACGCCAGCGGTTCAACATGGTCACCAGCAGGCCAGCCCAGACGGTGGGCAACGCATAGGGAAAATGGCGCCAAGTGATGCGCAACCGGTTGCGCAGATTATAAAAATCAGCCAACAGGCTGACGGCTTGGCGTTTGCCGCCGGTGCTGCCCCCTTCCTTGTGGAAGACAATGGCGTTCGGGCAATAGCCGATTTCGAATCGGCTGCGACCGGCGCGGCAATAATCAATCTCCTCAAAATAGAGGAACAGGCTTTCGTCCATCAGCCCGACCTGTTCCAACCAGGGGCGGCGGATGAACATGGCGGCGCCAAACACATAATCCAACGGTCGATTGGCGTGGCGTTGTGCCGCTTCGCGCGGCTCTCCATACCCATGGTGGTCGCACAGACCGGTCCAGCGGTGATAGGTGCCCCCGCCTGCCGCCTGGATCACATCCGGGCGGTCATGGTAGAGCAGGGTGGAGCCGATGATGCCCTGTCTTGGATGGGCTTCCGCATGGTGCCAGAGCGCGGCCAGCGCATTGGAATCCACCTCCGTGTCATTGTTCAAAATCCAGATGGCCGCCATGGCAGGATCGCGCAGGGCAAGGCGGATACCGACATTATTGCCGCCGGCATAGCCATGATTGGCGGTATTCTGAATCAGAAATGCCCGCGTGTCGGGGGCGATCGGCGTCGCTGAGGCATCGGCCTCGCTCAGCACCTGGAAAGCGGTGCCGAAACGTTGGCGCATGGCCTGCCAGAGGATAGAGGCGGAGCCGTCGCTGGAGGCATTGTCGCAGACGACAAGGCGCCAGCGCGCCTCTTTCAGTGACATGACGCTGTCGATACAAGCGATTGTGTCCGCATGGCCGTTCCAGTTCAGCAATACGATCCAGCAAAGCGGGGCTTCCGCCATACTGCTTACCGACGCTACCGTCATTTGCGGCTCTATCTCCGGGGCTTCAGCTTCCCCCTTCTCTAGGCGCGGGGAAGGGGCCGGTCAATGACGCGTGTGGGTGTCCGCCACCCTCTGCCGGCGTGGGTGGTGGTTGGATGGGTGGCAGGCATTCGGCGTCTATCTGCAAGTAACGCTTCCGCCGCGCCCCTGTTTCGCGCCACAGTCGGCGCGGCGGCACGGCCGCACCCTCCCTATTTGTTTCTCAGTTGAAGATCATGGCCCGTACCGACATCCTTCTGGCGACCTATAATGGCGAGACTTATCTGCCGGCACTGATCGCGTCCATAGAGGCGCAGCGGGACCGCGATTACCGCGTTCTAGTGCGGGATGATGGTTCCAGGGACGGCACCCTGACACTGATTGATGCGTGGCGCCGACGTGATTCAGAACGGGTGCTGGTGCTGGAAGCCGATCAGCCGGCGGGTGGGGCCGCTGCTAATTTCGCCCGTTTGATGGCGGTGGCCGAAGCCCCTTATGTGCTTTTTGCTGATCAGGATGATGTCTGGCACCCTGACAAGGTGGGGACTACCGTGGCGGCGCTGATGCGGGCTGAGGCGGAGCTGGGTCGTGAAACCCCGGTGCTGGCCTTTTGCGATCTGGCTGTGGTCGATGCCGATGGTGCCGTCATCAACCCCAGTTTCCGCCATTTCCAGGGGATGGATGCGGTGGCCGGTGCGGCCTTCAACCGTCTGCTGACGGAAAATGTCGTCACGGGCTGTGCCATGGGGATCAATCGGTCCGCCTGTCGAATCGGTTGTAATGTGCCGGCGGAATCGCTGATGCATGATTGGTGGCTTGCCCTGGTCTGTGCCGGTCTGGGCAAGATCATTACGATGCCGGAATGCCTGATCGACTACCGCCAGCATGGAAATAATGCCGTGGGAGCCAAGGCCTGGTCGGCCGCCGATGCCATTCGGGACAAGATTCGCAGCGGTCGTTTCCGGGCTAACCAGCAACGCTTTCTGGCCTGGATGGATCGGCTCTATGCCCAGGCAGCTGCCTTGGAACGGCTGCATGGGGCCCAGTTGCCGCCAGCTCAGGCCAGAACGTTGGCCGCCTTCCGCTCGCTGCCGCAGCAAAGCTTCCTGGTCCGCCGTATGCGAATGATTCGCCATGGTTTTCGTCTGTCCGGCGTGATTCGGACAATCGGCTTCTACTTGCGGGCCTGAAACGAGCCTTCATCGTGGCGCTGGTGACGGGCGGATGCTTTGTTATCCTCTTGGAAGCCTCGCCACGATCATCTTCGACATGGACATAAATTTTTCATGTCGGGCTGTGGCAAATTTGCATTGTAGCGCTCCCATCAGAAAAAGCCCGTATTAACAATAGGATGGGATGAATCCGGCATTTCCCGTTCTTGCACAGCGACCTCATGTTAGCGAGTTGCTTAACAAAGTCGGGTTTTCGCGGAATCCCGCGCTCATTTGGCTCTTGCGTAAGAAGGCTGGCTCGCTTAAAGAACCTACTACGCTTGAACGAATAAGGGTCTAACGGGCGTGTTTTCAGTGAGCAAAATGACTTCCTCTGGTCGTTGCCTCCGCATTTCGCGGTCGGTCAGCCGGCCGCTGAGTATCCTCTCTCGACATATGCAGCCGGAATTTCGGTTGTAAATTGCCCTTTGGCTTGCTCAACTCCACCCGTTTTTCAGCATTTCGGTCAGGCAAGTTAGCCAACCTACGGAGAATCTAGATGGCTGTCACGTTGAGCTCCCTCTTCAATGAGGCCTACTACCTGTCCCAGAATAAGGACGTCGCCAACGCCGTTAAGGCTGGTGTTTTCGCCTCTGGGCAGGCTCACTGGGAGCAGTACGGTAAGTTCGAGGGTCGGCCGTTCTCTGCGGCTTTCAATCCGACGGTCTATGCCGCCAACAATCCTGACCTGGCTTCTGCTGGCCTGACCACCCCGGCGCAGCTGACCGAGCACTATGTCCGTTACGGCGTCTTTGAGGGTCGCAGCATCCTCACGTCCGCCCAGTTTGATGCGAACATCTACGCCTCTCAGAACGCGGATCTGGGCGCTGCCGGCATCACCGATCCCAACGCTCTGTATCAGCACTTCCTGAAGTTCGGCATCGACGAGAACCGCGTTGCCTCTGGCTTCGACGGTGCTGCTTATCTGGCCGCCAACAAGGATCTGGCTGACTACTTGGCCGCTGGCAACACCTTTGGTGGCTACACCGGCGTGGCCGCTGCCCGTTATCACTACTACCATAACGGCATCGTCGAAGGCCGCGCCTTCCCGACGCCGAACCCGAGCTACAGCATCTCCGCCGCTTCGACGACGCTGACCGAAGGCAACGAGACCACCTTCACCGTCACGTCCTCGGTGATTGCGGCCGCTGACACCGTGCTGACCTTCAACATCGTTGGCGACACCAATGGTGGCAGCATCGCTGCTGCTTCGGCCGCTGATTTCACGGGCCTGACCGGCACTGTGACCATCGCTGCTGGTTCCACCACCGGTACCTTCAAGATCACCGCGGTGAACGATCAGGTCGCCGAAGGTCTGGAAGGCTTCAAGATCAGCCTGTTCGACGCTGCCCTGAAGGCCGTCACCCTGTCCGGCTCCACCGTCTTCGCCATCTCTGATCGCACCGATCCGGTTGGCCAGACCCTGACGCTGACCGCTGGCATCGATAATCTGGTCGGTGGCGCTGGCAATGACACGATTGTGGCCGGCGTTGGCAGTGATCTGATTTCGCTCGACTCCGTCGATGGCGGCGCCGGTAACGACACCATCACCTTCTCGTCCGCCACGGCTAATGTTGCCGCGGCTTCCGGCGCGAGCGTGAAGAATGTCGAGACCGCTACCTTCACCACCACGAAGGAAGTTGACGCCAACGTGAAGGGCTGGACCGGCCTGTCCACGGTGACCGCCACCGGTGGCGGCAAGGTTAACGTTTCGGCCGACACCACTGTGACCGTCAGCGCCAGCTCCACGGCTGCCGGCGCCGACAGCCTGACCGTCACCGGCGGTAAGAATGTCACGGCAACGGCTGCCAGCCGTACCTCGGGCACGATCTCTGTCACCGACGCCGCTGGCCCCGTGACCGTGACCAGCACGGGTGCGTCTACCGGTGCGATCACCGTCACCGGCGCTACCTCTACCGTCACTGTGACCAACACCTCCAGCGTTGATGGTAACGCTGGCGCTGTCTCCGTCACCGGTGGTACCACCGTTACGGTCAACAACCTGGCTGGTAACGCTGTCAACACCCAGACCGTTCTGGGTACTGTGACCGTGACCGGCGGCGCGGCCACCACCGCCGTCACCGTGAAGCAGAGCGCTGCTGCCACCAAGAGCGCCACCGTCGCCGGTGTCGTGGATGGTGCCGTGTCCATCCAGGACGCGAACGCCGGCAAGAGCGACAAGGCCGGTACCATCGCTTCTGTGACGCTGGAAAATTACGGCGGCACGATCATCAGCTCCAACGCGCTGGCTAACCTGTCCTTGAAGGGTGGCAATTCCGGCGTGGACGTCACCAATGCCCTGACCACCCCGACCGTGACCACGCTGAACGTGGCGCTGAACGGTGTCACCGGCGGTACGCTGACCGACACGGCCGGTGCCTACACCAAGCTGAACCTGTCGACCACCACTGCCGCTTCCACGCTGACCAATGTGTCGGCCAGCAAGGTGACCGCGCTGACCGTGTCCGGTGACAAGGGTCTGACCCTGACCTCGACGGCTGGCCTGTCCGGTCTGCAGACTGTTGCGGTGTCCGGTTCCGGCGGTGTTACCGCTGACTTCAACGGCGCTACCGTGACCAGCGTTGACGCTTCTGGTTCCACGGGTGCCAACACCGTTACGGTCGATGCCGCCAAGGCCACCTATAAGGGCGGTTCGGGTGTTGACACCGTGACCATCGCGGCGGCTCCGACCAAGGCCATTGACGGCGGTGCTGGCACCTCCGACGTTCTGGTTGTCAACTTCGCTGGCAACTTCGACGCCGCTGCCAACACCAATGTCACCGGCTTCGAAGTGCTGAGCCTCGGCACCGCTGCTGGTGGTGGCTCTTACAACGCCACTGGCTTCACCTCCCTGCGCCAGGGTGCTGTGACCGGTGCAGTGACCTACACCAACGTCGCCGCTGGCGTGGGCCTGACCCTGACGGCTTCGCCGGGCTTCAACACCTCCTACGTCCTGAAGGACTCCAGCGGTAAGTCGGACAGCCTGGCGCTGACCCTCTCTTCCGCCGGTGCTCTGGCTGCCGGCACGATCACGGCTTCCGGTGTCGAAACGTTTGCCATTACCAACACCGATACGGACAGCACTGCCCACACCAACACCATCACGCTGGCGGCCGCTGACGCGACCTCCATCACCGTGACGGGTAATGCGGGTCTGGTGCTGACCAACACCACGGCTGTTTCTGTCACCAACTTCGATGCCTCCGCCGTGACGGGCAAGGCCGCTGACGCTGCCGCTCTGGGCGTGACCTATACCTCTGCCTATACCGGCAGCAGCACGGTCACCATCAAGGGCGGTATCGGCAACGACGTGTTGACCGGTAACACCAAGAACGACTCTATCGTTGGCGGCGACGGTGCCGACACCATCATCGGTGGTGGCGGTAACGACACCCTGGACGGTGGCGCTGGTAACGACGTCATCACGGCTGCCGGCACCGGCAATGCCTCGATCCTCGGTGGCGCTGGTAACGACACCATCACCGCGACCGCGACCGGTAACCACACCATTTCCGGTGGCGACGGTAATGACACCATCACTGCTGGCAATGGCGCTCATTCCATTGATGGCGGCGCCGGTAACGACACCATCACCGTCGGTAGCGGTCTGTCCGTGATCACCGGTGGCGCTGGTTCCGATACCTTCGTGCTGAATGCCCCGAACGCCAACGGCAACATCTACGCCACCATCACCGACTTCGCCAAGGACTCCGGTTCCGGTGCGTCGCTGGTTGCCGGTGACTCGATCAACCTGTCGGCTCTGTCGGTGATTACGACCGGTGCCGGTAATGCGATCTCCAACACCACGCTGACCAGCAATGCTGACAGCAAGATTGTCCTGGCTGGCACGGCTGCTTTCGCTGACTACCTGAACGCGGCTGCTTCCAACCACGCTGCGGCGGCTACCAACGCCGTGGTGACGTGGTTCCAGTTCGGTGGCGACACCTACCTCGTTGTTGATAACAACAACGACAACGTGTTCGTCAGCAGCCCGACCACGGGTGACCAGGTTGTCAAGCTGACCGGCCTGATCGACCTGAACGGTGTCTCCATCACCGGTGAAGTTCTGCAGGCTCACGCCATCTAATTGGCGTGCTGAAAAGACTGATTTGCTCCTTCGGGAGCGAACTGAAGACCCCGGAGAAATCCGGGGTCTTTTTTCTTTGGAAAGTCGTTCTGAGACGTTAGCAATAGGCGACGGTCTCGGAGGAGTTGGCGGCGTTCCATGCAGATCCTGTTTGTGCATCAGAATTTTCCCGGCCAGTTCAAATCGCTGGTCCCGGCCCTGCTCGCAGCAGGCCACCAGATCACCGCATTGGCGATTGAAGGGGCGGAACTGCCCGGCATCCGGTTCGTCCGCTATCGTCCCCTGCGCGGCAGTTCACCCAACATCCATCCCTGGGTGACGGATTTCGAAGCCAAGGTGATTCGGGGGGAGGCCTGCGCGGGTGCCGCAGAGGGCCTGCTGGCATCGGGCTATCGGCCGGACATTATTGTCGGCCATCCCGGCTGGGGGGAGATGCTGTTCCTGCGCGACATCTGGCCGGGCGTGCCGCAGCTGCATTTCCTGGAATTCTATTATACGGCGCGTGGCAGCGACGTGAATTTCGATCCGGAATTTGCCCGGCCGCAATGGCAAAGCGGCGCCCGCGTGCGGGCCAAGAATTCCTGCGGTCTGATCTCGCTGGAACAGATGGATGCCGGTTACAGTCCCACTGAATGGCAGCGCGTTTCCTACCCCTCCTTTGCCCGTCCCCGGGTGGAGGTGGTGCATGACGGGATCAATACAGATCTGTTGACGCCACGATCTGATGCGTCGCTGACACTGGCAGACCGAAATCTGGTCCTGCGGCCGGGGATGAAGGTTGTGACCTTCATCAACCGCAACCTGGAACCCTATCGCGGCTATCATAGCTTCATGCGTGCCCTGCCGCAGATGCAGCGCCTGGTCCCGGATGCGTTTTTCGTGGTGGTCGGCCGCGATGGGGTGTCCTATGGCGCCAAGGCCCCAGAGGGGAAAAGCTGGAAGGAAATCTTCCTGGCGGAGGTGGCGGATCGCATTGACCTGTCAAGGGTGGCCTTCGTTGGCCATATTCCCTATGCGGCCTTCGTCAGCCTGATGCAGATATCTGCGGCCCATGTCTATCTGACCTACCCGTTCGTGCTCTCCTGGTCGATGCTGGAGGCAATGAGCTGCGGCGCGCCCGTGATTGGCAGCGCAACCCCGCCCGTTCAGGAGGTAATTGAGCACGGGCATAACGGCCTGCTGGTGGATTTCTTCGACTATGATGGGCTCGCGGCGGTGGTGGCAGAGGTTCTGAACCAGGGGCAGCGTTACCGGACCATGCGGCAGGCGGCACGTCAGACCGTGATTGATCGCTATGATCTCCACCGTATCTGTCTGCCGCGCCAGCAGGCCCTGATCAACCGGGTGGCGGGGTAAGCCTGCTCACTGGCGGCTTTCCAACATTTACACAAGGATCAGCGCCCATGAAGGCGCGGGTTGCGCACCCAGTACCAGTCGGGTATGAGCCTTGTGACGATAACCCATCAAAGGCGGCAGGGAATGACGACGGATTGGTCGGCTGGTTATATGGCAGAAATCTCCTATACCCACGGTTTCTATCGCGAGCTGTCGCCATCCCTGCTGGGTTTTGCCGCCTTGCTGTCCGGCCATCGCAGCCACCAGCCGCTGACCTATTGTGAACTTGGCTGCGGCCAGGGTTTTTCCAGCAATTTGCTTGCCGCTGCCAATCCCGAGATCCAGTTCCATGCCACGGATTTCAATCCGGCGCAGATCGTTGGCGCGCGTGATTTGGCGGCGGCGGCTGGAAGTGACAATATTACCTTCTATGAAGACAGCTTTGCGGAGTTTCTGGCCCGTACCGACCTGCCGGATTTCGATATTATCTCACTGCACGGTATCTATAGCTGGATCAGCGATCAGCATCGTGCGGAGATTGTCGAGTTTATTCGCCAGCGGCTGCGTCCCGGCGGGTTGGTCTATATTTCTTACAACACCCTGCCCGGCTGGGCGGCGGCCATGCCGCTGCGCCGGTTGATGGTGGAGGGGGCTGCCGCGGCGGCGGGCCAGTCCGTACTGGCCCGTATTGAACAGGCACTGGGGCTGGCGGGAACGGTTTGCGACGTCAATGGTCGCTTCTTTACCAGCAATCCCGGCATGGCGGATCGGCTGGAACGCATCAAGGGCCAGCAGAGGGCCTATGTTGCGCACGAATATTTCAATCAACACTGGACGCCCTTTTATCATGGCGATGTTGCCGCAGAATTGGCCAAGGCTAAGCTGAACTGGATCAGCTCCGCCCACCTGCTGGACCGGCTTGACGCCATCAATCTCACGGCTGAGCAGCAGCAAGTGCTGGCCCAGGCCGGTGATGTGGCGCGACAGGAAACCCTGCGGGACTTCATGGTCAACCAGCAGTTCCGGCGCGATATTTTCGTCAAGGGGGCTGTTCGGGTGCCGACGGCTGAATTGCAGCATCTCTGGGCCAATCAGCGTTTCATCCTGTCGGTCGACCGGACCAAGGTAGCGATGACGGTGAATGGCGCCTTGGGCGAGGCTGCGCTGCAGGAAGATATTTATGTACCCCTGATGGCAGCGTTGGAGCAGGGGACGCCGAGTTTCGCCGAGTTAATGGCATCGCCGACCCTGGCCCCTTTGGGGGCCCCGCGCGTGCAGCAGGCGCTGATGGTCCTGGTCGGCGCCAGCTATGCGCAGCCGGTGTTGCCTGAGGCTGACGCAGAGGTACGCAAAGGTCGCTGCCGTGCCTTCAACAATGCCGTCATCCAGCGCGCCCGCTGGTCGTCGGATCTGCAATATCTCGCCTCCCCGATCTTTGGCAGTGCCGTGGCGCAGGATCAGGTGACGCAGCTGTTCCTGCTGGCGGAATCGGAAGGGGCGGTCGACGTGCCGGCCTTCGTCTGGGATACGCTGTCGCGCAATAATCAGCGTCTGGTGCGCGATGGAAAGCCGCTGTTGGACGATGCGGATAATCTGGCGGAACTGCGTGAGAAATATCAGGGCTTCCAGGAAAGCACGCGACCGCTGCTGCAGCGGCTTGCGGTTATCTGACCGGTCGTATGGTAACGCCCGTCGCCGCCACCAGCCTGGACCTGCGCTATGATGTGCGCCAGGATAGGCTTGTGCTGACCGCCCGAACGGCGGCGACGGGCATGGACATGCATATGACACGGCGCCTGACACGGGCGCTGCTGTCGGGTCTTCTGGACCTGCTGATGCAGTCCAGCGAGCTGGTGGCCCGCAGCGGCCCCGACCATCGCGGCGACGTGTTGCTGTTTGAACATCTGGAGGCGGTCAACCGCGTCGCTGTCGCCAATCCGGCGCCTTCTTCCGCGCCAGCGGCATTGGTGGCAGAGATTGCGGAGGAGCCGCCTCGGCTGGTTGAGCGGATTGATGTGACCAGCCATGGAGAGGTGCTGCGCCTTTCCTTTCACGACGCAGATCAGGAGCAGGCATGGATGAACCTGCCACGGGAACTGGTTCATCAATTCATTAATATGCTGCTGATCAAGAGCCGGGAAGCCGGCTGGAACCTCGACGAACTGGCCTGGATTGATCATGGGGGGCAGATTCAAATTCCCGCAGGCGCGCTTCCCTGCTGAGAAAGCTCACCAGGGTTCCGTCCTGTCCCCTGCGGCATAACATCCATAACCGGTCTGCGCCCCGGAAACGCCCCAATCTTATTGTTGCATTCGGTCGGTACCGGGAGGAATGGTTGCATCAGCCACCCGTTCGGTGCTGTTGCAGGCCGGGTGTTCAAAACGGTAGAATAGGCTCCCGGCCACACGGGCGTGGCTGGGTTATTTTCGTGACCAGCTTCTGGAAGCAGGCGAACCCGATGAAGATTGTTCCCGTCAACCGCCAGGCAGGCGCCCCGTCACAATTGCGCCAGGCGTTGAAGAGCTCCGGTCGGGCGTTCTTCTTCGTGGCGATATTCAGTTTCTTCATTAACCTGCTGATGCTGACATCGCCCATCTATATGTTGCAAGTTTATGACCGTGTATTGACCGCGCGCAGCGAATCCACTTTGATTTATCTCAGCTTGATCATCGGCTCGATGATGCTGGTGATGGCGTTGCTGGAGATGGTGCGGTCGCGCGTGCTGGTCCGGGTCAGCGGTAAGATGGACCAGATGTTGAGCGGTAAGGTGTTCGACGCCATTTTCGCCCTCAACCTGCGCAGCCCTGCGGCTAACCGCAGCCAGTCGCTGCGCGATCTGGATACGGTGCGCCAGTTTATCACCTCGCAGGGGCCCTTCGCCCTTTTCGATGCGCCTTGGGCGCCGATCTTCATCGGCATCGTCTTCATGATGCATCCGCTGCTGGGGCTTGTGGCCATCATCGGGGCCCTGATCCTGTTTGCACTGGCCTATGTCACCGAGGTGACAACCAAGAAGCCCCTGAACGAAGCGAATATGCATGCCATCAAGGCTGCCTCTTTCGCTGAAGCCAGCCTGAAGAACAGTGAAGTGCTGGCGGCCATGGGCATGTTGCCGGGCATCCGCCGCCGCTGGCGGGTCAGCCAGGAAAAGTCGTTGATATTGCAGGCCCAGGCCAGCGATGGCGCCGGCGCGATCAGCGCCCTGACCAAGTTCGTCCGCCTGCTGTTGCAGTCGTCCATGCTGGGTTTCGGTGCCTATCTGGCGCTTGAAGGTCAGATCACCCCCGGTGTTATGATTGCCGCCTCCATCATCATGGGGCGTGGTCTGGCACCTGTGGAACAGGCCATCGGTTCCTGGAAGTCATTCGTCTCGGCGCGCGGTGCCTATAGCCGGCTGGATGATCTGCTGCGGACCTTCACCCCCCATACCGACAAGATGGAACTGCCGGCCCCGGTCGGGCATGTGGCGGTTGATCGCGTGGTGGCCATGCCGCCGGGTGCCAGTAACCCGACGATCAAGGGGGTCAGCTTCGCTCTGACCGCTGGTGAGGCTTTGGCGATTATCGGGGCCAGCGCTGCCGGTAAATCCACGCTGGCCCGTCTGCTGGTCGGCGTCTGGGCGCCGCATTCCGGTTCCGTGCGTCTGGATGGTGCCGATGTTTCGGCCTGGAACCATGAACAACTGGGTCCGCATATTGGCTATCTGCCCCAGGATGTTGAGATTTTCGACGGCACCATCAAGGAGAACATCGCCCGTTTCGGGGAGGTTGATGCGACCAAGGTGGTGGAGGCAGCCCAGCTGGCCGGTGTGCATGATCTTATCCTGCGCCTGCCCATGGGGTACGATACGTTGATCGGGCCGGGCGGCATCGCCCTGTCGGGTGGCCAGCGTCAACGTCTGGGCCTGGCCCGTGCGGTCTATGGCAACCCATCCTTCATTGTGCTGGACGAGCCGAACTCCAACCTGGATTCCGATGGCGAGGTGGCTCTGATCAATGGGCTGCAGCGTTTGAAGGAGCGGAACGCCACTGTCATCCTCATTTCCCACCGGCCCAGCATTTTGAACCATGTGGACAAGGTGCTGCTGCTGCGTGAAGGCATGGTGGAGATGTTCGGGCCGAAGCAGGAAGTGATTGCCCGCCTCACCCGTCCGGTTGCCCAACCACCGGCGGTTCCGCCACAGGGCGGGGCACCGCAGGGGCAGGTTACGGGGGCGACGGGGGGCTGATGCCGTCACCCGTCGGCCTTTTTTACCATATTCCATGCCGGCACCCGGTGGGTGCCGGCCCTTGTGAAAGTGCGAAAGCATGACCGACCTTGTCACCAGCAACAAGTCTGCCGTCGTGGCCGCTGGCCCGCGTAAGGAACTGCCGTCGCAGGTGCCTACCGATGAAATGTCCGTCGTGCGGCTCGGCATGGCGATCATTCTGGTTGCGTTTGGCGGGCTTCTGGCGTGGTCCGCCTTCGCCCCGCTGGCAAAGGGCGTTGTGGCGTCCGGTACGCTGGTGGTGGACAGCAACCGTAAGAGCATTCAGCATCTGGAAGGCGGTATCGTTTCCGAAATCCTGGTGCGCGATGGGGACGCGGTGAAGGCCGGTCAGGTGCTGATGCGCCTGGATGAAGTCTCCTCCCAGGCACAGCGGGATGTGCTGTTTGGCCAGTTCCTGGCGGCCAAGGCCAAGGAAGCGCGCCTTATCGCCGAGCGTGGTCGCAGCGAAAAGATCGAATGGCCGGCGGAACTGACGCCGGGTGCGGGTGATAATGCCCGTAAAGGCAGCATTCGTGGCAATGAACAGCAGCTGTTTGAGAGCCGGCGCTTAACCTTGGCCGGCCAGCTTTCCATCTACGAGCAGCGTGTCAAACAGCTGGAAGAACAGATCAAGGGCTATGAAGCCCAGGTTACTGCCAATACCGATCAGATCCGTCTGATTGATGATGAGCTGGAAGGGCTGCAGCAGCTGTTTGACAAGGGCTATGCTTCCAAGACCCGGCTGTTGCAGCTTCAGCGCAACCGGGCGGAGCTGGATGGCGCGCGCGGGAATTACGAGGGCGAGATTGCGCGGGCCCGGATGCAGATCGGTGAAGCCCGTCTGCAGATCCTCCAGGTTCGTAAGGCGTTCGATGAAGATGTGGCCGACAAGCTGCGCGAAGCGCAGCAGCAGATTTTCGATCTCGAAGACCGGCTGACCAACGCCAACGATATTTTGGAACGGCGTGAGGTGAAGGCACCCAGTGATGGGGTCATCGTCGGTCTGCGGGTGCATACCCTGGGCGGGGTGGTGCGCGGCGGCGAAACCATCATGGATTTGGTGCCCAGCAAGGAAAAGCTGGTGGTTGAGGCGATGGTCAGCCCCAATGACATTGATAATATGGCGGTTGGCCTGGAGGCGGAGGTTCGCTTCTCTGCCCTGTCCAGCCGGCAGATCCCCATTTTGACCGGGACAGTCATGCAGGTTGATGCGGACGTGACCACCGATCAGCGCGGCAACCGGTACTATTTGGCCCGTGTAATTGTACCGGAAGATCAGCTGTCCAAATTGGGCGGCCAGAAGATTGTTCCCGGTATGCCGACCGAAGTGCTGGTAAAGGCCGGTGAACGCACCCTGCTTGAATATCTGACCAAGCCCTTGACCGACAGCTTCTTCCGCGCGTTCAAGGAGGTTTGAGCCAGCGCCAGGAGGACGGATGCTGACAATTCGTGAGACGGGGCCGGTCTGGCGTTTACAGGCGGCCCCGCGAGAGCTGGCGCTGGGTGTGGCGCATTGTGAGCTTCCGGCCAACAGCCTGGTGGTTCCCGATGCTGTCTGGACCAATCTGGTACCGGACAATGCCTATGTGGAGTGCCCGACCTTCTTCTTGCAGGATAAGGTCGGGTTTGTTGCCTTGCTGGCTTATTTCGTTGTGCATGGTCATTCCTTCCGCCTCTTTGTGCGGTCGCCGGCGGGGGAATCGGAAGGGTTGCTGTTGGCTTATCCAAGGTTGGATGAACCCACCATGAATATGCTCCGCCGTTTCGACCAGTTAGCGGCCGATCAGATTGACGATTTATGTCGCCGGCTTGAATATTTCCTGGGGCAATTGGGGCATTCCGACGAGCATCTGACGCCCAATGCCTGACGCCGGCCCCAAAGCGGGGCACCGGAAACAGCTGCTTCATCGTTGGCTGTCGGTTGCCGTGATCCCAGGCGTTTTCCTATGTTTTCAAAAAAGCCCTGCGGTGATCCGCAGGGCTTTCAGACTGCTGACAAAGCCCTCGCCTATGGCGGGGGTTTTTGATTCACTGTGTTTATGCTTAAGCCCCAGACGCCCCAACAGACGGAACTTGAGATGGTGACGATCGCGTCGCTTGTTCCGTC
>NZ_JANLNL010000007.1:218546-299367 GCF_027568365.1 Niveispirillum sp. BGYR6 | reverse complement strand
TCAAGCAAAACGCCCACCAGAACAAAGTCTGGTGAACAGCTCACCCAACAGCACGATAGATCATTCCACTTGTCCGAAGGCCGAAACCTTCAAAGAACCGTCGGTGATACTGGCCAAAACCACCATCACCCCGCCCCACAACTTGACAAACCATCCGGCCCGCCGTCGTGGGAGGCGCTGTATAGGCGCACACAAAAACGGATGCAACAGGTTTTTTGAAAAATTTACGCCAGACCCAGCGCGCGCAATTCAGCCATCAGATGTTCGGGGAGCGCCTCGCCCCCTTCCCCACCGGCCAGATCGGCCGGTGCTTCTTCCGGTTTCAGATAGCGCCAGCCCTGGAAGGGCCGCTTGGGCATGGAGAGGGTTTCCACCAGTTCCGGATCCATCAGCATCCGGCAATAGGCCGTACCATCCACATCCTGCACCTCATCAAAACCGATGAAGCGCTGGCGGCACTGGATGAAGCCCTTCACCACCCAATAGATGCAGCCACCATCCAGCAGTTCGGCCATACGGGTGGGCGCGCGTTTGGTATAGGTCGGCACCACCGGCCGACCCTGCCATTGTATCTGGTGATCCTGGCGCCAGTCGCGCATGGATTGCAGACTGTCGGCCCCGACGGCCAGACGAAGCAGATGAATAGTCATGAAATCAGGCAGCCTTGGGAAAGGCGGGCTGCACACCCGCCGATGAGTTCCGATCAGGCTGCTGATATGGCGCGGGGCTCAGGCCCCGGCAAGCGCATTCATGGAGCGGCAGCGGCCTTCAAAATCCGCCGAAAGGAATTCCGGCTTCTTGAACAGCCCCCGCAGCCATGCCGCCAGCATACAGAGCTCTTCCAGCTTCAGCACTTCATCAAGCGTGCCGCTGGGGAAGCGGACCTCGAAACTTTCCGAGATGATCTCCAACACCTCTTCCACCTGCTCAATGGAGAGGCCGCAATCGGTCTCCAACGCGGCAGTGCGGGTCAGAATTTTCTCATCCACCCCATATTCATCGCGGATCAACTTCACGATCCAACGGAACATGTGCATCCAGTTCGACACGCCCTCAATGGACCGGCTCAACGCTGCCCCCGTCGCTTTCTCGACACGCTTGCGCGTGACACAGGAAATCGGCCCGGCAGGGTGCCGGGCCGACGAACACTCGCACTATCGCCCCAAAGGGTTAATCTTTTTTTGCTGCGCCTGCATATTTCAACCATGCTGACCAGAAGGATGGGGTGGGTTGCGGTCGGTCTCCCGATAAAGCTGCACCAGCTCGTCCACCGCACCGCTGGGGACACCCAGCGATTCCAAGGCCCCACGCGCCAGGGTCAGGCTGCTTTCAAAGGTTTCCGGCACCACGGCGATCACCCCCATGGCGAGGAGATTGCTGGCATGTTCCCGGTCGCGTGCCCGGGCAAAGAGCCGCAGATGTGGCCAATGATCCCGAAAAGCCGCCACGGTGCGGGCGGCAGCCAGCGGATCATCCAGGGTGATGATCGCCGCCAGCGCATGGTCGGCCCCCATCTGTTTCAGCAATTCATGACGCGCCGTATCGCCATAATGCACCGGCAGCCCTTCGCGCCGCTTCTCCCGCACCAGATCGGGATTGAGGTCGAGGGCCACCACCGGCACCTGCTGGCGGGCCATCAGGGCCGCCACGGTCTGGCCGACGCGGCCGAATCCGGCAATCAGCACATGCGGTTCGCCCAAGGCCTCCGGCACCGGCCCTTCAACGCTGGGCGAAACCCAGCGCACCAGCCGGTCCGACAGCGCCGGCAGGAAGGGGGTGACGGCAATGGAGAGACCGACCGTAGCCACCAGGGCCTGCGACAGTTCCCCATCCAGCAGTTTTTGTTCTGCCGCCGTGGCAATCACCACGAAAGCGAACTCCCCCACCTCACCCAGCAACAGGCCGGAGCGGATCGCCACCTCCCGCGTGGCACCGAAGGCCAGGGCGAGGCCGCCGGCGATCAATGCCTTGGTGAGGATCAGGCCGAACACGCCCAAGACAATCCAGCCGATCTTGTCGGCGATGGCCGCCGCATCAATGCCAAGCCCGACGGAGAGGAAGAACAGCCCCAGCAGCAGCCCCTTGAAGGGCTGCATATCGGTTTCGGCCTGATGGCGAAACTCCGTCCCCGCCAGCACCAGCCCGGCCAGAAAGGCGCCCAGCGCCATGGACAGGCCGCCGAGCCCGGTGGCCCAGCCCGTGCCCAGCACGATCAACAGGGAGGTGGCGGTGAAAAGTTCGGTGCTGCGGGTCACGGCCACCATGCGCAACAGCCGCCCCATGGTGAAACGGCCCACCAGCAGGATGACCACGACGGCAAGCGCCGCCTTGCCGAGCGCCAACGCCATGGCCAGCGGAATCGACTGATCCGGCGGCCCCGCCAGCACGGCGGCGAACAGCAGCAGCGGCACCACCGCCAGATCCTGGAACAGCAGCACGGCAAAGGTGGTGCGGCCGGTGGGCGATGCCACCTCCCCCCGCTCGATCAGCAACTGCACCACCACCGCCGTGGAGGACAGTGCCATGCCACCCCCCAGCAGAATCGCCGTTGCGGGCGACAGGCCCAAGGCGGCCGCCACCGTCGCCACCACGCCCCCGGTGATGAGAAATTGCGCCGTGCCCAGGCCGAACACCCACCGGCCCAGGGCACGCAGGCGATCAACCGATAATTCCAGCCCGATCAGGAACAGCAGGAAGACCACGCCCAGCTCTGCCACCGCGCGGATCGGCTCAACCTCCCGCACCACGCCGAACCCTGTCGGCCCCAGCACCAGCCCCGCCCCCAGATAGCCCAGAACAGGGCTGATTCGCAGCCGATGAAGGAGTAGGATGCAGATAACCGCCACGGCAAGGAACAGCAGCCCTTCATCCATCATGGGCACGCCATGGGCAGCCGGCTCTGCGGCATGGTTCGCCGTTTCCGCGATGTCCAACGCTTGTCCTCCCCGGGTGACCTCTGGTTGGAACATCCCTAGCAGGGAGTCGTTGCATTTCCGAGAGATTTGAAAGGTCTGAAAACAAGTTTCCCCATGAGCGGTTACGTCTTCCCAACCGGAAACCGGCGCTCTCAAGCCCGCTTCCGACATGAAGCCAGGAGGAACGACACATGGAAAAGCCTGAGATGCAGAAGACCGCCGATGCCGAGCGGCTGGCGGAAAGCGAATGGCGACAGGCGGATAAGGCCCGACTGACCGCCGCCCGCCACCCGTCCGCACGCGCCGTCAGCCCCAAGGGGGATGAGGCGACGCTGCGGGCCGTGGAATGGGCCAAGGCCCGACCGACCGACCATCTGCACCGCAAAGGGTTTGTGGGCAGCGAGCAAGAACGGCCGCACAAACCTTAAAATTGTTATTTTTGATTGAGATTCACCCTTTAATTACGCCGTCGGACATATTACCATTCACTCCTCTTTTGGTAGAGGGTGATATGTCCGGCGATCTTTTTCGTATTATCGATATCGGCCTGGGATTGATCCTGATCTATATGTCGCTCAGCGTCGTCGTCACCGCGATGACGGAGACGATTGCCGGGCTGTTGAAACTGCGTGCCTCCACCCTGGAACGCGGGGTGATCTGGCTGTTGCAGGGCAGCAAGGGTGATCCAGCGGCAGCGGTGTCAACCCCGCCTTCTTCCTTGAGCGACATTGCGGGCAAGGTGATGGCCCATCCGCTGATCAATGGCAGTGCCAGCGGCGGGGCCGCCGCCAGCATTCCGCCGCGGATTTTCGCCCTCACCCTGCTGGATGTGCTGCATCAGACCGACAATGCCGCCAGTGCCATGGCACAATCCGCCAAGGCCCCGTCGGAGCCGGGTTTCAGCTTTGCGGATGCGCGGCAAACCATCACCAAGCTGCCGGATGGACCGTTGAAGAACAACCTGCTGCTGGTGCTGGCCGATGCGGAACGGCGCGCGGTGGCCTTGGAGGATGCGCTGGCCCAATGGTACGATCAGGGCATGGCGCGGGTCAGCGAATGGTATCGCAAACGCATCCAGCGCATCACCCTGGTGCTGGGTATCCTGGTGGCGGTGGTGGTCAATGCCAACACCATCCATATTGCCGAGGTGCTGTGGCAGGATGATATTGCCCGCCAGGTGACACTGAGTGCCGCCTTGCAGGCTGGCAAGGACGCCGCCCCCGGCAGTGGTTGCACAATGGTGACCCAGCCGCAGGGCAATGGTCCGGGGGGACAGCCACAGGATGACGCGGCGGTGGCGGCAGCGATCCGTTGCCAGACGAGTGCTGCCATGCAGGCCTTCCGCGATGTTGGGGCGTTACCCATCGGCTGGGGACAGGATATTGAGGATATCGGCCGGCAGAAAGGTTGGGTGACCCTGATCCTGGGCTGGCTGATCACCGGCTTTGCCCTGCAGATGGGGGCGCCCTTCTGGTTCGATCTGCTGCAAAAGCTGATGAAAATGCGCAGTACCCTGTCGGCAACGGGCTTCCTGGCCCAGGGCGGGGCGCAGCCGGGAAGTACCGCCGCCGCCCCGGCTCAACAGGCGCAGAACAACAGCACGGCCCCGGCAACGAACGGCTGATCCCGGCCCTGCCCCGGATCAGCCCTCCGTGTCGGCCGGCCCCGGCTTGCGCTGCTTCTTGCGGCCGGACAGGGCCGCCAGGATGCCGTGGAAGGTGCGAACCTCCTGTTCGGTCATGGCGCAGCGCTGCAGGGTATTGCGCACATTGCGGATCATGGAGGGGCGCTTGTCCGGGTGGGTGTAGAAACCCGTCAGGTCCAGTTCCCCTTCCAGATGTTCGAACAGATTCTGCATTTCCGCCTTGGTGGCGGGGCGGCTGGCACCGGTATGAAGATAGCGGTCTTCCACTTCCTGCCCGGCGATCCACCATTCATAGGCCACCAGCAACACCGCCTGGCCCAGATTGAGGGAGGAGAAGCCGGGATTGAGCGGGATGGAAATCAGCGTGTCGGTGAGTGTGATATCATCATTCACCAGCCCGGTGCGCTCCGGCCCGAACATCAGGCCGATCTTGCGGCCGGCATCCCAATGGGCGCGCATTTCCGCCGCCGCTTCGCGCGCTGTCACCACCGGCTTGACCAGATCGCGGACACGGGCGGCGGTGGAATAGACCTTGTGCAGATCGGCAATCGCCGCCTCTGTGCTGTCAAACAGCTTCACATTATCCAGCACCAGCGTGGCACCAGCCGACGCCGACACCGCCTTCTCATTCGGCCAACCGTCACGCGGGTTGACCAGACGCAGATCGGTCAGCCCGCAATTCAGCATGGCGCGGGCGCAGGCGCCGATATTTTCCCCCATCTGCGGCTGGATGAGGATGACGGCAGGCCCTTCACCATCGGCCTGCGTCTTGGATAACAGCTTCTTGTTCGTACCGCTGGACATGGAACCCGCAACCTTAACGCCAAAGTGTCAAGGTGGCGGCCCCTGTCAGGCCGCCACCACAGGCTTGTCGATAGCGGCACCGGACCGGTAGAGGCAATAGGTAATGCTGTCCGACAGCGCATTGAAGCTGGCATCGATGACGTTTGCCGAGACGCCGACCGTCACCCAGCGCTGCCCATGGCGATCCGCCGTTTCGATCAGCACCCGCGTCACCGCCTTGCTGCCATCCTGGGCCGAAAGGATGCGCACCTTGTAATCGACCAGCCGCATCCCCTCCAGCGCCGGATAGACGGGGATCAGGGCCTTGCGCAACGCCTGATCCAGCGCGTTGACGGGGCCATTGCCCTCTGCCACCGTCATCACCGGCTGGCCGTCACCGCTGGCCGACGGCACCTCCACCTTGGTGGTGGCTTCCGAGAGGGTCACCAGATCGCCCTTGGAATTCCAGCGCCGTTCATCCAGTACGCGGAAGGCGGCGAGGCGGAAATAATCCGGCACTTCGCCCAGCGCCCGGCGGGCCAGCAGTTCAAAGCTCGCCTCCGCCCCGTCATAGGCGTAGCCTTCAAACTCCCGCCGTTTCACCAGATCAACCAGCTGGCCGATCCGTTCATCCTTGGGGTCAACCTCCACCCCCACCTCCCGCAGGCGGGCCAGGATGTTGGAGCGGCCGGCCTGATCGGAGACCAGCACATGGCGGCGGTTGCCGACCAGCGACGGGTCGACATGCTCATAGGAACTGGGGTCTTTCTCCACGGCGGAGACATGCAGGCCGCCCTTATGGGCAAAGGCGCTTTCACCGACATAGGCGGCGTGGCGGTTGGGCGTGCGGTTCAGCCGTTCATCCAGCATCCGGCTGACATGGACCAGCCGGGCCAGACCGTCGCGGCCCACACCGGTATCGAACCCCATCTTCACCGTCAGCGTGGGGATCAGGGAGAGAAGGTTGGCATTGCCGCAGCGCTCGCCCAACCCGTTCAACGTGCCCTGGATCATCCGCGCCCCGGCCCGCACGGCGGCCAAGGAATTGGCCACGGCGTTTTCCGTGTCATTATGGGTGTGGATGCCGATATGGCTGCCGGGGATCACGCTGGCCACACGGGCAACGATCTGTTCCACCTCATCCGGCAGGGTGCCGCCATTGGTGTCGCACAGCACCACCCAGCGGGCACCCGCCTCATAGGCGGCCTGCACGCATTGCAGCGCATAGTCGGGATTGGCCTTGTAGCCATCAAAAAAATGTTCGGCATCGAACAGGGGTTCACGGCCGCGGGCCTTGATCTCCCGGATGCTGTCGGCGATCAGGGTCAGATTCTCATCGCGCGGAATACCCAACGCGACATCGACATGGAAATCCCAGCTTTTGCCGACGATGCAGACGGCTGCCGCCGGGCTGTCCAACAGCGCCGACAGGCCCGGATCGTTGGACGCGCTGCGGCCCGGCCGGCGCGTCATGCCGAACGCGGTGAAGGTGGCGCGGCCCAGCTTCGGCGGTTCGGCAAAAAAGGCATCGTCGGTGGGGTTGGCACCGGGCCAGCCGCCTTCGACATAATCAACGCCCAGCGCGTCCAGCTCCTGCGCGATGGCAATCTTGTCCGCCACAGTGAAATCCACGCCCGAGGTCTGGGCGCCATCGCGCAGGGTGGTATCGTAGAGATAGACGCGGTTCGTTTCGTTCATATTACAAGGCCAAATAGAAATGACATTGCCGAACATGGCAAATCCGCGCCGACGGATCAATGGTTATGCGTGCATAGCCATTGGTCGGCGACGTCGTTTGGCCTAGATAGGGGCGCAGGTGAGCATCTTGGGCTTCAGCGGCGGCACCCCTTGACCGCCGGGGGATGGATGGACGTGACGAACATGCTGGAATGGCGCATCAGCGACCAGCCGGTGGAATATCCGGACGCGTTGGCCTTTATGGAAGCGCGGGTGGCCGACATCCGCGCCGGGACCGCGCCGGAATGCGTCTGGCTGCTGGAACATCCCCCACTTTACACCGCCGGCACCTCCGCGAAGGCCGCCGACCTGCTGACGGCGCAGTTCCCCGTCTATGATGCCGGGCGCGGCGGGCAATATACTTATCACGGGCCGGGCCAGCGCATTGGCTATGTCATGCTGGATGTGGCGGCGCGCGGCGGCGACCTGCATGATTTTGTCTGGCGGCTGGAAGAATGGCTGATCCGCACCCTGGCCCAGTTCGCCGTGAAGGGCGAACGCCGCTGCGGCCGGGTGGGCGTGTGGATCGACATGGCACCCTATGGCCGGCCGGGGCAGGAAGCCAAGATCGCCGCCCTGGGCGTGCGAATCCGGCGGGGGGTCAGCTTCCATGGCGTCTCCTTGAATGTGGAGCCGGACCTGAACCATTTTGGCGGCATCGTGCCCTGCGGCATCAAGGAACATGGCGTCACCTCCCTGGCCGATCTGGGCCACATCGTCACCCTGGATGAGGTGGACATGGCCATGCAAGCCGCCTTTCTGGATGTGTTCGGGCCGGATGCGGTGGCGCGGGAGGCCTGCGCCGTGACGGAGAATGCCGATGGATAAGCACCGTTCCATCACCGCCATCGTGCTTTACGCCGTCGGCGGGGCGGCCATCCTGGTCTCCATGTTCATGCTGGTGGCCCCGACGGCAGAAACCTATGGGCCGGCCCTGGTCGGCCTGCTGCTGGGGGTGGCGCTGTCTGGCTTGGGCCGCGCCTGCCAGCATTTGTCCCGCATCCGGGCCCTGCTGGAGGGACGGGTTTAAACCTTGCGCCCCGGTGGGGTACGGGGCGGCGGCTCCCCATAGGCCTTGGCCGCCGCTTCCGGCTTTTTCAGGTTTTCCATCAACTTCATAGCGAATTTCCCGCCATCATTGCGGCCGCGCAGGAAGGACGTCACCACGTCGCGCGCCGCTTCCTTGTCATAGGGCACATGCCCGGGCGGCAAGGTGCGGGCGGCTTCCGCCGCCTGGGCAGCCTTCTCCGCTCGTTCCAGCACATCGGGATCAATGCGGCGGCGGATGGCCCGCATCTGGCGCAGCAATTCGGCCTTCGGGTCGGCGGACATGGGGCGGCTCTCTTCCTGGCAAGCTCCCCCTTAAGATGGCGCAGCCGTACCGCTACGCAAGACATATTGAAATCTTCTCCCCTATCGGTTGATATCTTACCCATTAACCTTGCTATGGGGGTCGTTCATGCGCACGGGTTGCAGGATTCTGATTTTGGCCGGGGCTTTGGCCGCAACCGGTCCGGCCCTGGCACAGAGCACATGGCAGGAAGCGAACAAGGCATCCGCCGCCCTGCAGCAGGAGGGCAAGCTGGATCAGGCGCTGACAATGGCCTGGAAAGCCGCAGAGCTTTACGAGCAGAACCCCAATTACAAGCCCACCAGCCACGCGCAGCTGTTGTTGAATGCCATGGACATGGCGGAAAGCATCAGCAATGAAAAGGAACTGGCGGCGGCACGGCAGGCATTGACGGCCCTGAAACGCCATATCGGGGAAGAGGATGCCCTGACCATCCAGTTCCAGCAGCGGCTGGGCCAGGCGCATTACGGGGTTGGCCAGTTCCAGGACGGCGCCAGTGCCTATGAACGGGTGCTGTATCTGACCGAACGAAATTTCGGTGGCGAGTCGCCACAATATCTGGATGCATTGCTGGAATATGCCAGCATTTCCAAAACCACGCGGGAACTGGTGCAGACACGCAAGCTGCTGGACCGGGCCTCGGCCATCACCGCCAAATTGCCGCCGGCCCATCCGCAACGGCTGCGCACTGATTTTCAGCAGGCCATCCTGACCCTGGAAGCCAACCGGCGTGAAGAAGCGGAAACCATGTTCCGCGCCATCGTGGAAACGGGTGAAGCGGTGGCCGATGCCCAGCAACGGGCCGCACTCGGCCCCCTGCTGCTTCATGCCTATGGCAAGCTGGTCTATATCGCCGATAAGCAGGGCGATGCGGCTAAGGTCGATGCCTGGGTGGAGAAGACGCGCGCGGTACCGCTGGAAAGCAAAGAACCGTTTCCCCTGGTGCGTGTGGCCCCTGATCTGGGCATTTCAGGCGACATTCACCTGACCGGTACGGCCAAGGCGGTGTTCAAAATCTCCACCGCCGACGGCCGGGTGAAGCAGATCGACATCGTGGAAAAGTCCGGCAACCCACAATTTGCCGACCGGGTAAAGGCTGCCCTGAAAGAGTGGCGCTACCGCCCCAGCGCCCCGGCCGGTGCTGCGGGGGAGCTGGTGGAAATTCAACAGAGCTTCGGCTACCGCTTTGATAATGAGGGGCCGGAACTGGGCACCCGCCTGAAACGGCGGGTGTAATCCTGCGCCGGCAAAATCCGGCAGGAAAGAGAAACTTGAAATTTACTCCCCAATCGGTTGTCATGGATGGGGCACTGTTTTCTTCGCGGGTATGGGAATGCAGAAAAAGATAATTCTAGCCATGATCGGGGCCCTGTTTGTCTGCCCCCTTTCCGCTTCAGCACAAAGCAGCTGGCAAGAAGCCAATAAGGCATCCGCCAAGTTGATTGATGAAGGAAAGCTTTCAGAAGCCTATGAAATGGCCTGGAAAGCCGCTGAGCTTTACGAGCAGAACCCCAATTATCGGGCAGAAAACCACGCCCAGCTGTTGATCAACGCCATCGACTTGGCGGCTGATTGGGACAAAAGCCAGTCACCGGGGGCAGCCCGGCGGGCTCTGGCGGATTTCCGCCGCCGCGCGGGCGAGAAAGATCCCCTGGTGATCCAGTTTCAGGAACGTCTGGCCAAAGCCTATTATGATGTCGGCCGCTTCACCGATGGGGAAGATGCATTCGATCAGGTTCTGGTGCTGACGGCCAATCTGTATGGCGACAAGTCACCACAATATATGATGGCGCTGCTGAGCTATGCGCGAACATCCAAAGGAACCCGCAACATCGTCCGTACACGGGAATTGTTGAATAAAGCATCGGAAATCGCCGCAGTACTTCCTGTCAATCACCCGGTCCGGCTCAGTATTGATATCCAACATGCACAATTGACCCTGGATGATGAACGCTATGAAGAAGCGAGGCAGATGTTCCAGGGGATTATTGATCAGTCCCGCACCAACACGGATCCGCGCAGCCAGAAAGACATTACCAGCGTCATTCTCAGCGCCTATGGCAAGCTGATCTATATCGCACACAAACAAGGGGATAACGCGCAGGAAGATGCGCTGGTGGAAAAGACGCGCGAAATCCCGTTCGAGGAAGAGTTGTTCCCCCTGTTCCGCTCAGCACCCGACACGGATTTCTCTGCCGGTGTGCAGCTGAGCGGCAAGGTCCGGGCCGTGTTCAAGGTGTCCACCGCCGACGGCAAGGTGAAGCAGATTGAGATTGCCGAACAGAAGGGTAATCCGCAATTCGCCGAACGGGTGAAGAAGGCGCTGCTGGAATGGCGTTTCAAGCCCAGCGCGCCGGCCGGCACTGCCGGCACGCTGGTCGAGATGGAAGAGAGCTTTGATTACCAGTTCCAGAATGACAAGCCGGATACCGGTACCCGGCTAAAGCGCCGCATCTGATCATGGCGGGTGACGGGTTGGATGGGCCGGACATCCCCCCACCCAACCCGTCACACGATCAATCCGCGTCCCCTGTCATCGGCAGCACGGGCGCCACGTTCCAGATCTCCGTCGCATAATCCATGATGGTGCGGTCGGAGGAGAACCAGCCCATGCCGGCCGTGTTCAAGATGGCCTTGGCCGTCCATTCATCCTGACTGCGGTACAGCTCCGCCGCCGTTGCGTGGGTGTTGCAGTAATCCTCGAAATCCGCCGTGACCAGGAAATGGTCGCCATTCAGCAGGCTGTCGACAATGGGCTGGAAACGGCGCGGATCGTCGGGGGAGAAGATGCCGGAACCGATCATGTCCAGCGCCCGTTTCAGGCGCGGGTTGGTGGCCACCACCTGGCGCGGGTCAAAGGCACCGCCCTGGCGCAGCTCCTGCACCTCCGCCGCATTCATGCCGAAGATGAAGATATTCTCCGCCCCGACATGATCGCGCATTTCCACATTGGCCCCGTCCAGGGTGCCGATGGTCAGCGCCCCATTCAGCGCCAGCTTCATATTGCCGGTGCCTGATGCCTCCATCCCCGCCGTGGAAATCTGTTCGGACAGGTCGGCCGCCGGCATGATCAGTTCGGCCTGGGTGACATTGTAATTGGGCAGCATCACCAGCCGCAGCCGCCCCTTCACCACCGGGTCCTGGTTGATCACCCGGGCAATGTCATTGGCCAGTTTGATGATCAGCTTGGCCTGGGTATAGGCGGGGGCCGCCTTGCCGGCCAGAATCTTGGTGACGGGCACGAACTCCCGGGTGGGGTTGTCGCGGATGTCATTATACAGCGCCACCGTCTGCAACAGGTTCAGCAACTGGCGCTTATATTCGTGGATGCGCTTCACCTGCACGTCGAACAGGCTGTCAATGTCGATATCCACCTTCAGGTGGCGGGTGATATAGGCGGCCAGCCGCTTCTTGTTCTGCCGCTTGGCGCGGCGGAATTCCTCCCGGAAGACGGGATCGTCCGCCCGCTCCCGCAGGGCGCCCAACTGTTCCAGATCCATTACCCAACCGGCACCGATGCGGCTGGTGATCAGGGCCGACAGGGCGGGATTGGCCTGCAACAGCCAGCGGCGCGGGGTGATGCCGTTGGTCTTGTTGGTGATACGGTCGGGGAATTCGCGGTGGAAATCGGCAAACACCGTCTTGCGCATCAGGTCGGTATGCAGGGCCGAGACACCATTGACCTTGTGGCTGCCCAGAAAGGCCAGATTGCCCATGCGCACCCGCCGGTCGCCATTTTCATCAATCAGCGAGAGGCGCTGGATGGTGCTGATATCGGCATGGGACTTTATCTGGTTCAAGAACCGGGCATTGATCTCATAAATGATCTGCATATGGCGGGGCAGCACCCGTTCCAGCAGCCGCACCGGCCAGGATTCCAGCGCCTCCGGCAGCAGGGTGTGGTTGGTATAGCTGAAGGTGCGACGGGTGACGTCCCAGGCATGTTCCCATTCCAGCCCATGCTGATCGATCAGCAGCCGCATCAGCTCGGCAATGCCGATGGCGGGATGGGTGTCGTTCAACTGGATCGCCGCCTTGTCGGGCAGGCTGTCAAAATCGCGGTGATGCTGCAGGTAACGGCGCAGGATGTCCTGGATGCTGGCGCTGGTGAAGAAATATTCCTGCTTCAGCCGCAACTCCCGCCCCACCTCCGTCGCGTCATTGGGGTAGAGCACGCGGGACAGATTCTCCGACAGAACCTTGCCTTCCACCGCCTTCAGATAATCGCCGTCATTGAAATCGCTGAAGCTGAAATCATGCGCGGCGCGGGCGGACCACAGGCGCAGCGTGTTGATCGTCTCCCCGCCATAGCCGACCACCGGCGTGTCGAACGCCATGGCGTGCACCATGTCGGTGCCGGTCCATTGGGCGCGCTCAATCCCGCGCCCATCGCGCACCCGCTCCACATGGCCATAGAAATGCACGGGGTACAGCACTTCCGGGCGGGCAAATTCCCACGGATTGCCAAAGCGCAGCCAGTTATCCGGCGTTTCCACCTGCCAGCCATGGTCGAATTCCTGCTCGAACAGGCCATACTCATAACGGATGCCATAGCCATAGCCGGGCAGGTTGCGGGTGGCCATGCTGTCCAGGAAACAGGCGGCCAGCCGGCCCAACCCGCCATTGCCCAGGGCTGGGTCCGGCTCCATCTCCAGCACCTCTTCCAGGCGCAGGCCCAGCCGGTCCAGCGCTTCGCGTGCCTCCTCCACCAGCCCCAGGTTGGAGAGGTTGTTAAGCAGCAGCCGCCCGATCAGGAACTCCATGGAGAAGTAGTAGATACGCTTGGCATCGGCGGCATAGACGGCGCGGGTTGTGTCCATCCAGCGATCCACCACCCGGTCCCGCACGGCCAGGGCGGCGCTGTTGAACCAGTCGCGCCGCGTGGCGGCGCGCGCATCCTTGCCGACGGAATAGACCAGCCATTCAACGAAGGATCGTTTCAGTGCATCGACATCCAATGCCTTGCGGCCGATCTCACGGGATTTGAAACGGGCATCCATAGGTAACTGTCTTTCCCATACCATCCGGCCGGCCGCGCCGGTCACGCTTCCCGACTTGGGGGAGAAGGGCATTTTCACTGTCTAATATTGATTTTGTGTCAACAATACGCAACGAAACGCTTTGTCACCCCTGTCGCAACCCCGCCGCGCCGGGGAAGTGGATGGCGCTGGCCGCCGCGCTGATATACCATATTCGACCGGGGTACCCCGGCTCAGACAAGGTGGGTAAACGGGCACGGAACATCCGGGCCGGGCATATGTTGTTGAACAGGCCGCTGATCGATGTGCAAGGCACGGCCGCTGGTGATTGTTTCGTTCCAGATATAGTGATGACATGAAACGGCTGACCATGAGCGATATCAACGCCTATATGGATGGCGCCCTTTCCCCGGCCCAGCGTCGGGAGGTGGAAGCCGCCCTGGCAGCCGACCCGGCCGCGGCCGAGCTGTTGAAGCGCTATCAGCGCAACACGGAAGCCCTGCATCAGCTTTATGATCCCGTATTGGAGGAGCCGGTGCCGGAGCAGATGTTGAGCCTGCTGCGCCGGCATAGCGGCCCGCGGCCCCATTGAAAGGGCGGCCGGCCGCCACAATATGGCCTTCCCTGCCGGCCATTGTTCCGGCCATGATGCGCCGCCCCTTCCCGTCCCCCACGCAACCGCCTTGATGAACCCCACCCCGCCGCGACGGAAACGGCCACCCCCGCGCCCCCAGGTGGTCCTGCTGGGACCGATCCTGCACGCGCGCGGCAGCGGTGGCGCCACCGGGTCGGCCGCGCGCTGGCGGGTGGCCGTCACCTTCCTGCTGGAGGGCGACCAGGAACCGCCGGACCTGCTGGTGGAAGGCGTGCTGCTGCCAGTGCCGCCGCGCTTCCTGTACGCCTGGGCCGACATGCCCCCGGTGGGGCCGGACCTGTCCGACGCCTATGCCCAGCCCTGCCCCAGCGGGCCGATGCAGCTCTGGCGCTATGATTTCGCCGTGCCACGCGGCTTGCAGGATGGCCATGCCGCCTATGGTTTCCAGGGGGATGAGCGGCGCTGGCGCTTCACCGTGCCCGGCACCGCCATGGCCCCGCGCATCGCCTATAATGCCTGCGGCGGTTGCGAGGATGAAAGCAGCATCCAGGCCGAAGGCCTGTCGCGCAACGCCATGTGGGGCCATCTGCTGGGCCGCCACCGGGCCAACCCGTTCCATCTGATGCTGATGGGCGGCGATCAGGTCTATGCTGACGGGTTATGGGAGCAGCTACCCGCCTTGAAGGAGGCCGCATCCCGCCCCCTGATGCGCCGGGTGGAGGTGAAAGAACCACCGGAGCTGGAGCGGGAACTGGATGCCTGGTATCTGGCAACCTATCGCCATGCCTGGAACCAGCCGGAAGCCGCCGCCATGCTGGCCAGCGTGCCGGGCCTGCGCATGTGGGACGATCACGATATCATCGATGGTTGGGGTTCACACCCCGAATCGCTGCTGCAAAGCCCCGTCTATCAGGCGATCTACCGCGCCGCCCGCCGCGCCTTCCGGCTGTTCCAGATCGGCATGACCGATGATGACCCGATTGAAACCCTGATGGCGCCGGAGCCGCCGGGCTTTACCCAGGGCATCATGGTCAATGGCATCGGCATTCTGGCGCCGGACCTGCGCAGCGAACGACGCCCCGATCAGGTCTTCTCCCTGCGCAGCCTGCGCCACCTGCCCCGCTGGCTGGAGCATTTTTCCGCCTGCGGGCATCTGCTGGTCATGTCCAGCGTGCCGCTGATCTTCACCTCCTTCGGGCTGCTGGAACGGGTGCTGAACCTGATTCCTGGTCGGCAGAAGATGGAAGATGATCTGCGCGACCAGTGGCGCAGCCCCGCCCATACACAGGAATGGCTGCAGGTGGTGGAAGCCCTGCTGGATTTCAGCCGCCGGCAGAACTGCAGCGTCACCATCCTGTCGGGGGAGGTGCATCTGGGGGCCTATGGCCGCATCGACAGCGGCGATGTCACCCTGCGCCAATGTGTCAGTTCCGGCATCGTGCATCCGGCGCCGCACGGGCTGGCCGTGGATATGATGGAACGGATGGCCGCCAAGCCGGAGAAGCTGCGCGGCGGCCTGCACCTGACCATGGAGCCGATGCCCGGCCGGGAAAAACGCCTGCTGACAGTGCGCAACTGGCTGTCGCTGACCGGCACGGATGAGGGTGGCCTGCTGGCCGAATGGCATGGCGAAGGCATGGCCGCCCCCATGGCACTGTCGATTCCGCTGCGACAGCGGGATTAACCCCCGCCAATATAATATAAAACCCTGCCCCCCGTGCCGCGCACTTGCCTGCAACCGGCCCCGCGCTATAGTCCGCGCCAACCGACCCAGCCCCGTTTCCAGACCCCGAGGCAGCGCCCCATGGCGACCCATCCGCATGATATCGACGGCCGCGCCGAGACTTTCAGCCACCGGCACCTGCTGGGCATCCAGGGGCTGACGGCACCGGAAATCAACCTGCTGCTGGATCTGGCCGACCGCTATGTCGAACAGAATCGCGCCGGGGCCAAGTCCGACCTGCTGGCCGGGCGCACTGTCGTCAACCTGTTCTTCGAAAACTCCACCCGCACCCGCACCAGTTTCGAACTGGCGGCCCGCCGGCTGGGGGCCGACTGCATCAACATGTCCGTCGATGGCAGCTCGGTGAAGAAGGGGGAGACGCTGATCGACACGGCGATGACCCTGAACGCCATGCATCTGGATGCGCTGGTGGTTCGCCACCAGGAATCGGGCGCGCCGAAGCTGCTGGCCGACAAGGTGAATTGCGCGGTGCTGAATGCCGGCGACGGCCAGCATGAACACCCGACCCAGGCCCTGCTGGATGCGCTGACCATCCGCCGCCGCCTGGGCACGCTGAAGGGCCTGACTGTCGCCATCTGCGGCGATATCCTGCACAGCCGCGTCGCCCGCTCCAACATCCAGCTGCTCAACATCATGGGCGCCAACGTGCGCGTGGTGGCCCCGCCCACCCTGCTGCCGAGCGCCATCGGGGAGTTGAGCGTGGAAGTGCATCATTCGATGAAGACCGGCCTGAAGGATGCCGACATCGTTATGATGCTGCGTCTGCAACTGGAACGGATGCAGGGCCAGTTCGTGCCCAGCCAGCGGGAATATTTCCGCTTCTTCGGCCTGGATTATGAGAAGCTGGCCGTGGCCAAGCCCGGCGCCCTGATCATGCATCCCGGCCCGATGAACCGCGGGGTGGAGATCGACAGTCTGGTGGCCGACGATATCCACCGCTCCGTCATCTTACAGCAGGTGGAACTGGGCGTCGCCGTGCGCATGGCCTGCCTGGATCTGCTGGTGCGCCACAAGGGGTGAGCCCAGCCGCCGCCCTGTTCCGCCCCCATCGCCCTTTCCCGCCCGCCGGCCCGGACACGCCCCCATGACCCAGCGCACCGCCTATCTGAATGCCCGCCTGATCGATCCCGCCACCGGCCTGGATGCCGTTGGCGGCCTTCTGGTGGAAGGCACCCGCATCAAGGATTTCGGCCCCGGCCTGTTCGCCAATGGCGTGCCGGAGGGGGTGACGGCGGTGGATTGCACGGGCCTTTGCCTTGCCCCCGGTCTGGTGGACCTGCGCGCCGCTGTCGGCGAACCGGGGTTTGAGCATAATGAGACGATCCTGACCGCCAGCCGCAGTGCGGCGGCCGGCGGTATCACCGCCCTGGCGGCCCTGCCCAACACCGATCCGGTGATCGATGATGTGGCGGGGATTGAGTTCATCGCTCGCCGGGCGCGGGAAACCAAGCTGGTGAAGATTTTCGCCTATGGTGCCCTGACGCGGGAAAATGCCGGCAAGGAGCTGGCGGAGATCGGGTTATTGATGGAGGCTGGGGCTATCGGCTTCACCGATGGCGGCCCCATCGCTGACCCTGCCCTGATGCGCCGCGCGCTTTCCTATGCCAGCACCTTCGGCCAGACCATTTTCCAGCATCCGAGCGAGCCGCGTCTGGCCGGGGGCGTGATGAATGCCGGGGAGATCGCCACCAAGCTAGGCCTGGCCGGCATCCCGCCCATGGCTGAGGTGATCATGCTGGAACGTGATCTGCGGCTGGTGGAAATGACCGGCGGGCGTTACCACGCCGCCAATATCTCCACCGCCGAATCGGTCAATGTCATCCGCCGGGCCAAGGCCCGCGGGCTGTCCATCACCTGCGACACCGCCCCGCCCTATTTCTCCCTGACGGAAATGGATGTCGGCGATTACCGCACCTTCTTCAAGCTGAAGCCGCCCCTGCGCAGCGAAACGGATCGCAGCGCCATTGTGGAAGGGCTGGCCGATGGCACCATCGACGCCATCACGTCGGACCACCAGCCGCATGATCAGGACAGCAAGCGCGTGCCCTTCGCCCAGGCGGCCTTTGGCGCGGTCGGGTTTGAAACCTTGCTGCCGCTGGTGCTGGACCTGCATCATAAGGGCCAGGTGCCGCTGGCCCGCGCGCTGGCCGCCGTCACCCATATCCCCGCCGACATTCTGGGCCTGACGCATCTGGGCCGGCTGACCCGGGGCGGGGCTGCCGATCTGGTGTTGTTCGATCTGGACCGGCCTTGGCGGATCGAGGCGGAGAAGCTGGCGTCGAAATCGAAGAATAGCTGTTTCGACAAGCGCCCGGTTCAGGGCATGGTGATGCGCACCATCGTGGATGGGCGCAGCGTGTTCACCCGCGCCGCCTGACCCGCCCCGCCCAACGGCAAGAACAAAAAGGATCGGCGCCATCATGGTTGAACCGGCAACCGCTTCCCTGGCCTGGGGCCTGCTGATCGCCGCTTTTGCCGGCGGCTATTTCCTGGGCTCCATCCCGTTCGGGCTGGTGCTGACCCGGCTGGCGGGCTATGGCGATATCCGCAAGATCGGCAGCGGCAATATCGGTGCCACCAATGTGCTACGCACCGGCAACAAGCCGCTGGCAGCATTGACCCTGATCCTGGATAGCGGCAAGGGCGGCATCGCCACCCTGCTGGCACTCTATTTCGGCGGGGTGGAAGCGGCGGTGGCCGCCGCTGCCGGCTCCATGCTGGGCCACAGCTTCCCGGTCTGGCTGGGCTTCAAGGGTGGCAAGGGGGTTGCCACCGCCCTGGGCGTGCTGCTGGCCATTGCCTGGCCGGTGGGGCTGTCCGCCTGCGGCACCTGGCTGCTGGCCGCTTTCGCCTTCCGTATCTCCTCGCTTTCCGCCCTGATTGCCATCGGGCTCAGCCCGGTGGTCGCCTGGTTCCTGGCCGGGCCGGCGGTGGCGGGCCTGTGCGTCTTCATCGCCCTGCTGGTCTTCATCCGGCACAAGGAAAACATCGCCCGGCTGCTGAAGGGCACGGAACCGAAGATCGGAGCGAAGAAGAAGGAGACGGCGGCCTAAGCCGCCGCCGCCAACGCCGCCCTTGTCGACACCGTCAGGGGCGATGGCAACGCATCCAAGGCGAACCAGCCCCAATCGGCCAGCGCGTCTGGCTCCATCACCCGCGGTTCACCCGCAACAATCCGGGCACGGTGGACAGGGTTGATCCAGTGGCTGGGCGCCTCCCGGTCGATCTGGTCAACAACGCAGAGCAGCCCGGTCAGCGCGATCTGCACGCCCAGTTCCTCGGCAATTTCCCGCACCACGGTGTCCGCCACCTTTTCCAGGAAATCCACCTTGCCGCCCGGCAGGCCCCAATGGTCAGCCTCCGGGTTACGGCGCCGCTTGACCAGCAGCAACCGCCCTTGCCCGTCCTGAATAAAGGCACCACAGCCGACACGTGGGGTCATTTCCGGCACACCGTAATCTGTATCTTGATCGTTTTGTATCTGGAACAAGCGGCTTCAGCAAGCTGAAGCCTGACGACACTTGCAACTCATGCTTGCTCTATATACACCCCTTAATGGTACAGCATTTCGCTACGGAAACCCTGCACAGGAAGGTGGAAACGATGGACTTCTATCTCGGACAAATCTGCTATTTCGCCTACACGCGGTCGTTCGATGGTTGGTTGCCCTGTGACGGTCGGCTTCTGAATATCATGCAATATCAAGCACTTTACTCTCTTTTGGGCAACGCCTATGGCGGTGATGGGCGTACAACATTCGCCCTCCCGGATCTGCGGGGGCGCGTCGCTGTCGGCATCAACCAGCAGGCACTGCCAGACCGCATTCCGGCGACGCGGCAGGGTGCAACCGGCGGCAGCACCAACATTAACATTCCCGCTTCCAGCCATGTGGTGACGGCAGCAGCACCTGCACAGGATGGTGAAACGGTAACGGCGCAGACCAGCGCATCTGAAACCATCCCCCTGCCACCGCCGCCTTACGCCGGTGTAGGCGCTTTCATCTGCATAAACGGCATTTACCCGAACTTCGATTGATGCCGCTGGGCCGCCCATGCTACGGGCGGCCCACCCCCGTTTCTGGCCCATAGCTTGCACAGCAATTTCGTTAGAGCGGATCGCGGAAAAGCGGGATCGCTTTGAAGCGTGAATCCGCTCGCTGAACAAGGGCATAGACCCGGATGCGTTTACAGTTAAACGCATCCGGGTCTAATATTGGATGCTTCAAGATGGGGAAGCACAATGGGCAAGGAAGCGATAACGCAGGCCCTTGTCGGCCAGGAAAGCGGGGAGGTGAAAGCCCTGCTGGAAAGCAGCGAACTGATCCTGCGCGGTGCCATAAAACGGCGCTTCCCAAAATCCGCTATTGCTGATGTGCGCGTCACTGAAACCGGTTTGGCCTTCTCCTGCGCTGGGGAGATTGTGGTACTGGCGCTTGGCGTGCCGGCTGCCACCGCCTGGGCAAAGGCGATTGCCAGGGAACCGCCCAGCCTGAAAGCCAAACTGGGGCTGGCGGATGGGGCAACCGCCATTGTCCTGGGATCGGTTGAAGATACAGCCCTTGTCACTGCCCTGGAAGGGTGCCGGACGGACAGCGCCGCCGCTGCCAACATGATCATTGCCTGCATCACCTGTGCCGATGATCTGGCAATGGCGCGGGGGATGGCGGCGGGCCGTCCCATCTGGGCCATTTACGCCAAGGGTGGTAAGGCCCCCTTTGGCGATGCCGCCATTCGTGCCGAGATGCGCGCCAATGGCTTCAAAGATACCAAATCCTGCGCCGTCTCCGACTTGCTGACGGCGACCCGCTATAACCGGGCAACCCCTGAATAGCATCGCCAAGCGAGTTATCGGTCGTCAGGAAATTTGGAAACCCAGACATACACGCATTTATGGGAGACAAACATGAGTGACAGTTTCATTGGCGAGACACGCTACATCGCCGGTACGGTCATCCCTGAGGGCTGGTTGAAATGTGACGGCGCCATATTGCCGGTCAAAAAATATGAAGCGCTGTTTATGGTCATCGGCTGGAAATATGGCGGCACCCCCGGCAGTGGCGAGAACACCACCTTCGCCCTGCCCAACCTGATGCAAACCCCTGAAGCCCGCAGCGGCATGACCCCGATCATCGCCTACAAGGGAATGTTCCCGCAGCAGCGGTAACCCTCACCGGATGGGCACGGTGGTCCGCTTGGCCACCGTGCGCAGGGTGAAGCTGGAGCGCACGCGCGCCACCCCCGGCAGGCGGGTCAGCGTCTGGGTGTGCAGCCGTTCATAATCGCTGCCATCGGCCACCATGACGCGCAGCATGTAATCGCTGTCACCGGCCATCAGATAGCATTCCATCACTTCCGGACTTTCCATCACCTTGGCCTCAAACGCGCGCAGATCCTGATCCTGCTGCCGGTCCAGGGTGATCTGTACAAAGACCGAGGTGCCGCGCCCCAGCGCCGCCGGGCTGACCAGCCCGACATAGCCTTCGATCACCCCATCATCTTCCAGCCGTTTCAGCCGCCGGTGACAGGCTGATGGCGACAATCCAACCTTGTCCGCCAGATCGGCCACACTGATCCGGCCATCGGCCTGAACATGGGTGAGAATCTTGACATCAATGGCATCCAGATCAGCTGGCCGCATATTCCACCGCGAATGAATGGTTTCATGCACGAAACGTCGAAATGAGGCCATGACGCAAGCCCTCTTTGCAAGGACATTCACCGGCCTTCAGGCGTATCGTTTCTGCACATCCGAACAGGGAGAACAAACATGCTCATCGGTGTGCCGAAAGAGATTAAAAATCACGAATATCGCGTCGGCCTGATCCCCGGTAACGTGCGCCAGCTGGTGGTGCATGGCCATCAGGTGATCGTGCAGAAGAATGCCGGTGCGGCCATCGGCCTGACCGACGATCTGTATATCGCCGCCGGTGCCACCATCATCGATACGGCCGAGGAAATTTTCGCCCGCGCCGACATGATCGTGAAGGTGAAGGAACCGCAGCCGGTGGAATGCAAGCTGCTGCGCCCCGGCCAGGTGCTGTTCACCTATCTGCATCTGGCCCCCGATCCGGAGCAGGCCAAGCTGTTGCAGGAATCGGGCGCCATCTGCATTGCCTATGAAACTGTGACCGACCGCAATGGCGGCCTGCCCCTGCTGGCGCCGATGTCGGAAGTGGCCGGGCGCATGTCCATCCAGGCCGGCGCCCATTGCCTGGAAAAATCCTATGGCGGCATCGGCATCCTGCTGGGGGGCGTGCCCGGCACCCCGCCGGCCAAGGTTGCCATCATCGGTGGCGGCGTGGTCGGCACCAATGCCGCCCGCATGGCCATGGGCCTGGAAGCCCATGTCACCGTGCTGGACAAGTCGCTGGACCGGTTGCGCCAGTTGGACCAGCAGTTCGGCCGCCGCCTGAACACCGTTTATGCCAATGTCGACACCATCGAACAGGCCGTGCTGGAAGCCGATCTGGTGATCGGCGCCGTGCTGGTGCCGGGCGCCGAAGCCCCGAAGGTGGTCAGCCGGGAACTGGTTGGCCGCATGAAGAAGGGTGCCGTGCTGGTGGACGTCGCCATCGACCAGGGCGGCTGCTTTGAAACCAGCCACGCCACCACCCATGCCGATCCCACCTATGTGGTGGATGGCGTGATCCACTATTGCGTGGCCAACATGCCGGGTGCGGTTGCCCGCACCTCCACCTTCGCGCTGAACAATGCCACCGCCCCCTTCGTGCTGGCCCTGGCCGACAAGGGCTGGGTGCAGGCGCTGAAGGATGACGTGCATCTGCGCAACGGCCTGAACGTGGCCAATGGCGAGTTGACCCATCCCGCCATCGCCCATCTGGGCAAGGTGATCAGCCCGGAAGCCGTCCTGGGTTGATCAGGACAGGGGCCGGCGCCAACCGCCGGCCCCTGGTTATCGCTGACAAGCGGGCGGAACCCGGGGAACATCACCCCCGAGTCCCGCCCGTTTTCATTCCGCCAGGGCCGGAACCACCGGACGCGGGCGGCCATCCTTGTCGATGGCGACGTAGGTGAAAACACCCTCCGTCACCTTGTAGGCGGTGCCATCCAGTTTGCGGACCCAGACATCGATGCGCACGCGGATGGAGGTGCGGCCCACCCGCTCCACCTCTGTATAGCAATTCACCTCGTCGCCGACGCTGACCGGGCGATGGAACTTCATCGCTTCCACGCCGACGGTTGCCACAGGTCCCCGCGCCAGCCGGACGGCGGGTGCCGACCCTGCCAGGTCCATCTGTGACATCACCCAGCCGCCGAAAACATCGCCATTGCCGTTCAAATCCTTCGGCATCGCGAAGGTACGCGAGGCGGGGGCGTCGCGGTCGAAATCGGGAACTCGCTCAGACATCTCTGCCCTCCCAGGGCAAGCTACAAAATATGGTGGCATATATCGTTCGGAGATACTGCATCTCCTTGAACCTTGGCGTTCCCCCTCCCTATAATGGGGCATGAGCGACCTTTTTCAGAATACCGCCGTCAAGCAGGACAGCTATTCCGCCCAGGACATCGAAGTTCTGGAGGGGCTGGAACCCGTGCGCCGCCGTCCCGGCATGTATATTGGCGGCACCGATGAACGCGCCCTGCACCATCTGGTGGCGGAGGTGCTGGACAACGCCATGGACGAAGCGGTGGCAGGCCATGCCAACCGCATCGAACTGGACCTTGCCGCCGATGGCACGGTAACGGTGCGCGACAATGGGCGCGGCATCCCCACCGATGAACATCCCAAATATCCCGGCAAGTCCGCGCTGGAGGTGATTTTCACCACCCTGCATTCGGGCGGCAAATTCTCCGGCAAGGTCTATGCCACCTCCGGCGGCCTGCATGGCGTGGGTTCCGCCGTGGTGAATGCCCTGTCCGATCGGCTGCATGTGGAGGTGGCGCGCGACCGTCAGCTTTGGGTGCAGAACTTCTCCCGCGGGGTACCGCTGGGGCCGCTGACCAGTGGCGGGGCGGTGCAGAATCGGCGCGGCACCACGGTCAGCTTCCACCCGGATGCGGAGATTTTCGGCGCCGATGCGCAGTTCAAGCCGGAACGGCTTTACCGGCTCTGCCGCTCCAAGGCCTATCTTTACCGTGGCGTGGAAATCCGCTGGAGCTGTGATGCCAGCCTGTTGCCGCCGGGCAGCGAGGTGCCGGCGGCAGAGGTGCTGCATTTCCCCAACGGCCTGCTGGATTATCTGACCGGCAGCCTGAAAGGCCGCGCCACTGTCACCCCCAACCCGTTCGCCGGTCAGGCGGAATTTCCCGGTGATGCCGGGCGGGTGGAATGGGCGGTGGCCTGGCCGGAAGATGATGAAGGTTTCAGCCACACCTATTGCAACACCATCCCCACGCCGCTGGGCGGCACGCATGAACAGGGCCTGCGCGGGGCGCTGATCCGCGCCATCAAGGGCTATGGCGACCTGCTGGGTAATAAGCGCGCCGCCACCATCACCGCCGATGATGTGATGGAAGGGGCGATGGTGCTGCTCTCCGTCTTTATCCGCGACCCGCATTTCCAGGGCCAGACCAAGGAACGGCTGGTGAATGCGGAGGCGCAGAAGCTGACCGATGCCGCCATCAAGGACCATTTCGACCATTGGCTTTCCGGCTCCCCCGATGCTGCCAAGGCCCTGATCGAACGGCTGATCGAAAAGGCGGATGAGCGGGCGCGCAAGAAGGCGCAGAAGGAGATGGCGCGCAAAACGCCAACCCGCCGCCTGCGCCTGCCCGGCAAGCTGGCCGATTGTTCGCGCCAGAGTGCCGAAGATACCGAGATTTTCATCGTCGAGGGTGATTCGGCCGGCGGTTCGGCCAAACAGGCCCGCTCGCGTGAAACCCAGGCCATTCTGCCCCTGCGCGGCAAGATCCTCAATGTGGCCTCGGCCAGCGTGGACAAGCTGCGCGGCAACCAGGAACTGGCCGATCTGGCCCAGGCGCTGGGCTGTGGCACCGGCAAGGATTTCAGCGTCGACAAGCTTCGCTACGAACGCGTCATCATCATGACCGACGCCGACGTGGACGGGGCGCACATTGCCTCCTTGTTGATGACCTTCTTCTATCGGGAAATGCCGGCCCTGATCCAGCAAGGGCATCTTTATCTGGCCCTGCCCCCGCTCTATCGCCTGTCCGGCGGCGGCAAGGTGCAGTATGCGCGTGACGACGCGCATAAGGACGAGCTGATGCGAAGCACCTTCAAGAATGTGAAGGGCAAGATCGAAATCAGCCGCTTCAAGGGCCTGGGCGAAATGCCGCCGGCCCAGTTGAAGGAAACCACCATGGACCCGAAAAAGCGCATGTTGCTGCGCGTGGTGGTGCCCGACCTGCGCGACCCGGAGCAGAAGGATGATGTGGAATCCACCAAATCCCTGGTGGAAAGCCTGATGGGCCGCAAGCCAGAGCTACGGTTCAAGTTCATCACTGAAAATGCGAAGTTTGCGCAGGATTTGGATGTTTGATGGGAACGGCGCGAGCAAATTGCTCGCGTTGTTTAAAGCAACTTATGCAGCGATAAATTCATGCGCTGATGCAAAATTCGCAGTATTTCTACGCCTGCATCTACGTTTCGGTAAATAACAATGTGCTGTTCGGCATTTATGGCCCGGACCCCCGCTGCCAGATCAGATAAGGGACGGCTTCCCAAAGCAAAGGGATTTTTACCGAGCCGATCAAAGACACGAAGAAAAGCGGCTTGATATTTTCGGCCCTGACCAAGGCCCCATTTAACAATGGTATATTCAATAATATCGACCAAATCCTGCGCCGCCAGTTCGGTCAGACGGTAGGACATGCGATTTTATCGGTCTTGGTTGTTTGTTGCCGCACGAGCCACTGCAACCTCAAACAATTCTTCCACCGTTCTGGTCGAAAAACGCCCCGCGTCCGCCGCATCGACCCCGGCCTGTATGATCGCGCGCAGGGCTTCATGCTCCACCCGCGCCAGTTCCGCAGATAGGGCATCATCCAGAATGGACGCGACAGGGCGCCCGGTCAGCGCCTGCAAGCGCTCCAGGGTGCGGGCTGTACGGTCATCAAGGTCGATATGGCCATCCATAAAGATACTATGGACCAGGCGGCCGCACCTGTCCACCGCTGCCCCCAAGCCGAAATGCCGTGCGCATGATGCATGGCGGATTCAGGCGGAAGCGCCTTGTCCCGGGGCACAAGGCGGGCTAATCCGGGTTTACCAAAGGCGTGGGACGCTGTAGGCCATCGATGGGCCGGCCGCTGGGCCGGGGCGTCGTTCAATCGGAGGAAAGCATGGCTGTTAAAGTTGCGATCAACGGGTTCGGGCGTATTGGCCGTCTGGTGCTGCGCGCGCTCTTTGAAAGCGGTCGGACCGATATCGAGGTCGTCGCTATCAACGATCTGGCCGACGCCAAGTCCAATGCCCATCTGCTGAAGTATGACAGCGTGCATGGCCGTTTCCCCGGCACTGTGGAGGTCGTGGACGGCAATCTGGTGGTCAATGGCCACACCATCCGTTCCGTGCAGCAGCGCGACCCGGCCCAGTTGCCCTGGGGTGAGCTGGGCGTTGATATCGCCCTGGAATGCTCCGGCATCTTCACCAGCCGCGACGCCGCTTCCAAGCACCTGACCGCCGGTGCCAAGAAGGTGCTGATCTCCGCCCCGGCCACGGATGAGGATCTGACCGTCGTTTATGGTGTGAACCATCACAAGCTGACAGCCGAACACAAGATCGTCTCCAACGCGTCGTGCACCACCAACTGCCTGGCCCCGGTCGCCTATGTGCTGAATAACGGCATCGGCATCGACCATGGCTTCATGACCACCATCCACAGCTATACCGGCGACCAGAACACCGTGGACACGTTCCACAAGGATCTGCACCGCGCCCGCGCCGCCGCGCTGAACATCATCCCCACCTCCACCGGTGCTGCCAAGGCCGTGGGCAAGGTTCTGCCGGAACTGAAGGGCAAGCTGGACGGCACCTCGCTGCGCGTTCCCACCCCGAACGTCTCCGTGGTGGATTTCAAGTTCGTCGCCAAGCGCAACACCAGCGTGGAAGAAATCAACCAGCTCATCACCGAGGCCGCCAACGGCCCGCTGAAGGGCATCCTGGGCGCCTATGCGGAGCCGCTGGTGTCCAGCGACTTCAACCATGACGCCCACAGCTCGATCTTCGCGCTGAGCGAGACCAAGGTCATGGAAGGCAATTTCGTGCGCATCCTGTCCTGGTACGACAATGAATGGGGCTTCTCCAACCGCATGGGCGATACTGTCATCGCCATGGCCAAGGCTGGCTGATTGACCCACTGATTTCGGCAGCGGAACGATTTCGTTGCGCTGCCGTAACGGTTGGGCGCCGTCCGTGTCGCGGACGGCGCCCTTGACGTTTCAAGCAACCGACGAGAAAGACATGACCCCCAACGAGATCGCCCGCCTGCAGGCCTATCTCCGCCGTAATTTCGGCAACGAAAAGATCACCGTGAACCCGCCGGCCAAGAAGGGCCAGCCCGTCGAAGTGACGCTGGATGGCGAGTTCATTGGCACGCTGTACCGGGACGAGGAAGATGGCGACGTCTCCTACGCCTTCAACATGTCCATCCTGTCCGAAGACCTGCCGAACATCGCCCCGGCCAAGGGCAAGTAAGCAAGGGGCCCGCACGGCATTGGATAAGGCCGCCCCTGCCCCCCTTCTGGGGGAGACAGATGGCGGCCTTTTTTCTGGCGGATTTGTTCTTGTTTTGATCGCATCGAAATGCGAGAATAGATCACAAGATGATCTTCTTGAATTTCACGTGGTCCCGCCCCGATGCACGCACCGCAAAGCCAGTTCACCCGCCAGGATCGTATTGACTGGCTGCGCCTGATTCGCACGGAAAATGTCGGCCCCATCACCTTTGCCCGGTTGCTGGAGCGGTTTGGCACGGCCACTGCCGCCCTGGCGGCCCTGCCTGATCTGGCCCGCAAGGGCGGCCGGCAACAACCGTTGCGCGTGCCGCCCAAGGCGGAGGTGGAGCGGGAGTTGGCAGCGCTGGAAAAACGCGGCGCCCGGCTGATCTGCAAGGGGGAGGCGGAATATCCCAGGCCCCTGGCGACTGTGGATGATGCCCCGCCCGTGCTGACCGTACTGGGCTTCCCTGGCCTGCTGGCGCGGCCCTGTGTGGGCATTGTCGGGGCCCGCAACGCCAGTATCGTCGGGCGCAAGATGGCCGAAAAACTGGCCCATGATCTGGCCGATGCCGGCTTCACCGTCGTGTCCGGCCTGGCACGCGGCATTGATACGGCAGCACATGAAGGATCGCTGGCCAAAGGCACCGCCGCCGTGGTCGCCGGCGGCATTGATGTGATCTACCCCCCGGAGAATGAAGCCCTTTATCGGGAACTGGCGCAACGGGGCGCCATCATCGCCGAATCGCCCCTGGGCACCGAGCCGCAGGCCCGCCACTTTCCCCGGCGCAACCGGCTGATCTCCGGCCTGTCGCTGGGCGTGGTGGTGGTGGAGGCGGCGTTGAAGTCCGGCTCCCTGATCACCGCCCGCTTTGCCGCCGAACAGGGGCGCGACGTTTTCGCCGTGCCGGGCTCACCGCTGGACCCGCGCGCCCAGGGCTGCAACCGGCTGATCAAGGAAGGTGCCGGGCTGGTGGAAACGGCCGAGGATGTGATTCTGGCCCTGCGCAATGCCAGCCTCTCCCCCCTGTCGGAACCACCGGGCGGCCTGTTTCGGGGTGGCCCCGGCGCCCCGGTGGATGAAAAAATGATGGATAAAGCCCGTGCCATCGTGGTGGAGAGCCTGTCCCCCACCCCGGTTCTGATTGACGAACTGGTTCGCGGCTGCCAATTGTCTGCCGGGGTGGTACTGACAATCCTGCTGGAGTTGGAACTGGCGGGTCGTTTGCAGCGTCATCCTGGCGGGCGTGTCAGCCTGATCTGACCCCCGTTATCCCTATCGTTACTGTATCCCTCGAAAGGCGGGTCGTTCAGTGGCTGGCAGTGTCGTCATCGTCGAGTCCCCGGCCAAGGCCAAGACCATCAACAAATATCTCGGGCAGGATTACACGGTTCTGGCCAGCTTTGGCCATGTCCGCGATCTGCCGCCCAAGGATGGATCCGTCCGTCCTGACGAGGATTTCGAGATGGATTGGGAGTTGGGGGACCGCTCCAAACGCCATGTGGACGAAATCGCCCGTGCCGTGAAGGGGGCTACCCGCGTCTATCTCGCCACCGACCCTGACAGAGAGGGGGAGGCGATTGCCTGGCACGTCCAGGAACTGCTGAAGGAAAAGCGGCTGGCCGGTCGGGAAATCCGCCGCATCACCTTCAATGAGATCACCAAGAGTGCCGTGCTGGATGCCATATCCAAGCCGCGCGACGTCGACCAGGAACTGGTTCAGGCCTATCTGGCCCGCCGCGCGCTGGATTATCTGGTGGGCTTCACCCTGTCGCCGGTGCTGTGGCGCAAGCTGCCGGGCAGCCGCTCGGCAGGGCGCGTTCAGTCGGTGGCCCTGCGGCTGATCTGTGAGCGGGAAGCGGAGATCGAAGCCTTCCGCCCACAGGAATATTGGACCATCGAGGCGGAATTCAAAACCCACGATGGCGCCACCTTCACCGCCCGCCTGACCCAGCTGGACGGCAAGCGGCTGGAAAAATTCAGCCTGACCAACAAGGAACAGGCCGAGGCCGCCCTGGCCCGCATCCGCCCGATGCTGTTCAAGGTGGGCCGGGTGGAACGGCGGGAGGTGAAGCGCAACCCCTATGCGCCCTTCACCACCTCCACCTTGCAGCAGGAAGCCAGCCGCAAGCTGGGTTTCGGCGCCGTGAAGACGATGCGCACGGCCCAGAAGCTCTATGAAGGCGTGGATATCGGCGGTGAAACGGTCGGCCTGATCACCTATATGCGAACCGATGGCGTGTCGCTGAGCCAGGAGGCGATTGACGGCTCCCGCCGGCTGATCGACCAGACCTGGGGGGCGGCCTACGTCCCGGAAAAGCCCCGCATCTACAAGACCGCCGCCAAGAACGCCCAGGAGGCGCACGAGGCGATCCGCCCCACCGACCTGTTCCGCCGCCCGGACCAGATGGGCCGCTATCTCGACAAGGATGAGTTGCGGCTCTATGAGCTGATCTGGAAGCGCACCATGGCCAGCCAGATGGCCAGCGCCATCCTGGATCAGGTGACGGTCGACATTATGAGCAAGGGCGCGGAAGCCGTGTTCCGCGCCACCGGCTCCATCATCCGTTTCGACGGCTTCCTGAAGGTTTATCAGGAAGATAAGGATGATGATGGGGAGGAAGAGGAGAACCGCCGCCTGCCGCCGATGAAGGATGGCGACGACCTGACGCGCGGCAATCTGAAATCTGACCAGCATTTCACCCAGCCCCCGCCCCGCTATACGGAGGCGAGCCTGGTGAAAAAGATGGAAGAGCTGGGGATCGGCCGGCCCTCTACCTATGCGTCGATCCTGCAGGTGCTGCAGGAACGCAATTATGTGCGGCTGGAGAAGCGGCGCTTTGAGCCGGAGGACCGGGGCCGGCTGGTCACCACCTTCCTGGAAAGCTTCTTCAACCGCTATGTGCAGTATGATTTCACGGCGGCGCTGGAAGAGAAGCTGGACGATATTTCCGGCGGCCGCATCTATTGGAAGGATGTGCTGCGCGATTTCTGGCAGCATTTCCGGGGTGCCATCGATGGCACCAAGGATCTGACCATCACCCAGGTGCTGGATGCCCTGGATGAGGCGCTGGGGCCGCATTTCTTCCCCACCCGCGTTGGTGCCGACGGGCAGCCGATCGACGTGCGCGCCTGCCCCACCTGCGGCAGCGGCAGGCTGTCGCTGAAGCTGGGCAAGACCGGCGCCTTTATCGGTTGTTCCAACTACCCGGAATGCCGCTATACCCGCCCCCTGGCGGTTGCTGGGGAAGAGGGCGAGGCCGATGCCGACCGCGAGTTGGGCCCCGATCCCGAAACCGGGCTGACGGTGGTGATGAAGCGCGGCCCCTATGGCGTCTATGTGCAGCTGGGCACGGAATCCTCCAAGGAGGTGAAGCCCAAGCGCGTATCGCTGCCGCGCGGCATGGAGCCGCAGGATGTTGACCTGAACAAAGCGCTGGCCCTGCTGTCGCTGCCGCGCAGTGTGGGGATGCACCCTTCCACCGGGATCGAAATCCAGGCCGGCATCGGGCGTTACGGCCCCTATCTGAAACATGGCGACGCTTATAAGAATGTACCGCCTGATGATGATGTACTGACCATCGGGCTGAACCGGGCGGTCATATTGCTGGGCGACAATCTGGCCAAGAAGGCAGTGGCAGGACGGGAACTGGGCAACCATCCCAAGGATGGCAAGCCGATCAGCATCGGGTCCGGTCGCTTCGGCCCCTATGTGAAGCATAACAAGCTGTTCGCCAGCATTCCCAAGGCCATGTCGTCGGACGAACTGACGCTGGAACAGGCCGTGGAACTGCTGGCTGCCAAAGCCGCGAAGGACAGTGCCAAGAAGGGCGCCGCCCCGGCGGAAGCGGATTCCACCGCGGAGGAGAAGCCGAAAAAGGCCCCGGCCAAGAAGGCAACCACCACCAAGGCCGCGACCGCCAAAACCGCGACGGCAAAGGCAACGGCCCCCAAGCGGGCCAGCGCGGCGAAAGGCGATGCGGCGGCAGCGCCCAAAAAGCCCGCCGCCCCGCGCAAGACGGCCGCCAAGGCGACCAAGGTAAGCGAACCGTTCTGACCCTTTACGGCGATGCGGGGATCATCCCCGCATCGCCGCCTACCCCGGAAGACCGACGGGACAGGGGCGATGCGTCCGTGTAACCTGGACTGACCCCTTCCGCCCAGGAACCGCCATGCGCCCCCTGCCCCTGATATTCTGCTGCTTCCTGACCCTGGCATCGGCACTGCCGACCTTGGCGGCGGATGGTGATGCCGTGGTCGGGGGACAGAACACCGCCGTCAACCCCGGCAAGCCCGTCAATGGCTGGGTCAGGCTGGATCGTCCGGGGGAGAATGGCAGCACGGTAGCGGCGGCACCCACAGCCGCCCAGCAACTGCCCATGGTGCCGCTGGCCGGGGATACGGCGACGGATCAGAAGGCCAAATGCCGGGTCCGCAAAACGGTGGAAGCCGGGGTGGCCATGGGGGCGGTCAGCGGCAAATATGTCGGCGCCGAACTGGCTTATGGCAAGGATGATCGCGCCATGGCGGGCGGTTATATGCCCAACCCTTGCCCGGATACGAATTTCAGCATGTCCGTCGCCGTCTCGCAGTCGGATATGGAGCTGAAACGCCGCCACCGCGACCATTACGATGGCGCCTATGATCCCTATCGCCTGGAACAGGATCGCTATAACGGTATCCCCGGCCCGCTGGACCGCTGACGGACAGGAACTGGTTAGCGCCGGCGTCCGCGTGACTTCATGGCCTGGAAGAAGGCCGTCACCACGGCTGGATCGAACAGGCTGCCCGATCCCTGTTCGATCATGCGCAGCGTCTCTGCCAGCGGCATCGCGTCCCGCCAGCTGCGCTTATGCGTCAGCGCATCATAGACATCAGCCACCGCGACGATCCGGGCGGCCAGGGGAATGGCCTCCCCCCGCAGGCCAGCGGGATAGCCGCTGCCATCCCAGCGTTCCTGGTGGCAGCGGGCAATCGTTGCCCCGAAGGAGAAATAGCTGCTCCCCTCCACCATGCGGGAGGCCTTCTCCAGGATGGCGGCCCCGCGCTCGCAATGCTGTTCCATCAACTGGCGTTCGTCCGCATCCAGGGGTTCCTGCTTGGTAATCACCCGGTCGGGCACGCCCACCATGCCGATATCATACAGCATGGCGCCCATGGCGATCTGGTCCAGGAAATCATCATCGATCACCCCGGCATAGGCGGGGTCGCCGCGCAGAATGAAGGCAATCTCCGTCACCAGCCGCGACAGACGCAGCACATGGTCGCCGCCGCCCTCTGGATCCTTATACTCCGCCAGCCCGGCCAGGGCGATGACGGCGGCCTTATGGGCCCGCTTCACCTGTTCATAGAGGTGGAGATTGTCAAAACCGATGGTGATCTTGGAGCCAAGCACCTCCGCCAGCTTACGCTCCAGCCCATCCAGCGGGCGACCGGCATGAACACAGGCTGCCGCATCGCGCCCATCCGCCGTGCGCAGCCAGATAATGACATCGCCATCATCATAATGATGGGTCCGGGTGCGCAGAACCTCCGCGATTCGCGCCGACAGCAACGGGTCAACGCTGCGCCCCATGGGCAGGCCGACCAGACCATGGTGACGCCCGGCCGCAGCCAGTATCTGCGCATCGGCCGCGGTACTGCCCCGCACAACGCAGACCAGCCCATCACAGGGCAGGTCCAGCACCCGCGCCAGTTCCCGCAGCACCGCCTCAGCGAAACTATCGATGGCGCGCAGGGCGAACAGGTTGCCCGAAGCCTCAATGATCCGCTCCATCCCCTTGCGGGAGCGGGTCAGTTCCAGAATATGCTCGTAAGAGCGCAGGGCCGCCACCGTGGCCGTACCCAGCTTCTGCGCCGTCAGCTCCGTCTTGGCCTTGTAATCATTGATATCATAGCCATGGATGACATCATCCTCCGGCGCCTGTCCCGGCTGGCCGGTGCGCAGGATGATGCGGACCAGATCATTGCCCAAATCCTTGCGGATACGCGGCACCAGACGCAAACCGGCATCATCGGTTTCCATCACCACATCCAGCAGGATGACGGCGATGCCCGGATCGTTGCTCAACACCCGCAACGCCTCTTCGGCGGAATAGGCGGAGAGGAACTGCGCCGGCCGGCCGCGATAGCTGAATTTCTTCATGACCAGCCGGGTCATGGCGTGAACCTCAGGATCGTCATCGACGATCAGGATCAGCCACGGGGGCAAGGGCGCTGGCACGACGGAATTGTCCGGCGTTTCTTCCCGAAACAGGAAGGCGTCGTCATTCATGCCCATATCCGTCCCAAATCCCCCCAGAGGGAGAGCGCTTGTTAAAGTTCGCCCGTCCCGAAACCTGTTCCAAAGTTATATCCGTCGGGAACGGATGATCCAACCTATTCCCGCATAGGCCGACATGTTACGCAAGCACCATAAAACAACCGCAAAAAGATGTATTGCTGTTGCCGTGCTGGAGCGGGCACCTCACATGCCTTAACCGACCAGAATCGAAACGGACCCACGATAATGACGCCATTCTCCCTTCCTCGTCTCCGCCCCTTGAAGCGTGCCGGCTGCGCCCTGCCCCTGGTGACCCTGCTGACACTGGGCGGCGTGGCACCCGGCATGGCTGCCGACAAGCCGCTGGATCGGCAGGCGGTGGAACAGATCGTGCGCGATTATCTGATCGCCAATCCGGAAGTGCTGGTGGAGGCCATGCACGCGCTGGAGGCCAAGGAACAGGCCCAGTCGGAGCAGGCGCAGAAGACCGCACTGACGGCGAATCGTGCCGCCCTGGAAAATAAGGGGCCGGTCGGCGGCAACCCCAAGGGCGATGTCACCCTGGTGGAGTTTTTCGATTACAATTGCGGCTATTGCAAGCGCACCCATCCGGAACGGGTGGAAGCGGTGAAGAAGGATGGCAAGGTCCGCGTCGTCTATAAGGAATTCCCCATCCTCGCCCCCTCTTCCATGGAGGCGGCCAAGGCTGCCCTGGCCGCCAACCGCCAAGGCAAGTATGAGGCGTTCCATACGGCCTTGATGAAGCATGAAGGCCGGCTGGACAGTGATGTCATCCGCGCCACGGCACGCGATGTTGGCTTGGATATCAAGAAGTTGGAAGCCGATATGGGCGACGCGGCCATCCAGGCGGAAATCGACGCCAATATCGCGCTGGCCCGCGAACTGGGTATTCGCGGCACCCCTGGTTTCGTCATCGGCGACACGCTGGTGCCGGGTGCCATTCAAACCGAACAATTCACCAGCTATTTCGCGGCTGCCCGTACGGCCAAGAAGGCCGACAAGGCAGGCTGACCTATAGGTAAGCCCGTGAAACCGGGTGTTTTATCGCGGCCATTGCCCCAATCCATGGCCGTGATATAACCGCCCCGCTTCCTTATGGTGACAATAGCGGGCGGCTGAACTTTGGCGATCCAACCTTCGATTCTTGTCCTGAACGGGCCGAACCTTAACATGCTCGGCACCCGTGAGCCCCAGATCTATGGGGCGGAAACGCTGGACGATGTCGAGGCCCTGTGCCAGACAGAGGCAGCGCGCTTAAGCGTGGACCTGGAATTCCGCCAGTCCAACCATGAGGGAGAGCTGGTGACCTGGATCCAGGAGGCAAGGGGCGAGCATGATGCCATTGTGCTGAATGCTGGCGCCTATACCCACACGTCGGTGGCCATCATGGATGCGCTGTCGGCGGTTGACCTGCCTGTCATCGAGGTTCATCTGAGTAACATCTTCCGCCGTGAGCCGTTCAGACACCATTCCTATGTGTCGATGGTCGCGCGCGGGGTCATATGCGGCCTCGGCTCGCACGGTTATGTTCTGGCACTTCAAGCCGCCTGTCGGCTGATCGACGCTGCGAACCGGCCGGGCGCCTGAGGCAAGCCATTGGATAAGGTTGAGAACACCATGTCGAGCTTCGATCTGGATGCCGAGTTCGTGCGGACCATGGCCAAACTCCTGGAGGAGTCGGGCCTGACGGAAATGGAATATTCGGAAGGCGAACGCCGCATCCGGCTCAGCCGCACGGCCCCTGCTGCGGCCTACCCGGCCGCTTACGCCATGCCGGCCGCCCCGCTGGCAGCCGCACCGGCCGCCGCCGCCGCACCGGCCGCTGCCCCCGCCGTGGCCCCGGCCCAGAACCCGAACGCCCTGAAATCGCCGATGGTCGGCACCGCCTATGCCGCCTCTGAACCCGGCGGCACACCGTTTGTGAAGGTGGGCGATGTGGTGAAGGCCGGCCAGACCGTGCTGATCATCGAGGCCATGAAGGTGATGAACCCGATCAAGGCCGCCAAGGGTGGCACCGTGACCGAGATCCTGGTCTCCGACGCGCAGCCGGTCGAGTTCGGCCAGCCGCTGCTGATCATTGAGTGATCGCACGATGAGCGCGAATACCCAGCAAGGGCTGTTCGACAAGGTGCTGATCGCCAATCGCGGCGAGATCGCTTTGCGTATCCACCGTGCCTGCCGCGAGATGGGGATCAAGACGGTGGCGGTGCATTCCACCGCCGATGCCGACGCCATGCATGTGCGTCTGGCGGATGAAAGCGTCTGTATTGGTCCGCCATCCGCCAAGGAAAGCTATCTGAACATCCCGGCAATCCTGTCGGCGGCCGCCATCACCGGGGCCGATGCCATCCATCCCGGCATCGGCTTCATGGCGGAAAATGCCCAGTTCGCCGATATGGTGATCGAGCATGGCTTCGCCTGGATCGGGCCGACGCCGGACCATATCCGCATCATGGGTGACAAGGTCACGGCCAAGAAGACCGTGATCTCCCTGGGCCTGCCCTGCGTGCCCGGCTCTGACGGTCCGGTGGACAGTTTTGAGACGGCTGCCAGCGTGGCCGACCAGATCGGCTATCCGGTGCTGATCAAGGCTGCCGCCGGTGGTGGCGGCAAGGGCATGAAGGTGGCCTTCAGCCGGGACGAGCTGAAGGAAGCCTATCAGCTGGCCCGGGGTGAGGCGCGTGCCGCCTTCGGCAATGACGAGGTTTACCTGGAAAAGTACCTCGCCAACCCACGCCATATTGAGGTGCAGCTGCTGGGCGATCACCACGGCAATGTGGTGCATTTCGGGGAGCGTGACTGCTCCATCCAGCGCCGGCATCAGAAGGTGGTGGAAGAGGCACCGTCGCCGGCCCTGAATGCGGAGGAGCGGGAAAAGGTCGGCTCGCTGGCCGCCCGCACCGCCAAGCTGTTGGGCTATCGCGGCGTCGGCACGATGGAGTTCCTGTACGAGAACGGGCAGTTCTATTTCATCGAAATGAACACCCGCCTGCAGATCGAACACACGATCACGGAAATGATCACCGGTGTCGATCTGGTGCGTGAACAGATCCGCGTCGCCACCGGGGCGCCGCTGGGCTATACGCAGCAGGATATCCGTTTCCACGGCCATTCGATCGAATGCCGCATCAATGCGGAAAACCCTGTCACCTTCATGCCCTCGCCCGGCCAGATCACCCAGTACCATGCGCCGGGTGGCCTGGGCGTGCGCGTCGACAGCGCGCTGTATGACGGCTATCGCGTACCGCCCTATTATGACAGCATGATCGCCAAGCTGATCGTGCACGGCAACACGCGTAACGAATGCCTGATGCGGCTGCGCCGTGCCTTGGAAGAATTCGTCATCACCGGGGTGGATACCTCCATCCCCCTGCATCAGCGCATCATCGCCGAGCAGGATTTCATCAATGGTGATTACGATATCAAGTGGATGGAAGGCTGGATGAAGCGTCAGGCCGAAGGCTGATTACGCCACGCCTGAAAACCGACTGAATGGAGGAACCCGGCCCGCACCCGCAGGCCGGGTTTTTTCATGCCAGCATCGGTAGCAACAGAACACAGGTCGGGAAGACCGCAGCCAGATGATCCATTCACCCACACATTCCATACAAAGTTTATAATTTCAAAAATGGCAATTAAAATGAACTTTTATAAATGTACAAATATTAATGAATCTGTATTTCTGTAAAATTATTACACATGAAACAAAATTGATCCGACATAAAATATTATAATTTTTTACTAAACGGAAAATTTATAACAAGAACACAATAGAATGTGGCTGTTTCGACACATAAGGCACAGAGTTTTTCAGTTTTCTGACGATAAGGTTGAATCGCCATGACGAGGGTGGCTCAATCCCCGGGCTAAAAATGAACAGCCCATCGGACGGGCTGCGGCAGAATACAAAAGAAAGTTGAACAATGATGATGAGCAATCGTACCCGCACGCTGCGGGGCCTGCTGCTGTTGGGTGTTGCCGTGGGCAGCATCGGCACGCTGGGGGCACCGGCCCTGGCCCAGAGCAGCAACACCGAAGAAGCCATGTCGGAAATCGTCGTGGTGGGTTCGCGTATCCGCCGCGATACGTTCAATTCCCCGTCGCCCATCCAGGTGCTGACCAAGGAAGACAGCGTTCTGGCCGGCATGAACTCCACCGCGGAGATGCTGCAGAATGCCGGCATCACCAGCGGTTCCGCGCAGATCAACAACGCCTATGGTAATTTTGTCACCAATGGCGGCCCCGGCGCCAACACGGTGGGCCTGCGCGGCCTGGGTGCTGGCCGCACGCTGGTGCTGATCAATGGCCGCCGCGTGGCCCCCGCCGGCACGCGTGGTTCCATCGGTTCCGCCGATCTGAACGTGCTGCCCAACGCCATGATCGAGCGTGTGGAAGTACTGCGTGACGGCGCCTCCTCGATCTATGGTTCCGACGCCATCGCCGGCGTGATCAATGTCGTCACCCTGAGCAATGTCGAAGGCGTGACGGTCGATGGGCGCTACACCCGCCCGGTGCATAATGGCGGCGAGGAAGCCCGCGCCTCCATCGTTGGCGGCACCAGCGGTGACCGCTGGAAGGTGGCCGGCTCCTTCGAATATTACGAGCGTGGCAACCTGACCCTGGCGGATCGTGACTGGACCCGCTGCAACACCGATTACCAGTTCAACCCGACCACGGGTGCGCGCCTGGATTTTGTCGACCCGATGACCGGCCAGCCCAAGTGCTACCCGATCTCCGGCACCGGTTCGAACGGCTCTGCCATCAACAGCATCGGCACCAACAACCTGGCCGGTGTCGGCGCCCCCGGTTCGGTGGGCAGCACCTTCAACCGCTGGCGCCCGAATGGTGCCGTCTCCACCGGGCTGGTCGGCTTTGAAGGTGTGGGCGGTGGTGCCAACAACCTGAATGTGCGCGACACGTTCGCGCCGGAAATGCTGAACCGGTCGCTGATTTCCCCGGTGAAGACCTATACCGGCTTCGGTCAGGCCTCCTACGAGCTGGAAGCCCTGGGCAACGCCGAGGTCTATACCGAGGCGCTGTATAACCGCCGCGAATCCACCCAGACCAGCTATCGCCAGCTGGCCCTCGATTATGCCAAGGGCAGCCTGCTGATCCCGACCGGGCTGCAGGGCTCGACCTTCTCCTCCGTGGCGAACGCGCTGACCAACAAGGCCCCCGTCGGCGTTCGCGCCTTCATCGGCTTCGGCAATGACCGCAGCGAGCAGGATGTCGATTTCTACAAGTCCACCACGGGTATCCGCGGCGATTTCACCCCGCTGGATGGCTGGCGCTATGACCTGTCCTTCAGCTATTCCAAGTCTGACGCGACATATCGTCAGCAGTCCTTCCTGACCGATCGTCTGGCACAGAGCCTGAACGTCGTTGCCGCCCCGGCCGGCTTCAATGCGTCACTGGTGCGTCCGGGCGCCAATGGCGGGCTGGTCACCTGTGCCGCCAATATCGCCAACCCGTCGCTGGGCTGCATCCCGGCCCCGGTGCTGAACACGGCGACCATTGGCGGCAAGCTGCCGCAGGACTGGTCCAACCAGGTGTTCCAGACCGTGACCGGCCACACGAAGTATGACGAGAAGGTCGCTTCGCTGGGTCTGGACGGCCCGCTGTTCACCGTCCCGGCCGGTACGGTGCAGGGTGCCTTCGGTGCCGAATATCGTGAAGCCAAGATCGACGATACGCCGGACATCAACAGCCAGACCGCCAACCTCTATAACCTGACCTCGTCGGCCCCGACCCGCGGCACGGACAAGGTGTATGAGCTGTTTGGCGAAGTGGAAGTGCCGGTTCTGGCCAATCTGCCGCTGGTGGAAGAGCTGACGGTGACCGGTTCTGGCCGTTACACCGAGTATGATTCCTACGGTTCGGACTGGACCTATAAGGTGGGCGGTGTCTATGCGCCGACCAGCTGGATGTCGCTGCGCTCCTCCTACGGCACCTCGTTCCGCGCCCCGGCGCTGTTCGAACAGTTCCTGGGCACAACAACGGCCTTCCTGTCCTCGCAGAGCGACCCCTGCAACAATTATGGTGCCGCCGGCAAGACAGCGACCCTGCGGGCCAATTGTGCTTCTGAGGGGATCGGCCCGGATTATCAGGCCACCAACGGCGTTCAGGTCAATTCCGGCGGCGGTTCGGGCACCGGCCTGGAAGCCGAAACCTCCAAGAACTTTACCGCCGGTCTGATCCTGCAGCCGGAACTGCCGGGTGAGTTCGGCCGCTTCTCCTTCGCTGTCGATTATTTCGATATCAAGATCGACAACAGCGTGGAGCGTATCGGCGGTACGGAAATCCTGGGTCGCTGCTATGAATCGGCGGATTTCCGCCGTGGCAGCAACCTGTGCCGTCTGGTCTCCGCCCGTGCCGCCGGCACCAATGCGCTGACCGTTTCCGACAGCTACACCAACATCGCCTCCTCCCTGACCCGTGGTCTGGACTTCACGGCCCGGTATAATGTTGAAGCGGGCCCCGGCGATCTCGGGTTGAACGGGACGCTGACCTACTTCATCGATCAGAAGTCAAAGACCTTCAGCGATCAGCCCTTCATCGAATATAACGGCACCCTGAACCAGCCGAAATATTCGCTGAATGCTGACCTGACCTATAAGATCGAGGAATGGAGCTTCCGTTACGGCTTTGAATGGATCTCCGGCACGGACAGCTACGATCTGTTGGATCTGAACCCGGCCACGGATCCGCGGATCGCCAAGGTCAGCGACTATGACCTGCATCACCTGTCGATGCAGTATAAGGGCGAGGACTGGAGCGTCACCGCCGGCGTGCGCAACATCTTCGACCGCGATCCGCCGAAGATTTCTGCTGGTCTGACCGGTACCTACGCTTCCTACAGCCGCGTCGGCAACTCCCCGCTTTACAGCGGTTACGATTATGTTGGCCGCCGCGTCTTCATCAACCTGAGCAAGAGCTTCTGATCAGGTTGAAAGGCATTTGGGGGCGACGGTCAGGCCGTTGTCCCCAACCAACTTGTACCCCGCCGGGCGACCGGCGGGGTTTTTCTTTGCCGTTGCGGCGCCCAAGAAAAAAGCCGCCCCGACAGGGACGGCTTTCTTATCAAACCCGATGATCCGGCCCCCAGTGAAGGCCGGATCAAGGAGATCAGGATCAGAAGTTGTAGACCACGCCTGCGTAGAAGAAGCGGCCACGGTTCTGATAGATACCGGAGCCTTCGCCCGTGCCAGTCAGACCAAACGGCGGCTCCTTATCGAAGACATTATCCACACCGGCATAGACATTCAGCCCTTCATTGATGTCATAGCCGACGCGAACATCATGATAGAACACGCTCGGGTACCAGCGATCGGTCGCATAATCGGCATCCTGCGGCGGACGCCCCTGTACAGACTTGATGGCTTCGATGTCCGGAGAAATCGACATCTTGCCGATATACTGCAACTGGTAACCGAAGGTGAAGCCTTGGGTCTTGTACTTGGCCGAGAACTGGCCGCTCCACTTCGGGTCACCCAATTCCAGCAGAACCTGATCCTTGAAGTTCGGATCAAGCACATTGGGGTAGTTGTTGCGCAGGATCGTGTAGGTGGCGATCGCCTGCAGCTCCAGGGTGCCCAGATCGCCAATATCAGTGTTGTAGCTGGTATCGAAATCGATACCGCGCGACGTCCGCTTGGCGTAGTTCAGGGAGGATTGCAGAATGCCACCGGGCACGAAATAGAAGGCGTTGCTCTCACCCGTGCGGGGATCCTTGCTGCCAGCCGGCTGACGCTGAATCAACTGGCAGAACGCATTATTAAGCGAGGCGGCGTCATAGCACAGATTCACAATGTCCTGCACATCAACGGACTCGATAACATCATCGACCTTGATGTCAAAATAGTCCGCTGCAAAGGTGAAGCCGGGGATGATATCCGGCGTCAGGACGAAACCCAGCGTCGTCGCCTTGGACTTTTCTTCCGTCAGGTTGGGATTGCCCCCCGAACGGATTTCCGCTGTCTGTAGACGCGCCAATTCATTGACGAAGCCTGCCGGAATACCAGCAGCTGCACAATTGGTCGGACGGGATGACGTACCGGAGCTGATGAAGTTCACATCACAGGGATCGTTAATGGAAGCGAAGCTCTGCGTCGGAGAGGAATAAAGTTCGTCCTGATTGGGGGCACGCACAGCAACCGAGTAATTGCCGCGGAAACGGATCCAGGAATGCGGGGACCAGGTACCACCTGCGTTCCAGGCGAGAGTCGAACCTGTGCTGCCCTTATAGTCAGAATAGCGTACCGCACCCTGGGCCGACAGCTCCTCTGCGAAAGGCAGATCCTTCAGCAGCGGCACATTGATTTCGCCATAGGCTTCCTTCACCTCGAAAGAGGGCGGATCGAAGATTGGAATGGCGTTCAAGAAGGTGCCACCATCGCGCACCAGCTGGTCATATTCCTGATAGGCTGTCTGGCGACGATATTCACCGCCCACGGCAAAGCCGACCGGGCCGGCCGGCAGCTCAAACAGGTCGGAGCTGTCACCGCTGAGGAAGCCGCCGGCAACAAACTGCGTCTGTTTACCCGTCGCCTTGGACTGGGTCATCACATAATTGCGGGCAGCCCCCGTCATGGCGCCTTCGCCAAACGGATTTAGCGGAACGCAGTTTGCCACATCGTCCGCCAGATACTTTTGCAGTTCCGGCGCCAAGGCTTCCCGCGCCGACGGATCGACCGTCACCCGGCAGACAATTTTGCCGCTGGCATCACGGACGGCGTCAGTGGCAAACGCAAAGCGCTGCTCGACACGGTTGCCGCCGGACAGCAGCGTCTTCTTCTGATGACCGTAATTCAGGGAGAATTCGTAGTTCCAGTCATTATTGAATTCGCCGCGGACACCCACCACACCGCGATAGGTTTCACGCGTGATGTCTTCCACGCGGCTGCCCAAATCGAGGTTGTTGCGATTCAAGGAGAAGGTCCGCGACGGCGAGGTGCCGGGCACAATGCTGTTCAGCAGCGTGCGGGCCTGGCTGCTAAGATAGGGATTGTCCAGGCCCAGGATCAGGTCGCTCTGATTGAAACTGGGGCTGGATTCCTGCGTCACCTGATTGCGCACGAACTTCGCTTCGAAGAACGGCACGAAGGCGTCGGAAATGGTATAATGGCCGACCGCATTGACCGCCATACGCCGGATTTCCGGCTGCAGCTGGCCATAGCGGCGCAGCGTGGTGCCATCGCCGCCGTCAGTAGTATTGGCGTTGGGACGGAAATCCCGTGAGCCATAATCGGCTTCAGCCAGAGTGCCATCGGGGCGGAAACGATAGACGCGGGCAATATTTGAACCCGGCTTGCAACGCAGGTCACGAGCAGCACCGGTCAGGGAAGCGGGACAACCCGGAATAACCGAACCGCCTTCGCTCAACAGCACACTGTGCATGTCGCGCACGAAGATGCGATCCGGAATGCCGTCCGTACCGCCTGGCTCATTGGCGGGGCTTTCATTGATCACAAATGCCTGACGAGACCGCGTCCAGTCGCGGTCCTTCATCTTGATCTGCTTCTGCTTGGCCTGTTCAACGGAAAGGGCGATATTGCCCTTGTCATTGTCGAAATTGGTGCCCAGCGTGGCACTGACGAAATAGCTGTCCCCACCCGGATCTTCCGGCGAACCATATTGGGCGCGAACCTTCGCACCCTCAAAATCATTCTTCAAAACAAAATTCACCACGCCGGCGATGGCGTCAGAACCATAAATGGCAGAGCTGCCGCCCGTCACCACATCCACCCGCTCAATCAGATCGGTCGGGATCATGTTGACGTCGACTTCGTTGGTCCCCTCAAGCGCCCCGATATGGCGGCGGCCATTCTGCAGCACCAGCGTGCGGCTGGTGCCCAAGCCACGCAAATCAAGCAGGTTCAAGCCGGAAGTACCGATGAAACGGCTGGAGTTGCCGGTGCTGAAGGTGGAGCGCAGGGCCGGCAGATCGTTCAGCACATCACCGACGGAAACGGTGCCGGTTTCAGAGAAAGCCTCCGCCGGAACAGAGGTCACAGGCACCGCCGAATCCACATTCGGGCGGCGGATGCGCGAACCCGTCACCACGATTTCTTCAATGGGCTGCGTCGCCGCACTGGTCGGCGCGCTTTGCTGCGCCTGTGCCGGCAGTGCAGTCACCAAACCTGCCGCCACACCGGCAAGCAGGACGGAACGGAAACGCCGTGCCGTCGGAATGTACTGGATCGCCATGATTATATACCCCGTTATTTTTGGTTCCCATCCGCAGCAAGGTGGTTCCCGATCCACCAACCATGCAGGCAGGTCATGGCAGTTAACTCCGGAAAGAAAATAACGACAAGAAGTGCGTAACCAATTCGTAAAAGTGGTTTTGACCTGTTGCATTGTTGCAATAATTTCGCCTTGATATAATTTTGTTACGTCACCGCCCTAAAATTGAAATTAAATTTCATTTTTGTTCAGGTAAATGCTATTTTATTTTTACGCGCCGGGACGCACGCTACGCGTGCTCTCTCCCCAGGAAAGAAAGCATCGACATGCCATCGCAGCTCAACAGCGTGAGATGCTTCCGGTTTACCGGTATGCTTTCGCGTTAAGACCAGCGCGCATGACTTTTATTTTAAGACAATTATATGCATAATTATGAATAAAAAACTCACCGTCTCAATCCAGGATTGATTCATACAAAAAAATTGGGAGAGCGGAATAGTGTTTCCAAAACTTTCCCTTACCCCACCTCCATCACTTCCTTTACCTTGGCCGCCAATTGTTTCAGACTGAAGGGCTTGGGTAGGAACTCCGCCTTCTCATCATTGCCCAAGGTGCTGCGGAACCGTTCCTCAGCGTAGCCGGAAATGAAGATTACCTTTACGTCAGGCATGGTTTCCCGCACGGTCCGGATCATGGTGGGACCATCCATTTGCGGCATCACCACATCCGTTACAATCAGGTCCACCGCCGGGGGATTGTCCGCCGATAACAGTTCCAATGCGGCCTCCCCGCATTTCGCCTCGATGACATGATAGCCCTTGTTGCGCAGGGCGCGGGCCGCGAAAATGCGCACGGCATCCTCATCCTCCACCAGCAGGATGGAGCCCATGCCGGTCAGATCGGAGCTGCCGCGCTCCTGCTTTTCGGCACTGACCGTCGCATCAGCCTCGTTGAAGCGGGGCAGATAGATGCTGAACTTGGCGCCGTCCCCCGGCGCACTGTCGACAAAGACGAAGCCGCCCGTCTGGCGGACAATGCCATAGACCGTCGACAGGCCCAGCCCCGTGCCGGACCCGACCTCCTTGGTGGAGAAGAAGGGTTCGAATATCCGCTCCAGATTTTCCGGCGGAATGCCGATGCCGGTATCCAGCACCTCGATCACCACATAATCGCCGGCCGGCACCAGATCCGCTGCCCGTCTCACAGGCTCGCCCAGCGCCAGATTGGAGGTAACGATAGTGAGCTTGCCACCGCCCACCGCCTGCATGGCGTCGCGGGCATTGACGCAGAGATTGATGATCACCTGTTCCAGCTGGCCCTGATCCACCTTGACTAGCCCCAGGTCACGGCCATGCAACATCCGCAGCTCGATATTCTCACCAATCAGTCGGCGCAGCAGATTGGACAGTTCCGCCAGCACATCGGTGACCGACAGCACGCGCGGCTGCAAGGTCTGCTGGCGGGAGAAGGCCAGCAGCTGGCGCACCAGATTGGCGGCCCGGTTGGCATTCTGCTTGATCTGCATGATGTCGGTGAAGGAGGTGTCGCCCGGCTTGTGCCGCAGCAGCAGCAGGTCACAGAAACCGATCATCGCGGTCAGCAGGTTGTTGAAATCATGCGCCACCCCGCCGGCCAGCTGGCCGATGGCCTGCATTTTTTGTGACTGGACGAACTGCGCCTCCAGGCTTTTTTGCCTGGTCATGTCAACGATATGCAGCACCAGCCCGCAATCGCCCGCTTCCTCCCCCTCCACCGGACGGGCATAGACCTGCACCACGGGCCCCGGCGCCCCGCGAAGCTGGACCTCGAACGGCACCTCCCCATCCCGCCCATCGCGCAGGGCCAGCAGGCGGGCCTGGGCGTCGGCGCGCTTTTCCCGCTGGAACAGCAGGCCGACGGACCGGCCCGCCACCTCTGCCATCGGGATGCCGGCCAGGGCCAGCATCGTGTCATTGCACTCCGTCACCCGCAATTCCGCATCCAGCAGCACGATGCCGATGGGCGCATAATCAAACAGCCGCTGAAACCGGCGTTCCAGCTGCGCCAGGGCGGGATCGATGGCCGGGGGTGGGGGCGATACCGGGGCGGATACAGCCGACGGCGGAGCGAGGTGGACCAGCCAAAGGATATGGCCGGCAAACCCCTCCACCGGCCGGGCGGAAACGCGGTGTGGCGCCAGCTGCCCCGACGCGGCATCCGGAAAAGGCAGCGTCACCTCCCCCGCCATCCCGCGCGCAGCGGCGGCGGCCAGCCGGGTCAGCTCCACCCCCGCGGTTGGGCTGGGACTGCGGCCGGCAAGCGCCGTCAGCGGCGGTGTCGTCCCTGGCCGGGCCAGATCACGGAAAGCCGGGTTATAGGCCACTGCCCGTTCGTCCGGCCCCATCAGCAGCTGCGGCAGCGGGCTGGCCTCCAGCGTACGGGAAAACAAGCGCCGTTGTGCCTGCGTCACCGCCATGCCGGCCAGCAGCATCCGCCCCAGCACCAGCCCGCCAAATACCAGCAGGGCGGAAAAGGTCCAGATCAGCAGCCCAGCCCGTAGCCCCCCCGGCCATTCCGCCGGCGGCGGTCCTTCCACCCGGCCCATCAGCAGTAGCCCCGCCACCCCGGCCAGTACCAGCAGCGTCAAGCCGCCGCCCACCAGCCGCGCCGGGGGCATATCGGTGGGGAGGGCGAATTTTCCGGCACGCCTGCTCACGTCTGCATTCTTCCTGACAAGGGTGCCAAGGCTTAACTCATTTGCATTGCTTAGAACCTATAGGTTCTAAGCAATGCCCTCAAGCGCCGGCGGCAGTCGCCGCCGTACACAGTTGCGATGAGGCGAACGCATCGCAACTGTGTGTCAGCCCGGCAGGGGTTTGCGCTTCATTTTGAATACGTAGGAGATGATCTGCGCCACCGCCTTGTAATGGTCGGCGGGGATCTCCTCATTGACTTCTGCCGTGGCATAGAGCGCACGAGCCAAGGCCGGGTTGGCGATCAGCGGTACATCATGTTCTTCCGCCAGTTCGCGGATTCGCATGGCCAGATGATCCACCCCCTTGGCCACCACCGTCGGCGCCCCCATGGCAGCGGGGTCATATTTCAGGGCGACCGCGTAATGGGTGGGGTTGGTGACCACCACGTCGGCGGTGGGAATATTGCCCATCATGCGGTTGCGGGCGCGCTCCATGCGCAGCTGGCGGATCTTGCCCTTGATCAGCGGATCGCCTTCCGCCTGTTTGAACTCGTCCTTCACTTCCTGCTTGGTCATGCGCATCTGCTGCATGAACGTATAGCGCTGGTACAGATAATCGGCCCCGCCCAGCACCAGCAGCACCAGCAGCACGGCAAAAATGATGCGGGCCGCCAGCGATTGGGTTTCCCGCACGATATCAATCATCGACATGGCGATGAAATGATCGACCGAATGCCAGAGGGGGCGGAGCATGACAAAGACGACGATGCTGACAATCACCAGTTTTGCCAGTGCCTTCAGAAACTCCACCAGATTCTTCATGGAGAATTTCTGGCTTAACGCCGTCAGCGGGTTGATGCGGCTGAAATCGAATTGCAGGAATTTCTCTGTGGTGACCAGGAATCCCACCTGCACCACCGAGGCCAGAACACCCGCAACCAGCAGCAGCAGCAGCGGCACCGCCAAGGCCCCCACCACACTGATCGCCAGATCGCGCAGGATCAGTTCCAGCGTGCCGCCATCCATGGGGATGGCGTGGGGCTGTTCAATGAAGGGCAGCAGCGAGGCATCAATGCGCCGGAACGACCAGGGCAGAATCAGCAGGATCAGGCCCAGGCTGGCCCCCAGCACGAACAGATGGCTGAATTCCTGGGATTTCGGCACCTGGCCTTTTTCACGCGCATCGGCCAGGCGCTTACTGCTTGGTTCTTCGGTTTTGCTGTCATCATCCTGATCCTCGGCCATGGCGTCCCTCCCCGGCTCACGGCTGCAGGATGTTGATCAGATGGCCCTCGAACCGGGCCAGCCAGAACACCATCAGGCCGCTGAGGCTGAGCCCCAGCAACAACATGCCGAAAATGATCTGCAAGGGCATCCCCACGAAGAAGACCTGGATCTGTGGCACCAAACGGGCGATCAGCCCCAGCCCAAGATAGAACAGCAGGCCGATCACCGTGAAGGGGGCCGCCAATTGCATCCCGATCAGAAAACTGTCAGCCATCACCCGCGTCAAATGCTGGGCGGCATCATCGACCGGCAACCAGACGCCGGGCGCAAACAGCGAATAGCTGTCCACCACGGCCAGCAGCAGCATATGGTGCAGGTCGGTGGCGAAGATCAGCACCAGCGCCAGCATGGACAGCAAAGACGAGAGCGCGTTACCAGAGGTGGCCTGGGCTGGGTTGAAGCTCTGCGCCGCCGACAGGCCCACCTGATTGGCGATCAGCATCCCCGCCGTTTCCAGCGATGACATCAACATGCGGGCAATGGTGCCCAAAAACAGCCCGGTCAGCGTCTCCGCCAGGATCAGGGTCAGCATCCCGCCCACCGTGGCGGGACGCGGCGGCATACTGGAAAGCAGCACCGGCATCAGCAGATAGGAGACGCCGAGCGCGAACAGCAGCCGGATGCGGGCGGAGACGAACGGCTCCCCAAAGCCCGGCATCACCAGCATGGCGGCACCGACGCGCATGAACACCATCAGAAAGGCAAACAGCGAGCCGGCGATCAGCTGGTCCAGCTGCATCAGCCATCATCCCCATCGCGGGCCGTGCCAACGGCAATGATCTTGTCCATCAGCCCTTCGGTGAAGACCTTCAGATGCCCATGCATGAAAGGCAGCAGAAAGACCATGGCGACGAACATGATCAGGATCTTCGGCACAAAGGTCAGCGTCTGTTCCTGCAACTGGGTCAGCGCCTGGAACAGCGAAATGGCCAGACCCACCACCAGGGCAATCGCCATCAGCGGCAGACTGACGATGATGGTGACGAACAGCGCATCGCGCACAATATCAATGGCTTCCGCCTCAGTCATGCCGGCGGTTCCTTCCCCTTATACCAAATCTCTCTGGATCGCGACCGATCCAGAGAGATTTCACGCTCCCTCAAGCGCCGGGCTGGCGGTCGCCAGCCTCCAACCTGCCTAAAGCTCAACCTTTAGGCAGGTTGGTATTATACCGGACCGCCGGCCACAGGCCCGCCGTCACATCGGCATACGCAGGATTTCCTGATAGGCGGAGATCACCTTGTCGCGCACATTGACCACTGCCTGCAACGTCATTTCCGCATTGGTCACGGCGCTGACCACATCGGCCAGATCAGCCTTGCCCACCACGCCCTTGGCGGTCATGTCCTCGCCCTTATGCATGGTGTTGATGGAGGTCTCCACCGCCTCCTTCAAGGCATCCCCGAAGGAAGCCCCCTCCGCATTGCCGGCCTTGGCGGAACCGCCAGGGGCGGCCAGCCCGCGCTGAGCGGCATTGGCATAAGCAGAAGCGGCGCTGGAGAAGGGAATGGCCATGGCGGTAATCCGGCTTTCTCACGGGTACGGACGGCGTTGCGGCCGCCCGGCCTCTCAGGACAGGGGGAACTCAGTTGGCACGCAGCAGATCGACGGTGCGCATGATCATCTGGCGCGTGGCGTCGATGGTGTTGAGATTGGCCTCATAGGAACGCTGGGCCTCCCGCATATCCGACGCCTCGATCAGCGAATTGACGTTGGGTGTCAGCACATAGCCATCGGCGTCGGCAGAGGGGTGACCCGGATCATAGCGACGGGGAAAATCGCTGCGATCCACATCAATCTTCTTCACCTTGACCTTTTCAACGCCGATTTCCTTGTCCAGCGCATTCTGGAACAGCACCACCTTGCGGCGATAAGGCAGGTCACCCGGCGAGGGGGCGGTGGAATTGGCATTGGCCAGATTTTCAGAAATGATGCGCAGGCGCGTGCCCTGCACCTTCATGCCGGCGGCCGACAAGGCCATGGAATTCATCAGGTCCATCTCATCCCTCCCCTAGCGCGTCAGGCCGATCAGCGCGGCGCCGTCATGGCGGTGCGCAGCATCCCCACCTGCTTGCGGTAAAGATTGGTCACCGTCTGGTATTCCAGCGCGTTCTGGCCGATCTTCAGCATCTGTTCTTCCAGCACCACGCCATTGCCATCCGGCGAGGTTTCATAAGGGGTGCGTTCCTTATCGGCCTGAAACGGCCCCTGCTGCGGCCGCGTGCTGGCCAGATGGCCCGGCTGGCTGCCGGCCAGGGCCATCGGCTGATGGGCCCGCAGCTGCTTCTTGAAATCAAAGGCCGTCAGGTCGCTGGCCTGGAAATGCGGTGTGTCGGCATTGGCCACATTCTGCGACAAAACCTCCTGGCGCTGGTTATGCCAGGCCATCTTGTCGTTCATCATGCGGAACAAGCCGGTATCGCCCAGATCCATGATCCAATCCCCATCATCGGCCCACCGAGCCGGACATCACATGCCTGACAGAACAAGAAGCAAAAAACGCGCCATTCTGGCAGGTCGCCCCCATCTTGATATGCGGGCGCATGGGAAGGGGCTGTCACCCTTCACACCTCATCCCATCACCATACTCCAACCCCACAGTTAATAAAGCGCAAATGCCGCTGGCCGGCCTGTCACCCTCTGCGTCGTTCTGTTATCCTGCTGCCCTCGTGTGTTTTTCGCCCTCCCTTGCCGGGAAGCTTGCCTTTGGCCGATACCGAAGAACCCAGGCAGAAACGACAGGTCGCCGTCGCCCTGCGCCACAGCGCTGGCGATCCCGCCTTGCCGCGCATCGTGGCCAGTGGCCACGGCGCCGTTGCAGAACAGATCCTGGAACTGGCTTTCGCCCATGGGGTGAAGGTGCGCACCGATGCCGATCTGGCGGAAATTCTTGCCGCTGTGGATGTGGAAAGCGAAATCCCCATTGAGGCGATTGCCGCCGTGGCGGAAATTCTTGCCTATGTTTACCGCGCCAATGGCGGGCCGGCTGCGGCCGGCCCTTCCACCGGCCCCGATGATCCTGTAAGACCGCAGCCATGACCATACCCCTGCCCCCTGCCGCCGCCGATATCGCCGACACGCTGGCGAGCCTGGATGCCTTGTTGACCGCCAGTGCCGCCAATGTGCGCAGCGGCGACATGGTGGAACTGGCGGGACTGGAGCGGGAGGTAAAGCCAATCCTGGATGCCGCCCTGGGCCTGCCACCCGATCAGGCCCGCGCCCTGTTGCCACAACTGGAAAAAGTGATGCTGGGTCTGGAGGGGCTTGCCATGGCCCTGAAGGAGGTGCATGGCGACAAGCTGGGGGGTACGGAAACCCACTCCACCCGCATTCGCGCCGCCGCCGCCTATCGCCGCAGCGAGGAAGGTTGAGCATGGGCGGGGATAGTTACATCCGTTTTGTCGCCGCCCTGGTCTTCGTGCTGGCGCTGATCGGGCTGTTCGGCTTCCTGCTGCGGCGCTTCGGCCCCAATGCCGGCCTGCCGGTGCAGCGCCGGGGTGCGGCCCGCCGGCTGGGCGTGGTGGAGGTGCTGCCCCTGGATGCGCGCCGCCGGCTGGTGCTGGTGAAGCGCGACGGGGTGGAACATCTGCTGTTGCTGGGCATGGGGGATGACCGGGTGGTGGAGACGGGCATCAGCCCGCCCGTTATTGCCGATGCACCGGCCCCCGCCCCGGCCCCCAGCTTCCTGTCGCTGCTGAAACGCAGCCAGGGGGACAAGCCATGAGTCTTTTCACAACGATGCCCGGCTGGCTGCGCGGGCTGGCCCTGGCGCTGCCCGCGCTGTTGCTGGCGGTACTGCCAGCGGCGGCACAAAGCTTCTCGCTGGATATGGGCGACGGGCCCAGCAGCACCGGCCGCATCATCCAGTTCGTCGCCCTGCTGACGGTGCTGTCACTGGCGCCCAGCATCCTGATCATGATGACCTGTTTCGTGCGCATCACCATTGTGCTGAGCTTCCTGCGCTCCGCCATGGGCACGATGCAGGTGCCGCCCAATCAGGTGCTGGTCAGTCTCGCCATGTTCCTGACCTTCTTCATCATGGCGCCCACCCTGCAGGCCTCCTATCAGAACGGCATCGTACCGCTGATGAATGAGGAGGTGGACGAGATGACGGCATTCAAGCGCGCCATCGAGCCGTTCCATGCCTTCATGACCAGTCATGTGCGCGAGCGCGATTTGCAGCTTTTCATGGATATTTCCAAGACCCCGCCGGTGGCGGAGCCGAAGGATGTGCCCATCCATGTGTTGATCCCCGCCTTCATGCTGACGGAGCTGAAGCGGTCATTCGAGATCGGTTTTCTGATTTTCGTGCCCTTCCTGATCATCGACATGGTGGTGTCGTCCGTGCTGATGGCGATGGGCATGATGATGCTGCCACCGGCCATGATCGCCCTGCCCTTCAAGCTGATCTTCTTCGTGCTGATCGATGGCTGGTATCTGGTGGTGGGCAGCCTGGTGCAGAGTTTCGGATAGGCAGCCCGCCACCCGTACCCGCCCCATGGCCGGCACAACCCTGCCCCCCGCCCCCTTCCCCCAACGCCCCCTCCCCGTCAGCGGCCTTCCTGAGCTATAGAGCGGATCGCCTTCAGGCGTGAAGCCGCTCGCAGACAGACTCGATCTGGAGCCGGCTCTATTTTCAGCTTAACGAAAGCCGGCTTCAGATAGGCCGCTTCGAACGGAACTGACGGAGTGATGGGCGGATGCAGGTCGGCATCGACATGGGTTTGACGGCGGAAAACCGCCCGGCACTGCTCGACCTGGAGGAATTGCTGGCCACCCGCCTGCTGGTGCAGGGCAATTCCGGTTCCGGCAAGTCGCATCTGCTGCGCCGCCTGCTGGAACAGAGCGCGCCCTGGGTGCAGCAATGCGTCATTGATCCGGAAGGGGATTTCGTCACCCTGGCCGACAAATACGGCCATGTGGTGGTGGAGGCCGCCGACCATACGGAGGTCTCCCTGCAACGGGTGGCCGCCCGCGTGCGCCAGCACCGCGTTTCCGTGGTGCTGAGCCTGGAGGGGGCGGATATCGAGGCGCAGATGCGTCTGGCCGCCGCCTTCCTGGGCGGGCTATTCGATGCGGAACGCGATTACTGGTATCCGATGCTGGTGGTGGTGGACGAGGCGCAGCTATTCGCGCCCGCCGCCGCCGGTGAGGTGTCGGACGAGGCGCGCAAGGTCAGCCTGGGCGCCATGACCAACCTGATGTGCCGTGGCCGCAAGCGCGGGCTGGCCGGCATCATCGCCACCCAGCGTCTGGCCAAGCTGGCCAAGAATGTGGCGGCGGAGGCCAGCAACTTCTTGATGGGCCGTACCTTCCTGGATATCGACATGGCGCGCGCCGCCGACCTGCTGGGCATGGAACGCCGGCAGGCGGAAATGTTCCGCGACCTGCAGCGCGGCCATTTCGTGGCCCTGGGCCCCGCCCTGTCACGCCGGCCGCTGCCGGTGCGAATCGGGGTGGTGGAAACGGCGGGCCGGGGCGGCAGCCCCAAGCTGATGCCCTTGCCCGATCAGCCGCCCGCCGATGCCCGCGACCTGATCCTGACCCCAACCGCGGATGAGCTGTTCGCCCCGACGCCGATGCCCGTGGTCAAGCGCCCGCCGCCGCAGGCCGCCCCCGACATCAATGCCGCCCTGCGGCTGGCCGGGCAGCGGCAGGCGGAAATCGCCGCCAATGCCGCCGCCAACCCGGAACCGCCCGCCCTGTCGGTGGAGGAGATGGAGCAGCGGCTGGATGAGGTGCTGCGCGAGGTGCTGGCCGATCCGGAAGCCGCCTTCCGCACCGATGCCGTGCTGTATCAGGATTTCCTGGTGCGCTGCCGTATCCATCGGCTGCGGGGTGAGGCGCTGGACATGCCGGGCTTTCGCCGTCGCCTGTCCGTGATCCGCGCCGGGGTGGATGCCGGCGGCACCGACCAGCCGGAATGGGCCCAGGCGGAAGAAGCAGCCTCCGGCCTGCCCGAGGACATGCAGGGGGTCTTCCTGCTACTGGCCCGCGCCGCCATCGCCAAGGCGCCCTGCCCGTCGGATGCAGAGGTGGCGCGGGCCTGCGGCAGCCGCTCCCCCGGTCGGGCGCGGCGCCTGCTCTCTTATATGGAACAGCGCGGCGTCATCGTGCAGCGGACCCTGCTGGGCGGGATGCGGGCCATCGCCCTGCCGCATCTGGGTTGCCAGACGGCCGCCGGCGACCCCCATGCACCCGATCCCGCCGACATGATGGCAGCCGCGGAAAATGGGCCGGACCTTTTCGGCACCAGCGCTTAACGTTTACGTCACTGGCACTGCGCCCCAATACAAGTCATGATCGCAAATGGGGAGGACGCAATATCCGGCCATGCCAGGAAAGACCAGCCGTATAGACCAGCTTCTGCTGGTCTTCATCAGCCTTTTGTCCGCATTGCCCGCCTTTGGCACCAGCGCAGAGACATCTCTGCGCATTGGTTTGGATTTTGTTGCGGCCAGCGCCGATCCACACGCCATCGCCGCCCCCTCCAGTCATACGCTGGCCTTCCATATCTTCGAACCGCTGGTGATGTGGGATGGCGGCGACCGGATCAAACCCGTTCTGGCGCAGGAATGGCGACGCGAAGGGCCGACCCGCTGGAGCTTTACACTGCGCAGCGATGTGCGCTTCCATGATGGCCATCCGCTGGGACCGGAAGATCTGGCCTTCACCTTCTGTCGGCTGGCCCGTCTGGAAGGCCAGCTGCAGGGGCTGATCTATAATATCCTGAAAACACAGGCGCTGGGACAGAACCGGGTGCAGATCGACACGCGCAGCCCGATGTCCAACCTGCCCCGCCAGCTGTCGCGTCTGGCCATCATCGGCGCACCGCCGGGCTGGCGGGGGGATTATGCCGCGGAAGGCTGCCCACCGACGAATCAATATAAGGCAGCGGATTTCAATGCCGGGCGTGTTCCGGGCAGCGGCCCCTATCGCCTGACCGGGTTCAATGCGGGCGCTTCGGCCATTCTGCAACGCTATCCAGGATATTGGGGGGAAGCGCCCGCCTGGGACCGGGTGGAAATGATCGCCATTCCTGAGGGGGCTGAGCGGGCGCGGGCGGTGATCAGCCGCAAGGTGGACATCATCAACCGTCCGCCGCTGGAAAGTACCAGCTTCTTCGATCAGCATCCCAATACCAGAATCGTCACCGGTGGTATCAGCCGCACCCTGTTCCTGCTGCCCAACACGCGCAAACGCACGGGCGCCGTCAGCCTGGACAGTGCCGCCGTCCGACAGGCGATTTCCGCCGCCATTGATCGGCGCGGGTTGGCTGACCGGCTGATGGGGGGGCTGGCCTTGCCAGCGTTCCAGCCCCTGCCGCCGGACGACCCGGCCTATCCTGGCTTGCGGGAGGAGTTGCCCACCCCACCGCCGGGCACCCGCCTGCCGCAAAAACTGGAAATCACCACACCCCCCACCTTCCGCCGGGTGGCGGATGGGGTCGCCCGCTATCTGCGGCTGGCGGGTGTCCAGGTTGATATCCGCGATGTTCCCTCCGAGGCGCTGCCCGGGCTGCTGGAATCGGGCGATTTCGACATGATGATGCTCGGACGAGTCATGTTCGATGGCGATCTGGCCCAGCAGACGCGCGATACGCTGGTGACCCGTGATTCGGCGCGGGGGGCCGGGGCCGGGAATTTCCAGGGCTATTCCAACGCTGAACTGGATGGGCTGGTGGAACGGGCGATGGGCACGGAGGACAAGACGGAACGCGCCGCCCTGACCCGCCAGATCAGCACCCTGGTGATGCGGGAGCTGCCGACCATCCCCTTGCTGCACATCGCCCGTTCCTGGGCGATGCATTCCGATCTGGGATATCTGGACCAGCCGGACGGTCTGACCCTTGCCGCCAATGTGGTGCCGCTGGTGGCAACACCAGCCCGCGTGCGTTGAAGGGAAGAATGGTGCCGCCGATGGGTGCCATGACAGGCCCGCCGCTTGCATTCGGCCGGCCAAAGCGCCATCTTGCCGCCGTCGTTCCTGCTTCTGGACCGGCCGGCATGGCAACCGGCCCCGTTCCCGCTGTAGCCGACAGTCGGGAACCTCAAGGGGAGATTGCCAAAAATGCCCGCGGGCACGGTCAAATGGTTCAACAGCATCAAGGGCTATGGCTTCATCACGCCGGAAGATGGCAGCCCTGATATTTTCGTCCATATCTCGTCCGTTCAGCGCATCGGTCTGGCGACCTTGAAGGAAGGCCAGTGGCTGCAGTTCGACGTGGAGAAGGACCGGCGCACCGGCAAGACGGTCGCGCTCAACCTGCGTAACTGATGCGGTCCGGCCCCAGGCCGGCGCCAGGACAACGTAATGGAAGCCCTTCGCAAAGGGTGCACAGGCGGGGAGCCTGCGCGCCCCGATTGGCTTTGTACATGGATCAGACAGGCGGCAGCGGCCCGATCAGTGCTGCCGCCGCCGTTGCAAGGAGAGGCCAGATGGCCAAAGAAGAGTTCATTGAGTTTGAGGGCACCGTTCAGGAAGCCCTGCCGGATGGCCGTTTCCGCGTGACGCTGGAAAATGGCCACGAGATCATCGCCTATACGGCCGGCAAAATGCGCAAAAGCCGCATCCGCACCCTGGCGGGTGACCGGGTGACGGTGGAAATGACCCCCTATGACCTCAACAAGGGGCGTATTACCTTCCGTCACAAGGATGAGCGCGCCGGCGGCCCGCCGCCCGCCGGTGGCCCGCCCCGCCGCCCCGGCGGCCCACGCCGTCACTGACCGGACAACCGTTGAAGGTAGTGCCTAGCTGCACTGAAAAGCCTTCAGCGGTCATACGGTCACAAAACTGCTAACACTATATCTGCTGGCGGCCGATGCTCCGGGGACGGGGCGCGGCCGCGTTTCTATTGGTTCACGGGGAATAATCATGTCCAGTCTTCACAAGCAGGCGATGGAAGCCGTCCTGAAAGCCGCCGAGATGGATGTGCTCGGCACGCTGGAAGAACAGGGCATCAAGGATCGCTACAGCGAAGAAGGCGATCAGGCGGCCATGGATGTGGCGATTCTGCACGGCTACCGCGTCTTCATGCGCATCTGCGAGGCCAATGGCGTGCAGGCCGATGCCGACCTGTTCGCCGAAATGGCGGCGGAACTGGCCGACGATATCGCCAATGACCGCAGCGGCGGCGACGATCAGTAAAGGCCGCCCGGTCAGGTTCAGCCCGGATCCTTGCGTCGGCGCAGGGGCGATGGCTCCCCCATCCGCCCCTGCGCCTGTATCGTCTCCATCAGCCGGCTGCCGTCCCAGGGCGAGAGCAGCAGCTCAAAATCCCGGCAATGTTTCTCGATATGCCGGCTGACAATGACGGCCGCCCGCAGATCAACCTCATTTTCCACCGACAGGGCGAAACGGTCCAGGTCCGGGTAGCGATGACGCATCTGGTTGACCAGCCGTACCAGCCGCACCACGGCCGCCGCCACCTCCTCCGGCAGATCGGTAAGATCGGGGTAGGTGACCATGGCCCCTCGTCTTCGCTCCCTGATGCAACGGTTGGTTAATTATTCTCTGCCACTATGCCAGCGCATGAGGAGAAGGCGAAGCCTGCGCTTCGTCTTTTTAAACCAGGGCTTTATCGTTATGATAATTCACTGGACCGGGGGACTTGTCCCCTATATCGAATTCACCCATGGACAGGTTCCCCCCAATTTGGGGGCGGCAGAGGGAGAGTCCCCTTGTCACAGGCGCTTGAGACGGTTGCCAAGCTGGTACATGAGGTGGAGAGGGGCCTGCCCATCGCCCCCGGTACACTGCGCATGGATGATGATGGTGGTGTCACCGTCAATCGGGAAAGCGTCAGTTCACGCCATCACTTCTTCCTGGACGGGCTGATGTTTCATGTCAGCCTGATGCCCCGGCAAGACCATACGGTGTTCCAGATCTGGGCAGAGGTGGGCTATCTGCCCTATTCCATCGAATCGCCGCAGAAGCGGGCGCGGCTGATGACGGTGCTGCGGGCCACCAATGGGCTGGACCGCGCCAAATTCATCGTCGATGAAAAGCAGAAGATTCTGGTGCTGGGGCAGGTGGAGGTTGAGGGCGCCATGACCCTGGCCGACCTGATGTATGAAACCGTGCAGTTCCTGCAGGAAGCCCGCCCCTATTTGCGCGTGCTGGGGGATTGCCTGTAGCAGTAACGGGGCGCCCCTCATCACGTGCTGATCGGGCGGCACAGACGCCGCTGCAACGGGCGATCAGCCCCCGCCGACCGGGGTGTTTACCGGTGCCAGGGGCTGCGCCAACGCCTGATCCTCCCGCCAGATCAGCCGCAGGATCAGGAATATGGCCGCCCCCACCGGCAGGGCGAATTTCAGCGACCAGGGCAGATACAGCACCGGCTTTTGAAAGCCCTCCGTCATGATCCCGGCCATCAGCAGATGCAGATTGAGGTTGCCCGCCCAATCCATCGTCACCAGCCCCAGGCCGGCACAGACAAAAAGGGTCCAGAGCCAGCGAAACCGCAAAACCTTGCAGCGCCACATCAGTGTCAATGCCACCACCTTAACCGCAGCGATCACCAGCATCAGCGCCAGCAGGGCATAATGCTCCCCGCTGAGGCCGTTCAGATGAAAACCGTTCAATTCTGCCAGGGGCGCTTTCAGCGGGTTGACCTGAATTCCCAGAAGACGCGCCGTCTCCTCCCGTTCCAGAACGATATTCAGCAGGGCATGGCGTCCATCGGACCCCTTCAGTTCATAGGTAACGGCAAGGTTTTGCCCCCAATGGGCGGAGAGCAACCGCTGTTCCACGGGGGCGGCTGGCAGCGCATCGCGCAGGGCTGGCAGAACGGGGGATAATTGTTCCCAGAGGGCGGGCGGCACCATACCGCGCAGGGCCGCATCCTCCCCTGTCTGGATATGCCGAACCACGCCGGCGACCTGCCCATCTTCCCGCTCCAGGCGGACGGTCGCGGGCGACAGCCGGTCGGGCATCAGGTTGAACAGCTCCAGCAGGGGCATGAACAACCCCAGCAGGCACAAGACAAGCCCGAGACCGAACCAGAAATGCCGCAAGCGCCCCTCCCCTTTACGTCAACGGACACCCGGCTGACGATAAGACAGGGGCGCGCGTATGACCAGGGGGATTTTCTCTTTTAGGAAACGTTCTATTTATTATCCGGCATCATGAAAATCTGGCCAGGATAGATCAGGTCCGGATCGCGGATCTGGCCCTGGTTCGCCTCGAAGATCATCGTATAGCGCGGTCCTTCGCCATAAGAGCGGCGGGCGATGGTCCAAAGATTATTGCCGGGAACCACCACCACGGCACGGTTACCGGCCATATTTTCCGGCAGAGGTTTCTTGTCGAACTCCACCTCTGCCCGGCTGGCAACCTTGGCGCCATTCAGAACCTGATCGGCCCGCAGGCTATAGCGGCCATTTTCCAGCCCGCGATCCGGCGTCAATGACCAGCGACCAGCCTCATCGGCCTGTATCCGGCCGATGAGGTTATTTTCCACATAGAGCATCACCTCCGACCCGGCCTTGGCCTGGCCGCCAACGGTGACGCGGCCGCCGCGGTCGTAATCAATGGTGTCGATCGTCACCTCGCCCGCCGGACGGGGTGCACCGTCGCCACCGGCGCCGCGCGGCTTCTGCAAGACGCGGCTGTCACCCTGCGGGCCGGTCAGCACTGCCAGGGCATCGCCCGTGCCATCCTGGCGACGGCCCGCCAGATCACGGTTGCTCTCCGGCACCGCCAGCACAACCGTTCCCAGGCCGGCGGTTACCGTGCCATCCGGCCCCACGGCCTCCAGCCGTAATTCACGCGCGCCCGGCGGCAGCGGATCGGGGGGCAGGAACACCCATTCGCCGCGCGCATCGGCCGTGACAGCGCCCAACAGCTTGTCGCCATCCAGGATGCGCACATTATGCCCCGGTGTGGCGCGGCCGGCGATGACGGCATTGCCCGCCGGTTCCACCCGGACCACGTCAAAGGTGGGGCCGGCGGGCAGCGCCGCCGGGGCGCTTGCCGCCAGCTTGGCCGCACCGGGGGTGGCCTTGTCGCCCCCCTGGCCCTGCAGATAGAAGGCACCCGCGCCGATGGCGGCAACGGCGACAATGGCGGCGGGGATCAGAAGCTGTTTGCGATTCACGGGCAGTGGAACCTTTTTCGCAATCATGCGGGAAGCCCTGGATCAGGCAAAGCTGATCAGGGCCCAGATGGCGGCGGTCGCTATGGCTGCTACCATAAACGCCCGGAAAAGCGAAACGATCCGTGGCGCCGGCTCCGACGCCAGCAAAGCCGCCCGTCCCGTCACCATCGGCCGCACCAGATCCAGGCGCTTCAACCCGGCATACAGCAAGATGGCGGCGATATGCAGGCCGACAATGGCCAGCAACAGATTGAAATTGCCCTTGTGGATCGTGCGCATCAGGGCGGATGTCGCCCCACTGACCTTGCCCGCCAAGGGCCCGTCCACCATGATGCCGTCGCTGGTGAACAGGCCGGTCACGGCCTGCACAGTCACCACGGTCAGCAGCCCGATCACCGCCAGCGCCCCCAGCGGATTATGCCCAGCATGGGCCGCCATGCGACCGGGTGCCGCCAGTTCCCGCAGATGGGCCAGAATGGCCGCTGGCCCGCGCACAAACTGGCTGAACCGTGCCGTCTGGCTGCCCACCAGCCCCCAGATCAGCCGGAACAGCAGCAGCGCCAGCACGGCATAGCCAAAGCGCATGTGCCAATCCATGGCATCATTTTCGGCCGACCACCAGGCCGCAGCGATACAGAACACCAGCGACCAATGGAACAGGCGCACCGGCAAATCCCACACCATGACCCTGCGGGTGACAGCGGTCTTGTCCTTGTTCCGGCCCATGGCCTTATCCCACTGGAGAATCATGACGAAAGACGGCTGAAGCCGTGAAGCACCGCCGCCTGCGGGTTTATGCCGTCCCCCCGCCGAAGCCCTGGCAGGGGGACGGCACAGGCTTACTTGCGGTAGGTTTCGTGGCAACCCTTGCAGGTGCCGCCCACCTTGCCCAGGGCCGCACCGATGGCGGCCTTGTCACCGCCAGCAGCGGCCGTCACCAGTTCGGCGGAAGCGGTCTGGAACGCCACGGTCTTGGCCTTGAAATCATCCATATTTTCCCAGATGTTGGGCTTGGCTTCGCTCTCCCCCACGCCAATGGCGGTGCCGGTCGGCCACCAGCCGGGGAAGGCCTTGGAAACGCCCTCGATGGTGGCGGCGCCGGCCTGCACATCGGCGACGGTGCCCTTGCCCTCTTTCAGGAAGGCACCAATGGCCTTCATGGCGCCGCCGGCCTTCTTCAGCTCGGTCTTGCGCGCGTCAACCACGGCCAGCGGGTCCTGTGCAGCGACGGCGACGCCAGCCGACAGCACACCGGCAGCCACCAAACCGGCGATCAGCAAGCCCTGAATACGCTTCATTCGATTCTCCTGTCATCCTGGCGCCGGGCCGGCGCCAAAGGATTAAGGCGGCGTCCCGGATGGGGGTCAGTGGATGCACCGCAGCACATCCGCCCCGCAATTTGTTGGTACCGCCCCATAACCGCAAGAGGCAAGAAAGCCACATTGGGAACAAGCTGCGGGTTTACCCATCCTTTATGGCGTGACAGAGTGCCGCCAGCATCCATTCCGGCATCTGCCGTCAACACCAGCTTTTACGGGCCCATCACCGGTATCCGTCGTCAGGGAAATGCGTTGATCATGTCGAATATCCGTTCCGTCTGCGTTTACTGCGGTTCATCGAATTATGTGGATGAGGCCTATAAGCAGGCGGCGAAACAAACCGGCCATCTGCTGGCCACAGCCGGGCTGGAGATCGTTTATGGCGGCGGCAATGTCGGCCTGATGGGAATCACCGCCGATGCCGCCCTGGCTGCCGGCGGCCGTGTCATCGGCATCATCCCCGACCATATCCAGAAGTTCGAGGTGGACCATACCGGCCTGACCGAGCTGCATGTGGTCGACAGTATGCATACCCGCAAGCGCATGATGGTGGAGCGTTCAGACGCCTTCATCGTGCTGCCGGGCGGCATCGGCACCCTGGACGAGATGTTCGAGATCATCACCTGGCGTCAGCTGCAATTGCACGCCAAGCCGGTGATCATCGTCAATATCAATGGCTTCTGGGATCCGCTGCTGGCCCTGATGGACCATATGCAGGCCACCGGCTTCATGCGCAAACCCAACCTGCCGGGTGCCAGCAGCCAGCTGTATCAGATCGTCAATGACGTGGAATCGATCCTGCCGCTATTGTCGGTGCAACCGACCCCGATGCGCGAGGCGCAGACGGCGCGGATTTGATGATACCGCAGGCCAGCCCCGCCCCTTGAACGAAAGTTACCGGTTGCGGGGCTGTTGCGACGTTATTGCAAATAGGCTTTATTGGCCACCGCCGGGCGGACCAGATAACAGGTCCGCCCTCTTGAACCCTGGGAGAGCGCTTCCATGTCGAAGATCAAAGTCGTCAATCCGATCGTGGAACTCGACGGCGACGAAATGACCCGCGTGATCTGGCAGTTCATCAAGGACCGCCTGATTCTGCCGTACCTTGACGTCGATCTGAAGTATTACGATCTGGGCGTGGAAGCCCGCGACAAGACGGACGACAAGATCACCATCGAATCCGCCGAAGCCATCAAGCATTACGGCGTGGGCGTGAAGTGCGCCACCATCACCCCCGACGAAGCGCGGGTGAAGGAATTCAACCTGAAGCAGATGTGGAAGTCGCCCAACGGCACCATCCGCAACATCCTGGGCGGCACCGTTTTCCGCGAGCCGATCATCTGCAAGAACGTGCCGCGTCTGGTGCCCGGCTGGACCCAGCCGATCGTCATCGGCCGCCATGCTTTCGGTGACCAGTACAAGGCCACGGATTTCATCATCCCCGGCGCCGGCCGCCTGTCCATCACCTTCACCAGCGCCGATGGCACCAGCAACATCCGCCACACCGTGTTCGATTTCGACGGGCCGGGCGTTGCCATGGGCATGTACAATGTCGATGAATCGATCCGTGGCTTTGCCCGCGCCTGCATGAATTATGGCCTGATGCGCGGCTACCCGGTGTACCTGTCCACCAAGAACACGATTCTGAAGGCCTATGATGGCCGCTTCAAGGACCTGTTCCAGGAAGTGTTCGAGGCGGAATTCGCCGACAAGTTCCAGGCCGCCGGCATCACCTATGAACATCGCCTGATCGATGACATGGTGGCGTCCGCCCTGAAGTGGTCCGGTAACTTCCTGTGGGCCGCCAAGAATTATGACGGCGACGTGCAGTCCGATCTGGTGGCGCAGGGCTTCGGCTCCCTGGGTCTGATGACCTCGGTGCTGATGACCCCCGATGGCAAGACGGTGGAAGCGGAAGCCGCCCACGGCACCGTGACCCGTCACTTCCGTGACCATCAGAAGGGCAAGCCCACCTCCACCAACCCGATCGCCAGCATCTTCGCCTGGACCCAGGGCCTCACCTATCGCGGCAAGTTCGACAACACGCCCGACGTGGTGGAGTTTGCCAAGACCCTGGAAAAGGTCTGCGTGGCCACGGTGGAAGATGGCTACATGACCAAGGATCTGGCCACCCTGATCGGGCCGGAACAGAAGTGGCTGACCACCCAGGACTTCCTGGCCAAGCTGGACGAAAACCTGCAGGCCGCCCGCGCCAAGTAAGGCGATGGGCGAAACCGTACAGGTTTCGTTGTGATGGGGAACCCCGGTGCCGATGGTGCCGGGGTTTTCTTTTGAGCAAAAGGTGGCACCACCTCCCTTGCGAACCATCCGCAATCACCCTATCTTAGGTCCCATGCGCTGCTTCGCCGCCCTTCTGTTGCTCGTGGCATTCCTGTTCAACGCTCCCGGCATCCATGCCCGGGACGTGATGCCGGAGCATGTGCATGGCGTGGCGGATGCCGGTACGCTGGATTGCACGGACGCTTCCCCGGCGCCGGACGCGCCTCACGGGATGGATGCGCATCATTGCTGCAGCCATATCCATGTGGCCGATCATGTCCGCCTGACACATGTGTCGGAACCCGCCTTCTGGGAACCGACCCTGTACCGCGCCGATAGCGAAACGCCACCGGCCAGCGCCGAGCCGCGCCAGCCCGAAGAACCCCCACGCGCCTGACAAGCCGACCTGAAGCCGGGTGACCGCCCCCCGTGGCGTCCCCGCGATCTGCTTGTCCGCATGTGGGAGTTTCCATGCGCATTCATCTTGTTACCGCCCTGGCGATGGTTATCGCCGGGGTGCCGCTGGCAATGGCGCAACAGCCGCCAGCCAGCCTGACCATAGAGGCCGCCATCGCCCAGGCCCTGGAAACGGGGCCACGTACCGCTGCCGCCCAGGCCCGCCGACAGGCCGCCGCCGCCGGTGTCGATCAGGCCGATGTCGCCCCCAATCCCCAGCTCTCCGTCGAGATGGAGAATTTCAAGGGCTCTGGTCCCTATCGGGATTTCCGCAGTTCTGAACGCACCTACAGCCTGTCCCAAACGCTGGAGCTGGGCGGCAAGCGGGGCGCGCGGGTGGATGCCGCCCGCGCCGGCCTTTCCCGCGCCGGCTATGATCTGGAGATCAGCCGGCTGGACCTGACGCGCGATGTGCGGCTGGCCTTTGCCGAAGCCCTGGCCGCCGAGGCCGATCTGGCCCTGGCCGATGATCAGGTACGGCTGGCCGGCGAGGTGGAACGCGCCATCCAGGCACGGCTGGATGCCGGTCGGGAAGCGCCGATCCAGTTGAGCCGGGCAGAAATCGCCCGACGGCAGGCTCAGATGGTACTGGATCAGGCCAAACGCCGCGCCCAGTTGGCCCGGCAGATGCTGGCCGGGCTGACCGGTATCCCGCAAACGGGCCAGCATCTGGTGGATGATTGGTTCACCCGGCTGGACAGCGCCCCGGCCGTCCAAACGGGGGAATCGGCGGACCTGCTGCGTCAGCAGACCGCCGTGCGCCAGGGCCGCGCCGATCTGGCGGTGGAACGGGCCAAAGCCATTCCCGACGTGACGGTCTCTGCCGGCTTCCGCCAGTTCCGGGAGGGGGACAATAATGCCTTCCTGGTTGGTGTCAGCGTGCCGATCCCCGTGTTTGACCAGAATCGGGGGGCGATTGCCCGCGCCCGCGCCGAACTGACGGCGGCAGAGGCCGATCTGGCCGCCGAGCGGATCGACCGTGACCGGCGGCTGGCTGCCGCCCAGGCCAATCTGGACGCTGCCCGCGATGGCGCCACCGCCCTGAAAGATCAGATCATTCCCACGGCGGAAACGGCCTTTGCCGCCGCCCAGGAAGGCTATCGCCAAGGCAAGTTCGCCTACCTGGAGGTGCTGGAGGCGCAGCGCACCCTGTTTGAGGCGCGGCGCGACCTGATCAACACACTCCAGGGCTTTCATAACGCGCGGGCTGAGCTGGACCGGCTGACCGCAACCGCCGCCGTGACCGGCGCAGAGGGGGCACGATGACCAAGAAATTCCTGCTGATCGGTGTCTGTCTGGCAGCCCTGGCCACCGGCGGCGCACCCCATGCCTTCGCCGGTCCCGGCGACCACGCGCCCAAGGACGAAAAACACGCCGAGGGCGATGGCCACAACCACGCTGCCGAAGGCGGCCATGCGCATGGCGAGGAGGAGGAAAGCGACGGCAATGTGCATCTGACGGCGGAGCAGATTGCCAAGGCCAAGATTACCCTTGTCGCCGCCGGCCCCGCCGCCGTCACCGGCGAGGTGCGGGTGATGGGCAGCGTCACCGCCGATGCCGACCGGATGAGCAGCGTGACCACCCGCCTCCCCGGCGTGGTGGTGGAACTGCCCAAGCGGCTGGGCGACAGGGTGGCGGCGGGGGAGGTGCTGGCCGTGCTGGATAGTGCCGAACTGGCCGACGCCAAGGCCGCCTATCTTTCCGCCCAGCGGCAGGAGGGGCTGGCCGCCGGCACCCTGAAGCGTGAGGAAGGCCTCTGGCGCAAGAAAATCTCGGCCGAGCAGGATTATCTGGACGCCCGCACGGCGGCCGAAACCGCCCGCATCAGCCTGGATGCCACCCGCCAGCGACTGGCAGCACTGGGCCTGAGTGCAAGCGATATCAAGGCCTTGCCCAGTCAGAACCCGGCCAGCCTGGCGCGGCTGGAACTGCGCGCGCCCATCGCCGGTCGCATCACCGCCCGCAACCTGCAGCGCGGGGAGCTGGTGGCGGCGGAGAAGGAGGCCTTTGCCATTGCCGACCTGTCACAGGTCTGGGTGGAACTGCCCGTCTATGCCGCCGACCTGCCCCAGGTGCGGGAGGGGCAGCGGCTGGTGTTGAAGGGCAACCATGGCCAGCAGGGTGACGGAAAGGTGATCTTCGTCGCCCCCACCATCGACCCGGCCACGGGGGCCGCCCGCGTGGTGGCACAGGTGGATAATGCCGAAGGCCACTGGCGGCCCGGTGACTTCGCCAGCGGCGCCATCGAGGCCGGCAGCGGCGAGGCGGCGGATATCACCGTGCCCGCCTCTGCCCTGCAGACGCTGAAGGGCGAAACCGTCGTGTTTGTGCGCAATGCGGAGGGGTTTGAACCGCGCGTGGTGGAAATCGGCCGCCGCAACAGCAGCGTGGCGGAAGTGCTATTCGGTCTGTTCCCCGGCGATCAGGTGGCCACGGGCAACACCTTCCTGTTGAAGGCCGAGGCATCGCGCGGGGCCGCCGCCCATTCGCATTCGCATTGAGGAACGTTGGCATGATCGAACGTATCCTCACTTTCGCCATCCAGCGCCGCTTTCTGGTGGTGCTGCTGGTGGCGGTCGCCGCCGCCTTTGGTGTGCAGTCGCTGCTGCGTCTGCCCATTGATGCGGTTCCCGATATCACCAACAACCAGATCCAGATCACCACGCTGGCCCCGGCCCTGTCGCCGTTCGAAATTGAACAGCAGGTGACATATCCGGTGGAAACAGCCCTGGCCGGTATTGCCGGGCTGGAAAGCACCCGCTCCATCTCCGTCAACGGCTTGTCGCAGGTGACGGCCATTTTCGGGGAGAAGGTGGATATCTATTTCGCCCGCCAGCAGGTGAGCGAGCGGCTGACGGAAGCCAAGGAACAGCTTCCCCCCGGCCTTGCCCCCACCATGGGTCCGATCTCCACCGGGCTGGGCGAGGTCTATATGTGGACGGTGGAATATGCACCGTTCGAACAGGCGAAAGCGGAGGCCGGCAAGCCCGGCTGGCAACCCGATGGCAGTTTCCTGACCCCGGAAGGCGAAAGCCTGACCAGTGAGGTGGAGCGGGCCACATATCTACGCACGGTGCAGGATTGGATCGTCTCCCCCCAGATGAAGGGGGTGAAGGGGGTGGCCGGCGTGGACACGATCGGCGGCTATGTCCGCCAGTTCCATGTCATGCCCGATCCGGCCCGGCTGATCGCCTTCAACCTGACCTTTGCGGAGCTGGGCCGGGCGCTGGAACGCGCCAACCAGAGCCTGGGGGCCGGGCAGTTGGAGCGCAATGGCGAGCTGTTCATCGTGCGCTCAGACGGGCGCATCGCCACGCCCGACCAGATCGCCCAGGTGGTGGTGGCAACGCGGGAGGGCGTGCCGGTACGGCTGGGCGATGTGGCCGCCATCCAGCCGGGGCAGGAGGTGCGCACCGGCAGTGCCTCTGAAAACGGGCGTGAAGTGGTGGTGGGTACCGCCCTGATGCTGATCGGCCAGAACAGCCGCACCGTGGCCGCTGCCGTGGATGCCAAGCTGGAGGATATCCGCCGCTCCCTGCCTGCCGGCATTATGGCAAAGACGGTGCTGGACCGCACCGATCTGGTGAATGCCACGGTGAAGACCGTGGCCAGGAACCTGACCGAGGGGGCATTGCTGGTCATTGCCGTGCTGTTCTTGCTGCTGGGCAATATCCGGGCGGCCCTGATCACCGCCCTGGTCATCCCCGTCACCATGCTGTTGACCGCCACCGGCATGTTGAAGGCCGGGGTCAGCGCCAACCTGATGAGCCTGGGCGCCCTGGATTTCGGCCTGATCGTCGATGGCGCCGTCATCATCGCGGAAAACTGCCTGCGCCGGCTGGGGGAGCGTCAGCACCATCTGGGCCGGGTGCTGACCCTGCGCGAACGGTTGAGCGAGGTGACCATCGCCGCCAAGGAGATGATCCAGCCTTCCGTCTATGGCCAAGCCATCATCATCGTTGTTTATCTGCCGCTGCTTACCTTCACCGGGGTGGAAGGCAAGATGTTCGAGCCGATGGCCCTGACCGTTATCATCGCTTTGGTGGCGGCCTTCATCCTGTCGCTGACCCTGGTACCAGCCCTGATCGCCATCTTCGTTTCCGGCAAGGTGGAGGAGAAGGAGAATATCATCATCCGCCGCGCCGGCACCGCCTATCGCCCCCTGCTGGACCGGGCGCTGAAAGCTCCCTTGCGGCTGGCGGCGCTGGCAGCCTTGCTGTTTGGTGGCAGTCTGCTGCTGTTCAGCCAGATGGGCCAGGAATTCATCCCACAACTGGATGAAGGCGATCTGGCCCTGAATGCCTTCCGTATCCCCAGCACCGGGCTGGATCAGGCCACCGGCCAGCAATTGGAGATCGAAAAGACCATCACCGCCTTCCCGGAGGTGGCCTTCGCCTTCTCCAAAACCGGGACGGCGGAAATCGGCACCGACGTGATGCCCCCCGGCATCTCCCATATGTTCGTCATGTTGAAGCCGCGCGACCAATGGCCGGACCCGTCGCTGTCCAAGGCTGAACTGGTCAAGCGGCTGGAAAAGGCCGTGGGTGCCCTGCCGGGGCAGGTGTATGAGGTCAGCCAGCCGATCCAGCTTCGGTTCAACGAATTGCTGGCCGGCGTGCGTGGCGATGTCGCCATCAAGCTGTTCGGCGATGATTTCGACACGCTGCTGGCCACCGCCAACCAGATTTCCGCTGTTGTGCAAGCCGTGCCGGGGGCAGCCGATGTACGGGTGGAACAGGTATCCGGTGCGACGTACCTGAATATGGAGGTAGACCGGGCCAAGGCCGCCCGCTACGGCCTGTCCGTGGCCGATGTGCAGGAGGTGCTGGCCATGGCCGTGGGCGGGCTGGAAGCGGGCCTGCTCTACCAGGGTGACCGCCGCTTCAATATTGTCACCCGCCTGCCGGAGGCGCTGCGCAACGATCCCGCTGCCTTGGCCGCCCTGCCCATCCCGTTGCCCGCCGAAACGGTGGCGGGCCGGGGGGAAACGGCGGTGCGCACCGTACCGCTGGGGGAAGTGGCAAGCTTCAGCATCGCCGAGGGGCCCAACCAGATCAGCCGCGAAAATGGCAAGCGCCGCATCGTGGTGCAGGCCAATGTGCGCGGGCGGGATATCGGCTCCTTCGTGACCGAGGCGCAGGCGCGCATCGCCACCCAGGTGACGGTGCCCGCCGGTTACTGGATCAACTGGGGCGGCCAGTTTGAAAACCTGATCGCCGCGCGGGAACGGCTGACGCTGGTGGTGCCGGCCTGTTTCGCCCTGATCTTCCTGCTGCTTTACAGCGCCCTGGGCTCCGGCCGGGATGCGGCCCTGGTATTCAGCGGCGTGCCGCTGGCGCTGACCGGCGGCATCCTGGCTTTGTTCCTGCGCGGGATGCCATTTTCCATCTCCGCCGCCGTCGGCATGATCGCCCTGTCCGGCATCGCCGTGCTGAATGGTCTGGTCATGCTCTCCTATATCCGCCAGTTGCGGATCAGGGGCATGGCGCTGGAACAGGCGGTGCGGGAGGGGGCACAGACCCGCCTGCGCCCGGTGCTGATGACAGCCCTGGTGGCCAGCCTGGGCTTTGTGCCCATGGCGCTTTCCACCAGCCCGGGGGCAGAGGTGCAGCGCCCCATCGCCACCGTGGTCATTGGCGGGCTGATCACCGCCACCTTGCTGACCCTGCTGGTGCTGCCAGCACTCTACCGCCGCTTCGCCGGGCCATTGGTCGGCGAAGCGGAGGAGGAGGCGGAAGCCCCTGCCCTGCCAACCACCCCCCATTGAGCCTTTGCCAAAGCCCGGCGGCCCCTGCCGCCGGGCCCCCATCCCGTTCATCAAAGGAAGGAAACCATCATGTTGAAGCCGTTCCTGCTGACCGCCGGCCTGTTATTCGCCACCGGCACCGCCCTGGCAGCCGAGAACCATGCCCACGGCCATGGCCACGACCATTCACACCCCGCCGATGCCAAAGGCCCGCATGGCGGCATCGTGCAAAAGCTTGCCGGGTTCGAGGCGGAACTGGTGCTGGCGGATGGCACCGTCCGGCTCTACCTGCTGGACCCGGCCAATGACAAGCCGGTGGCGGTTGACGGCATACAGGCCAGCCTGCTTTTCACCCAGGGCAGCACCCGCAAGGGGACGCTGATCCTGGCCCCCGCCGGCGATCACCTCCAGGCCAGCGGCAAGGCGCCGGATGGTGCCGACGCACTGGTCAGTGTGCGGAGCAAGGACGGCACGTCGGGTCAGGCCCGGTTTGAGCTGGGCGGCCACGCACACTGAAACGTTGAGTTGGCGGCATTTTTCAAGACGTATGATCAATGCCGCCAACGTCAGGATACCAATGGCATGGCTTATGCGCCCCGTGGGGCGCAGGTTAACAATGCATCAACCAATGTGGGATAAGTTCTATTCAACTCACATCATAATTATTTTCATCAAAACGGACAAAACTAAAAATGGTTCTTACGCGCCGGAAAAAACACGTACTACACCTATCAATGCGATTCAAAAAAAATATAACTATAGTAGAGCATCGCTTTTGGAGTGATCACGACGGATTTCAATAGGCTTCTGACGATAAAAATTGATTTTCATGCCAGCCTGACCCAAAGGATAGGCTATCCAGTTGCAGTAAGATTCCAGACTTAATTTGTTCAAAACAAATGCTCTAAGCTCCCCCTAGAATAACGGGCGCCGCCTGTCATCGCCGGTGAATGGGGAAAATCATGCGACTCATCGATCTCTCGATCCTTTCAAAATTGGGTGTGTCCTTTGGGACCGTGATTGGTGTTGTCCTGGTTGCCGGCATGGTTACGACCGATGGGTTGAACCAGCTTGACAGCGCATTGCAACGCAACAGCAAATCCCAGGAAATGCTGCTGGTCCTGTCAGCCGCAGAGCTTGCCAGCACGCGGCAGGAATCATCTGTGCGCGGCTATATGGCCACCGGCAATGCCTCCTTCGTCGAACAATACCGTAAAGCGGGCGGTAATTTTGACGAGGCAATACAAAAAGCACAGCAACTGGCCACGGAGCCGGAGCAGCAACAGCGCTTGCAGGCCCTGTCAACCGTGGCCGCAGAATGGCGCCAAAAGGTCGGGGACCAGGAAGTGGCGCTGATGGCCCAGACGGATGGTGTCAACAAGGCCCGGGAGATCGCTAACAGCCCTACCGGGCGTACCCTTCAGGCCAAATTACATGAGACGGTCACCGGCGCCTTGATCGCCGAACAGACACGGCTGGCCGGCATCGTTCAGGCCGCAGAAGACGAAAAGCAGCACGCCATGGTCGCCATTTGGGGTGGTGCAATATTGGTCACCATTTTCGCTGTGATACTGGCGTTGATGCTTTCCCGGCTGGTGGCTGCACCCTTGCGCCGTGTGGCGGACATTCTCGGAAAATTGAGCCGGAATGAGCCGGTGGCCCCCTTGAAATGGACACGCCGTGACGAAATCGGCCGCATTGCCAATGCCACCGATACATTGGGGGTAACAGTAACCCAGTGCTTCGCCCAGGCGCAGATGATTGCCGAGCTGCCGCTGGGCGTGATGACCTGCGATCCAGCCAATGATTTCCGCATCACCTATATGAACAAGCAGAGCCAGCAGGTGCTGAAGACGATTGAGAACCTGTTGCCCTGCAAGGTGGATGAGATGGTCGGCCAGTCTATCGACATTCTGCACAAGCACCCCGAACATCAGCGGCGCATCCTGGCCAATCCGGCCAATCTGCCCCACCACGCCAAGATCCGTGTCGGGGGTGAGGTGATGGATCTGCGCGTCAGCGCCATCCGCGATACGGCCGGCAATTATGTCGCCCCGATGCTGACCTGGTCGCTGATCACGCAGCAGGTGAAGCTGACCGACGATTTTGAAACCAATGTAAAAGGCGTTGTCGATCTGGTCAGCCAGGCAGCAGAGGAGATGGCGAATGCTGCCGTCAGCCTCAGCCAGACGGCAGGCCGTGCGAACGACCAGTCCGCTGCCGTGGCCGCCGCTGCCCTGCAGGCCAGCGCCAATGTCGCCACTGTGGCGAGCGCGACGGAGGAACTGGCGGCTTCCATCCAGGAAATTGGCCGGCAGGCGGAAGCCGCCAATGGCCGCACCAGCAAGGCGGTGGAAGATGCCGGCCATGCCGACGTGCTGATGGCGCAGTTGGCCGATGCCGCCCGCGAGGTGGGGGAGGTTGTCGATCTGATCAATGCCATTGCCAGCCAGACCAACCTGCTGGCCCTGAATGCCACGATTGAAGCGGCAAGGGCAGGCGAAGCTGGCAAGGGCTTTGCCGTGGTCGCCAGCGAAGTGAAGGGGCTCGCCAACCAGACGGCGACCGCCACCGACCGTATCCGCGACAAGATCGCGGAAATTCAGGGTGCCAGTGACCGGGTCGGCGCTGCCCTGCAGGGGATCACCCAGTCGGTGCGCGACGTTCATTCCACAGCGGCAGCCATCGCGGCGGCGGTAGAGGAACAACAGGCGGCAACGCGGGAAATTGCCAACAACATCACCCAGGCCGCCGCCGGCACGCAGGAGGTGACGCAAAATGTCACCGGTCTGAACCAGTCCACCAGCGAAACCGGCGATGCCGCCCATCAGGTGCGAACCGCCGCCGGCGAACTCTCTGGTGGCGCCAGCCGGCTGTCCCGCCAGGTGGCGCAGTTCCTGGAAAATGCCCGCGCAGCATAACAGGTGATAGCAAGCCAACGGATGTTGGCGCCGGGGGTATAATGTCCTGACAAGGGGGTGGCGGCCCGCAGGTCGCCACCCCCTTGTCATTTGCCTCAGTGCTGGCCGGACAGGCCGACCTTGAAACCGGGCTGGTTCATCGGGTGGTTCTGGTCACGGAAGACCGACCGGTCATTCTTCATCATGATGACTTCGAAATAAGGCCGGAACTCTTCATCCGTAATGCCAAAGGCCTGCTGGGCCTTGTCGAAGAAGACCCGCTCCTCCGGCTCCGCATCGCCATCGGCCAGCGCGCTGTCCACCAGATTCATCAGGATGCACAGGCGCTGTGCCGTGGTCAGCACTGGGGTCGCCTCGGCCAGGAACTGTTCATGGCTGTGGCTGCGGACATATTTGAAGGCCGAGTCCAGCAGGGCTTGGTTATTGGCACCAACGCCAATAACACCACCCTTGCTGTCGCCACCGATCACCGCCAGCAGATGGCCCACCTCTTCGGGGTCCATCTCGCCATCAGCGGCCATGGTGTAGATCAGGGCGATGGTGAACGCCTTGTGCGGCGTCATCTGCTCGCCCTTATCGCTCTTGAACATACCGAACAAGCTCATAGGATCACATCCTGCCAAGTTATATGTTTGGAAAACATCCCTCAAAGGGCGGCGGCCGTGCCATCGATCAGCGGCCCACCCTGGGGATCACGGAAAGGATGCGCGCCATCCAGATGGCGGCGCAGCAACCTCATATTGCGGTCATTGGCCTTGAAGACGAAATCGGCGGCCCAACCGACCAGGGGAATGGCCCCCAGAACGGTATCAAGCGCCACATTGCCCGCCATGCGGACCAGCAGGGAACGCGGCACCCGCAGCCGGGCAGCCTCCACGATCAGCCAGGCGGAGATGCCGCCACTGGCCAATGTGCCAAGACCAGGGACCAGATTCAGCACCGGGTCCAGCCCGAAGCGCCAGCCGAGCAACGGCAGGCGAAAGGCATGGTCCAACAGACCCGAGACACGATCCAACCGTCGCCGCACACGCCAGTGACGGTCAGAAAAGCCCGCCCCGGTTGCCAGAACCGGGGCATAGGAGCGCAAACGCGGGGGCATTCGGGGCGGCCTTTGCGCGTCAGATCGCGGCCAACCACCAGGCGCCCAGCCGCTGCCGACGCGGCCAGGACAGCCGGAACAATCCCGGCCGCCGGATTGCCCGCGCACGGTGCAGGGCGGTGGCAACCTGGGCAAATCGGATAATGTACGGCAATTGATAGGTCATAACAGGCTCCTTCACGACCAAGCGACAGCTTCGTCCAAGGAGTCCGACATCACGTGGCGTTAAACCACGTCAGAGGGGCCCGGACCCGAGACTGACCTGATGTAAGAAGCCATTCCGCATGGCACAAGCCCTGCCGGTAAAAATATTCAGCGGCCACACTGACCACCCATCACACATCCGCCCAGAGCCGTAGCAGGTTATGATAGCTGTTGGTCAGCGACAGCACGCCTTGATGGTCGGGGACATCCTGGTTCAGGCGCACAATCGCCATGTCCATATCGAACAGGATGCGGCGCTGTGCATCATCGCGGATCATGCTCTGCACCCAGAAGAAGGAAGACACGCGCGCGCCGCGCGTCACCGGCCGGACATGGTGCAGGCTGCTGCTGGGATAAAGCACCATGTGACCGGCCGGCAGCTTCACCTGCTGGGTGCCAAACAGATCCTCAATCACCAGCTCCCCACCGTCATATTCGTCGGGCTCCGCGAAAAACAGGGTGCAGGAGAGGTCGGTGCGGAGGCGCTGGCCGGTGCCCGGCACCAGCCGGATGGCATTATCGACATGGGCGCCGAAATGCTGCCCCCCCGCATAGCGGTTGAACATCGGCGGCAGAATCCGGGACGGCAAGGCCGCCGACATGAAAAGCAGGTTGCGCGACAGCGCCTGCAGGATCATCTGCCCCAGTTCCTGCGCCACCGGGTGGTTCTCCGGCAGTTGGGCATTATCCTTCACCTTGGCGGACTGGAACCCGGCGGTCCCCTTCCCATCCACCCAGTCAGCCGCATCCAGGGCCGCGCGGGCCTGCCCCACCTGCTCCGGGGTCAGCACATTGGGGATGGCGATCAACATGGTGCATATCCTGGTGAAAACAGCAAGGGAGCCAGCCTATAACAGTCGCTTCTGAGAGCCACTCTGATTTGCATCAATGCCCCCATGAAAAAGGGGAGCGGCTGTGCGGCCGCTCCCCTTCCCCCTTGCAGCGCTCTTCAGCGTCAGATCAGAACGTGTAGCCGACCGTCAGCGTGGCATTGCGCCCCGTGCCGGGGTTGGCCCAGCCATTGGTCGCGTTGCTGCGGATCTTGGTATAATAGGTCTCGTCAAACAGGTTCGTGACATTCAGCTGCAGCTTCACCTGATCATTCAGCTGATAAGACACAGCCGCGCGGTGGACCCAATAGGCCGGCACCTTGTACATGGCCAGGGCGTCGGAGTTGTTGGGCAGCAACTTGCCCTGATAGGTCACGCCATAGCCCAACTGCACCCCAACCGGCAGGTCATAGGTGGTCCAGATGCTGAAGGCATGGCGCGGCGTGGCCGTCAGCGCCGCACCCTGGCGACCGTTGGCAGCAGCAAGCGAGCTGGCGCAACTGGCCTGGGTCGGGTTGGCAAGGCAGTAATCGGAAACGCCCTGCAGCACCTCGCTATCCAGGAACGTATAGTTGGCGAACAGGCCCCATTCCGGCGTGATATGGCCAGCAGCACCCAAAGCGACGCCATCCACCCGCGACTTGCCATCCAGCTGCTGATCCGGCACGCCCGGCTCGTTGGAGGCCACCTTGTAGTTGGTGCGGTCATTGCGGAAGATGGCGGCGGTCAGCGACAGCTGCTCATCCAGCACATCCCACTTGGTACCCAGCTCGATATTTTCCGCCGTTTCCGGCTTCACATTGCAGCTGAGGCTGTTGGCGGTGGTGGAGCAGGCACCATTGACCGCACTCTGCGACGGCGTCTTGGAATTGCCATAGCCGATATAGATCGAACCGAAGGGCAGCGGCTTATAGACCGCCCCGACGCGCCAGGAGAACAGATGCTCCTTGTTGCTGGCCGTCGGGCTGACCGTGGTGGTCTTTCCGGTGGCCGTATAGGCATAGGTGGTGCTGTGATAGTCACCGTCGGTCCGCTCCCAGCGCAGACCGCCATTCAGCTCGAACTGCTCGGACAGCTGGGTGCGGTCGAACAGGTAGATAGCCTGGTTGTTCAGCGTGGAATCCACATCGCCGGTCACGATGAAATTATCCGGTCCGGTCCAGACGCTGTTGGGATTGGCGATGGAGATCGGCACAAAGCTGGCCGTCGGCACCGTACCATCCGGATTGCGCAGGCGGTTGCCCGACCTCTGGTCGAACTTCTCCGACGAGATGGCGGCACCCAGCACGATATCATGCTTGATGCTGCCGGTCTGCAGCGAGGCCTTCAGATCGGTCTGGTTATAGAAGATGCTGGTATCGGCATCGCGGGTGATGCCGCGATTGGTGCTGGGCGTGAAGATACCCGCCGGGGTGCAGCGCGCACCGGTATAGGCGTTGATGCCATTGGCCAGACACCAGGTCCCCTGCAGGTAAGAGGTGGTGACGAAGCTGTCCACCTGCTGCCAGCGGGTCAGGTTGCTGATCGACAGCGTGTCGTTGAAGCGATGATCCACCTTCAGGGTGGCCATGTTCAACGTGCTCTCCTGCGTATCGATATTGCTGTAGCCGTAGTAGGCCTCGCGGTCGATACCGGCCAGCGGCCCGCGTGAAACAGCGTTCAAGCCGTAGGGCACACCATAAAGCGGGATATTATTATCCTGCTGATGCAGATAGCTGATGGAAACCTGGGTGTCGGTATTCAGGCCCAGGGTGATCGACGGGGCGATGCCCCAGCGCTTGGCATCCTCCACATCGCGCTTGGGCACATCGTTGCGGTGCCACATGCCATTCAGACGGATGGCAGTATTCTCATCCAGCTTCTGGTTGGTATCCACCGTGGCGCGGTAATAATTGTCGGTGCCGATGCCGGCCGTCGCTTCGGTGAAGCGGTCATCCTGCGCCACCTTGCTGACCATATTGATGGTGCCGCCGACGGAGCCAGAGCCGTTGAACACGGAATTGGCTCCGTTCGTCACCTCGACCTGCTGCACATTGAAGCTGTCGCTGCGCACATAGGCGCCGCTGTCGCGCACGCCATCGATGGTGATGTCGCTGTTGGCGGAATAGCCGCGCAGATTGACGCTGTCGGAACCACCGGCCCCGCCCTCACCCGCGCCAAAGGTGATGCCCGGTACGGTGGACAGGATATCGGTCAGCGAAATCAGGTTCTGTTCCTGCATCACCGCCTTGGGAATGACGGTGATGGTCTGCGGCGTGTCCCGCAGCGGGGCGACATATTTCGGCGACGCCACCCGCTCCGGCGGCTTCTTCTCATTGGCCACGCCCTGGCCTTCGACGCTCAGCGTCGGCAGCATCATGGTGCCGCCGCTGGCATTGCCCTGCTGGGCCGGCTGTGCCTGCTGCGCCAGAGCGGGTGCCGCCACTGACGAGACCACACCGGCAGAAAGCGCCGCCATCAAGGCCATACGACCACGCACCAGAGTCGAACCCGACTTATCTTCCATTTCAGAGACCCTTCCCTTCACCGTATATTTCGGCGGGCAATTCATTCTCAATGTTATTCGCATACGCAAATTCAGGCCCGGATGGTCCTGGTATTTCCTTGCCGGCACCCTCACGGCCGCAAGGCCGGAAGAATGTTTGGCTGCGCGCACGATATTGCGAACAATTCACATTAACAATGTTGTCGCGCAGAAGCAGAGGCAACGGTGCCATCACCAATAGTTCACGTAAGTTATTGAAATAATTATTTATTTATACCGATCCGGCAGAGACGCAGCACAGCCCGTCGCTCAAGGCATGGCTTTATCGGCCTGCGGAGCAGCTTTATTGCCACAAACGGCGCGAAAACCGGCGGCGATATAGCGGGGCATCCGGGCCCGCACCGCCGCGACATCATCGGATACCAGGGCACCGCCGGAGAGTCGTTCAATCCGGCCGGTCTGGGCGAAGGCCAGCAGCATGGCGCCGGAGAGGAACTGATAACTCCAGAGCAAATCCGCCTCCGTCGCTCCCGGCAGGATGGGGCGCAGCACATCCAGCAGGCGGTGGATGACCGGATCGAAATAGCGGGCCATGGTCTGCCCGCCCCAGTCAGGGGTGTTGTTCACCTGCGCCAGCAGAGCAAAATAATCCGACCAGCCGCGCCCGCCCGCCGCCCAGATATCCAGCATCGGCCCGACAAAGGCCTCTATCACCCCTTCAACCGTCGGGCCTTCCGGCCCCGGATCGGCTTGATAGCGGTTGAGGGAAGCGATCCGCTCCCGGTTGAGGATTTCTGCCCGGCGCAGGAACACCGCATCGAATAATCCCATCTTGGTGCCGAAATAATAATGGGCCAGCGCCACATCCACCCCGGCCTCCCCGGTGATCTGGCGCACGCTGACACCGTAGAAGCCATGCCGGGCGAACAGCTTCTCTGCGGCATCCAAGATCCGCTCCCGCGTCTCCTCCCCCTTCTCAGACCGGGGACCGCGCCCCACCGCAGCGCCGGACTGTTCCCCACCCTGTTCCAACTTTCCCACCACCCACCTGTCTTGACCACCAACGATATGGCCCGGCGCCAAGGTCACCCGCGCCGGGCGGTACGTCAACTCCAACGGCAAGCTGTCAAAGGACGACGTTAAACCTGGCCCGACGACTAAGCCAAAAAAAGGGGCACCGCCGGAACGGTGCCCCTGTTTCATTGCTTTCATCCGATACCGACCGGCCCTTACAGCCGGTCGGCAACGCATTATCAGGCAAACAGCGCGTTGATCTGGTCGTTGGTCATCGCCCCTGTCTGCACAGAGGTGAAAGCCCGAACCTGCGTGTCTGTCATCGCCGCGATGTCCGTCGTCTCCAACCCACCAATCTGGGTCGTGGTGAAGGCGGCAATCTGCGTCGAGGTCAGTGCACGTGCCTGGGTCGTTGTAAAGCCCCCGACCTGAGTGCTCGTCAGTGCAGTGAGCTGCGTCGTCGTCAGCGCAACAAGTTGCGAGGATGTCAAGGCAGCGACCTGATCGGTGGACAATCCGGGGATGGTCGTATCGGCGAACCCACGGATTTGCGAGCTTGTCAAAGCGACGATCTGGGTTGTGGAGAAGCCCGCAACCTGGGTGGTCGTCAACACCGCCAGATCAGTCGTTTCGAAGCCACGAACCTGAGTGGCCGTGAAGCCACCGATCTGAGTGGTTGTCAGCGACGCAACCTGGGTTGTGCTCAACCCGGACACAAGGGTTGAGGTCAGACCAACCAGCTGAGTGGTTTCCAGCGACGCCAGAGCCGAAGTCGTCAGCGCTCCGATCTGTGCCGTAGTCAACCCTTGCAGCTGGGTGGAGTTAAGGCCAGGCACCTGGGTCGAAGTAAACACGGCGAAGTCGGACGATTCAAGACTACGAACCTGCGTTGTCGTCAGACCACTCAACTGCGTCGAGCTCAGCACCGATGTCTGGTCAGTGGTCAGACCGGCAAGCTGGGCCGTCGTCAGGCCACGAACCTGCGTCGTCGTCAGCACCACAAGGTCGGTCGTCTCAATCGAACCAAACTGCGTCGTCGTCAGCGCACCCAGCTGGACCGAGGTCAGGCCGGATATCTGCGTCGTCGTCAGTGCTGCAAGGTCAGTTGTCTCCAGACCACGAACCTGCGTCGTCGTCAGCGCACCAACCTGCGTCTCCGTCAGGCCCGGGATCTGATCGGTCGTCAGCGCCGCAATCTGCGCCGACGTCAGCGAACGCATCTGCGTGCTGGTCAGGCCACCGATCTGCGTCGTCGTCAGCGCACCCATCTGCGTGCTGTTCAGACCGATGATCTGTGCCGTCTGCAAACCAACCAACTGATCTGTGGTCAATGATGCCAGCGCCGTCGTCGTCAGCGCATTCAACTGCGCCGTCGTGAAGCCCTGCATCTGGGTGGAAACAAGACCACCAACCTGAACCGAAGTCAGCAGCGCCAGATCCGTCGTCTCAAGCGCACGAACCTGCGTCGTCGTCAGCGCACCAAGCGTCGTCGTCGTCAGACCCTCAGCCTGCGTCGTCGACAGACCGGCAACCTGCGCCGTCGTCAAGCTGCGAACCTGCGTCGACGAAAGTGCGGCAATGTCCGTCGTCTCAATCGAACCAAACTGCGTCGCCGTCAGCGACGACAGCTGCAACGTCGTCAGGCCGGCAACCTGGTCGCTCGACATCGCGATGATATCGGTCGTTTCCAGACCACGAACCTGCGTCGTCGTCAGCTGACCAACCTGCGTCGTCGTCAGCGCAGCAACCTGCGTCGTCGTCAACGAGCCGATCTGCGTCGAGGTCAAGGCCCGCAGCTGCGTGGAGGCCAGCGTGCCGATCTGATCCGTCGTCAACAGACCAACCTGCGTGCTGTTCAGGCCCGCAATCTGGCTGGTCTGCAAACCACCCAGCTGCGTCGAGGTCAGCGCAACAACCGCCGTCGTCGTCAGGGCGTTCAAATGACCCGTCGTCAGGCCCGGCATCTGGGCAGCAGACAGACCACCAAGCTGCGTCGTCGTCAGACCCGCAAAGTCAGACGTCTCCAGAGCGCGAAGCTGCGTCGTCGTCAGACCGCCAAACTGCGTCTCCGTCAGCGCCGACGTCTGGTCGGTAGTCAGCGCGGCAAGCTGGGCCGTCGTCAGACCACGCACCTGCGTCGTCGTCAGCGTCCCCAGGTCCGTCGTCTCAATCCCGGCAACCTGCGTCGTCGTCAGCGCACCCAGCTGGACCGAGGTCAGGCCGGATATCTGCGTCGTCGTCAGTGCTGCAAGGTCAGTTGTCTCCAGACCACGAACCTGCGTCGTCGTCAGCGCACCAACCTGCGTCTCCGTCAGGCCCGGGATCTGCGTCACCGTCAGCGCCGCAATCTGCGCCGTCGTCAGCGAACGCATCTGCGTGCTGGTCAGGCCACCGATCTGCGTCGTCGTCAGCGCACCCATCTGTGTGCCGTTCAGACCGATGATCTGTGCCGTCTGCAAACCGACCAACTGATCTGTGGTCAACGATGCCAGCGCCGTCGTCGTCAGCGCATTCAACTGCGCCGTCGTGAAGCCCTGCATCTGGGTGGAAAC